>NZ_JBIAIE010000031.1:0-101167 GCF_042871185.1 Streptomyces sp. NPDC006012
GGTTACATTCCGAACCCGGAAGCTAAGCCTTACAGCGCCGATGGTACTGCAGGGGGGACCCTGTGGGAGAGTAGGACGCCGCCGAACTAATTTTGCAGAGGGTTGGTCCCTGAATTCGATTCAGGGACCAACCCTTTTTTGTTTGCCGTAACGTGACGTTCACGTTGCGCGCCCAGCATCCAACGCATGGGTACTGCTGCCTTGCTCAGCGCCGCCGGTGTCGGAGCCGGTGACGAGGTCATCGTGCCGGCCTTCGGGAACGTCGAAGTCACCGAAGCCGTGGCCCGCACCGGTGCTCTTCCGGTGTTCGCCGACATAGATCCAGTGTCGTACTGCCTCGACGCCTGTGCGGTGGAGGCTGCGGTGACGTCCCGAACCGCGGCGGTGGTCGTGGTCCACCGCTTCGGACGGCGGGCGGACCTGGCCCGGTTGCACGGCCTCGGGCAGCGCCACGGCCTGCTGGTGCTGGAGCGGGCCGAGACCGAAGTGCCGTACGACGAGATCGCTCAGCGGCGGCAGCGAGCCGCCTATCTCGATGCCAGGCTGCGTGGCGTACGGACCCCCGACGACGGGGACGGGCACACCTTCCAGCAGTACGTCGTTCGCGTGCCGGGCAACGGCCGGCCGGACCGGGACGCCTTCGCACGGGCCGTGCGGGTCAGGGGAGTCGAGTGCCGCGTGCCGGTGAAGACGCCCGTGCACCGGCTGCCCGAGTTCCGCCGGTGCGTGGCGCTGCCCGAGACCGAGCGTGCCGCGGACGAGACGCTGGCGCTGCCCGTGGACGCCACGCTGACGAAGCGGGACATGCAGCGCATCGTGTCCGCGTGCAATGTGCTCGGGGGTCTGCTTCAGCCCGCTTTCTGAACGACCACGGAACGAATTTGGGAGCGCGACTCCGTTCGGGGTATGCTCTCTTTCGTTGCCGGGGGAAACCTCGAAAAGGCAACAGGCCCCTATAGCTCAGTCGGTAGAGCGTCTCCATGGTAAGGAGAAGGTCAACGGTTCGATTCCGTTTGGGGGCTCCGATGAGAAAGGGTCCCACCCGGTCGGGTGGGACCCTTTCTTGTTTCCCGGGTTTCCGGTGCGGTGTTGTCCGGCCGTTTCAGTCCGTTTGCAGGCCCGGGACGCGCATCGCCAGGATGGCCATGTCGTCGGACGGAGCGTCGGACGCGAAGCGTTCCACCGCGCGCATGATGCGTGCCGCGACCGCACCGGCCGTGAGACCCGTGCACGTCGTGAGGACGTCCGCGAGTCCGTCGTCGCCCAGCATGCGGGTGCCCTCGCGGCGTTCGGTGACACCGTCCGTGACACAGAGCAGGACGTCGCCCGGGTCGAGGGTGACCGTCTCCTCGTACAGCTCCAGGTCCTCGATGACGCCGAGCAGCGGCTGTGGTTCGGCGGCGGCCTCCACCGTGCCGTCCTGGCGGAGCCGGAGGGGGAGCGGATGGCCCGCGCAGACCACCTTCAACTCCGCGCTGCCGTCCGGCTGCGGGCGCATCTCGCCGTACAGGAGTGTCAGGAACCGGCTGCGGGCGCCCTCGTCGAGGATGGCCGAGTTCAGGCGTTCCAGGACCGCGGGGCCGCTGAGGCCCTCGCGGGCCAGCAGGCGCAGTGCGTGCCGGGCCAGGCCGGTCACCGCCGCGGCGTTGGGGCCCGTGCCACAGACGTCGCCGATGGCGAAGCCGTAGGCGCCGTCGCTGATCGGGAAGACGTCGTAGAAGTCGCCGCCGACCTCGTTGCCCTCGCCTGCCGCGCGGTAGATGACCTCCACCTCGACGCCGTCGATGTGGGGGGTGCCCGGGGGCAGGAGGCTGCGCTGGAGGGCCTGGCTGATGGCCGTGCGCTCCGAGTACAGGCGGGCGTTGTCCAGGGCCAGGGCGGCCCGGCGGGACAAGTCCTCGGCCAGCTCCAGGATCTCCTGCCGGAAGTGCTCGTCGGTCGGCTTGCCCAGGGTCAGCATGCCGATGACGCGGTTGCGGGCCACGAGCGGCAGGACGACCGTCTCGCCGCCCACCGCTGAGGCGGTGGCGAGCGTGGGGCCGATACCGGCCGAGATCTGCTGCGGCCGGCCGCCGCTCAGGCCGAGGCTGCGCATGGACGTGCGCAGCGCCGCCTGGTGGGCCACTTCGCCGGGCGCCGTCCAGACTCGCGCGCCGGGGGTCGGCACCGAGTCCGGCGGCGGGACCTTCGACAGCAACGACTTGATGCCGTCGATGAGTTCCTCGTCCTCGTGCAGGACATACGACAGGTACGGTTCCGACGCCTGGTCGGCGATGGTGTAGACGGCGCACCACGTGGCCAGGGTCGGCACCGTCATCTGTGCCATCAGGGCGAGCGTCTGGTCCCGGTCGAGGGTGCCGGCGAGCAGGTCGGAAGCCTCCACCAGGAAGCTCAGCGAGCCACGTCGCAGCCGCTCCAACTCGCCCAAACGGGCCGATTCGACGGCCAGGGCGATGCGGTCGGCGGCGAACTGGAGGCGCAGGGCCTCCTCGTTCGAGTATCTGCGGGGCGCCTCCGCGGCGACGCCGAGGGAGCCCGTGAGGCGGCCCTCCACCTTGAGCGGGACGGTGACCACCGAGCGCATGCCGGTGCCGTCCAGCAGCGGAGCGGCGCCGGGGACGGCCGCGAGGTCGTCGTGGACGGCGGGCATCCGGGCCGATCCGTACCGGCCGGGGCCCGCTTCCACGGGGACGCGTGCGAAGCGCTGCCGGGCCGAGGGCAGGCCGGTGGAGGCGCGGACCTCCAACTCCGTTTCGTCGTCGGTCGCCAGGAGCAGGAAGGCGGAGTCGCCGTCGAGCATGTCGCGGGCGCGCTCCACCGTGCGCTGGAGGAGGCCGTCGAGGTCGTCCGGGGCGGGCGAGCCGATGAAGACCTCGAAGGGGTCGGCGCCCTGGCCGTCGGCAGCCGGGGGAGTGTCGGAGGCCGGGCCGCGCAACGGGGTCTGCAGGACGGCGCGTTCGTGGTCCCGTACCAGCAGGCAGACCGTGGACGGATCGCCGCCCGTGTCGCGCACCCGCAGGTGGGAGGCGTACACCGGGGTGACCCGGCCGTCGGCGCCGCGGATGCCGTAACTGCCCTCCCAGCGGGAGAGACGCAGCGCCTCCGCGATGCCGGTGCTGGTGCCGGGGGTGTGCGGCCAGGCCGCGAAGTCGGTCAGGGGCTTGCCGGTGACCTGGTCGGGGTGGTAGCCGAAGAGTTCCCCGGCGTCGTCGTTCCAGGACGTGACGGCGCCGTCACGGTCGATCTGGACGACCGCCACGCGGACCCGGCCGTCGGCGAGCGGCAGCAGGTCGGTGGGCAGGGACGGGCCGGCCGTGCGGGTGCCGACCGGGCGCTCCGGCTGGTCGAGCTGGAACCAGACGTTCTTGTGCGTCGGTGTGTAGTCGACGCCCCAGCGGTCGGCCAGGGCCGCGCACAGCTGGAGTCCGCGGCCGCCCTCGCGGTCCGGGCTGCCCATGTTGACCGCCGCGCTCTGCAGCGGCACCTCGCGCTCCGGGTAGCGGTCGGCGACCTCGATCCGTACGCCGTTCTCGGTGCGCAGACACAGCACGTCCGCGTGCGTACCCGCGTGCACCACCGCGTTGGTCACCAGTTCGCTGGTGAGGACCACGGCGTCGTCGACGATGTCGGCGAAGCCCCAGCCCTGGAGCGTGTCGCGGACGAAGGACCGGGCGGTCGCGACGGATCGCCCCACGGGCTCGAACGTGGCGGCCGCGCGCGCGGTGATCACTGAACTCCTCGGCCGGTTGTCGACGGAAACGACTGCGTGGCCGGTCTGCTCGCGCTGCTGCGGCATCCGCGTGCCCTTCGGCCGGTCCGGGGGCTGTCCCCCGGGGATCAGTCCGGTGGTCATGGTTGTGCGGCCGCCCCTCCGATGCCCGCTCGTGCTCGTGCCACCGCCCAGGCCGGCCGGACCGGTGCGGCTGGACAGCCGCATGCAAGGTTACTTACCTTCGCGGTCCGGACGAATGCCGGTCGCCGGTGTTTACGCCCCCCGGGTGTGCGGACGATGTGCAAACTGCCGAACTGTTATGGCCTGGTTCGGCGAGGGTGAAACACTGGGCAAGCTTCTTGTGAAGGTCCGGACAGGCTGAGTGTGTTCTGTGCACGGGGGGCAGCAGCCCTTGGTGCGGCCGGGTCACATCTGGCAGAAAGGCCCTGCGCAAGACGGTACGCCGGAGTAACCGGTGCGCCGCAGTAATGGGTACGCCGCAGTAATGGGTACGCCGAGCGGTGGTACCCGAGCACGGCAGTAACGGTCGACCCCCGCGGGAGGGACACAGTGGAGTCTGGCGCAGCGACGCGGAGCACGGAGACGCGCGGACGCTCCCAGGGAAAGCAGGGCGGCACCACCACGGTGGACACCGCTGCCCTGAACCGGCTGCACGTGGCCCTCGTCGCCATGCGCGAGGGGAACTTCCGCAAGCGGCTCACGGTTTCCGGCGACGGGGTGATGTCGGAGATCGCCGCCGTGTTCAACGAGGTTGCCGAGCGCAACATGCACCTGACAGGCGAGCTGTCCCGGGTGCGGCGCATGGTCGGACGTGAGGGGAAGCTCACGGAGCGGCTGGAGACGGGCGCCTGCGAGGGCTCCTGGGCAGCCGCCATCGACGCGTCGAACGCGCTCGTCGACGATCTCGTACGGCCCGTCTCGGAGGTCGGCCGGGTCCTGACCGCGGTGGCCGAGGGCGACCTGTCGCCGCGCATGGAACTGCGCACGCACGGGCCGAACGGTACCGGGCATCCGCTGCGGGGCGAGTTCCTGCGGGTGGGGCGGACCGTCAACAACCTGGTCGACCAGCTCTCCACGTTCACCGACGAGGTCACGCGCGTGGCCAGCGAGGTCGGTACCCAGGGCAAGCTGGGCGGTCAGGCCCGGGTGCGCGGTATGTCCGGTTCGTGGAAGGACCTCACGGACTCGGTCAACACCATGGCCCGTCAGCTGACCGCGCAGGTCAGGGACATCGCACTGGTGACCACGGCGGTCGCGCGCGGTGATCTGTCGCGCAAGGTCACCGTCCATGTGGCCGGCGAGATGCTGGAGCTGAAGAACACCGTCAACACGATGGTGGAGCAGTTGTCCGCGTTCTCGTCCGAGGTGACGCGGGTCGCGCGTGAGGTGGGCACCGAGGGCATCCTCGGCGGCCAGGCCCAGGTCCCCGGAGTGGCCGGCGTGTGGAAGGAACTGACCGACTCGGTCAACACCATGGCGGGCAACCTGACCGCCCAGGTGCGGGGGATCTCGCAGGTCACGACGGCGGTGGCCAACGGTGACCTGTCACGGAAGGTGACCGTCCCGGCGCGCGGCGAGGTCGCGCAGCTCGCCGAGACGATCAACCAGATGACCGAGACGCTGCGGATCTTCGCCGACGAGGTCACCCGGGTGGCCAGCGAGGTCGGCGCGGAGGGCAGGCTCGGTGGCCAGGCGAACGTGCCGGGTGCCGCGGGGATCTGGAAGGACCTCACGGACTCCGTGAACACGGTGTTCCGGAACCTGACCATCCAGGTGCGGGACATCGCCGCCGTGACGACGGCGGTGGCGAGCGGTGACCTGTCGCAGAAGGTCACCGTGGACGTGGCCGGCGAGATGCTGGAGCTGAAGAACACCGTCAACGGGATGGTGGACCAGCTCTCGGCCTTCGGCTCCGAGGTCACCCGGGTGGCGCGGGAGATCGGCGTCGAGGGCGAGCTGGGCGGCCAGGCCCAGGTGCCGGGCGCGGCGGGCACCTGGAAGGACCTCACCGACTCGGTCAACACCGCCTTCCGCAACCTCACCGGGCAGGTCCGCAACATCGCCCAGGTGACGACGGCGGTGGCGAACGGCGATCTGTCGCAGAAGGTCACGGTCGATGTCTCCGGCGAGATGCTCCAGCTGAAGAACACCGTGAACACCATGGTGGACCAGCTGTCGAGCTTCGCCGACCAGGTGACCAGGATGGCCCGGGACGTGGGCACCGAGGGCCGCCTCGGCGGTCAGGCCCGGGTGGACGGCGTCTCGGGCACCTGGAAGGAGCTGACGGACTCCGTCAACTTCATGGCGGGCAACCTGACGTCCCAGGTGCGGCAGATCGCCCAGGTGACGACGGCGGTGGCGCGGGGCGACCTGTCGCAGAAGATCGACGTCGACGCGCGCGGGGAGATCCTGGAGCTCAAGAACACCATCAACACGATGGTCGACCAGCTCTCCGCCTTCGCCGACCAGGTCACCAAGGTGGCCCGCGAGGTGGGCACCGAGGGGCGGCTCGGCGGGCAGGCCCAGGTACCCGGCGTGGCGGGCGTGTGGCGTGATCTGACCGACTCCGTGAACGGCATGGCCGGCAACCTCACCGCCCAGGTCCGCAACATCGCCCAGGTGGCCACGGCGGTGGCGCGGGGCGACCTGTCCCAGAAGATCACCGTGGACGCCCGCGGGGAGATCCAGGAGCTGAAGAACACCCTGAACACGATGGTCGACCAGCTGTCGTCGTTCGCCGAGGAGGTCACGCGCGTCGCGCGCGAGGTGGGCACCGAGGGCATGCTCGGCGGCCAGGCCGAGGTGCAGGGGGTCGCGGGCACCTGGAAGGACCTCACGCAGTCCGTGAACTTCATGGCGAACAACCTGACGATCCAGGTGCGCAACATCGCCGAGGTCACCACCGCGGTCGCCAAGGGCGACCTGTCGAAGAAGATCACGGTGGACGCGAAGGGCGAGATCCTCGAACTCGTCACCACGGTCAACACCATGGTCGACCAGCTGTCGTCCTTCGCCGAGCAGGTGACCCGGGTGGCCCGCGAGGTGGGCACCGAGGGGATCCTCGGCGGCCAGGCGCACGTGCCGGGGGTCACCGGCATCTGGAAGGACCTCAGCAACAACGTGAACCTGATGGCCAACAACCTGACCATGCAGGTGCGCAACATCTCCCAGGTCTCGGCGGCCGTCGCCAACGGCGACCTTACCCGCCAGGTGACGATCGAGGCGCGCGGCGAGGTGGCGCAGCTCGCCGACACCATCAACACGATGGTCAAGACGCTGAGTTCGTTCGCCGACCAGGTCACCAAGGTGGCCCGCGAGGTGGGCACGGACGGCATCCTCGGCGGCCAGGCGCACGTCCCCGGCGTGGCGGGCACCTGGAAGGACCTCACCGAGTCGGTGAACGGGATGGCGTCCAACCTGACCGGCCAGGTCCGCAACATCGCCATGGTCACCACGGCCATCGCCAAGGGCGACCTGACGAAGAAGATCGACATCGACGCCCGGGGCGAGATCCTCGAACTCAAGACGACGATCAACACCATGGTCGACCAGTTGTCGAGCTTCGCCGAGGAGGTCACCCGGGTCGCCCGCGAGGTGGGCACGGAGGGCCAGCTGGGCGGGCAGGCGCGGGTGCGCGACGTGGACGGGACCTGGCGGGACCTGACCGAGTCCGTGAACGAGATGGCCGGGAACCTCACCCGGCAGGTGCGGGCGATCGCGCGGGTGGCGACCGCGGTGACCCGTGGCGACCTGAACCTGAAGATCGACGTCGACGCGTCCGGCGAGATCCAGGAGCTGCAGGACTACATCAACAAGATGATCGCCAACCTGCGCGACACCACGATCGCCAACAAGGAGCAGGACTGGCTCAAGGGCAACCTCGCGCGCATCTCGGCGCTGATGCAGGGGCGCCGCGATCTGGAGGACGTCGCCTCGCTGATCATGAGCGAGCTGACGCCGGTGGTCTCCGCGCAGCACGGCGCGTTCTTCCTGGCGATGCCGATGGTCGACGGCAAGGACCGGAACGTCGAGGACGAGGACGCGTACGAGCTGCGCATGCTCGGTTCGTACGGCTATTCGATGGGCTCCATGCCGACGTCGTTCCGCCCCGGTGAGGCGCTGATCGGGACGGCCGCCAAGGAGAAACGCACGATCCTGGTGGAGAACGCGCCCAGCGGTTATCTGAAGATCTCCTCGGGGCTCGGCGAGGCGCCGCCCGCGCAGGTGATCGTGCTGCCGGTGCTGTTCGAGGGCAAGGTGCTCGGCGTGATCGAGCTGGCGTCCTTCACGCCGTTCACACACATCCAGAAGGACTTCCTCAACCAGATCGCCGAGATGATCGCGACCAGCGTCAACACCATCTCGGTGAACACCAAGACCGAGGTGCTGCTGAAGCAGTCGCAGGAGCTGACCGAGCAACTGCGGGAGCGCTCGGCCGAGTTGGAGAACCGGCAGAAGGCGCTCCAGGCGTCCAACGCCGAGCTGGAGGAGAAGGCCGAGCTGCTGGCCCAGCAGAACCGCGACATCGAGGTCAAGAACACCGAGATCGAGGAGGCGCGGCAGGTCCTGGAGGAGCGTGCCGAGCAGCTCGCGGTCTCCATGCGCTACAAGAGCGAGTTCCTGGCCAACATGTCCCACGAGCTGCGCACCCCGCTGAACTCGCTGCTGATCCTCGCCAAGCTGCTCGCCGACAACGCCGACACCAACCTCACGCCCAAGCAGGTCGAGTTCGCCGAGACGATCCACGGGGCCGGCTCCGACCTGCTCCAGCTGATCAACGACATCCTGGACCTGTCGAAGGTCGAGGCGGGGAAGATGGACGTCTCTCCGACGCGTATCGCGCTCGTCCAGCTGGTGGACTACGTGGAGGCCACGTTCCGGCCGCTGACCGCGGAGAAGGGGCTGGACCTGTCCGTACGGGTCTCTCCGGAGCTGCCGGCCACGCTGCACACCGACGAGCAGCGCCTCCTGCAGGTGCTGCGGAACCTGTTGTCGAATGCGGTGAAGTTCACCGACTCCGGGTCGGTCGAGCTGGTGATCCGGACGGCGGGTGCGGACGTTCCGGTGGGCGTCCGGGAACAGCTGCTGGAGGCCGGTTCGCTCACCGACGCGGACGCGGAGCTGATCGCCTTCTCGGTGACCGACACCGGGATCGGCATCGCGGCCAGCAAGATGCGGGTCATCTTCGAGGCGTTCAAGCAGGCGGACGGCACGACCAGTCGCAAGTACGGCGGTACGGGTCTCGGGCTGTCCATCTCGCGGGAGATCGCGCAGTTGCTCGGCGGCGAGATCCACGCGCAGAGCGAGCCGGGGCGCGGCTCGACGTTCACGCTGTACCTGCCGCTGCACCCGAGCGAACTGCCGCCGCAGGGCTACCAGCAGTCGGTGCCGGTGCTGCAGGTGAGCGATCTGATCTCCGCCGATCACCAGCTGTCCGAGCTGTCCGCGGCGGAGATCGAGACGCCGGCCGAGGTGAAGTCGTACCAGGAGACGCAGAACGGCGCCGCCGCCCTCTTCCGGCGCCGCCGCAGGGGCGCACCCGAGACCGAACAGCGGTCCGAGCCGCGGCTGGCACCGGAGCGGGGGGCGGCGGCGCCGCCGCGCCGTGGCGTGCGGTTCGGCGGCGAGAAGGTGCTGATCGTCGACGACGACATCCGCAACGTCTTCGCCCTCACCAGTGTCCTGGAGCAGCACGGCCTGTCCGTGCTGTACGCCGAGAACGGCCGTGAGGGCATCGAGGTGCTGGAGCAGCACGACGACGTGGCGGTCGTCCTGATGGACATCATGATGCCCGAGATGGACGGTTATGCGACGACCACCGCGATCCGTCGGATGCCACAGTTCGCCGGGTTGCCGATCATTGCGCTGACCGCGAAGGCGATGAAGGGCGACCGGGAGAAGGCGATCGAGTCCGGGGCGTCCGATTACGTCACCAAGCCGGTCGATCCGGACCACCTGTTGGCGGTGATGCATCAGTGGATGCGGGAGGAGACCGTGTGATGGTGTGGGTTTCGGGGAACCTTCCGGTCTTCCGCTGCGTTTCTGCTATGTGCACAGTGACATCGCGGTGACAGGGTGTGGCGACGGGCGGGGTGCGGCTACCATGACCGGCACAAGGACGGGCGGCGCAAGGGAGTCGTCCCCTGGGGCGGCGCCCGGTGTACCGCCGGGGCGAGGAGGGCGGGCCATGGTGCAGAAGGCCAAGATCCTCCTGGTCGATGACCGGCCGGAGAATCTGCTCGCGCTGGAGGCCATCCTCTCCGCGCTCGATCAGACACTGGTGCGGGCATCGTCCGGGGAGGAAGCGCTCAAGGCACTGCTCACGGACGATTTCGCGGTCATTCTGCTGGATGTCCAGATGCCGGGCATGGACGGTTTCGAGACCGCGGCGCACATCAAGCGGCGGGAGCGGACCCGGGACATCCCGATCATCTTCCTGACCGCGATCAACCACGGCCCGCACCACACCTTCCGGGGCTATGCCGCGGGCGCGGTCGACTACATCTCCAAGCCCTTCGACCCGTGGGTGCTGCGTGCGAAGGTCTCGGTGTTCGTCGAGCTGTACATGAAGAACTGCCAGCTGCGCGAGCAGGCGGCGCTGCTGCGGCTCCAGTTGGAGGGCGGCGGCAAGGGCGCGGTCGGCGGGCCGGGCAAGGAGTCCGCGGGGCTGCTCGCCGAGCTGTCGGCGCGGCTCGCCGCCGTGGAGGAGCAGGCCGAGGCGCTGTCCAAGCAGTTGGACGACGAATCCGCTGACGCGGCTGCGGTGGCCACGGCCGCCCATCTGGAACGCAAGCTGACGGGGCTGCGCCGGGCGCTGGACGCCCTGGAGCCCGGAACGGGCGGCGGTGCCCCGACGCTGCCGACGCAGAACTGACGCCGGCCCGGTCCGCGGTCGCATGAGCGTGCGTCAGTTCTGTGCCCCACTAGGGGCGACACGAACGGGTGAAGCACCGGCCACGCGTGTCCACCGTCGTCTCCCCCGGTAATCTCACATCCATGGCCTCACGTCCCTCCGCAGCGAAGAAGCAGCCCGCCAGGAAGGTGGCTGCTCCCGCGAAGGCTCCGGCGAAGAAGGCCGCCGCGAAGAAGGCACCGGCCAAGAAGGCGCCCGCCAAGAAGGCCGTGGCGAAGAAGCCCGCGCCCAAGCCGGCGCCGAGTCCCACCGGGGGCCTCTACCGGCTCGTGCGGGCGCTCTGGCTGGGCCTCGCGCATGCGGTCGGCGCCGTCTTCCGCGGGATAGGGCAGGGCGCGAAGAACCTCGACCCGGCGCACCGCAAGGACGGTATCGCACTGCTGCTGTTCGGCATCGCGCTGATCGTCGCCGCCGGCACCTGGGCGGATCTGCGCGGCCCGGTCGGTGACCTCGTCGAGATCCTGGTGACCGGTGCGTTCGGCCGGCTCGACCTGCTCGTGCCGATACTGCTCGCGGTGATCGCCGTGCGCTTCATCCGCCATCCCGAGCAGCCGGAGGCCAACGGCCGTATCGTCATCGGCCTCTCCGCGCTGGTCATCGGCGTGCTCGGACAGGTCCACATCGCCTGCGGCTCGCCCGCCCGCAGCGCCGGGATGCAGGCGATAAGGGATGCCGGCGGGCTGATCGGCTGGGCGGCGGCGACCCCGCTGTCGTACACCATGACCGATGTCCTCGCCGTGCCACTGCTCGTACTGCTCACCGTCTTCGGGCTGCTCGTCGTCACGGCCACCCCGGTCAACGCCATCCCGCAGCGGCTGCGGACGCTCGGCGTCCGGCTCGGCGTGCTGCACAAACCGCAGGACGAACAGGGCGAACAGGGCCACGACGCCACCGACGACGAGCGCTACGAGCAGCAGTGGCGCGACGCCCTGCCCGCGCGCCCCCGTGGCCGCCAGGGCGCCCTGCCTGCGTACGACCCCGACGGGGCCGAGCAGGAAGCCCTCTCCAAGCGGAAGGGCCGGCCCAGGCGCTCCGCGGTACCGCAGCCCGCGATGGACCGGCGGCTGGACGCCGTCGACATCGCCGCGGCGGCCGCGGCCGACCTCGACGGCGCCGTCATGCACGGCATGCCGCCCTCGCCGCTGGTCGCCGGCCTCACCCAGGGCGTGAGCGTGGGCGACCGGGAGGAGGCCACCCCGACGCCGGTCCCGACCCCCGTCCCGGCCGCGCGGCCCAAGCAGGAGCGGCTGGAGACCGACGCGGTCGTGCCCGACCTGACCAAGTCGGCCCCCGAGGAGATCCGCGACCTGCCGCCGCGTGCCGAGCAGCTTCAGCTTGCCGGCGACATCACCTACGCGCTGCCCTCGCTCGACCTCCTCACCCGCGGCGGCCCCGGCAAGTCGCGCAGCGCGGCCAACGACGCCATAGTCGCCGCGCTCACCAACGTCTTCACGGAGTTCAAGGTCGACGCGGCCGTCACCGGCTTCACCCGTGGGCCGACGGTCACCCGCTACGAGGTCGAACTGGGCCCCGCCGTCAAGGTCGAGCGGATCACCGCGCTCACCAAGAACATCGCGTACGCGGTCGCCAGCCCGGACGTGCGGATCATCAGCCCCATCCCCGGCAAGTCCGCGGTCGGCATCGAGATCCCGAACACCGACCGGGAGATGGTCAACCTCGGCGACGTGCTGCGCCTCGCGGAGGCCGCCGAGGACGACCATCCGATGCTGGTCGCGCTCGGCAAGGACGTCGAGGGCGGCTACGTGATGGCGAACACCGCGAAGATGCCGCACGTCCTCGTCGCCGGCGCCACCGGTTCCGGCAAGTCGTCCTGCATCAACTGCCTGATCACCTCGATCTTGATGCGGGCGACCCCGGAGGACGTACGGATGGTCCTGGTCGACCCCAAGCGCGTCGAGCTGACCGCCTACGAGGGCGTCCCGCACCTGATCACGCCGATCATCACCAACCCGAAGCGGGCGGCCGAGGCGCTCCAGTGGGTGGTGCGCGAGATGGACCTGCGCTACGACGACCTGGCGGCCTTCGGCTACCGGCACATCGACGACTTCAACGCGGCCGTGCGCAGCGGCAAGGTGAAGGTGCCGGAGGGCAGCGAGCGGGAACTCCAGCCGTACCCGTACCTGCTGGTCATCGTCGACGAGCTGGCCGACCTGATGATGGTCGCGCCGCGCGACGTGGAGGACGCGATCGTGCGTATCACCCAGCTCGCGCGCGCCGCCGGCATCCACCTCGTGCTCGCCACCCAGCGCCCCTCGGTCGACGTGGTCACCGGACTCATCAAGGCGAACGTGCCCTCGCGGCTCGCGTTCGCCACCTCCTCGCTCGCCGACTCGCGGGTCATCCTCGACCAGCCCGGCGCCGAGAAGCTCATCGGCAAGGGCGACGGGCTGTTCCTGCCGATGGGCGCGAACAAGCCCACCCGTTTGCAGGGCGCGTTCGTGACCGAGGAAGAGGTCGCGGCCGTGGTCCAGCACTGCAAGGACCAGATGGCGCCCGTCTTCCGGGACGACGTCACCGTCGGCACCAAACAGAAGAAGGAGATCGACGAGGACATCGGCGACGACCTCGACCTGCTCTGCCAGGCGGCCGAACTGGTCGTCTCCACGCAGTTCGGATCGACGTCGATGCTGCAGCGCAAACTGCGCGTCGGGTTCGCCAAGGCGGGCCGGCTCATGGACCTCATGGAGTCCCGCGGTGTCGTCGGGCCCAGTGAGGGATCCAAGGCCCGGGACGTTCTGGTGAAACCCGACGAGCTCGACGGCGTGCTCGCCGTGATCCGCGGGGAGTCTGAAGGATAGGGAAGGTCCGTTCGGCGGTCTGGATTCAGCCGGGTGGGGCATGACCGTGATCCACCCGTTAGAGATCGGCGGGCAACCGTTTGCCTTTGTGGTACGTCAAGTTGAGCGAGTGGCCAGGCGTGGGTCCCGTCCGGGGTCCGGGCCCGGTCCGTCATCGGGATGACCGGCCATACCGATGGCGTACAAAGTCCTACCGCCCGGTTGCCCCACCCTTTCGTACCCCCCCTAGACTGAATTTCCAGCACAGGTGGCTACACGCTCGAAAGGCGCCCCCGTGTCCATCGGTAACTTCCCTGAAGACGAACGTCCGTTCCCGGACGTGTCCGAGGAACCCCGAGTCTCCGTCGGCCGTACCCTCCGCCAGGCGCGCATCGCGGCCGGGCTGACCGTCGATGACGTCAGCAGCGCCACCCGGGTCCGTAACGCCATCGTGCACGCCATCGAGGCCGACGACTTCGCCCCGTGCGGCGGCGACGTGTACGCCCGCGGGCACATCCGGACCCTGGCCAAGGCCGTACACCTCGATCCGGCCACGCTGATCGCCCGGTACGACGCCGAGCACGGCGGCCGGCCCGCACCCACCCCGACCGCCCCCCTCTTCGAGGCGGAACGTATCCGCCCGGAGCGGCGCGGACCCAACTGGACCGCGGCCATGGTCGCCGCGATCGTCGCCGTGGTCGGCTTCGTCGGCTTCACCGCCTTCAAGGGCAGCGACGGCGGAAACGGCGACAAGGCACAGGTCGCCGAGGGCGCCACGGCCACGACCAGCAACCCCGCCTCCCCGACGCCGACGAAGACCAGTTCCCAGGAACAGACGCCCGCGCCGTCCGACAGCGCCATCGCGGCCGCCCCGCAGGACAAGGTGACCGTCCAGGTGAGCGCCGCCGACGGCCGGAGCTGGATCTCGGCCAAGGACCACAACGGCCGGATCCTGTTCGACGGCCTGCTGGAGAAGGGCGAATCCAAGACCTTCCAGGACGGCTCGAAGATCAACCTCGTCCTCGGCGACGCCGGGGCCGTCCAGCTCTACGTCAACGGCAAGAAGATCCAGGACGACTTCAAGCCGGGCGCCGTCGAGCGCCTCACGTACACCAAGGGCGATCCGGCGGTCGGCTAGCGGCAATCCGGGGGCGCGCGGGTACGGGGTTGGCCATGATCGGCCAACCCCGTCGACGTGGGCTGTCAGTGAGACAAAGTAGTCTTGAGCGCATGCCTGAACGCCGTACCGTCGCACTGGTCACACTCGGCTGCGCCCGTAACGAGGTGGACTCTGAGGAGCTCGCAGGCCGTTTGGAGGCGGACGGCTGGCAGCTTGTCGAGGACGCCACGGACGCCGACGTGGCCGTGGTCAACACCTGTGGCTTCGTCGAGGCCGCCAAGAAGGACTCCGTCGATGCCCTCCTTGAGGCCAACGACCTCAAGGGGCACGGCAGAACGCAGGCCGTGGTGGCGGTGGGCTGCATGGCCGAGCGGTACGGCAAGGACCTGGCCGAGGCCCTTCCCGAGGCGGACGGCGTGCTCGGCTTCGACGACTACGCGGACATCTCCGACCGGTTGCAGACCATCCTGAGCGGCGGCATCCACGCCGCGCACACCCCGCGCGACCGGCGCAAGCTGCTGCCGATCAGCCCCGCCGAGCGCCAGGAGTCGGCCGCCTCGGTCGCCCTGCCCGGACACGGACCCGCGGACCTCCCGGAGGGCGTCGCCCCGGCCTCGGGCCCGCGTGCGCCCCTGCGCCGCCGCCTGGACGGCTCACCGGTCGCCTCGGTCAAGCTCGCCTCCGGCTGCGACCGGCGCTGCTCCTTCTGCGCGATCCCGTCCTTCCGCGGCTCCTTCGTCTCACGCCGCCCGAGCGATGTTCTGAACGAGACGCGATGGCTGGCCGAGCAGGGCGTCAAGGAGATCATGCTGGTCTCCGAGAACAACACCTCGTACGGCAAGGACCTGGGCGACATCCGCCTGCTGGAGTCGCTGCTGCCCGAGCTGGCCGAGGTCGACGGCATCGAGCGGGTGCGGGTCAGCTACCTCCAGCCGGCCGAGATGCGCCCCGGGCTGATCGACGTGCTGACCTCCACCCCGAAGGTCGCCCCCTACTTCGACCTGTCCTTCCAGCACTCCGCGCCCGGTGTGCTGCGCGCCATGCGCCGTTTCGGCGACACCGACCGCTTCCTGGAACTGCTCGACACCATCCGCTCCAAGGCCCCGCAGGCCGGCGTGCGCTCCAACTTCATCGTCGGCTTCCCCGGCGAG
This sequence comes from Streptomyces sp. NPDC006012, assembly GCF_042871185.1. Lineage (NCBI taxonomy): Bacteria > Bacillati > Actinomycetota > Actinomycetes > Kitasatosporales > Streptomycetaceae > Streptomyces > Streptomyces sp. NPDC006012. Next base: position 15,716 of record NZ_JBIAIE010000031.1, read on the forward strand.
AGCGAGGCCGACCTCGCCGAGCTGGAGCGCTTCCTGAACCATGCCCGGCTGGACGCCATCGGCGTGTTCGGCTACTCCGACGAGGAGGGCACGGAGGCGGCGACGTTCGACGACAAGCTCGACCAGGACGTCGTCGCCGAACGCCTCGCACACATCTCCCGGCTGGCCGAGGAACTGGTCTCGCAGCGGGCCGAGGAACGCGTCGGCGAGACGGTGCAGGTGCTCGTCGAGTCCGTCGACGAGAGCGCCGAGGACGGGCTGTACGGCCGCGGTGCCCACCAGGCGCCGGAGACGGACGGCCAAGTGCTGCTCACGAGCGGCGCGGGCCTGGGCGTCGGTCGTATGGTCGAGGCGAAGGTGGTCGGAACGGAAGGGGTCGACCTGGTGGCCGAGCCGCTGCAGGGCTCGCTCGCGCGGAGTGAGGAGACGGGCAGATGACGGGAGCCCCGGCATCCGCCGCGGGTGGCGGGCCCAGCGGCCCCCAGGGGGCCTCGGCCGCCGCGGACGGGGGACTCCCGGGCACGGCGGCCTCCGGAGCACAGGGCGGCACACTGCCCGCGCGCGCCGGGAAGCTGGCGGCCGCGGCCGTCAACCAGGCCAGCGTCTGGAACGTCGCCAACCTGCTGACCATGCTCCGGCTGCTCCTCGTCCCGGCCTTCGTGGCGCTGATGCTGGCCGGCGGCGGTTATGACCCGGCGTGGCGCTCGCTGGCCTGGGCCGCCTTCGCCATCGCCATGATCACGGACCTGTTCGACGGCCACCTGGCGCGCACCTACGACCTGGTGACCGACTTCGGGAAGATCGCCGACCCCATCGCAGACAAGGCGATAATGGGGGCCGCGCTGATCTGTCTCTCCTCGCTCGGGGATCTGCCCTGGTGGGTCACGATCGTCATCCTCGGCCGGGAACTGGGCATCACCCTGCTGCGCTTCCTGGTCATCCGCTACGGCGTCATCCCGGCGAGCCGGGGCGGCAAGCTCAAGACGCTCACCCAGGGCGTGGCCGTGGGGATGTACGTGCTGGCGCTGACGGGCTGGCTGGCCAGCCTGAGGTTCTGGGTGATGGCGGCGGCGGTCGTGCTGACCGTCGTCACCGGCCTCGACTACGTGCGGCAGGCCATGGTGCTGCGCAGGCGTGGAGTGGCCGAGCGCACGGCGGTGCTGGAGGATTCGGAAGCGTGAACTCCGAGGCAGCCGAAGTGCTGCGACTACTCACGGTGAGGGGCGAGACGCTCGCCGTCGCGGAGTCGCTCACCGGCGGGCTGGTGGCGGCCGAGATCACCGCGGTCGCCGGGGCCTCGCAGGCGTTCCGGGGATCGGTCACCGCCTACGCCACAGATCTGAAGCACCGGCTGCTGGCCGTCGACGACGGCCTGCTGGCCCGTCGAGGGGCGGTGGATCCGCAGGTCGCGGCCCAGATGGCGGCCGGGGTGCGCAAAGCGCTGGGTGCCGACTGGGGCATCGCAACGACCGGCGTGGCCGGGCCCGAACCGCAGGACGGGCAGCCCGTGGGCACAGTGTTCGTGGCGGTCGACGGGCCCGTCGGACCGGGGTCCGGTTCTGCCGGTGGCGGAAAAGTCGAGGCCCTGCGGTTGAACGGCCTACGTGCGGAAATCCGTAGGGAGAGTGTACGGAGCGTACTCGCGCTGCTTCTGAAGGAGCTTGCGGGCGAACAGACCGGGAATGAGCGGGCACAGGATACGGAACAGAACGGGGGGTTTTGATGTTTGCAGCCCTGAGTGAACACGACATCGCTCCCCGCACGGCCGCGGCGCAAGGCGGTACGGTGGGGCGAGAAGGATGCGGCTACGCGGTCCGAGGAGGGAGCCACCGATGATTCTGCTCCGTCGCCTGCTTGGTGACGTGCTGCGTCGGCAGCGCCAACGCCAGGGCCGTACTCTGCGCGAAGTCTCCTCGTCCGCCCGAGTCTCACTCGGCTATCTCTCCGAGGTGGAGCGGGGGCAGAAGGAGGCTTCCTCCGAACTGCTCTCCGCCATCTGCGACGCGCTGGACGTACGGATGTCCGAGCTCATGCGAGAAGTGAGCGATGAACTCGCCCTCGCCGAGCTGGCCCAGTCTGCCGCGGCCACCGAGTCCGTGCCTGCGCCGGTTCGCCCGATGCTGGGTTCCGTCTCGGTGACCGGTGTGCCACCGGAACGGGTGACCATCAAGGCGCCCGCCGAGGCGGTGGACGTGGTCGCCGCGTGACGTTCACACGCATGGCCCTGTAACGCGATACGTGGGAGGCCCTGGCCGGGCCCTTCCGGGAAGACCCGGAGGGCATGGTCAGGGCCTCCGTCTTGCGCGCCTGCCGTGCGCCCTACGCCGTCAGTGTTCCCTTTACGTCCATTTGCCGGTACTGGGTGGGGCGGTCATGGTGGAGGGGCGGATCGGGTTCGGATCAGGTTCAAATCGGGCGAGCCGACGGAGGCTACGGAGACTGTGGATGTACGTCGTCAGGAGCGTGCCGTCGGACCAGGAGCCTGGTGTCGGACAGGAGCCCGCTGCCGGATGCGGCCCCCGGGACCGTGGCCGAGGCGCCGCGGAGCGTCCTCGTCGGCCCGCCGCGGTCGGACCGCCGCAGGCGGACGGCAGGCCCGTCGGCGGTGGCCATCGGCCCGGTGGCCACTCGCGTGCGGTCCGATGCTGCATCGGTGAGCCGTCCATGCGCCTGCACGGCGGGTGAGGTGGCGTTCTAGCGTCCGGCTGGAGGTGGGCCCATGGTGCGGCGGACAGTGTGCTGGGGGATGGTTGCGGGGCTCGGCGGGGTGTGGGCGTGGGCCGTCGTGCGCATCGTGCTCGGAGCGGACGTGGGCGCCCTGGAAGGCGCCGTCGCGGCCGGAGGATGGGGGCTGAGCCTGTTGCCGGTGCACTGCATGCCGAAGGCGTCCGCCGCGGGAGCCGTCGGACCCGAGCGGTGGGTGGCCGCCTGGCGGGCCGGCGACGTCACCAGGGCATCGCGACGCCACCGTTCGGACGCAGGATCTGGCCGGTCGTGAACGACGACGCGTCGGACGCCAGGTACAGCACGGCGTGCGCGATCTCCTCCGCGGTGCCGGTCCGGCCCAGCGGCGCCATGCGGGACATCAGCGCCTCGGTGTGCTCCTGCGCCGCGTGGTCGTGGCGCTCGGTCATGGGCGTGCGGATCCAGCCCGGTGCGACCGCGTTGACCCGGATGCCGTGCCGTCCGACCTCGGTCGCCAGTGTTTTTGTGAGCTGCACCACGGCTGCTTTCGCCGCGCCGTAGCAGAGCAGCCCCGGGCCGCCGGTGTCGACGGCGCCGGAGGCCATGGTGATGATGCTGCCCCGTGAGCCGCGGTCGAGCATCAGGCGTGCCGCCTCCTGGCAGGCGTGGAGGACGCCCTTGAAGTTGACGGCCAGCACCCGGTCGAGGTCCTCGTCACGGGTCTCCAGCACCGGGCTGCTGTGCATGATCCCGGCGATCGCCGCCAGCACGTCCAGTTGCTCGCAGGATCGCACGGCCTCCCGCAGCCGCGCCCGGTCCGTGACGTCCAGCCGGTGGATGCGGGCGGTGCCGCCCCGGGCCCTGACCAGGTCCGCCGTCTCGTCCAGGCCGGCCTGGTCCCGGTCGGCGCAGTGCACGGTGGCGCCCGCCTCGGCGAGCAGCACGGCGGAGGCCCGGCCGATGCCGCTCGCGGCGCCGGTGACGAATGCGGTGCGTCCGGTGAGGTCGTACGCCTTGACGGGCATGGAGCGACCGTACGAGTGTTTCTGACGGTTCGTCAATTACTGGTGCGGGGGCGGATCCCGCGGAGCGGGGCGGAACCCGGCTGCGGGGCCGGGCCCCGCTGGCAGTCCGGGCACCAGTAGGTGGGGCGCTCCCGGGAGCCGTCCCCCTGGCCGGCCACCCGGACCGGGGTGTGGCAGCGCAGGCACGGGCGGGGCGCGCGGCCGTAGACGAACAGGTCCTGGCCGCGCCGGCCCGTGGTGGTGCGGACCGGCCGGTCGCGGTTGGCCTCCAGGAGCCGCTTGGCGAGGGCGGGCAGCTGCGCGGCACGGTCCTCGGGCAGGGCGCCCACGGCGAGCCACGGGGTGACGCCGAGCAGGAAGCAGAGCTCGCTCTTGTAGACATTGCCGATGCCGGCCAGGTTGCGCTGGTCGAGCAGTGCCTCGCCGAGGGGCCGGGCCGGGTCGGTGAGGAGGTTGGCGAGGGCTGCTCCCGGATCCCAGTCGGGGCCCAGCAGGTCGGGGCCCAGATGCCCGACGGCGCGGGATTCCTCGGTGGTGCGCAGCAGTTCCAGGACCGGCAGGCGGTAGCCCACCGCGGTGTGCTCCCCGGTGCCCAGGACGACGCGGATCTGATGGGCCGGGCCGCCGCTCCAGCGCCGGCCCTCGCCGTACACGTGCCAGGCGCCGTCCATCCGCAGATGCGTGTGCAGCGTGAGGCCGCCCTCGATACGGGTGAGCAGATGCTTGCCGCGCGGGATGACGTCCAGGACGGTGCGCCCGGTGAGATCGACCGTGGCGTACCGGGGCACCCGCAGGTCGCTGCGGGTCAGCACCCGTCCCGCGAGCGCGTCGTGCAGCCGCCTCGCGGCTTGCCAGACCGTGTCACCTTCGGGCATGGGTCAAGGGTGGCACGGTGGGCGGTGGGAGTGACGGGGCGGAGGGCGGACGGCAGGGCGGTGTGTCCGAGGGCCGGGCGCGGGGCGTGGTGAGAGGCGGAGGGGGCGGCACGGACGCTGGGGGTGGCTGGGCGGACGATCCAGGACGGCTCGGCGGAGGGCATGGGGGTGTGGCCGTCGATCCGTCGTCCGTCCGGCCGGTGCGCCGTGGATCACGCTCTGAGGCGCAGGCCGCGTGGGGTGGCCACGAAGCCGGCTCCTTCCAGCAGGGCGCCGATGGGGGAGGTCAGGGCCGAGGCGCCGTTGATCCGTTCCACCGTGATCGTGCCGAGGGCGTCGGCACGGGCCGCGGCCGCCAGCGCGTCCGCGGCGGTGTGCAGGCGGGGGTCGTCGGCGGGTTCGGTGTCCGGAGCGGCGGGCCAGGCCAGCAAGGTCTTGCCGCCGCGCTCCATGTAGAGCGTCAGCTCGCCGTCCACCAGGACCACCAGCGAGCCCGCCTTGCGGCCCGGTTTGTGCCCGGCCCCGCTCGGTGGCTCGGGCCAGGGGAGGGCCGATCCGAAGGCGTTCGCCGGGTCGGCGGCGGCGAGGACGACCGCCCGGCCGTCGGCGGCGGATGCACGGGGACGGCGGTCGGGGGCGGAGGCTGAGGCGGGGGTACGGGGACGGCGGTTGCCGTATCCGGCACCGTACGGCAGTGCCTGGCCGCCTCGGGGGCCGCCGAGCCCCGGTGAGGCGAGGTCCCGGGGGTCTCGGTGATCTCTGAGGTCTTTGGGAGAGACGTAGTCCCCCGGTGCCGGGCGGTGGTCCGCCGGCCAGGGCAACCCGTCGTCCGGGTCCGGCGCGCCCGCCGTGCCGAGTCCGTGCGCGGCATCGAATCCGGTGGGAGTCGGGTCGGAGGAGGCCGGGCCGAAGGAGGTGGGGTCGAAGGAGTTGGGGTCCGCGCCGAGGGCGGCGGAGGGCTGGTCGCAGGCGGCGGGTGAGGGGTCGGCCTCGGATGCGCCGGAGCGCGGGAGGCCGTTGTTCCCGGTTGGGCCGGGGGCCAGGGAGGCCTCGGGCAAGGCATCGTTCGCGAGTGTGCCCGGGAAGTTGTCGTTCCAGGTTGCGTCGGCGCCCGGGAAGGCGCCGTGGCCGAAGCCATGGGCGTCGTCCCATTCGGGCTCTCGGCCGCCATTACCGGAGCCGGGCACGGCGGGCAGACCGTCGCCACGCTCCCGGGCGTTGGCCACCGCTCGCAGCCGGTCGACGGCACCGTCCATCGCGAACTGCGCCGCGCCCAGTCCTTCGACGACATAGCCGCGCCGGGCCTGGCCGCTCTCCTCGAACGCGGACAGGATCCGGTAGACGGCCGAGAAGCCGCCCTCCACGCCCTCGGCGGCGACCGCCCCGCGGGTGACCACACCGTGCCGGTCGAGCAGCGTACGGGCCAGTGCGTGGGCGCGCACGGTGGTGTCGGGCTCGCGCTGCGGCAGCACGGACCAGCGGCCCGCGACGGTCGGCGGGCCCGCCCGGGAGACGGGCCGGGCGGCGGCCGTCAGGGAGCCGTAGCGGCCACGTGGCACCGTGCGCTTGGCACGGTGGGCCGTGGAACCCGCCGTGCGGCCCGAGCCCAGCAGGGACCGCATCGGGGCCAGCGTGTCGTTCGTGAGCCGCCCGGACCAGGCCAGGTCCCACAGGGCGTCGGCGAGTTGGGGATCGGTGGCGTCGGGGTGCGTGGTGGCGCGGATCTGGTCGGCGATCTGCCGGAAGAACAAGCCGTACCCGCCGGAGAGGGTGTCCAGTACGGACTGGTGCAGCGCGGTCAGCTCCAGGGGGTGGGGCGGCGGCAGGAGCAGCGGGGCCGCGTCCGCCAGATACAGCGACAACCAGCCGTCCTTGCCGGGCAGCGCCCCCGCTCCCGCCCAGACGATCTCCCCGGCCGAGGTGAGTTCGTCGAGCATCGACGCGGTGTAGTTCGCCACGCGCGACGGCAGGACCAGTTTCTCCAGGGCGGACGCCGGGACGGGGGCGCCCTGCAGTTGCTCGACGGCGCGCACCAGCCCGTCGGCGCCGCGCAGACCGTGGCCCCTCCCGATGTGCTGCCACTGCGGCAGGAACTGCGCGAGCGCGGGCGGCGGGACCGGCTCCAGCTCGTGCCGCAGCGCGGCCAGGGAGCGCCGGCGCAGCCTGCGCAGCACGGCCGCGTCGCACCACTCCTGGCCGATCCCCGCGGGATGGAACTCGCCCTGAACGACCCGGCCGCCCGCGGCGAGCCGCTGGAGGGCACCTTCCGTGACCGCCACCCCCAGGCCGAAGCGGGCCGCGGCGGCGGCCGACGTGAACGGGCCATGGGTGCGGGCGTACCGGGCGAGGAGGTCGCCGAGCGGGTCCTTGACCGGTTCGGTGAACGCCTCGGGCACTCCCACCGGCAGCGCCGTGCCGAGGGCGTCGCGCAGGCGGCCCGCGTCCTCCACCGCGGCCCAGTGGCCGGCCCCGGCGATCCGGACCCGGATGGCCCGGCGGGCGGCGGCCAGTTCCCCGGCCCACCGCGGGTCGGCGCCGCGCTCGGCAAGCTCGGCCTCGGTGAGCGGTCCGAGCAGCCGCAGCAGGTCGGCCACGCCCTCGGCGTCCTTGACCCGGCGGTCCTCGGTGAGCCACTGGAGCTCCCGCTCCAGCTCGGTCAGCACCTCCGCGTCGAGCAGTTCGCGCAGCTCCGCCTGGCCCAGCAACTCGGCCAGCAGCCGCGAGTCCAGGGACAGGGCGGCGGCCCGGCGTTCGGCCAGCGGGGAGTCCCCCTCGTACAGGAACTGGGCGACGTAGCCGAACAGGAGGGAACGTGCGAACGGCGACGGTTCGGGGGTGGTGACCTCGACCAGGCGGACCCGGCGGGACTCGATGTCGCCCATCAGCTCGACCAGCCCGGGGACGTCGAAGACGTCCTGGAGGCACTCGCGGACCGCCTCCAGGACGATCGGGAACGAGCCGAACTCGCTCGCGACCTGGAGCAGTTGAGCGGCACGCTGGCGCTGCTGCCACAGCGGGGTACGACGGCCGGGGTTGCGGCGCGGCAGCAGCAGGGCGCGGGCGGCGCACTCGCGGAACCGGGAAGCGAACAGCGCAGAGCCGCCCACCTGGTCGGTGACGACCTGGTCCACCTCGCCCTTGTCGAAGGCGACGTCCGCCGCGCCGACGGGCGCCTGGTCGGCGTCGTACGCCGTGGACGCCTTCGCAGGTTCGTGGTCGAGCAGGTCCAGGCCCATCAGATCGGCGTCGGGCAGGCGCAGCACGATGCCGTCGTCGGCATGCATGACCTGCGCGTCCATGCCGTAGCGCTCGGACAGGCGGGCACCCAGCGCGAGTGCCCACGGGGCGTGCACCTGGGCCCCGAAGGGGGAATGGACGACGACACGCCAGTCGCCCAGTTCGTCGCGGAAGCGCTCCACGACGATCGTGCGGTCGTCGGGGACATGACCGCATGCCTCGCGCTGCTCGTCCAGGTAGGACAGGACGTTGTCCGCGGCCCAGGCGTCGAGTCCCGCGGCGAGCAGCCGCAGCCGGGCGTCGTCCTTGGGGAGCGAGCCGACTTCGCGCAGGAACGCGCCCACGGCCCGGCCCAGTTCGAGCGGGCGGCCGAGCTGGTCGCCCTTCCAGAAGGGGAGCCTGCCCGGCACGCCGGGCGCCGGCGAGACCAGGACGCGGTCGCGTGTGATGTCCTCGATGCGCCAGGAACTCGTGCCCAGGGTGAAGACGTCTCCCACGCGTGACTCGTAGACCATCTCCTCGTCGAGTTCGCCGACCCGGCCGCCACCCTTCTTGGGGTCCGCGCCGGCCAGGAAGACTCCGAAGAGGCCCCGGTCGGGGATGGTGCCGCCGGACGTGACGGCGAGCCGTTGCGCGCCGGGGCGGCCGGTGATCGTCCCCGCGATCCGGTCCCAGACCACGCGCGGGCGCAGTTCGGCGAAGGCGTCGGACGGATAGCGGCCCGCGAGCATGTCCAGGACGGCCGTGAACGCGGACTCCGGGAGTGACGCGAACGGCGCGGCGCGGCGCACGGCGGCCAGCAGATCGTCGAACTGCCAGGTGTCCAGCGCCGTCATGGCGACCAGCTGCTGGGCGAGGACGTCCAGCGGGTTCGCCGGGATCTTCAGCGACTCGATGGCGCCGGTGCGCATCCGCTCGGTGACCACGGCGGCCTGCACCAGGTCGCCGCGGTACTTCGGGAAGACCACCCCGGTGGAGACGGCCCCCACCTGGTGGCCCGCGCGGCCGACCCGCTGCAGACCGGAAGCGACGGAGGGCGGCGACTCCACCTGGACGACGAGGTCGACCGCGCCCATGTCGATGCCCAGTTCCAGGCTGGAGGTGGCCACCACGGCGGGCAGCCGGCCGGCCTTCAGGTCCTCCTCGACGAGGGCACGCTGTTCCTTGGAGACCGACCCGTGGTGGGCGCGCGCGATGACCGGAGGTGCGCCCTGGGCCGCACCCGAGCCGCCCATCAGCTGGGCGGGGGAGTGATGCTCCGCCATGGGCTCCCCGGTCGCCCGTTCGTAGGCGATCTCGTTGAGCCGGTTGCACAGGCGCTCGGCGAGGCGCCGGGAGTTCGCGAACACGATCGTCGACCGGTGGGCCTGCACCAGGTCGGTGATCCGCTCCTCCACATGCGGCCAGATCGACGGCCGCTCCGCGCCCTCGGAGCCGTCGGCGACCGGGGAGCCGGCCAGCTCGCCGAGGTCCTCAACCGGGACGACGACGGAGAGGTCGAACTCCTTGCCGGACTCCGGCTGCACGATCTCCGCCTTGCGGCGCGGCGAGAGATACCGGGCCACCTCGTCCACCGGCCGGACGGTCGCCGACAGGCCGATGCGGCGGGCGGGCCTGGGGAGCAGTTCGTCCAGCCGCTCCAGGGAGAGCGAGAGATGCGCGCCGCGCTTGGTACCTGCGACCGCGTGCACCTCGTCCAGGATCACCGTCTCGACGCCGGTCAGCGCGTCCCGGGTGGCCGAGGTCAGCATCAGGAACAGGGACTCGGGAGTGGTGATCAGGATGTCCGGCGGGCGTGTCGACAGGGCACGCCGCTCGGCCGCCGGGGTGTCACCGGAGCGGATGCCGACCTTCACCTCCGGTTCGGGCAGGCCCAGGCGCACGGACTCGTGCCGGATACCGGTCAGAGGGCTGCGCAGGTTGCGCTCGACGTCGACGGCGAGGGCCTTGAGCGGCGAGACGTAGAGCACCCGGCAGCGGTTCTTCGGGTCGGCCGGGGGAGGGGTGGAGGCCAACTGGTCCAGAGCGGCGAGGAACGCGGCCAGCGTCTTGCCGGAACCGGTCGGGGCCACCACCAGCACGTCCGAGCCCTGCCGGATGGCCTGCCACGCGCCCGCCTGGGCCGCGGTGGGCGCGGAGAAGGCCCCCGTGAACCAGCCGCGGGTCGCGGGGGAGAAGCCGTCGAGGGCTCGATGTGCGGAGCTGACCATGCGTCCATCCTGCACCCGAGCACTGACAAACGCTCTGACCTGCGTAAACGTAGTCGTTGGCCGGGGTGACCAGCGGTCGGCGGCGGGTGCCGACGCCGGAGTGCCGGGCTGCCGGGGCGATGGAGCGCCGAAGTGCCGAAGTGACGGAGAATGCTGCCATGGCGGGACCGGGGGAACTGGCACGGCACTGGCAGTACGAGGAACTGCCCGGTGTCGACCTGCTGCGCGCCCGCTACATCCACAAGACCTTCGTCCGGCACACCCACGAGCACTTCGTGATCGCGGCCATCGCGGACGGTGTCGAGGTGTTCCGCCACCGCGGGTCCGACGTGTACGTCGGACCGGGAGCGCTGGCGCTGGTCAACCCGGAGACCTCGCACACCGGCCGGGCGGGCGTCCCCGAGGGCTGGCGGTACGGCGCGGTCTACCCGTTGCCAGGCCTGGTGGCCGGGATAGCGGCCGAGACCACCGGGATCCGCGGCACCCCCGGCTTCATCAGCGCCGTCCTCGACGACCCCCATGCGGCCGGCCTGGTCCACCAGGTGCTCCGCGCCGCGGACGAGGGCAACGCGCTGGCCGCGGACACCCTGCTGCGGGTGGCCGTGACCCGGCTGCTGCGGCTGAACGGTGGGCCGGCGCCCCGGCGCGAGGTGCGGTCGGCGGGGGCCCGGACCGCCGCACGCGCGCGTGCCGTGCTGGACGACCGGATGACCGAGCCGCCCACACTGGAACAGCTCGCCGCCGGCCTCGGAACCAGTCCCTTCGCCCTGCTGCGGGCGTTCCGCGACGTCTACGGCATGCCGCCGCACGCCTGGCTGACCGACGCCCGGGTGCGCCGGGCGCGGCGCCTGCTGGACGCGGGCACGACACCGGCCGAGGCCGCCGTCACCGTCGGATTCACCGACCAGCCGCACCTCAACCGTCATTTCACCCGGATCGTCGGCGTTCCGCCCGGGGCGTACCAGCGCGAGCGCAAGAACGTACAAGACCCGCGGCGACGACCGGCCGTACCGTCCGGGGCGTGGCAGAACAGACAGCTCTCGCAGACATACGCCCCGGAGACGGAGACGGAGACGGAAACGGTGACAAGACCGATTCCGCCGTCGTCCGGGACGCCCTAGGAGTCGGAATCGCCGTGGGGCTGTCCGGGTTCGCCTTCGGGGTGACCTCGGCTGGCGCCGGGCTGAGCGTGCTGCAGACCTGTGCGCTCAGCCTCCTGGTGTTCACCGGCGCCTCCCAGTTCGCGCTCGTGGGAGCCCTGGCGGCCGGAGGCGGACCGCTCACCGCCGCCGCGGGCGCCTTCTTCCTGGGCGCGCGCAACGCGTTCTACGGGCTGCGGCTGTCACAACTGCTCGCCCTCGCGCGCGTGGTGCGGCCGTTCGCGGCCCAGTGGGTGATCGACGAGACCACCGCGGTGTCACTGGCGCAGCCGACCCGGCGCACCGCCCGTCTCGGGTTTCTCGTCACCGGGCTCAGCCTGTACGTGCTGTGGAACCTCACCACGCTGCTCGGCGCACTGGGTGCGGAGGCCATCGGGGACACCGACGCGTGGGGCCTCGACGCGGCCGGTCCCGCCGTCTTCCTGGCGCTGCTCGCGCCCATGCTCACGTCGGTGACCGAGCGCGCCGTGGCGGGCCTCGCGGTGCTCCTGGGGCTCGGCCTGCTGCCCGTCCTGCCCGCCGGCGTACCGGTCCTGCTGGCCGCGCTCGCGGCGCCGCTCGTCCTGGTCGTGGCGGGCCTCCGCAGGGGACGGGCCGCCCGCGGCGACGCCTCTGGGCCGTGACAGCACCTCTGGACTGTGACGACGTGCAGTCCGCGATGACTTGCCCGATCAGTTGACAGAGGGAGCACGAGTACGTTGAACATCTGGATAGCCATCGGCGCGACCGCCCTCGGCTGCTACGCCGTCAAGCTCTCCGGGCTGCTGGTGCCCGCGGGCGCACTGGAGCGGCCGCTCGTCAAACGTCTCGCCGTCCTGCTGCCCGTCGCCCTGCTCGCCGCCCTCACGGCCCAGCAGACGTTCGCCGACGGGCACGCGCTGGTGCTGGACGCCCGGGCCGCGGGGCTTGCGGCGGCGGCCGTGGTGCTGCTGTTGCGCGCACCGTTCCTGCTCGTCGTCGCGGCGGCCGTGCTGGTGACGGCGGGCGTGCGCGCCCTGGCCGGCTGACGGCAAAGGGACGCGCGTAGGCGACAGGGACGTGCGCGTCGCGCGGGCTGCGCGCCCGGCCGTCCCCGGACCGCTCAGCCCACGGGGCGGCCGTGCGCCTGCAGGGTCCGCAGGGCCTCGATCGTGGCCGTGCCACGGGTCTCCAGGGCGTTACCGGGGACCCACTGAGGGACGCGGCTCGGCCAGCCGCCGTCCTCCTGCTGCTGTGCGGCCAGGAGGTCCAGCGAGCGTGCCATCTCGTCGTCGGTGAACCAGGCGCGCGCGAGGGAGCGCGGGGTTCGGGCGAAGTCGTGCGGGAAACGCCGCAAGCTCTGCTCACCGTAGGGGTGGGCCGCCGTGACGGGACGGTCCGTCGAGCGGTCGGCAGCCGGCGTCGCGAGCCGCTGCGTCCGCACCAGGCGGCCCAGCCGATCGGCGGCCGCCTCCGCGCGCGGGCGGTCGGGCACCGCGTCCAGGAAGGCCACCGCCGCCTCGATCTCACCCGGACGGGCCGGCTCCAGCGACTCCACGGCCCGCCAGCAGAAGTCCGTGGCCCGGAACAACCAGGCGTGCCACACCTCGTTGCGGTGCAGCAGGCCGACCACCGGACCGGTGGCGAGAAGATCGCTCGGCGGGCGGTCCACGACCGGGACGTACGGGGCGGTCGGGTAGCCACGCTGGCGGGGATCGACCGCGGGCAGGGCGCCGTCCGGGGTGGACACCGATGTCAGATAGCGGCACACACGCTCCACCCGCTGTCCGCCGCACCGCCCGATGACGTCCAGCACGCCCAGCGCGTGACCGGTGTGCAGCGGCTGGCTGACCGGGCCGCGCAGATCGGGCTCCAGGGCGTGGCCGTACCCGCCGTCCTCGTTGCGGTAGGCGTCCAACGCCCGCTCCACCGGGTCGGCGCCGCCGTTCAGGAAATGGTGGGCGAACAGGCGCTGCTCCAGCACGCGCGCGTGAAGCCAGACGAAGTGCTCGGCGTGGAAAAGCGGGGAACGCACCGAGGGCGCAGGAGAGAGTGCGGAAGCTCCGGTTTCGGCCATGCGTCAGACCGTAGGGCGGAAAGCGTTCCCGGCATGCCGTACCCGGCTGGGCCCACTCCTAGGGGCGGGATACTGGAATCATGCGGTTGACGGTCTTCTGGCAGCGGATGGCGGACCATTTCGGTCCGGGGTACTCCGACACCTTCGCGCGCGATCATGTGATGGCGGAGCTGGGCGGACGCACGGTGCACCAGGCGCTGGACGCCGGCTGGGCCGCCAAGGACGTGTGGCACGTGGTCTGCACCGTCATGGACGTACCCGGGGAACAGCGCTGATCGGTCACGAAGACCGGAGGGGGCAGCGGGCTGTCGGTGCCGTGGGCGAGACTTGCCCCGTGGCATCCACTGACGACACGGCCCAGATCACCCGGAACGCATCACCGCCCGACGCGACGCCGCCCGCCCAACCTTTGGCGGGCAGCCCGGCGCGCGCCCGCATGCCGCGCTGGCTGCCACGTGCCATGGTGCTCGCGCTCGCCCTGATCGCCTCGTTCCAGCTGGGCAGCTGGGCCTTCCACCAGCTGACCGGCCTGCTGATCAACATCCTCATCGCGTTCTTCCTGGCGCTCGCCATCGAGCCCGCGGTGAGCTGGATGGCCTCGCGCGGCCTGCGCCGCGGGCTCGCCACGTTCCTGGTCTTCCTCGGCCTGGCGGTCTTCACGGCGGGTTTCGTCACCCTGCTCGGCTCGGCGCTCGCGGGCCAGATCGTCAAGATCGTCGAGGATTTCCCCGACTACCTCGACTCGGTCATCAACTGGGTCAACAACACGTTCCACACCGACATCCGACGGGTCGACGTCCAGGAGGGGCTGCTGCACTCCGACTGGCTGCGCAAGTACGCGCAGACCAGCGCCGCCGGGGTGCTCGACGTGTCCGCCCAGGTGCTCGGCGGCCTGTTCCGACTGCTGACGGTCGCACTGTTCTCGTTCTACTTCGCCGCGGACGGGCCACGGCTGCGCCGCGCCCTGTGCTCCGTGCTGCCGCCCGCCCGCCAGGCGGAGGTGCTGCGCGCCTGGGAGATCGCCGTGGACAAGACGGGCGGCTACCTGTACTCCCGCGGCCTCATGGCGCTCATCTCCGGGGTCGCGCACTACATCCTGCTGCAGTCCCTGGGCGTGCCGTACGCCCCCGTCCTGGGCGTCTGGGTGGGCCTGGTCTCCCAGTTCATCCCGACCATCGGCACGTATCTCGCGGGTGCGCTGCCCATGCTGATCGCGTTCACGGTCGACCCCTGGTACGCGCTGTGGGTGCTGATCTTCGTCGTGATCTACCAGCAGTTCGAGAACTACGGGCTGCAGCCCAAGCTCACCGCGAAGACCGTCGACATCCACCCCGCGGTCGCGTTCGGATCCGTCATCGCGGGCACCGCGCTGCTGGGTGCCGTCGGCGCGCTGATCGCCATCCCCGCGGTCGCCACGCTGCAGGCGTTCCTGGGCGCGTACGTGAAGCGGTACGACGTCACCGACGACCCCCGGGTACAGGGTCATCCGGTGCGCGGGTCGAGAGGTCCCGGTCTTCTCTCGCGGGTGTGGGCGCAGTGGACGCGGCGCCCGGAGCGGGGGGAGCCGGAGGCGCAGGAGGAAGGCTCCGTCTGAAGACCGCGTCCGAGGGTCCGGGTGCGGTGCCGCCCGGTGGGCCGCACACCGCGCGGCACCGCACCCGGCGACCGCCGCGTCCGGCACCCGGAACCCGCCGCGCTCAATAGGCATCCATAGGTATCAAGTTCAACAGGTATCAATAGGTGAGGACCGCCCATACCCCGGCCGCGGCGACCGCGGTCGCGTAGCAGCCGATCGCCGCGGTCATGATCCGCCGCCGCGCCCGTTCACTCCAGGACGTACGGGACAGCAGCCAGGCCAGCGCAGGCAGGACCAGCACGGCGTGCAGACTGACCGCGTGCAGTGGCTTCAGCGGGGCCGTCGAACGGTAGGCGGCCTCCTGGTGGCCGGTCCGGGTGAGCACCACCCCGCGCGCGATCATCGCTGCGCCCGAGGCCAGCGCCACGAGCAGGACGGCGAATCCGGCGCGCACCGCCGCCGGCATGCCCACGGGACCCGCCGGCCGGTAGCGGAAGGCCGCGACCGCGAACCCGGTGAGCAGCACCACGAGCACACCGCCGCCGACCGCGAGCGTCATGGACACCGCCGTGTCGAAGGGCGTCTCCATGTCGAGGTGGGAGGGCACCCGGCGCCATGCCTGCAGGGTGATGCCGCCGACCTCCACCACGCAGTCGGCGGCGAACACGGCGAGCAGCGCGGTGCGCGGCCGCCGCCCGATCCGCAGATACGAGGTGACCCAGGTGACCGCGATCAGCGTCACACCGAACGAGAGCCCGAACGTGACGGGCTTGCGCCAGGAGACGGGCCCGTACCAGGAGCCTCCGTCGACGGCGAACACCGCCAGGTGCACGAGGCCGGAGACGACGAGGAGCAGGCCGATCGCGTGGCAGAGACGTTCGACCGGGCGCGGATGATCCATGCGCCAAGGTTCCCGAGCGCGTCGCCCGAGGTCGTCGTCCGGTCGGAGGCACCTGCCGTACGCCGTGGGAAGCAGCGTGGAGATTCGCGCAGCAGCCGGGGGAGGCAGGTGCGTCCGGCGGTGTCGGTGTGCGGCCGCAGAGTGACGGAAGTGCCGGGGGACGCGCTTGACATGAAAATCGAACATCCATTCTCATGGAGGTCCGGGCGAGGTTCTCGACGGGGGGTTCGGCCCGGTTCGGGTGGAGAAGTACGGGAGTTATCCACAGGCCGGGTCGGCGTCGGGACGCATTGTCAGTGGCAGGCGTTAGCGTCTTTGACGTGAAGCGATCGACTCAAGCAAACCGGGTGGAGCCCATGGCAGCAACCGACCGCGAGAAGGCACTCGATGCCGCGCTCGCGCAGATTGAACGGCAATTCGGCAAGGGCGCGGTCATGCGCATGGGCGAGCGGTCGATGGAGCCCATCGAGGTCATCCCGACCGGGTCGACCGCGCTCGACGTGGCGCTCGGTGTCGGTGGCCTGCCGCGCGGCCGTGTCGTCGAGGTCTACGGACCGGAGTCCTCCGGTAAGACGACCCTGACCCTGCACGCCGTGGCGAACGCGCAGAAGGCCGGCGGCCAGGTCGCGTTTGTGGACGCGGAGCACGCCCTCGACCCCGAGTACGCGCGCAAACTGGGCGTCGACATCGACAACCTGATCCTCTCCCAGCCGGACAACGGCGAGCAGGCGCTGGAGATCGTGGACATGCTGGTCCGCTCCGGTGCGCTCGACCTGATCGTCATCGACTCCGTCGCCGCGCTCGTCCCGCGCGCGGAGATCGAGGGCGAGATGGGCGACAGCCACGTGGGTCTGCAGGCCCGCCTGATGAGCCAGGCGCTGCGGAAGATCACCAGCGCGCTCAACCAGTCCAAGACCACCGCCATCTTCATCAACCAGCTCCGCGAGAAGATCGGCGTCATGTTCGGCTCGCCGGAGACCACGACCGGTGGCCGGGCGCTGAAGTTCTACGCGTCGGTGCGTATCGACATCCGCCGCATCGAGACGCTGAAGGACGGCACGGATGCGGTCGGCAACCGCACCCGGTGCAAGGTCGTCAAGAACAAGGTCGCCCCGCCCTTCAAGCAGGCCGAGTTCGACATCCTCTACGGCCAGGGCATCAGCCGTGAGGGCGGCCTGATCGACATGGGCGTGGAGCACGGCTTCGTCCGCAAGGCGGGTGCCTGGTACACGTACGAGGGCGACCAGCTCGGCCAGGGCAAGGAGAACGCGCGCAACTTCCTCAAGGACAACCCGGACCTGGCCAACGAGATCGAGAAGAAGATCAAGGAGAAGCTGGGCGTCGGCGTACGGCCGGAGGAGCCCGCCGCCGAGCCGGGCACGGACGCGGCGGCCGCCACCGCTTCGGGCGACCAGGCGAAGACGACGCCCGCTCCGGCAGCCGCCAAGGCCACCAAGCCCAAGGCCGCCGCAGCCAAGAGCTGACCCGTGACACGACGAACCGACTGGGCCGAGTACGCGCACCTCGACGCTCCCCGGGAGCGGACGGGCAGAGGCGGCGTCGGGCCCGCCCGGGAGGGCGACGGCAGGGACGGCGAGGGTGCGTTCGACGACGGCCGGCTGTTCGGGAGCGGATCCCGCGGCGGGGCCGACGCCTACGGTCCCCACGGACCACCGGCCCCGTACAGCGCCGAGTCCCACGGCTGGGGGCCGCACGGGGGCGGTGACCAGGACGACGGGGGGCATGGTCACGGGCCACGCGGTGGGGGACGCCGTGGCGGTGGTGCACGCGGGCGTCGTCGGCGCGGCTTCGGGGAGCCGTCCGGCGAAGACGCAGAATCCTCCTCCTCGTCGAGGGCCGAGAGGGGGGAAGCTCCGCGGGACCCGGCCGAGCAGGCGCGGGCGATCTGTCTGCGCCTGCTCACCGGAACTCCGCGCACCCGCAGGCAACTCGCGGACGCCCTGCGCAAGCGGGAGATTCCGGAGGAGGTCGCGGAGGAGGTGCTGTCACGGTTCGAGGAGGTCGGCCTGATCGACGACAGCGCATTCGCCGACGCCTGGGTGGAGTCCCGGCACCATGGCAGAGGGCTGGCCCGCCGTGCGCTCGCCCGGGAACTGCGGACCAAGGGAGTCGATCCGGCGCTGATCGACGAGGCCGTGGCCCAAGTCGACGCCGAACGGGAGGAGGCGACCGCTCGCGACCTGGTCGCCCGGAAGCTGCCGGCCACCCGAGGTCTCGACCGGGACAAGCGGATACGGCGCCTGGCCGGGATGCTGGCCCGCAAGGGGTACCCCGAGGGCATGGCCCTCCGGGTGGTCAGACAGGCGCTGGAGGAAGAGGGCGAGGACACGGAGTTTTTCGACGGGGAGGGGTACTGACCCACCGGAGCCGGGTGGTTGTCGTCCTCAGCGGGTCAGGACATCACCGGAAGGAGTGCTGACGCTTGCTCCGTCCGGCCGTCCCGGGGGCCAGGGCGCAGGGCGTCAGCGGTCGGAGCGCCGATGCAGGCCCGATGGACCTGTCCCCCGGTGGGTCAGGGCGTCACCGGCAGTCCCGCTGCCCGCCACGCCTGGAAGCCGCCGATCAGGTCCGTGGCCCGGTGCAGGCCGAGCCGGTGCAGGGAGGCGGCCGCCAGACTGGATGCGTAACCCTCGTTGCAGATCACCACGATGCGCAGGTCGTGGCTGGTGGCCTCGGGAGTGCGGTGGCTGCCCTGGGGGTCGAGACGCCACTCCAGTTCGTTGCGTTCCACGACGAGTGCGCCGGGGATCAGCCCGTCGCGCTCGCGCAGCGCCGAGTACCGGATGTCGACCAGCAGGGCCTGCCCGTTCTGTGCGGCTTCGTACGCCTCACGGGACTCGATCCGCCGGTAGTCAGCACGGACCCGGGTCAGCAACTCGTCGATGCCGAGCGGCCGTTCGTCCCGGTTGCGTCCCGCTGACTCGTGGCCGGCCGACTCGCTCACTGCCAGTCCTCGGGGCGTTCGACCTGCTCCAGACGGAGTACCGGGCCGCTGCGGCTGTACCGGCGGATCCGCGGCAGCGGCGGGTAGTAGGCGTGGACGGAGATGGCATGGCGGGCGGTGGACTCGTTGAGCACCTCGTGGACATGGTGCCGACCGAAGGAACGGCCCCGTCCGGCGGGCAGTTGCCGCTCGCGGTCCACGTCCTCGGACAGTTCCAGCGTCTTCCAGCCGTCGGTGGGCAGCCGGGCGGCGAGGGAGTTCTCCTTCAGCTCGCCGGCCGCGGTGAGGAACGCGCCGATCGATTCGGCGTGGTCGTGCCAGCCGGTACCGGTGCCGGGCGGCCAGCCGATCAGCCACGCCTCGCTGCCGCCCGGACCTTCCAGGTGCACCCAGGTGCGACCCTCCGGGTCGAGCGGAAGCGAGGCGATCAGTCCGGCGTCGGCGGCGGTCCGCCGTACGAAGTCGAGCAGGTCCGCCTGGGTGGGCGCGGCCGGGGCGGAGCCGGCGGCCGGGGTGGCGGATGGAGCGGAAGCGGAGGGAGAGACAGACACGTGCACCGTCCGGTGGAGAGTTCGCGAAAGCGCGCGGCGGCTGGGGCGGCGCGGCGCGCTCAGGAGAGAGAGGGATGCGAATTCAGCAGCTACGGCGACACACACAGCCTGCATAGCGGACCAGGTCCATATGGACCCTCCGCCACAGGTGCACACAAGTGTCGATCACGAAGCGGAGTACACCACTGCAAAGGCTCGGTGGTCAACCCGGCCTCGGTATGTGGACGGGCGCTCGGGAGCGCGTGGGGGCGCGTGAGGGTGATCAGTGCGTGCCGGCGCCCGCCCCGGCCGTGGCCTCCGTCTCCTCCTCGGCCGCGCTGCCCAGCGCCGCCTGCGCGGCCGAGTACAGGTCGGCCGGACGGACTCCGCCCAGCGCGGTGACCAGGTGCCCGTCCGGGCGCACGAGCAGCACGGTGTGCGCGGGTGCGCCGGGGTAGGCCTCGGCCACCAGCAGTTCGGCCGGGTGCGGCAGCGCGGTCACCGCGGCGGCCAGCCGGGGCATGACCCCGGCGGTCACCCAGTGCTTGCGGTCCCACACGCCCGTGCCCGGTGCGATCAGTACGACCAGCAGTGCGTTGCGACCGAGGCGGTCCCGCAGCCGGACGAAGGCGCCGTCCTCCGCGGTGACCCGCACGTCCGTGATCTGCGCGCCGGGCGGCGTGTCGACCGGGATCTGCGCGTCGAGGTGCCCGGGCGCGAGCGGCGAGTCGGCGTACAGCCCGGGAGCGCCGAGCGGCCCCCGGCCCAGGTGGCCGTCGGTGAGCAGCGCGTCGTGCCCGCGGGCGACGCCGGGGACGTACGAGCGCAGCCCGCCACCGCCGCGCAGTATCGGCAGCGCCTGGTCGGCGGCGCGCAGCCGCGCGGCGACCGCGGCACGCCGCTCCGCCTGATAGCTGTCGAGCAGCGCCTCGTGCGGGCCGTGGTGCCAGGCCGGGGCCAGCTTCCAGGCGAGGTTGTCGGCGTCCCGGAGCCCTTCGTCCAGGCCCTGGGTGCCGAGCGCGCCGAGCAGGTGGGCGGCGTCCCCGGCGAGGAAGACCCGGCCCGCGCGCCACCGCCGGGCGAGCCGGTGGTGGACCGTGTGGACTCCGGTGTCGAGGAGGTCGTACGGCGGTGTGCTGCCGCCCGTCCAGCCGGCCAGGGTCTCGCGGACGCGTCCCACCAGGAGTTCGGGTGTGACGAGGTCCTTGCCGGGCGGCAGCAGCCAGTCCAGGCGCCACACGCCGTCCGGCAGCGGACGGGCGGTCACCTCCCCGGCGGACGGCCCGGACACCCGCCACGGCGGCAGCCGGTGCAGCAACGCCCAGTCCGGCTGGGGCAGTTCGGCGCGCAGCGCGGCGACGGCGTGCCGTTCCACCGCCGTACGGCCGGGGAAGCGGATGTCCTGGAGTTTGCGCACGGTGGAGCGGGGGCCGTCGCATCCGACGAGGTAGCTGCCGCGCCACCAGGTGCCGCCCGGGTCCCGGGTGTGCGCGGTGACGCCCGACGGTTCCTGTTCGATCGTGTCGAGGCGGCTGTTGAGCACCAGCCTGACCAGTGGTTCGTCGGCGAGCGCTGCGCGCAGGGCGCCGGTCAGCACATGCTGGGCGAGATGCAGCGGGCGGGGCTCGGTGTCGCCGAACTCGATCTCGCCCATCACCTGCTTGCGCCGCAGCGACCGCCATCCGGCCCAGTGCAGCCCGCGCTCGGCGAGCGGGACGCCGGTGAGCCGGGTCGCCAGCGCGGCGGTGTCCTCGCGCAGCACGACGGTGCGCGCGGTGCGCGGTTCGTCCGTACCGGGACCCTCGTCCAGGACGACGGACGGCACCTCCTGACGGGCCAGCGCCAGGGCGAGCGTGAGCCCGACGGGCCCCGCTCCGACGATGATCACCGGGTCCACGGCGCGGCGCCCCCTGCCCGCAGGTGTGCCTGGACGGACGTGGGTGAACAGGAAGGTGGAGCAGGGTGCGCGATCACAGAACGTATGCAACCCATTGCCGGTGTTTGCGTCAAGTGACCAGGGGCAGTGGCGATCATGCCACTGCCCCGTACTGTTGTCGCTTCGTCAGTTCATCGGCTCATCGGGCTGATGGGGATCGCCGGGCTGATCGCGCCCCGCCCAGGCCAGTCGGTCCACGAGGCCGGTCACTCGGGTCACGTCGGCTGCTCACCGGCCCGGTCCGGCGCTCAGCTCCCCGTCAGGCTCAGCCGGTCCTCGTCACGTCGCCGTGTTCGCCGGGAGCGGCCAGTTCGTCGACCGTGCCGGCGCCGACCACGACGCCCGTGGACTTCCTGCCCCGCCGCAGCCGCCGCTCCAGCCAGCCCGCGAACGAGGTGAGCGAGAAGTTGATCACAATGAAGATCAGGGCCACGACGGTGAAGGACGCGATCGTGTTGGCCCCGTAGTAGCTGCTCATCGTGTTGGCCGAGGAGAGCAGTTCGGGGAAGGTCAGGACCGCGCCACCGATCGCCGTGTCCTTCACGATCACCACGAGCTGGCTGACGATCGCCGGGAGCATCGCGGTGACCGCCTGCGGCAGCAGGACCACCTGCATCGTCTGGCCCTTGCGCAGACCGATCGCCATCGCGGCCTCGGACTGGCCCCGGGGCAGCGACAGGATGCCGGCCCGCACGATCTCGGCCAAAACCGAGGCGTTGTACAGCACGAGACCGGTGACGACCGCGTAGAGCGGACGGTTGTCCGAGCTGACGTCGGTGTACTCGGAGTACAGGGCGAGCCCGAAGACCATCAGCACCAGCACGGGGATCGCCCGGAAGAACTCGACCACGATCGCGGCCGGTACCCGCACCCAGACGTGGTCCGAGAGCCGGGCTATGCCGAAGACCGCGCCCAGCGGCAGCGCGATGACCATGGCCAGCGCCGCGGCCTTCAGCGTGTTCTCCAGGCCGGGCCAGATGTACGTCGAGTACGCCTCGGTGCCGCTCAGGAACGGCTTCCACTTCTCCCAGGCCAACTGGTCCTTGTCGGCGAGGGTGCTGAACACCCACCACAGGACGGCGGCCAGGGCGACGATGAAGACCGCCGTGTAGAGGACGTTGCGCCGCTTGGCGCGCGGGCCCTGGGAGTCGTACAGGACCGAACTCATCGCTTCACCGCCACCTTCTTGCCCACCCAGCCGAGGATCAGCCCGGTCGGCAGCGTGAGGCAGCAGAAGCCGACGGCGATGATGGCTGAGATCAGCACCAACTGCGCCTCGTTCTCGACCATTTCCTTCATCAGGTACGCGGCCTCCACCACGCCGATCGCGGCGGCCACGGTGGTGTTCTTGGTCAGCGCGATCAGGACGTTGGCCAGCGGACCGACGGCCGCCCGGAACGCCTGCGGCAGCACCACGAGGCCCAGTACCTGGGTGAAGTTGAGGCCGATCGCCCGGGCCGCCTCGGCCTGCCCGACCGGCACGGTGTTGATGCCGGACCTGAGCGCCTCGCACACGAAGGCGGACGTGTAGACGATCAACCCGAGCACGGCGAGGCGGAAGTTGATGACCTTGAAGTCGTCCGAGCCGAGGTTGATGCTCAGCGTCTGGTTGAGGCCGAGCGAGCTGAACAGGATGATCACCGTGAGCGGGATGTTCCGCACGATGTTCACGTACGCGGTGCCGAAACCGCGCATCAGCGGCACCGGGCCCACCCGCATGGCGGCCAGCAGGGTGCCCCAGATCAGGGAGCCGACGGCGGCCAGCAGCGTCAGCTGCACCGTCGTCCAGAAGGCCCCCAGCAGGTCGTAACCTTCAAGAAAGTCGAACACGATCTCCCGCGCTTCCGCGTGTAGGGATGCCCTGGTGCGCCGCTCCGGGAGCGGCGCACCGGCCGGGCGCTGCCTCAGCTCTTGATGTCGCCGATCTTCGGCGCGGGCTCGTTCTTGTAGTTGGCCGGACCGAAGTTGGCGTCCACGGCCTTCTGCCAGGAACCGTCGGAGGACATCTCCCCGAGGGCCTTGTTGATCTTGTCCTTGAGGTCGCTGCCCTTCTTGACGCCGATGCCGTAGTTCTCGTTGGTCATCTTGAAGCCGCCGAGCTTGAACTTGCCCTTGAACTGCGACTGCGCGGCATAGCCGGCGAGGATGTCGTCGTCCGTGGTGAGCGCGTCGATGGCGCCGTTCTGCAGACCGTTCAGGCACGCCGAGTACGTCGGGTACTGCTGCAGGTTGGCCTTGGGGGCCAGCTTGTCGTGCACGTTCTGCGCCGAGGTCGAACCGGTCACCGAACACAGCTTCTTGTTGTTGAGGTCCGCGGGCGCCTTGATGCTGTTGTCGTCCGCGCGGAGCAGCACGTCCTGGTGGGCCAGGAGGTACGGACCGGCGAAGTCCACCAGCTGCTGGCGCTCCGGGGTGATCGAGTAGGAGGCGACGATGAAGTCCACGTCACCGCGTTTGAGCATCGTCTCGCGGTCGGCGCTCTTGGACTCCTTCCACTCGATCTGGTTCGCGTCGTAGCCGAGCTTCTTGGCGACGTAGGTGGCCACGTCCACGTCGAAGCCCGAGTAGCCCTGGGGGGTCTTCTGGCCGACGCCGGGCTGGTCGAACTTGATGCCGATGGCGATCTTGTCCCCGTTGCCCGAGGAACCACCGTCGTCCTTCTTGCCGGAACTGCACGCGGTGGCGGCCACGGAGAGGGCGAGCACGGCGGCCGAGGCTGCGGTGACCTTGCGGAGCTTCATGGTGAACATCCTTCGTGTGGTGAGGAAGCGGGCCGTCGGTGCGGTTGAACCCCGGTCGTGCGGGATGCGTACGGGCGTCGTCGGGCCGTGCTGAGTGCGTGGGGGACCCGTCGGCCGTGCGGGGTGCAGCGGACTCGTCGGGACGTGCGGGGTGCGGGGGACTCGCCGGTTTCCCGGACTGCGTATCGGGGCGCCGGGGCCGTGGGCCGGTGCCGTCGGGGCGTCGTCCGGTCCGTGTGCCGGTGTCGCCCGCCGCCCGGACCACCCGCCGGCGGTGCCGGGGCGTCGTCCGGAAGGCGGGCGGGCGCCGTCAGTGGTGCAGGATCTTCGACAGGAAGTCCTTGGCCCGGTCGCTGCGCGGGTTGCTGAAGAACTGGTCCGGCGCGGACTGTTCCACGATGCGGCCGTCCGCCATGAAGACCACGCGGTTCGCGGCCGAGCGCGCGAAGCCCATCTCATGGGTGACGACGATCATGGTCATGCCGTCTCGGGCGAGTTGCTGCATGACCTCCAGGACCTCGTTGATCATCTCGGGGTCCAGCGCGGAGGTCGGCTCGTCGAACAGCATCACCTTCGGGTCCATCGCCAGGGCGCGTGCGATGGCGACGCGCTGCTGCTGACCGCCGGAGAGCTGCGCCGGGTACTTGTCCGCCTGGGTGCCCACGCCGACCCGGTCGAGCAGGGTCCGGGCCGTCTCCTCGGCCTGCTTCTTGTCCGTCCTGCGTACCTTGACCTGACCCAGCATCACGTTTTCGAGCACGGTCTTGTGCGCGAAGAGATTGAACGACTGGAACACCATTCCGACGTCCGCCCGCAGCCGGGCCAGTTCCTTGCCCTCCTGGGGCAGCGGCTTGCCGTCGATCGTGATGGTGCCCGAATCGATGCTCTCCAGGCGGTTGATGGTGCGGCACAGGGTCGACTTGCCGGACCCGGAGGGTCCGATCACCACCACGACCTCACCGCGAGCGATCGTCAGATCGATGTCCTGGAGCACGTGCAACGCGCCGAAGTGCTTGTTGACGCTATTCAGGACGACCAGATCGCCGGTCGCGGCCACGTCTTCCTTGGCCACCGATACTTCGGTCATCGCTCTCAGGCTCCGTCCTCCTCGGTTTCGGAGGACAGTAATGACCCTGTGCGACGACCGTCAGCACATCTGAGGGGAATCTGAGCATCACAATCCGATAGCAATCGGACACGTGTCGTAGCAGTTGTGCGCTGGTCACGTATCGGCCCCGTAACGGATGCGCTGGGTAACCGGCAGACTCTTGACGCCGTCATCCTCCATCAGCGTGACTGCAGTTGGAAGACGCGATCTCGTCCACGCGCGCGTGGACGACTTCTTGTTCCTGGAAGCTTATTCTTGCGGGCCGGTCGCGAACCGGGACCGCACGACCGCTGAACCGGAGGGGGCCGGAATGAGACTGCTGCTCGTCGAGGACGACAACCACGTCGCAGCCGCACTGTCCGCGGTCCTGGCCCGGCACGGGTTCGACGTCACGCACGCCCGCAGCGGCGAGGAAGCGCTTCAGGCGCTCGTTCCCGAAGGCCCCGGCTTCGGCGTGGTGCTCCTCGACCTCGGCCTGCCCGACCAGGACGGCTACGAGGTGTGCGGCAAGATCCGCAAACGCACCAACACCCCGGTGATCATGGTCACCGCGCGCTCCGACGTCCGCTCCCGCATCCACGGCCTCAACCTCGGCGCGGACGACTACGTGGTGAAGCCGTACGACACCGGGGAACTGCTCGCCCGGATCCACGCCGTCGGCCGGCGCACCGTCCACGAGGACGCCGTGAGCAGCGGCGAGAGCGCGCTGCTCCTCGGCCCGGTGCAGATCGAGCTGCCCAACCGTCAGGTCACGGTGGACGGCACCGTCGTCCAGCTGACCCGCAAGGAGTTCGACCTGCTCGCGCTGCTCGCCCAGCGGCCGGGCGTGGTGTTCCGGCGGGAACAGATCATCAGCGAGGTCTGGCGCACCAGTTGGGAGGGCACCGGGCGCACCCTGGAGGTGCACGTCGCCTCGCTGCGCGCCAAACTGCGCCTGCCCGCGCTGATCGAGACCGTACGCGGCGTGGGCTACCGGCTCGTCGCCCCGGCCGCATAGCGGGGACGGGTGCGCACACGTCTTCTCCCGCTGCTCATCGTCCTGATGGCCGCGGTGCTGCTCGCGCTCGGCTTCCCGCTCGCCACCGGCGGCGCCGCCGCCCAGCAGCAGACGGTGGTCGTCGACCGGATCGACGACACCGCCCGGTTCGCCGCGCTGGCCCAGTTCGTCACCGACGCGCCCACCGGGTCGCGCCGTTCGACCGAGGACGAGCGCAAGGAGACCCTGCGCCGCGAACTCACCAGCTACTACGAGGTCTACGGCATCCGCGCGGGCGTCTTCTACCGCAACGCCTCACCGATGGCGAACGCGCCCGGCGACTGGCTGCTGCCCGGGGCGGGCGAGGTGCGCGACGCCTTCGAGGAGGCGCTGCTCAGCCGGCGCAGCCACGACCCGCAGCAGGTGTGGCCCTGGCAGCGCAGCCGGCTCGTCGTCGCCTCCCCGGTGATCCGCGACGGCGACGTCATGGCCGTGGTGGTGACCGACTCGCCGACCGGAGCCATGCGGTCCAGGACACTGCGCGGCTGGCTGCTCATCGCCACCGGTGAGTTCGCCGCGATGCTGCTGGCCGTCGGCGCCGCCCTGCGGCTGACCGGCTGGGTGCTGCGGCCCGTACGCGTCCTGGACGCCACCACCCACGACATCGCCACCGGGCGCCTGAAGTCACGGGTGGCGGTGGCCGGGGGGCCGCCGGAACTGCGCAGGCTGGCCCGTTCGTTCAACGAGATGGTGGACAACGTCGAGAGCGTGCTGGAACAGCAGCGCGCCTTCGTCGCCGACGCCTCGCACCAGTTGCGCAACCCGCTCTCGGCGCTGCTGCTGCGCATCGAACTGCTCGCCCTCGAACTGCCCCCGGGCAACGAGGAGATCGCCTCCGTACAGACCGAGGGCAGACGGCTCGCCCAGGTCCTGGACGACCTGCTCGACCTCGCGCTGGCCGAGCACGCCGAGGCGGACCTGCGGCTCACGGACATCGGGCAGCTCGCCGCCGAGCGGGTGGCCGCCTGGGCGCCGGCCGCCGGGGCCAAGAGCGTCCGGCTGGCCGGCGACTGCCCGCCGACCACCGGCTGGGCCGACCCGATCACGCTGTCCAGCGCCCTGGACGCGGTGATCGACAACGCGGTGAAGTTCACGCCGGAGGACGGCGTGGTCGAAGTGGCCGTCGCCTCCAACGGCGAGTGCGCGACGGTCGTCGTCAGGGACACCGGACCCGGCCTGACCGACGAGGAACTGGCCCGCGTCGGCGACCGCTTCTGGCGCAGCGGACGCCATCAGAACATCAAGGGCTCCGGCCTCGGCCTGTCCATCACCCGGGCTCTGCTCGCGGCGGGCGGCGGCTCGATCGAGTACGGCCATCACGCGCCGCGGGGCCTGACGGTGACGGTGACGGTGCCCAGGCACAGCCCGTCGGCCCGCACCGCGCCCGTGCGGTGAGGGGCCGGACCGCCGGGAGGTGAATGACCGTGGGGTCCGCGGACCGGACCGCTTCCGCGGGCCCGGGCACGACCGCAGGGCCCGCCGTCCGGCCGCCCGGCACCGGGAGCAGCCACCCACCGCTCGCGACCGCCGTCCGGTCGCTCCCGCGGTGATGGCTACGGTTTGACGGACCGGTAGTACCGCCGTGCGCCCTCGTGCAGGGCCAGCGGATCGGTGTAGATCGCGGTGCGCAGATCGACCAGCTGGGCGGAGTGGACATGGCTGCCGATGTCGTCACGGCTCTTGATCACCGTACGGGTCAGCCACTCGGTCAGCTTCGGGTCCAGGTCCTTGCGGGTGATCAGCAGATTGGAGACGGCGATCGTCGGCACGGGCGCGCTCTGCTCGGCGGACGGATAGGCCGACTCGGGCATGCTGGTGGTGCGGTAGTAGCGGGTGACGTCGCCCTGGCCGCGCAGCTTCGCCACGAGATCGGTCCCCATCGGGATGAACCGGATGGCGAACGTGCGGGCCACCTCGGACAGTCCCTTGGTCGGCAGGCCGCCCGACCAGAAGAACGCGTCGATGTGGCCCTCGCTCAGCTGGTCGGGCCCGTTGTCGATCCCGTCGGCCAGGGGCGTGATGTCTTTGACCGGGTCGATGCCGGCCGCTCTGAGGATCCGGTCGGCGATCAGCCGCACCCCGGAGTCGACCGGCCCTATGGCCACCCGCTTGTGCCGCAGGTCCGCGACCGAGTGCACATCGGAGTCGCGTGCCACGATGAGCTGCATGTAGTCGTCGTACAACCGGGCCACACCGCGCAGGTCCCGCGCGCCGGGTCCGTTCCTGAGCCGGTACGTCTCCACCGCGTCGGCCGCCGCGATGGTGAAGTCGGCCTCGCCGGTCGCCACCCGTTGCACGTTCTCCTGCGAACCCGCGCTGCTCAGCAGCTTCACCGTCAGCCCCGGCATGTCCTTGTCGAGTTCGCTGCGCAGCCGCTGGCCGTACTCCTGGTACACACCGCGCTTCGTCCCGGTGCTGAACACGATCGTCCCGGTCGGCGGGGACTCGCCCAGGGGCAGCAGCCACCACGCCAGCAGCGCGAGGGCGACGGCACCGACCGCCGCGACTTGGAACGCCCGGCGCCTGCCGAGCCGGGGGAGCAGCTTGGACATGCGCGCGATCCTGCCAGCCCGCGTGCGTTCCTGACCAGGCCGGGCAGACACGGTGATGTCACAGGCGGCCGCTACAGTCGCCGTATGACCTCTTCGCCCGCCGGCCTCGTCCGTGAGTTCCACCTCGCCTTCGGCCTGGACGCCCGCAGCAGACCGGCCGAGGTGTCGCCCGAACTGGCCGCGCACCGCGGGGAACTGCTGGCCGAGGAGGCCGCGGAGGTCGCCGAGGTCTCGGTCACGGGCCCGCTGGACCGGCTCGCGCACGAACTGGCCGACGTGGTCTACGTGGCGTACGGCACGGCGCTGGTGCACGGGATCGACCTCGACGCGGTGCTGGCCGAGGTGCACCGCTCCAACATGAGCAAGGTCGGGCCCGACGGACAGATCTCCCGCCGGGCCGACGGCAAGGTGCTCAAGGGCGATCACTACGAGGCACCGGACGTCTCCGCGGTCCTGCGCCGCCAGGGCTGGGCCCCCGGCGACCGGGTCCCCGAAGGCGCCTGACCTCGCCTCCCGGGCGGGTGCGGTCCCCGCCGCCGGGTGCGCCGCCCGGACCCGGCGGCGGGCCCACGGGGCGCACCGGCGGGGGCCCGCCGGGAAGCGCCTACCCTTGAGGAATGACCAGCAGCAGCGACCGGAGCCCCGCAGTGGACGTTCGAGTACCTAAGAGCTACGAAATCCGCACCTACGGGTGCCAGATGAACGTCCACGATTCCGAGCGATTGTCCGGTCTGCTCGAAGAAGCCGGTTATGTGCGCGCGCCCGAGGGATCAGACGGCGACGCGGACGTCGTCGTCTTCAACACGTGCGCCGTGCGCGAGAACGCCGACAACCGCCTGTACGGCAACCTGGGACGGCTCGCGCCGCGGAAGGCACAGCGCCCCGGGATGCAGATCGCGGTCGGCGGCTGCCTGGCGCAGAAGGACCGGGACACGATCGTGGACAAGGCGCCCTGGGTGGACGTCGTCTTCGGCACGCACAACATCGGCAAGCTCCCGGTCCTGCTGGAGCGCGCCCGCGTGCAGCAGGAGGCCCAGGTCGAGATCGCCGAGTCGCTGGAGGCGTTCCCCTCGACCCTGCCGACCCGGCGCGAGAGCGCGTACGCGGCCTGGGTGTCGATCTCCGTCGGCTGCAACAACACCTGCACCTTCTGCATCGTCCCCGCGCTGCGCGGCAAGGAGAAGGACCGCCGTCCCGGCGACATCCTCGCCGAGGTCGAGGCCCTGGTCGCCGAGGGCGTCTCCGAGATCACCCTGCTCGGCCAGAACGTCAACGCGTACGGCTCCGACATCGGCGACCGCGAGGCGTTCAGCAAACTGCTGCGCGCCTGCGGCTCCGTCGAGGGCCTGGAGCGGGTGCGCTTCACCTCGCCGCACCCCCGCGACTTCACCGACGACGTGATCGCCGCCATGGCCGAGACACCGAACGTCATGCCGCAGCTGCACATGCCGCTCCAGTCCGGGTCCGACACCGTCCTGAAGGCCATGCGCCGCTCCTACCGGCAGGACCGTTACCTGGGGATCATCGAGAAGGTGCGCGCCGCGATCCCGTACGCGGCGATCACCACCGACATCATCGTGGGCTTCCCCGGGGAGACGGAGGAGGACTTCGAGCAGACCCTGGCCGTCGTCCGCGAGGCGCGCTTCACGCAGGCGTTCACCTTCCAGTACTCCAAGCGGCCCGGAACCCCGGCCGCCACCATGGACGGCCAGATCCCCAAGGAGGTCGTCCAGGCACGCTACGAGCGGCTCGTCGCCCTTCAGGAGGAGATCTCCTGGGAGGAGAACAAGAAGCAGGTCGGCCGCACCCTGGAGCTGATGGTCGCGGAGGGCGAGGGCCGCAAGGACGGCGCCACCCACCGCCTCTCGGGCCGTGCCCCCGACAACCGCCTGGTCCACTTCACCCGGCCCGAGCGGCCGGTGCGCCCCGGCGACATGGTCACCGTGGCGGTGACGTACGCCGCCCCGCACCACCTGCTCGCCGAGGGACCCGTCCTCGACGTGCGCCGTACGCGCGCGGGTGACGCGTGGGAGAAGCGCACCGCCGAGGTATCCGCCGAGCCGGCCGGCGTCATGCTGGGCCTGCCGAAGATCGGCGCACCGGAGCCTTCGCCGGTCGCCGCGGGCGCCTGCGGCTGCGACTGACGTACGCTGCCGGTCATGCTCGTCGCCGCCGCCGTCTGCCCCTGTCCGCCCCTTCTCGTGCCCGAGGTCGCCGCGGGCGCCGCGGCGGAACTGGACGCCGCGCGGGCCGCGTGCACGGACGCGCTCGGTGTGCTGGCGGCGGCCCGCCCCGACCGGTTGGTGGTCGTCGGGCCCGCCGAGCCGGAAGGGCGCGGTGCCCACCCGCAGGGCGCCCGGGGATCGTTCCGCGGGTTCGGTGTGGATCTCGACGTGCGGCTGGGTCCCGCCGGGGACGTTGCGGCCGCCGAACGCGAGCTGCCGCCGTCGCTCGCCGTCGCCGCCTGGCTGCTGCAACGGACCGGCTGGGCCGACGCCCCGATCGAGGGACTCGGTGTGGGGGAACCGCTCGCGCCCGAGCGGTGTATCGAAGTGGGAAAGGAAATCGGCGCGCGGGCCGCGCGGACGGCACTGCTGGTGATGGGCGACGCCAGCGCGTGCCGCACGCTCAAGGCACCGGGGTACCTGGACGAGCGGGCGACGCCGTTCGACGCGGAGGTCGCGCGGGCGCTGGGAGTGTCGGACTGGGCGGCAGTCATGGCCCTGGACACCGAGCTGGCGTACGAACTGAAGGTCTCGGGCCGCGCCCCGTGGCAGATCCTGGCGGGCGCCGCCGAGGGCGCGGACCTGACCGGCACGCTCCTCTACGAGGACGCACCCTACGGCGTGGGGTACCTGGTGGCGGCCTGGTCGTAAGGCATGTGGTCCGCGTCCCGGGACGCGGACCACATGATCAGGAGGACGGCGGGGGTGTCTCCGACGTGCCCGCCGTACCGGTCGGCGTGGTCCCACTCGCGCCGGTGGCGCCGCCGTCCGCCTCGGACTCGCCCTTGTGCGCGATCCGGTCCATGGCGTCCTTGGCCTTGTGGGTACCCGCGTGGATCTTGTCGCTGTACTTGCCCTTGGTCTTCTCGTCGACCACCTTGGCGGCCTTGTCGAGACCGTCCTGGATCTTGCCCCCGTGCTGCTGGGCGAGGTCCGACACCTTTTCCTTGGCCGGGCCCAGCTTGGCCTTCACATTGTCGAAAAGACCCATGGTCCACTCTCCTTGCCGGACGGTTGCGTGCGAGCACCCGCACCGTCCCCGTCGTCCCCGCGGCGCCCGCGCCATGGTTGGGCCGGGGCGACCGGAACTCGGGGCGACGCGCCCGTATCCGCTTCCTTCGGGTGCCCGTACGTGAAGTGCCCACATACGCTCCATACGGTACCCGCGCGGGCGGAAATGCGCGTGACTCCGAACCATTCTCGGCGGCCTTCGAACCGGCCCAGGGGAGCGTGGCACGGTGCCGGGCGGGGCGTGCGGCCCTGCCGGTCGGCCCGCGGCCTCGCTCGGCGGGGCGGGCCAGGGGCGTGCGGGCCAAGGAGGCGGGCGACAGGGCCGACGCGATCGGGCGGGTGCCGTAGCCCACCCGGCGGGATCCGGCGGAGCCTGAAGGACCTCTGCCGGGCCGCCCGCGGAGCCCCGCCGGCAACCGCCGGGCGGACAGCGGATCCCGGTCTTCCGGGCCTGAGCGCGACCGTCGCACAACCCGATCGAAATACGGCCCGGGGGTTTGCGAAACTGGGGCGGTGAGCAGTGCACCCCCCACCCCCCGAGTCATCGCCGTCGTCGGACCCACCGCGGCGGGCAAGTCCGATCTGGGCGTCTTCCTCGCCCAGCGGCTCGGCGGCGAGGTGATCAACGCCGACTCCATGCAGCTCTACCGCGGCATGGACATCGGCACCGCCAAACTGACGCCCGAGGAGCGCGGTGGCGTCCCGCACCATCTGCTGGACATCTGGGACGTCACGGTCACCGCGTCCGTCGCCGAGTACCAGCGGCTGGCCCGCGCCCGGATCGACGCCCTGCTCGCCCAGGGACGCTGGCCGATCCTGGTCGGCGGCTCGGGCCTGTACGTCCGCGGCGCGGTCGACAACCTGGAGTTCCCCGGCACCGACCCCGAGGTCAGGACCAGGCTGGAGGACGAACTCGCACTGCGCGGCTCGGGCGCCCTGCACGCGCGTCTCGCCGCCGCCGACCCCCAGGCCGCCCAGGCGATCCTGCCCAGCAACGGCCGCCGTATCGTCCGGGCCCTCGAAGTGATCGAGATCACGGGCCGCCCCTTCACCGCCAACCTCCCGGGCCATGACTCGGTCTACGACACGATCCAGATCGGTGTCGACGTGGCCCGCCCCGAACTCGACGAACGCATCGCCCGCCGGGTCGACCGCATGTGGGAGGCGGGACTCGTCGCCGAGGTGCGCGCACTGGAGGCGCGCGGCCTGCGCGAGGGGCGTACGGCGTCGCGCGCACTCGGCTACCAGCAGGTGCTCGCGGCACTGTCCGGGGAATGCACCGAACAGGAGGCCCGTGCGGAGACCGTACGCGCCACCAAACGCTTCGCGCGCCGCCAGGATTCGTGGTTCAGACGCGACCCCCGTGTGCACTGGTTGAGCGGGGCCGTGGCGGACCGTTCGGAACTTCCGCACCTCGCACTGGCGTTGGTCGAACGACCGGTCACAGCCTGATCACGTGATGGCATCGGGATGCGCCGCCGGCCATCGGGGCCTGTGGCGCCATGCCATCATCGAGCTTCGATCGACCAAGTGGAGTCCGAGTTGGGAGGGCGCGTGGCGATGGAGGCCGGCCCTCGCGACACCGCACAAGACACCGAGCACGCCGCCACCGCAAGGGGCGAAGCGGAGCAGGACCAGGACGGCCTGAGCCCCGACGGACCCGACGAGACGCCGGGTGGTGTGACCGACGACGGGCCGGAGCCCGAGGAGATGTTCACCAGCGGGCCCGAGGTCGAGGTCGAGTTGCGGCCGCAGCGTCGGCTGCGTATCTGGCAGCTCGCCCCCATCGTGGCCCTGGCCGCGGTCGGCTCGCTCATGTTCGCCTTCCCGCTCGCCTTCGACTTCGGCGACAGCGGCGCGGTGATCGCGATGCTCGGACTGCTGATCTGTGCCTGCTCGGCGGGCTGGGGCATGATGGCCGCCCGCCGGGTCGGACACACCCTGCCGGGACTGCCCCCACGTGGCTCCGGACGCCGCCCCGACTGGCGCGTCCTCCTGGCCTACGTCCTGGTCGTGGCCGTGGTGGCGGTGCTCGCCGTGTGGCGGGTGGCCCGGCTGCGCCACTGATGCCACTGCTGCGGACGCTCAGGGGCAGGGGCAGGGGCAGGTCGGCCGGACGCGGTGACGCCGCGGCGCCCAGCACCCCCGCACGATCGGTGAGTCATCTGTCCTGAAACCGCCGTGGGCCCCGCAACTGCCGTAGATCTCGGAGCCGCCATGGATCCTGGAACCGCCGTAGGACTCCCGAAACCGTAGTGGGTCTCGAAACCGCCGCAGGCCCCGGCACCGCCGCAGGATCGGCGATGTCAGGGCAACCCCTTACGATCGAGGAATGAGCACGCGGATCGCCTTCCTCAAGGGTCACGGCACCGAGAACGACTTCGTGATCGTCCCCGACCCGGACAACGCCCTCGACCTGACGTCGGCCGTCGTCGCAGCCCTGTGCGACCGCCGCGCCGGCCTCGGCGGCGACGGCGTGCTGCACGTGGTGCGCTCCGCGGCCCACCCGGAAGCCGTGGGGATGGCGTCCGACGCCGAATGGTTCATGGACTACCGCAACGGCGACGGGTCGATCGCGGAGATGTGCGGCAACGGGGCGAGGGTGTTCGCCCGCTACCTCCAGCACGCCGGGCACACGGACGAAGGCGACCTCGCCATCGCCACGCGCGCGGGTGTGAAGACCGTGCACATCGCCAAGAACGGCGACATCACGGTCGGCATGGGTCGTGCGCAGCTGCCCGAGGGAGAGGTGACGGTCGGCGTCGGCGAGCGCAGCTGGCCCGCGCGGAACGTGAACATGGGCAACCCGCACGCTGTCGCCTTCGTCGACGACCTCGCGCAGGCGGGCGACCTTCTCGCCGCGCCGCCGTACAGCCCGGCCGCCGCCTACCCCGACGGAGCCAACATCGAGTTCGTCGTCGACCGTGGGCCCCGGCACGTCGCCATGCGGGTGCATGAGCGCGGCTCCGGCGAGACCCGCTCCTGCGGCACGGGCGCGTGCGCCGTCGCCGTGGCCGCCGCCCGCCGGGACGGCGCCGACCCCGCCGTCACCGGAGCGCCCGCGACCTATACCGTCGACCTGCCCGGCGGACGCCTGGTGATCACCCTGCGGCCGGACGGCGAGATCGACATGACCGGTCCCGCGGTGATCGTGGCCGAGGGCGAGATCGACGCCGAATGGCTGGAGAACGCGGTCCGCTGACGCGCGAGCGGGGCTCGGCCGCCCAGGAACCGACCCCGCGAAGCGCGGCGCGACCACCGGGACAGGCGCGTTCGCGGCCGACGGTGTCCGCGGCTCGGCGAACCAGTTCGAGACCGCGGTCGCCGTTTCCGCGGCCGATGGCGTCCACGGATCAGTGCACCAGTTCGAAGCCACGGTCGCAGGTGTCCTCCGTCGAGTGAACCGGTTCGAAACCACGACCGACCCCAGCGCGCTCGGCGCGATCGTAAACCTCCGGATCGTCGCTCGAATGGGTGATCCGTTTCACGCTCGGCGAGAGGCGGTCAGTCGGGCGTGATGGGCTCGATAGCATCAAGCACCGGCACGGACGGGGGGACGTCGCCATCCCTGAGCCTCGTATGCCCCGGGTCTCCGTCCGCCGGTCCACGAGCCGGAGGTGCCCATGAGTGCGGAGGCCACAAACCCTGCGACGCCCGGTCCTGCAGTTCCTGCAGTGGCCCGCAGGAAGGCCCGCCCCCGGATCGACCTGCGCCGGCTCGGGCGGGCCGCGCTGCTCGGCCCCGCCGCCCGCGACCGGCTGCCCGCCGCGATCGGCCATGTCGTCGATGCCCACCGTGCGCACCACCCCGACGCCGACCTCGAACCGCTGCGCCGTGCCTACGTCCTGGCCGAGTCCTCGCACCGCGGCCAGCTGCGCAAGAGCGGCGAGCCCTACATCACGCACCCCCTCGCCGTGACCCTGATCCTCGCCGAACTCGGCGCCGAGACCACCACCTTGACGGCCTCCCTGCTCCACGACACGGTCGAGGACACCGAGGTGACGCTGGACCAGGTGCGTGAACAGTTCGGCGAGGAGGTCCGGTACCTGGTCGACGGGGTCACCAAGCTGGAGAAGGTCGGCTACGGGGCGGCCGCCGAGCCCGAGACCTTCCGCAAGATGCTCGTCGCCACCGGCAACGACGTCCGCGTGATGTCGATCAAACTCGCCGACCGGCTGCACAACATGCGCACCCTCGGCGTGATGCGCCCCGAGAAACAGGCCCGGATCGCCAAGGTGACCCGCGACGTCCTGATCCCGCTCGCCGAACGGCTGGGCGTCCAGGCGCTCAAGACCGAGCTGGAAGACCTCGTCTTCGCGATCCTCCACCCCGAGGAGTACGCGCGCACCCGGCAGCTGATCGCCGACAACGCGGCCCGCCCCGAAGACCCCCTGGCCGTGATCGCCGACGAGACCCGCATGGTCCTGCGCGACGCCGGAATCCAGGCCGAAGTCCTCATCCGCCCACGGCACTTCGTCTCCGTGCACCGCGTCTCCCGCAAGCGCGGACGGCTGCGCGGCGCCGACTTCGGACGCCTGCTCGTCCTGGTCAGCGAGGACGCGGACTGCTACGGCGTGCTGGGCGAGCTGCACACCTGCATGACGCCCGTCGTCTCGGAGTTCAAGGACTTCATCGCCGTACCCAAGTTCAACCTGTACCAGTCGTTGCACACCGCCGTCGCCCGCGCCGACGGCCAGGTCGCCGAAGTCCTCATCCGCACCCACCAGATGCACCGCGTCGCCGAGGCGGGCGTGGTCGCCCTCGGCAACCCCTACGCGCCGCCCGCCGACGAACACACCTCGGCGGCCGACGGCGAACGCGCCGACCCGACCCGCCCCGGCTGGCTCTCCCGGCTCCTGGAATGGCAGCGGGGCGCCCCCGACCCCGACACCTTCTGGTCCACCCTGCGCGAAGACCTGGCCCAGGACCGCGAGATCACCGTTTTCCGGCCCGATGGCGGCACGCTGGGCCTGCCCGAGGGCGCCACCTGCGTGGACGCCGCCTACGCCCAGTACGGCGAGGACGCGCACGCCTGCATCGGCGCCCGCGTCAACGGCCGCCTCGCCACCCTCAGCACCGTCCTCAGGGACGGCGACTCCGTCCAGCTCCTCATGGGCCAGGACCCGGCCTCGGAACCCTCCCGGGACTGGCTGGAGCACGCCCACACCCCGGCCGCGCGGATCGCCATCCAGCGGTGGCTCGCGGCACATCCGGAGGCGCCGGCACAGGATCCGGCGGGGGAGCCCGTGCGGCTCGGACAGCGCCGTGCCGACACGGCCCGCACTCCCGGCGGCGCGGCCGGCCCGCGGTCCGGGACGGCCGCCGCCGACCCGGCCGCACCCGCAGCCGAGGACGCCCTCCGCCGTCCCGCTGCCGGAGCCGGGCGCGAGGGCGTGGACGCCCCTGTCGGCGGGGCGCCGGGCGCGCGCCCCGCGGACGACGGCGTACGGGCAGACCACGGCAGGCGCTCCAAGGGCCACGGCACGCGTGCCGAAAAGGGGGGCTCCCGCCTCGGAGGCGCAGACCTCGTCGTCGACCGCCCCGGGGCCGTCGTACGACTCGCCGGGTGCTGTACGCCCGTACCGCCCGACGAGATCACCGGCTTCTGCGTGCGTGGCGGCGTGGTGACCGTGCACCGCGTGCACTGCGCCGCGGTCACCAGCATGAAAAGCGGGGGGCGCGCGGAGATCGGCGTGCGCTGGGGCGACAGCGCCGCATGCCGGGTCACGCTGGTCGCCGAATCGTTCGGCCGACCCCATCTGCTCGCCGACCTCACCGAGGCGATGGCCCTGGAGGGCGCCGAAATCGTCTCAGCGACCGTCGAACCGCCCAGCCAGCAGCGCGTCCGCCACACCTACACCCTGCAACTGCCCGACGCGACCCGTCTCCCGGCCCTGATGCGGGCCATGCGCAACGTACCCGGCGTCTATGACGTGGGCCGCGCCCATCACCAGGACCCGCACGCCTGAGCCGCTTTCCGGCCCGAGCCCGGGCTTCGGCATCCTGTGCGGGTCCGGTCGCGCCGGACCTCGGCTCGGCGCCCGGGCGGTGCCGGGTTCCGGCTTGCCAGCGGAGCCGACGTCGAAGGCAGTGTCACAGCCGAGGCCGGCCGTCGGCGGGCGTCCGGTGGCAGGCCCGGTGCGGCCCCACGACAGGCCCAGGAGGTCCGGCGGCGGGCTCGGGAGGCCCTGCGACGCCCACCGGACCAACCCGTTCGAGTGGGCCGGGCGCGAGTCGCCACGGTCGCGCACGCGCGCGCTGGTAGCGGTGGTGCATGCTGCTCACCTCCCGAACCCGGTCGCCCCGGGCGGCCCGGGGCCGGAAGGCCGCCCTCCTGGCCGCCGCCGTGTCCCTGTGCCTGCTGTCCGCGAGTGCCCCCGCCGCACCGCTGGGCGTCGGCGACCGACTCTTCCCGTACCTCGGCAACCCCGGATACAACGTGGCGTCGTACGACCTCGACCTCACCTATCCCGGCAGCAACGACAAACCCCTCAAGGCCGTCACCACCATCGACGCCTGGACGACCACCGTCCTGGACCGGCTCAACCTCGACTTCGCGCACGGCACGGTCGAGTCCGTGGAGATCGACGGCAAGGCGGCAGGTTTCGCCCGGGCCGGGGACGACCTGGTCATCACTCCGGACAGGCCGCTGCCCCAGGGTGACTGGCTGCGGATCACCATCCGGCACACCAGCGACCCGAGACCCACAGGGGACCGGGACGGCGGCTGGGTGCGCACCACGGACGGCCTCGCCATGGCCAACCAGGCCGACGCCGCGCACCTCGTCTTCCCGTGCAACGACCACCCGTCGGACAAGGCGCTGTTCACCTTCCGGATCACCGCCCCCAACGACTACACGGCCGTCGCCAACGGTCTGCCGACCGGTGTGGACCGGGTCGGCTCCGCGACCACCTGGACGTATCGCAGCCGGCACCCCATGGCCACCGAACTCGCCCAGGTGTCCATCGGCCGCTCCAGCGTGCTGCACCGCAAGGGCCCGCACGGAATGCTCGTCCGCGACGTCGTGCCGACCGCCGACCGCAAGGCCCTCGAACCCTGGCTGGCCAGGACTCCCGACCAGATCGCCTGGATGGAGAGCAAGGTCGGAAACTACCCCTTCGAGACCTACGGCCTGCTCATGGCCCAGGCGGCCACCGGCTTCGAACTGGAGACACAGACGCTGTCCCTGTTCGAGAAGGAACTGTTCACCGGACCGGCCTACCCCAAGTGGTACGTCGAGTCGATCATGGTGCACGAGCTGTCCCACCAGTGGTTCGGCGACAGCGTCAGCCCGCGCACGTGGTCCGATCTGTGGCTCAACGAAGGCCACGCCACCTGGTACGAGGCCCTGTACGCGGAGGAGAAGGCCGACCGGCCCATGGCGGACCGGATGAAGGCCGCCTACGGCGCCTCCGACCGCTGGCGGGACTCCGGCGGCCCGCCCGCCGCGCCCAAGCCGCCCAAGCAGGGACAGAAGATCGGGATCTTCCGGCCGAACGTCTACGACGGCGCCGCACTGATCCTCTACGCACTGCGCCAGGAGATCGGGCGCCCCGCCTTCGAACGACTGGAACGCGTCTGGGTGCAGACCCACCGGGACAACACCGCGACCACCGCCGACTACGTACGCCTCGCCTCGGCCATCGCCGGACGCGACCTGACCGGGTTCTTCAAGGACTGGCTGTACGGCGCGAAGACCCCGCCGATGCCCGGACACCCGGACTGGAAGTCCACACCGCCCGCGAAGAAAGCCCCGGAGCCGGCCACCAAGAATGCCCAGGCGCCGTCCACGGCCCACGGGCCGGCCCCCAAGAACGCTCACGGGCCAGTCCCCGAGCATGCCCGCGTACCGGCCACGGAGATTGCCGCCGAGCCGATCACGGAAATCGCCGCGGAACCGCCGAGGAAGACCCCGGCGCTGGAGGGCGTGGGCTGAGAGCGGGCGATAAGCCGGTGACGAGACGGGCCGTGCCGTGCGACCATCGTGAGGTCGGCGCGGCACCGGACCCGGGAATCTCCCGCGGCTCTCGTGCGTTGTCCAAGAAGACCGCCGTACGCAATCCACTGCGACGTAAGGACCAAATGACCTCCTCTTCTTCCACTTCCCAGGACACCAGGCGCAACCGCCTCGCGCATGATCACCCCGAAGGTCTTCGGGCCGATGCCCTGATGGAAGAGGACGTCGCCTGGAGCCACGAAATCGACGGAGAGCGGGACGGCGACCAGCTCGACCGCTCCGAGCGCGCGGCCCTGCGGCGCGTGGTCGGCCTCTCCACCGAACTGGAGGACGTCACCGAGGTCGAGTACCGGCAGCTCCGCCTGGAGCGGGTCGTGCTCGTCGGGGTCTGGACCTCCGGCACCGCGCAGGACGCCGAGAACTCCCTCGCGGAGCTGGCTGCCCTCGCGGAGACCGCCGGTGCGCTCGTGCTCGACGGCGTCGTCCAGCGCCGTGACAAGGCCGACCCGGCCACCTACATCGGCTCCGGCAAGGCCGAAGAACTGCGCGACATCGTTCTCGAAACGGGCGCGGACACCGTCATCTGCGACGGTGAACTCAGCCCGGGCCAGCTGATCCACCTGGAAGACGTCGTCAAGGTCAAGGTCATCGACCGCACGGCCCTGATCCTGGACATCTTCGCCCAGCACGCCAAGTCCCGGGAGGGCAAGGCGCAGGTGGCGCTCGCGCAGATGCAGTACATGCTGCCCAGGCTCCGCGGCTGGGGTCAGTCGCTGTCCCGCCAGATGGGCGGCGGCAAGGGCGGCGGCCTCGCCACCCGTGGACCCGGTGAGACCAAGATCGAGACGGACCGGCGACGGATCCGCGAGAAGATGGCGAAGATGCGCCGGGAGATCGCGGAGATGAAGACGGGGCGCGAGATCAAGCGCCAGGAGCGCAGGCGTCACAAGGTGCCGTCCGTCGCCATCGCGGGCTACACCAACGCCGGCAAGTCCTCCCTGCTCAACCGCCTGACCGGCGCGGGTGTCCTGGTCGAGAACGCCCTGTTCGCGACCCTGGACCCGACCGTCCGCCGGGCGGAGACCCCGAGCGGCCGGGTGTACACGCTCGCCGACACCGTCGGCTTCGTCCGGCACCTGCCGCATCACCTGGTCGAGGCGTTCCGCTCCACCATGGAGGAGGTCGGTGACTCCGACCTGATCGTGCACGTGGTGGACGGCTCGCACCCGACCCCGGAGGAGCAGCTCGCCGCCGTGCGCGAGGTGATCAGGGATGTCGGCGCCACCGATGTGCCCGAGATCGTCGTGATCAACAAGGCGGACGCAGCCGACCCACTGGTGCTGCAGCGGCTGCTGCGCGTCGAGAAGCGGTCCATCGCGGTCTCGGCCCGCACCGGCCGCGGCATCGACGAACTGCTTGCTCTCATCGACGACGAACTGCCGAGGCCCTCGGTCGAGATCGAGGCCCTGGTGCCCTACACGCACGGCAAACTGGTCGCGCGCACCCACACCGAGGGCGAGGTGATCTCCGAGGAGCACACCGCGGAGGGCACTCTGCTCAAGGCCCGGGTGCACGAGGAACTGGCAGCCGACCTTGCGCCGTACGTCCCCGCACCGCTCGCCTGAACCACCGCGACGCACCCCGAAGGCGAAGGCCCGCCCCGCAGCCCTACCACGGGAGCGCACCTTCGCCTTCGGCCTGCCGTGGCCACTTGCTGCTCAGCCTGCCGCAGCGGCTCCTTTGCCACGATGACCCGCGGCGGGGCGAGACGGGAAGGTGACGGCAGTGTGGTGAGGCGCCGGGACGGTGAGACAGCGGGGTGATGGGGTAGCGGGACGGCGAGGCAGCGAGGCGATGGGGCGGCGGGACGATGAGATGGCCGGACGATGGGGAGGCGGGGCGGTGAAGGTTTCCCAGCGGACACTCCACCGCCCCACAGCCCGGCCATGCCGGCCGGCCGCTACCGTTCGGCGAACTTCCCGCTGACCGCGCTGTACACGCCCTTGGCCACGCCACCCAGCCGAGGCCCGGCCAGCCACCCCGAACTCGCCGGTCCGATGGACGTGTTGGACACCAGCACGGGCTTGCCGTCGGAACCGGTCTCCACCCAGCCACCACCGGACGATCCGCCGGTCATCGTGCAGCCGATGCGGTACATCGTCGGGTCCGACTTGCTGATCGACAGCCGGCCCGGGCTGTCCTGGCACTGATACAGCGACTGGCCGTCGAACGGTGCCGCCGCCGGATAGCCCGTCGCCGTGACGCTCCGCACCTTCGGCACCGCCGGGGCCGCGAAGTCCACCGGCAGCGCAGAACCGATCGTCTCCTCCAGAGACTTGCCACTGCCCCCCTGCTCGGCCGTCACATGGATCACGGCGAAGTCGTACGAGGCGCCCTCCCCGCCCGTCCGACCGCCCTGCTCGATCCACTGCTGCGAGGTCTGCGCCCCGTCACCCCACCAGATCCCGTACGGAGCGATCTGCCCCTTGGTGGCGCTCTGCACCTCCTCGTTGGTCATGCCCTGGTCGTTGTACGACGGCACGAACGCGATGTTGCGGTACCAGCCGCCCTCTTTGCCGGCATGTACACAGTGCCCCGCGGTCCACACCAGGTTGGACTTGCCGGGATGCGCCGGGTCCTCCACCACTGTCGCCGAGCAGACCGATGCGCCCTCGGGGGAGTCGAAGAACACCTTGCCCGCGGTGGCCGCGTTGGTGTGATACGGCGGTTGCACGGCCTGCGCCTTGACCGGCGCCGGCGTCGGGTCGGTCACGCCCTGGTCACCGGAGAGGTCATTGTCGTCGACAGCCCGGTCCGGGTCGTCGGCCTCCCGCATCCGGTCCGGGTTCCACAGTCCCTTGATGATCGGATTGATGAACTCGTTGGCCTCACGAAGCCAGTCGTCCTTGTCCCAGTTCTTCCAGGCGCCGTTCTTCCACTGGTCGAGGTCGATCCCGTGCTCTTTGAGCTTGTCCTTGATGTCGTCCGGGATCGTGATCTTGCCGTCCCCACCGTCCGCGGAGGCGGTCGGCCGTCCGCCCGCGTCGTCGTTGCCGCCGATGGTGCACGCGGTGGCGGTGAGTGCCAACGCCGAGGCGAGGGCCACGGCCGCCAGCAC
This sequence comes from Streptomyces sp. NPDC006012, assembly GCF_042871185.1. Classification (NCBI taxonomy): domain Bacteria; kingdom Bacillati; phylum Actinomycetota; class Actinomycetes; order Kitasatosporales; family Streptomycetaceae; genus Streptomyces; species Streptomyces sp. NPDC006012. The sequence goes on from NZ_JBIAIE010000031.1 coordinate 58,599, forward strand.
GCGGGAGGTTCCGCGGCCCGCACCCCTCCCACGGCGAACGCTGCAGGACCGCCGTATCGATCGCATGATCTTGACTCCCCCCGGTGGTAAGGAAACTCGGTGCTGCGACCGCGAAGTCAGCTGCAACTCCGGGGAGTTAATGCCTCCCGTACGGCCCCTGCGCACGGCTTCACACACTATGCGCTCGCTGTGGGCGGCTCCTGATGGAACAGCAACAACTACGTCACGGCAAGGATCTTGAAACAACCCGTAACCAGGTGAGCGGTCCGAGGTTGTAGCGGCGAGGGGCCTGTGCTGCCCATGCCCGGTCCCGTGGATCAACTCGCCTCTGGACAGCGGGAGGACGCGGAGCTGTGGCTGCGACCGACTCGGCAAGCGATTCAGTGTCCGGCGAGACGTCCGGAGGCGCACACGCCACGCACGACACCACCCGGAAACGCCGACCGGCCCGCGATGCGGCGACCCGTACCCGCAGCCACCACACCAACATTCCGACGCCGGTACCGGGCCGCACCGGCCGTCCCGCCATAGACCGTCCCCTGCACGCCACAGGCCGCACAGGCCAGCCCGGCACCGTCCGCACCGAGCAATCCCCCTGCACGGAAGCTACGCCCGGACGGGAGGCATGAGTCGGACGGCACACGCGGGACGGCCACAACAGACCATGACCTCACCCCGCCCCGGCATCCTCCCGTGAGCCCTTCATGCCACGTGTTGTCCATGCCACCGCACTGTCGTCCCGTCCAGGAATCACCCCCTTCGCTCCCTCATGAACCACGTCCCTTCACCATCGCATCACCGCCCAGGCTCTTCGCCGCACGAGGTCGAGCGACCTCGGAGGCCGTCGATCACCTGCTCCGCGCGCTCCCAAGGAACAGTCTTGAACACCAACTCCACCCCCTGCGGCCGCTCCCATGCCCCTGACACCACCTTCCGGGACGCCCAGCCCTCGCCGTCACCGGAAGCCGAGTGGGTACCCGACCAGCGGCCACGGACCCCGGAAGGGAACCGCTCACCTGGCGCGTCCGACGACCTACTGGAGCATGCCGACCCCCATACGGCCGCCCAGAGCGCCGCCGTGGAGAACCTGCTCCGCTGCTGGGTCCGCGAGACGAACCTCACCGCACCCGACGTCACCCCGCACGCCCTCCGTATCCCACTGCCGAACAGCGGCACGGCGCTGACCGCACCCGTTCGCTACTGGTCCCCGACCGGCTGGCACCGCTTCGGACCCCCACGCCTGGCCGGTGCTCCCGAAGGCGCCCCACCGATCGACGCCGCGATGCTCGCCGCGCTGATCGCCCGGGAGACGGACAGCGGTAGCGGCACCGATCCCGCCACCTCGGACACCACGGTGAGCACCGACTGCGGAGACCTGATTGCACGGGTGGCTGATTCGGTCCGCCGTACTTCCGCCTTCATCAGCGACCGCCGTGCCCGCCCTGCCGACGGCCACGACCGGTTCCTCAGCGCCGAACAGGCGCTCCTGCTCGGGCACCCGCTGCACCCCACCCCGAAGAGTCGCGAAGGTCTGTCCGAAGCCGAAGCCCGTCCGTACTCACCGGAATTGCGTGGCTCCTTCCCTCTGCACTGGCTGGCCGTAGCACCTCCCTTGCTCGTCACCGATTCGGCCTGGACCGAACGCGGACGCCCCCTGCGAGCGGAGCAACTCATGGCACGGCTCGCCGGCCCGGGGCTGCCCCTGCCCGACGGGTACGCCGCCCTGCCCCTGCACCCCTGGCAGTCGCGTGAGATCCGGCACCGTACGGACATCGTTGCCCTTCTCGAAGCAGGGCTCCTCCAGGAACTCGGTCCCTTCGGATCCCCCTGGAATCCCACCTCCTCCGTACGCACCGTTCATCACTCCGGCGCTCCCGCGATGCTCAAACTCTCGCTGGCCCTCCGGATCACCAACTCCCGGCGGGAGAACCTCCGTAAGGAACTCCACCGCGGCATCGAGGTACACCGCTTGTTGCGCTCCGGCCTGTCCCGGCAGTGGAAGGCCGCGCATCCGGGTTTCGACATCGTCCGTGACCCTGCTTGGCTGGCCGTCGACGACCCGGCCGGCCGACCCGTTCAGGGCCTCGACGTGGTGATCCGGCACAACCCCTTCGAGCCGGCCGACGACGTCTCCTGCATTGCCGGTCTCGTCGCACCTCGGCCCATGACCCCCTCCGCCGCAGGCCCGCACTCCGTGTCCCCGGCAACACCATCACACGGCTCACGCCTGGTCGAAGTCATGACGCGGATCGCCGAGCGGACCGGCCGCCCACGCGGAGCGGTGGCCGTGGAGTGGTTCCTGCGATACCTGGAGCAGGTCGTGCGTCCTGTGCTGTGGCTGGACAGTGAGTCGGGGATCGCCCTGGAGGCGCACCAGCAGAACACGTTGCTCCTGCTGGACGGCGACGGCTGGCCCGTAGGCGGCCGCTACCGAGACAACCAGGGCTACTACTTCCGCGAGTCCCGGCGAGCAGAACTCGATGCCCGGCTGCCCGGCATCGGTGAGCACAGCGACACGTTCGTCTCCGACGAGGTCACCGACGAACGGTTTGCCTACTACCTCGCCATCAACAATGTGTTCGGCCTGATCGGCGCGTTCGGTTCACAGCAACTCGCCGACGAATGCCTGCTGCTGGCCGCGTTCCGTCGCTTCCTCGCCGGTACCGCCGCGGGGCCCACACAACTGCGGACTTCACTGCCCGCCCGCCTGCTCGACTCTCCTGTCCTGCGCTGCAAGGCCAACCTGCTGACCCGGCTGCACGGCCTCGACGAACTCGTCGGACCGGTGGACACCCAGTCCGTCTACGTCACCATCGCCAACCCCCTTCACTTCTGAACCGAACAACGACCATTTCCATCACCCTCCGAGGAATGCGATGCACCTCGGCCCCCGAGAGGAGCGCGCCGTGCCTCCCACCGACGCGAACACCGATGCCGACCCGATCCCCGCTCACCCGGGCCGCTCCGACTCCGGAGGGGACAGCGAGGACACGTTGGACCTGCGCCTCCCCGACGAACTCATCGCCCTCTTCGCAGGGGAGCCGGACGACCGCGAAGGCGGGACCGCTGCTGGTCCGCTCGCCGTGGCCGTGGCCGTGTCCAGTGAGCAAGAGCCGCCTTGGGCGCGGGCCGCGGCGGCCCAGGCGGCGGGCGTCGGCCGGCGCGCCGGGGAGTTGGACTCCGCACGGTCCTGCCCGTCTCCGGATGCCGACTCGTCCTTTGCGGTCGAGGCCGACGGTGCGGGCCTCGCGGCGGACACTGGACCGTTCTCCTCGACGGGCGTCTCCCCATACTCCGTTGCGGGCGACGACCTGCTCGACCACGTCGCGGCCTGGGGCGTGACCGCGACGCCCGCGGGCCGGTTCCGGCTGGTCCCTGTGCGCCTCTACCACGACCTCCTGCTCATCAACCGCTGGATGAACGACCCGGCCGTCGCCGCGTTCTGGGAACTGGCCGGCTCACCAGAGCGGACCGAGGCCCACCTGCGGGCCCACCTCACAGGTGACGGCCGCAGTGTCCCGTGTCTCGGCATGCTGGACGACACTCCGATGAGCTACTGGGAGATCTATCGGGCCGACCTGGATCCACTGGCCCGCCACTACCCGGCCCGTCCGCACGACACCGGAATCCACCTTCTGGTCGGTGGTGTCGCCGACCGGGGGCGGGGTCTTGGTTCCACACTGCTCAGAGCCGTGGCCGACTTGGTTATGAGCCGACGGCCGACCTGCGCACGAGTCGTGGCCGAGCCTGACCTTCGCAACACTCCGTCCATCGCCGCCTTTCTGAGCGCAGGTTTCCGATTCGCCGCCGAGGTCGAACTGCCTGCCAAGCGGGCCGCTCTGATGATGCGCGACCGGTCACTGCGCGATGTGCTGTAGCGCCGAGTGACGACGCGTTCACATGTAGTACGTATCTCGCGCCGATCCGGTTCCCGTTTCTGCACTGTCAATTCGACCGGGGAGCCGGACCGCCGGACCGCCGGACCGCGCCGGCCTCTCGTGGATCCCGAATCCGTGGCTTCCCGCATCTGCCACGTCGCCACCGTCTCGTCTCGTATCCGCCGAGGAGTCCCACGATGATCCGCCCAGACCTTCCCCGACCCCTGCCGAGGCTGTCCGGCACACTCCCCGGCCCTTGCGCTGGTGTCGGCCGAACGCCACCGTTCTCCGGACCGCCCTTCCTCCCCGTCTTGATCACGCGTTTGTCGGTGCCGGGCCGTAGGGTGGTCGGGCTATGACGAAGCCCTCACTCCCCCAACTCCTCCATGCCGCTGTCGAGGCCGTCGGCGGCACGGAGCGCCCCGGTCAGGTGACCATGGCTGAATCCGTCGCCGAGGCGATCGACGACGGTTCCCATCTGCTGGTCCAGGCCGGCACCGGCACCGGTAAGTCGCTGGGTTACCTGGTGCCCGCGCTCGCCCACGGGGAGCGTGTGGTCGTCGCGACCGCCACTTTGGCCCTGCAGCGCCAGTTGGTGGAGCGCGATCTCCCACGCACGGTCGAGGCGCTGCACCCGTTGCTGCGCAGACGCCCGGAGTTCGCGATGCTCAAGGGGCGGTCGAACTACCTGTGTCTGCACCGTCTTCGCGAGGGTGTGCCGCAGGACGAGGAGGAGGGGCTTTTCGACCAGTTCGAGGCAGCGGCACCGACCAGCAAGCTGGGACAGGACCTGCTCCGACTGCGGGACTGGGCGGACGAGACCGAGACGGGGGACCGGGACGACCTGACCCCCGGTGCGTCCGACCGCGCCTGGGCGCAGGTGTCGGTCTCCTCACGGGAGTGTCTGGGCGCCTCGAAGTGTGCGTACGGTGCGGAGTGCTTCGCCGAGATGGCCCGAGAGCGGGCCAAACTCGCCGAGGTCGTCGTCACCAACCACGCCTTGCTCGCGATCGACGCCATCGAGGGCGCCCCGGTGCTTCCGCAGCACGAGGTGCTGATCGTGGACGAGGCGCACGAACTCGTTTCGCGCGTCACCGGTGTCGCGACCGGTGAGCTGACTCCAGGCCAGGTCAACCGGGCGGTGCGCCGCGCCGCGAAGCTCGTCAACGAGAAGGCAGCGGACCAGCTCCAGACCGCGGCCGAGGGCTTCGAGCGGCTGATGGAACTGGCTTTGCCCGGCCGCTTGGAAGAGATCCCGGAGGACCTTGCCTACGCCCTGATGGCCCTGAGGGACGCCGCTCGCACTGTCATCTCCGCGATCGGCGCGACCCGGGACAAGTCGGTGCAGGACGAGGACGCCATCCGCAAACAGGCCCTGGCATCCGTGGAGACGGTGCACGACGTCGCGGAGCGCGTGGCGAACGGCTCCGAGTGGGATGTCGTCTGGTACGAGCGCCACGACCGGTTCGGCGCTTCCCTCCGGGTTGCGCCCATGTCCGTCTCCGGGCTCCTCAGGGAGAAGCTCTTTGCGGACCGTTCCGTCGTCCTCGCGTCCGCGACGCTCAAGCTGGGCGGCGATTTCAACGGGGTCGGAGCCTCCCTGGGCCTCGCCCCGGAGGGCACGGAGGGAGAAGATCTCCCCCAGTGGAAGGGCATCGACGTCGGTTCGCCCTTCGACTATCGCAAACAGGGAATCCTGTACGTGGCCAAGCACCTGTCCCGACCGGCCAGGGACGGTGATCGCGCCGATATGCTCGACGAACTGGCCGAACTCATCCAGGCTGCGGGTGGTCGCGCTCTCGGTCTCTTCTCCTCCATGCGGGCGGCCCAGCTCGCCGCGGAGGATTTGCGTTCGCGGATCCCGGAGTTCCCGATCCTGCTTCAGGGCGAGGAGACCCTTGGCGAGCTGATCAAGAATTTCGCCGCCGATCCCAGGACCTGTCTGTTCGGCACGCTGTCGCTCTGGCAGGGCGTCGACGTCCCGGGGACCAGCTGCCAGCTGGTCGTGATGGACAAGATTCCTTTCCCGCGCCCTGACGACCCGTTGATGAGCGCCCGGCAGAAGGCGGTGGAGGACGCGGGCGGCAACGGCTTCATGGCGGTCGCCGCCACTCATGCGGCACTTCTGATGGCGCAGGGCGCGGGCCGGCTCGTCCGGGCGTCGGGCGACCGGGGCGTGGTCGCCGTGCTGGACCAGCGGCTGGCCACGGCACGGTACGGCAGTTACCTCAAGGCGTCACTGCCCGACTTCTGGTACACCACGGACCGTAACCAGGTGCGCAAGTCTCTCGCCGCCATCGACGCCGTCGCGCAGCAGGCGGAAGCGCAGTGACCGTGGGTGGGTCTGTCCCTGAGCGGGGACAGACCCACCCACGGTGCTGGGCCGACGGCGGCCGGTTTTCCTGGATACGACGGCTGCCCATTTCCGTACGCGCAGGGCAGGGCCCCGGAACCGGCGCAGGGGTTCCGGGGCCCGGTCAGGGGACGAACCGAGGGCTCGCCCGTCCGGCCGTCAGACGCGGCGCAGGACGGCGACGACCTTCCCCAGGATGGTCGCGTCGTCGCCGGGGATCGGCTCGTAGGCCGAGTTGTGCGGGAGGAGCCAGACATGGCCGTCCTCGCGCTTGAAGCGCTTGACGGTGGCCTCGCCGTCCAGCATCGCGGCGACGATGTCGCCGTTCTCGGCGACCGGCTGGCGGCGGACGGCGACCCAGTCGCCGTCGCAGATCGCCGCTTCGATCATGGAGTCGCCGACGACCTTCAGGACGAACAGCTCGCCGTCGCCCACCAGCTGGCGGGGGAGGGGGAAGACGTCCTCGACCGACTCCTCGGCCAGGATCGGGCCACCGGCGGCGATACGGCCGACCAGGGGCACGTAAGAAGCGGCGGGCTTGCCGGCGGTGTCCGTGGGCTGCACGGTCATGGTCTGGTCGGAACCGCGGACCTCGTACGCGCGCGGGCGGTGCGGGTCGCGACGCAGGAATCCCTTGCGTTCGAGCGCCATCAGCTGGTGCGCGACCGAGGAGGTGCTGGACAGGCCGACTGCCTGGCCGATCTCCCGCATCGACGGTGGGTAACCACGCCGCTGCACGGAGTCCCGGATGACCTCGATGACTCGGCGCTGCCGATCGGTGAGTCCCGAACTGTCCGCCCGGATGCCTGGAGGTCGGCCAGGCATGGAGCGCTTGTGCGCTTCGGGACTCGCGGCATCGTTCATGGCATGCACCGGCTCAATTCGGCCCTGGGGGCGGTCCTGGGCAGTGATGGCGGCACTGTCTGCGGTGGTGGTCACGTCGGCCCCTCTCGATGGTCTCCCTGCTGCACAACGGTAGTTGCTTTCGAAAGGTTGCGCCAAACACACGTTCGAGTGAAAAAACGCGGTTCGTCTCCCGCGATCACATGTCTGGGTGTATGGCTAACACGGCGCCCGGCGGATAAAGAGCCTCATTGTTGTACTCTTCACCGCCGAGGTGCCGACCTCGTGGGTTGTGCAGTCAGTCTGCCATCCGGCGGCCCGTCGGCCGGGAGCCGGTCCTCATCTGCGCCGGAGTCCTACGTGTCCTCCGTGCGGCATCCACGGTATCTCCGTATTCCCCGCAGGGCGCTCGCGCGACACGCGCGCGTGCTGAAGTATTGAGCCAAGCACCACATCTAGTGGTTGGATTGCTACAGCTGCCCACAAGTTGTGGTCCCCCGGGTCTTCGGTGTCCGAGAGATCGCCTATGCTGGGGGCTGCTTCGAGGGACCCGGGTGGTCTGTCGAGGCCATTGGGTCTGCTGTGAGGAGGGTTGGAGATCATGCACTGCCCCTTCTGCAGGCACCCCGACAGCCGTGTCGTGGACAGTCGTACGACCGATGACGGCACGTCGATCCGCAGGCGCCGACAGTGCCCGGACTGCTCCCGTCGCTTCACGACCGTGGAGACGTGTTCGCTCATGGTGGTCAAGCGGTCGGGGGTCACCGAGCCTTTCAGCCGTACCAAGGTCATCAACGGTGTGCGCAAGGCGTGCCAGGGGCGGCCTGTCACGGAGGACGCGCTCGCCCAGCTCGGCCAGCGGGTCGAGGAGGCGGTGCGGGCCACCGGAAGCGCCGAGCTGACCACGCACGACGTGGGGCTGGCCATACTCGGCCCGTTGCAGGAACTGGACCTCGTCGCCTATCTGCGGTTCGCGTCCGTCTACCGGGCGTTCGACTCGCTTGAGGACTTCGAGGCGGCGATCGCCGAGCTGAGGAAGGCGAGGCAGGGCCCTGCCGCGGACGACGAAGACGCGGGATCGGGGGGCCGGAAGGACGAGCGCGGGCGCGGAGGGGCCGTCGAGGTCCCGGTGCCCGCCCACGCCGCCGACTGAGGGGGTGCCGGAGCGGACCAGAGGTCCGGGATCCGGCCCGACGGCGGCGATCGAAGACTTGTTGCGGGCGGCAGCGTGTAGGTGCTCGCAACACATGACAGAACACCGTGCCACGGGAACATCGCGGCACTTCAGGGCGTTTTAGCCCGTACAGGGAGGCGGCATGACAGAGACGGCGAGCGGTCCGGCACGAGGTTCCCGAGCCAAGGGTGCCAAGGCCACCAAGGGGCTGCGTATCGAGCGCATCCACACCACCCCCGGCGTACACCCGTACGACGAGGTGGAGTGGGCGCGTCGTGACGTCGTCATGACCAACTGGCGCGACGGCTCGGTCAATTTCGAGCAGCGTGGCGTCGAGTTCCCCGACTTCTGGTCGGTGAACGCGGTCAACATCGTCACCAGCAAGTACTTCCGTGGTGCCGTGGGCACCCCGCAGCGCGAGACCAGCCTCAAGCAGCTGGTCGACCGCATCGTGAAGACGTACCGGAAGGCCGGAGAGGACCACAAGTACTTCGCCTCGCCCGCCGACGCCGAGATCTTCGAGCACGAGCTGGCGTACGCCCTCCTGCACCAGATCTTCAGCTTCAACAGCCCCGTCTGGTTCAACGTGGGCACGCCCCAGCCCCAGCAGGTCTCTGCCTGCTTCATCCTGTCCGTCGACGACTCCATGGAGTCGATCCTCGACTGGTACAAGGAAGAGGGGATGATCTTCAAGGGCGGTTCCGGTGCCGGCCTGAACCTCTCCCGTATCCGCTCCTCCAAGGAACTGCTCTCCTCCGGAGGCAATGCCTCGGGTCCGGTCTCCTTCATGCGGGGCGCCGACGCCTCCGCAGGAACGATCAAGTCCGGCGGAGCCACCCGCCGGGCCGCCAAGATGGTCATCCTCGACGTCGACCACCCCGACATCGAGGACTTCATCGAGACCAAGGTGAAGGAGGAGGAGAAGATCCGCGCCCTGCGCGACGCGGGCTTCGACATGGACCTGGGCGGCGACGACATCACGTCCGTCCAGTACCAGAACGCCAACAACTCGGTCCGTGTCAACGACGAGTTCATGAAGGCCGTCGAGCGAGGCGGAAAGTTCGGCCTCCGCGCGCGGATGACCGGCGAGGTCATCGAGGAGGTCGAGGCCAAGGACCTGTTCCGCAAGATGGCCGAGGCCGCCTGGGCCTGCGCCGACCCCGGCATCCAGTACGACGACACCATCAACCACTGGCACACCTGCCCGGAGTCCGGCCGGATCAACGGCTCGAACCCCTGCAGCGAGTACATGCACCTGGACAACACGTCCTGCAACCTCGCCTCGCTGAACCTGATGAAGTTCCTGAAGGACGACGGCAAGGGCAACCAGTCGTTCGAGGTCGAGCGCTTCGCGAAGGTCGTCGAACTCGTCATCACCGCGATGGACATCTCCATCTGCTTCGCCGACTTCCCGACCCAGAAGATCGGCGAGAACACGCGCGCGTTCCGCCAGCTCGGCATCGGCTACGCCAACCTGGGTGCTCTGCTGATGGCCACCGGCCACGCCTACGACTCCGAGGGCGGCCGCGCCCTCGCCGGTGCCATCACCTCCCTGATGACCGCCACGTCCTACCGCCGCTCCGCCGAACTCGCCGCGGTCGTCGGCCCGTACGACGGCTACGCCCGCAACGCCGACGCCCACAAGCGCGTCATGAAGCAGCACGGCGACGCCAACGGCACGGCCGTCCGCATGGACGACCTGGACACGCCGGTCTGGGCCGCCGCCACGGAGGCATGGCAGGACGTGCAGCGCCTCGGCGAGAAGAACGGCTTCCGCAACGCCCAGGCCTCCGTCATCGCGCCGACCGGCACCATCGGGCTCGCGATGTCCTGCGACACCACCGGCCTGGAGCCGGACCTCGCCCTGGTCAAGTTCAAGAAGCTGGTCGGCGGCGGCTCGATGCAGATCGTCAACGGCACCGTCCCGCAGGCCCTGCGCCGCCTGGGCTACCAGGAGGAGCAGATCGAGGCGATCGTCGCCCACATCGCCGAGCACGGCAACGTGATCGACGCCCCCGGCCTCAAGCACGAGCACTACGAGGTGTTCGACTGCGCCATGGGCGAGCGGGCGATCTCCCCGATGGGCCACGTCCGCATGATGGCCGCGATCCAGCCGTGGATCTCCGGGGCTCTGTCCAAGACGGTCAACATGCCGGAGTCGGCGACCGTCGAAGAGGTCGAGGAGATCTACTTCGAGGCATGGAAGATGGGCGTGAAGGCGCTCGCCATCTACCGCGACAACTGCAAGGTCGGCCAGCCGCTCTCCGCCAAGAAGAAGGACGACGACAAGAAGACCGAGGCCAAGGCCGAAGCGGCCCCCAAGGTCGAGAAGGTCGTCGAGTACCGTCCGGTCCGCAAGCGGCTCCCGAAGGGACGTCCCGGCATCACCACGTCCTTCACCGTCGGCGGCGCCGAGGGCTATATGACGGCCAATTCCTACCCGGACGACGGTCTCGGTGAGGTCTTCCTGAAGATGTCCAAGCAGGGCTCGACCCTCGCGGGCATGATGGATGCCTTCTCCATCGCCGTCTCTGTCGGCCTCCAGTACGGCGTGCCCCTGGAGACGTACGTCTCCAAGTTCACCAACATGCGCTTCGAGCCGGCCGGTATGACCGATGACCCGGACGTGCGGATGGCGCAGTCGATCGTCGACTACATCTTCCGCCGTCTGGCCCTGGACTTCCTGCCTTTCGAGACGCGCTCCGCGCTCGGCATCCACTCCGCCGAGGAGCGCCAGCGCCACCTGGAGACGGGTTCCTACGAGCCGACCGAGGACGAAGTCGACGTGGAGGGCCTGGCCCAGTCCGCACCGCGTCAGACCGAGCTGAAGGCCGTGTCCGCACCCCAGGCCGAGGCCGCTGTGGCCAAGGCCGCCCCGAGGCAGGCACACACCAGCGCCGAACTGGTGGAGATGCAGCTCGGCATCCAGGCCGACGCACCGCTGTGCTTCTCCTGCGGCACGAAGATGCAGCGAGCCGGTTCCTGCTACATCTGCGAGGGCTGCGGCTCGACCAGCGGCTGCAGCTGATCCCGTGAGAGAGGGGGGGCCCGCCCCGGGGCCGCGCCCCCCCCCCCCCCCGCCGGCCGGCGCCCCCCCCCCCCCCACCCGCCCACCCCCCCCCCCCCCCGGCGCCGGGGGCCCCCCCCCCCGCGGCGCCCCCGGGCCCGCTGGGGCCCCGGCGGGGGGGGCCCCCGCCCCCGGGGGGGGGGGGGGCCCCCCCCGGGGGGGGGGGGTCCCCGGGGGGGGGGGGGGGGGCCGGGGGGGGCCCGCCCCCCCCTCTCCGCTCGTACGGCGGTCTACGCCCTCGTACTCTCCGGCCATGACCGCGTCGCCCCGGTAGCTTGCGCCCGACCCCGAGGCGTCGACACGGGACAGGCCCGCCCGGTCCGGCTCCCTGTGCCGGCGTCCAGCACGATGCTCGCGCCGCGCCTGCTCCACCTACCGGCCGGCCGCCGTGTCGGCACACGCCACACGGACGCGTCGCCGCGCAAGCCCACCCAGCGCCGGGCGGTCCCGGAAGCGCCGCCGCGGACCCGCGCGATCGTCGTGCCTCAGCCGGGATGAGGTCCTCCCCGGGTTCCTACCCGGGCTGACCGCCCGGCCCGCCGCGTCGGCCCATGACCCTGGAGAAGACGGCGGGATCCTCCTCGAAGCCGTGCGCACCGGGAAGGAAGTCCCATCCGCCGGACTCGTCACGCACGAACTCCGCGAAGGTCGCCGCTGTCGCCCCGAGGACGGATGCGAAGTCGTCCTCGGCCAGGACGGTGTACCCCTCCTGGATGCGCACCGCCGGATTCAGGACATTCACGAACCTCCGGTCCACGGGCCGCTGCTGGATGACGACGCCGACCACCACGCGCGCGTACCGGCCGTCGAGCCGGTCGAGTTCGACTGTCATGACCTCGTCCGAACCAAAACCCTTGCCGTCCGCGCTGTCCCGATTGAGGAGGATCGTCCCGTCGGGCGAGCGGCTGTCGAAATGCACCAGATAGGCGGGCGTGCCGTAGGGATCGTCCCTCTCGTACGTGGCCGCGATGAGGTCGAGATCGGTGGGGGGCTGTCCCACAGGGCTCGGATCCCACTTCAGCGCGATCTCGACCTTGCGGATGCCCTTGCTCAGGCCGTTCACCAGGATTCCCCTTCCGTCCCCCTCCGGGAACTTGCCAACTTCCCCGTTGCCAAGGTTCGTTGTCCATCGTGCCACGCTCCATGGACCTGTGTGCGGGCGATCTCCGGCGGAGCGTGACCGGCGCCATGCTCCATGGCCTTACGATGGCGCGGTGCTGGTCAAGTGGATTCGCTGCACCGTGGTGGACCGCCGCGGGTTCGAGCGGGGGCAGCGGAAATGGGCGGGGCTTCCGGGAGAGCCGGGATTTCGCGGGCAGGGCGGTGGCTGGAGTCGGCAGCGGCCCGGCGTGGCGCACGTTTTCGCCTTCTGGGAGAGTCGCGCTTTCTACGACTCCTTCATGGCCCGGTCGCACGACCGGCTGGCCTCGGCCCAGGCGGGTACGTTCAAGGACAGCCAGGTCAAACTCTTCGAGTACCGGTTCGACGTGAAGACCGGCTTCGAACCGCGATTCGCGGACTCCGACCTGGTCCGTGTCGCCCACTGCCGCGTCCACGAGGCACGGGTGGAGAACTTCACGCTGATGCAGGAGAAGGTCTGGAACCCCGCCATGGCCGGCTCGCCCGGCATGATCCGCGGCATGTTCGCCGAGGCCCCTGAGCACGAGTTTCTGATCCTGTCGATGTGGCGCTCGGCCGCAGAGCACGGCAAGTACCGCACCGAGCGGGTGGAACGGCTGGCGCTGCGTGCCCAGACCGAAGCGGACATCTCGGCGCTCACCGGTGACATCGTGGAACTGGAACCGGCCTGGACGGTTTGACGACCGAACGCGTGCGGCATGTGGCCCTGAGTGGCCTGTGGTGCAGGATTCGTGTGACCTACGCCGTATGGAGCGCGTAAGAGTGCTCGACCGGGTGCCACCCGATCTAGGGTTTTGACATGGTGCGTCCAGAAAGCCGGTCCAGGCTCGCGGGTGGCAGTCCCGTCCGGGCGGACACGGGGTGCCCGGCAGCAGGTCTCGGTTCGTCCTGGAGACGTGTCGGGCTGGGCGGGATGTCAAGACCCCCTTTGAGGGAAGAGGGCGCGCGGGCCGTGGCGTCACGCGAACCTTGCAGCCTCGTCGAACGGACAGCGGAGCGTCCGAGCCCGTCATGCCGGGGCGAAGGCCATGTTCCGGGGGCCCTGTTCCGGGGTCGGCCCTTGTGTCCTCCCTGGGTACGGAGCGCGGCACCTGTGCACCGTGCGGGCCGGGCCGGAACCGGAGAGTCCCGTCTGACCCTGCCCGGCGTCGCGCAGACGGCCGGACGTATCAGCCGATGGCGAAGTCGTCCGGAAGGCAGCGGGAGTGCGAGGAGGCCGAACATCACGTGCCGGGAGGAACGGGCCCTCACATTGGCCACGTCCGCGGTGAGGGTGAATGCGAGGGCAGTCACCCGGTCCAACTGCCCCGACGGGGAAATCACCGTCGTAGTGGATGGACATGTCGTAGTGGACGGTCATGTCGTAGTGGACGGACATGCGTCCGTCTCGGAAGTGCGAGACAGGCCGATGGTTGAAGAACGCGGACGCAACCTGCGGCGCGGCCGGCAGCGGGAGTGGACTGAAGAGTGGTTCAACGGGCATGGCCTGCATGAACTGCGGAGTGTCATTCGCTGTCCGAAGGCTGCGTAACGCTGCCAAGAAGATCACCGGTAAGTCGTGTGCGGGGCAACCGCACGCACGGATTGAAAGGGGACGGAGGAAACGGATCCGCAAGGACACCGTGCCTCCAACCAGCAATGGCACGACCACGGCGCATCGTCCTTGTCCGGCACGGCGAGTCGACGGGCAATGTCGATGACTCCGTCTACGAGCGGGAACCCGACCACGCCCTCGCTCTCACCGAGCGCGGCTGGCAGCAGGCCGAGGAGACGGGCAAGCGGCTCCGGGAAGTGTTCGGCCGGGAGCGGGTGAGCGTGTACGTCTCGCCGTACCGGCGCACGCACGAAACGCTCCGCGCCTTTCACCTCGACCCCGAACTGATACGGGTGCGCGAGGAGCCGCGCCTGCGTGAGCAGGACTGGGGGAACTGGCAGGACTGCGACGACGTCCGGCTCCAGAAAACCTACCGCGACGCGTACGGGCACTTCTTCTTCCGATTCCCGCAGGGCGAGTCCGGGGCCGATGTCTACGACCGGGTCGGGGGATTCCTGGAGAGCCTCTTCCGTAGCTTCGAAGCCCCCGATCACCCACCCAATGTGCTCCTGGTGACCCACGGCCTGGCGATGCGGCTCTTTTGCATGCGCTGGTTCCACTGGACGGTCGCGGAATTCGAATCGCTGTCAAACCCCGAGAACGGGGAGATGCGCATGCTGGTTCTCGGCGACGACGGCAGGTACACGCTCGACCGGCCTTTCGTGCGCTGGCGGGATCCGCTGCCGAACTGGTTCTCCGAATAGGGCGGCCGGATGGTGACGGCTGATGCTCCTTCGCGGGGCGTCCGGGCCGTGCGTTGGCTACGTAGTTCCGGAACGTCCGCATACCAAGCACCCAGGGGGCCGGGCTGTGGCTGCCGCCTGCCGGCCAGGTGCCGCACCACCGCCGAGAACTCTGTGTGATCATTGGGAACTCTACGTGATGGGCGCGCGTTGTTCTGACATCGACTGTGTGGCGTATGGGGTGCGCGGACGCGAGGTTCAGACAACGGCGGGGGCTTGGTCAAGGTGAACGGTGGGGTGTGGCGATGGCGATCGCGGTGCTGACGCCGGTTCGGCGGGTGCCGCCGGGCTTGCTGGGGGTGCTGCTTTTGCCGGTGGCGCTGATCTTGACAGTAGCGCTGGTCCTACCGGGGACGCTCGTCCGGCCGCTGATGCTGCTTCCGCTTCCCGTCCTCATGGCCATGATGCGGATGGCCGAATCTTCGCCCTCGCCGTCCGTCCCCCGGGCTCGGTCCGGCCATCCGCGGTCCTGTGGTCCGCCTTCCGGCTCAGCCGATCCCTGGGCCGGCGGCTCCGGAGAGGGCCTCCAGGTCGCTCTTGCGGACCTTGATCACCAGCCAGGCGGTGGCCAGGGCGAGTACGACCATCGCGGCCGCGGGTATGAAGGCGGTCGAGATGCCGTGCGCGAGTACCTCGTGGCCCCAAGGGGCAGGCAATTGCTGCGTCTTGGCGAATTCTGTCTTCTGCGCGGGCGAGCCGTCGGCGAGGAACTTCGGCAGTTGCTTCGTCGCCTCGTCCCTGCTGGCCGAGCCGAAGACTGTGGTGAGGATGGACAGGCCGAGCGAACCGCCCACCTGCTGTGTGGCGTTGAGCAGCCCGGACGCGGCGCCGGCTTCGTGCTGGGCGACGCCGGAGACGGCCGTGACCGTCACCGTCACGAAGTTCAGGCCCATGCCGAAACCGAAGATCACCAGCGGGCCCAGTACTCCGTCGAGGTAGGAGCTGTCAGGGCTGATGAAGCTCTGCCAGACGAGACCGATGACCACGAACGTCGCGCCCATGATCATGAACGGCTTGGGGCCGAGCGAGGGAAGGAACCGCTGCGACAGACCGGCCCCGATGCCGATCGCGACCGTCACGGGCAGGAAGGCCAGCCCGGCCTTGATCGGGCTGTAGCAGAGCACGTTCTGCACGAACAACACGATGTAGAAGAACACCCCGAACATCGCCGCGGTCAGGCTCAGCATGATCACATACGTGCCCGAGCGGTTGCGGTCGGCGAACATCTTCAGCGGGGTGATCGCTTCCTTGGCCCGCCTCTCGGTGAAGACGAAGGCGAGCAACAGAACCACGGCCGCGCCGAACGATGCGAGGGTCAGGCCGTCGCGCCAGCCGTTCTCGGAAGCGCGGATGAAGCCGTACACGAGAGAGGCCATGCCCAGGGTCGAGGTCAGTGCGCCGGCGATGTCGAATCGTCCCGGGTGGCGTTCGGACTCATGGATGAACCGAGGCGTCAGCGAGACGATCAGAAGGCCGATCGGCACGTTGACGAAAAGGACCCAGCGCCAGTCGAGCCAGTCGGTGAGCATGCCGCCGGCGAGCAGACCGATGGCACCACCACCGGCGGACACGGCGGCGAAGACACCGAACGCCCGGTTGCGCTCCGGTCCCTCGCGGAACGTCGTGGTGATCAGGGCCGGCGAGGTGGGCGAGGCGACGGCGCCGCCCACGCCCTGCCGCGCTGGAGCAACTCAGCACCGTCGGCTGGAACGGTCTCACGATGGAGGGAGTCGCGGCCGGCGCCCAGACCGGCAAGGCCGCGGTCTATCGCCGCTGGCCGTCGAAGGAGGATCTCGTCGCGGACGCGCTGCGGAGCGCTCTGCCGGGTGTGGAGGAGGCTCCCAATCTCGGGAGCGTGCGTGAGGACCTGCTTGCCCTGTGCCGTCAGGCCCGGCAGGCGATGTTCTCCCGTCCGGGTTTCGCGCTCCGCGCGGTGATTCACGAATGCGACTCGATGCAGGTCGAGCGCTTCCAGGCCGTGATCGTCGAAGGTGTCGTAGAGCCGATGATCAAGTTGCTGGGTGTGGTCATCGGCCGGGGAATTGAGCGAGGCGAGGTGCGCCCCGGCGCGGCGAACGGATACGTCTACGACGCCATCCCGGCGATGATGATGTATCGCAACAAGATGTGCGCCAGCGAATGGAGCGACCAGGACATCGAAGAAATGGTCGACCTGCTGATGCTGCCCTTGCCCCGGCCGAACGGGGCCTGACCCCGGCGAGGGCCGGCATTCCGGCCGTAGCGGCGGGCCGGGGTGTCGTTCAGGGATCCGGGCGGCGTACGCTTAGGGCGCCATGCCGTACGAACCGCCTACTCACACCGTCGAGCGCTCCCTCCGCGCCACGACCGGAGCGAAGGTCATTGCCGGTGTCGACGAGGTAGGGCGCGGCGCCTGGGCCGGACCCGTCACCGTCTGTGCGGCCGTCACCGGTCTTCGCCGGCCCCCTGAGGGGCTCACCGACTCCAAGCTGCTCACCATCAGGCGGCGCACCGAGCTGGCCGAGGTGCTGCGGACGTGGGTGACGTCCTACGCGCTAGGACACTCCTCGCCCGAGGAGATCGACGAACTGGGGATGACGGCGGCGCTGCGGCTCGCGGCTGCGCGCGCGCTGGGGGCGCTTCCGGTCCGTCCCGACGCGGTGATCCTGGACGGGAAGCACGACTACCTGGGCGCACCCTGGAGGGTACGTACGGTGATCAAGGGCGATCGCTCCTGCGTGGCCGTGGCGGCGGCCTCGGTGATCGCCAAGGTTCAGCGCGACAAAATGATGGCCGAACTGGGTATCGACCATGCAGACTTCGGTTTTGTGGACAACGCCGGGTATCCGTCTCCCGTGCACAAGGCCGCACTGGAGGAGCGGGGCCCCACCCCGCACCATCGGTTGTCGTGGGCGTATCTTGATGCGCTGCCTCGGTGGCGGCATCTCAAGAAGGCCCGCAGTTGGGCGGAGGGAAGCGTTCCGGAGATCGAGGGTCAGCTCGGCTTCGATTTCTGACGATCCCACTCGCACTGTTGTGCCACCCGGTCGTGCGAGCCGTACCAACGTTTGATAAATATCAGCTCATGCCTCTCATTCCCGAGGAGCCTCAGATTCACGAGAGTGCCCAGGGTCCCCGCGCCACGCCGGCCAGTGGCCGCAATGCGCCGACCCCCCGTCCCGTACCCGGTCCCCGCCCGGCTGCTCCGTCCCGTCCCGGTCGTCCGGGCCCTGTCCGGCCCGCACCGCCGGTGCAACGTACGCCGCGAGATGTGGCCCCTGCCAAGGCTGTCCCTTCGGGTCCGGCCGTTTCCGACGTCCCCGCGGCGTCTCCGCAGGTCCAGTTGATCCCGGCCCCTGCCGAGGGAGCGCTGGACGCCGCCGACGAGGCGGTGGACCTGCTCCTGGAGTCGGGTCGTGCCCCCGGCGACGTGCTGGTGATCACCACCGGCCGGCCGCATCCGTGGGCCGAGCACGAACTGTCCTTCGGCGACGCCTCCTACTGGGCGCAGCACGATGCCGGCGACGACGTCTTCTATGCGGACGCCGCTGTCGTCTCCCGTGCCGCCTCCCGTCCGGTGGTCGTGGTCGCGGTCAACGGCGGTCCTGACACCGCTGCCACCACCGTCCTTCCCCTGGCCCACGCCCGGGCCGGTGCCCTGATGATCGTCTGTGGTGACCCGCAGCAGATCAACTCGGTACTGGGCATGGGCGCCTGAGCCGCGTCCGGACCTCTGCCGGACATCTGGGGTGGGTGATGGGCCGTTGCGGCGGCACCGCACAGTGCTGGGTTTGGCCTGCCCGGAAACGGTTGGCCGCCCTTCGTCCTGGGTGCGTCGCGGCGGCGCTCGCGTGATGATCCACGGAGGTCCGGGGTGCCGCTCCACCACGGACCTCGTGGGCGTCGGTCGGACCCGCAGACGTGAGGGCGGCATCCTCCGAGGATGCCGAAGCGATCCGGAAACCCGGGTCTGAGGACGATACCGCTCAGCGGGCCGCCGCGCGGCGCATTACCTCCGAGACGCCGCCACCGGTGCGGGGCAACGGGGGAGGGTCGTCCGCGGTGGCGAAAGGTTCCGGCGTCGAGTCCATACTGGGGCGGCGTCCCCCGCGGCCCTCGCCCAGTACCTGCCAGCCGTCGCGGGTCAGTGTGATGTACGCGCCGCACCGCAGCCCGTGCAGAGTGCAGGCGTCACGCAGTCCCCACATCCAGGCACCGTCCTCCTCCGTCCAACGTGCGTCACCCTCACGGCAGTAGAGCAGCACCGCGGTGCGTACGGGTGTGCGGCGCCGCAGGTCGTGCGGAATGACCCGGCGCAACTGGGCCAGCAGCGCGTTGCGGAACATCCAGCCGTCCGCGGAGGCCGGGCGGCGCGTGAACGAGGCGCTCGCCGCCAGCCTTTCCTCGGGGTCCAGCACGCCGACGATCGCGGTCATGGCCTTGGGCCGGTGCCGGGTGTGCAGCCCGCTGACGACCTCGCGGGGCTTGCGTAGAAGCGGGATCCCCGCGGCGGCCCACTCGGCGGGTTCGAGCAGGCGGCTGGCGGAAGCGGCGGACGCGGAGGTCGACAACTGTGCCGCCGAGGACGGAGCGAATCCGAAGGTCACGTTCCTCCCTTCGGCTACGCGCCCACACTGCGGGCGGGGTCGGATTCGGAGGGTGCGCACCGCAGCAGGCCCAACCGGAACACGGACGAGCCGTGCGGGGAGCGGACTTCAATTCTTCCTGTCGAACTGGGATGCGGCAACGAGCAATTGGGGCCACCGACCGATATCCGGCGGTCTGTATCTTATATCCCTACCCGGGGCGCCGTCCGGTGACTCGTGGGGTGTACGAGCAGGACACTTTCCGATGCCGTGGCACCGAGAGCGCGGTGCCACGGCGGGCGATCACCCCTGGGCAGCCAGGACCAGAGGCAGTACTCCCTGTGCTCCCGCCCGCCGGAGTGAGCGGGCCGCGACCGCCAGGGTCCAGCCGGTCTCGGTGTAGTCGTCCACGAGCAGGACGGGACCGCTCGCCGTCGCGATCGCGGACGCCAGAGCGGGAGGTACCGCCAGTGTGCCGTCCAAGGCGTGCAGACGCTGTGCGCTGTTGCTGCGCGACAGCCGCGGCGCCTCTCCGACGTACTCCAGCGATCC
Organism: Streptomyces sp. NPDC006012; assembly: GCF_042871185.1. NCBI lineage: Bacteria > Bacillati > Actinomycetota > Actinomycetes > Kitasatosporales > Streptomycetaceae > Streptomyces > Streptomyces sp. NPDC006012. Next base: position 78,508 of record NZ_JBIAIE010000031.1, read on the forward strand.
CAGCAGCGGCAGGCGGCCGATCTCCGCGATCCGCGCGGCCAAGGAGTGGATCAGCTTCGGCCGGGTGCGGGAGGCCATGGTGACCACGCCGACCGGCCGCGGCTGCGCGTCGGAGGCGCCCGGCGCCCAGCCGCCGGGGCCCTTCGCCCAGTCGGCCAGTACGTCCACCACGGCCCTCGCCACATCGTCCTGCACAGGTGCGTCCGGTGTCCCCGGCACGAGCATCGGCCGGAGCCGGTTGCCCCAGCCGATGTCCGACAGGCGCCCCAACGCGCGCCCCGGCGCCGCCTGTTCCCCGGCAGGGATCCGGCCCTTGAGATCGATGCCGATGGCCGGCAGCCCCGTCGGCCACATGCGCCTGGGCTCGACCTCGACGCCCGCGCGCCCCAGATCGACACGCGCGGCGTCCAGCGCGGCCCCGGACATGTCCGCCGAGAACCGGGCCCCCGCGCAGTTGTCGCAGCGGCCGCACGCGCTCGCCCCCTCATCGTCCAGTTGCCGCTGCAGGAACTCCATCCGGCAGCCCGTGACGGCGACGTACTCGCGCATGGCCTGCTGCTCCGCTTTTCGCTGGCGGGACACCCAGTCGTAGCGCTCGGTTTCGTAGGTCCATGGCTGCCCGGTGGCGATCCAGCCGCCCTTGACCCGCTTGACCGCCCCGTCCACGTCGAGGACCTTCAGCATGGTCTCCAGGCGCGAGCGCCGCAGCTCCACCAGTGGCTCCAGGGCGGGCAGCGACATCGGGCGGTCCGCCTCGGCGAGGACATGGAGCGTACGGCGCACCAGTTCCTCCGGCGGGAAGGCCAGCGACGTGAAGTACTCCCAGATCGCCTCGTCCTCCCGTCCTGGCAGGAGCAGCACCTCGGCGTGCTCAACGCCGCGGCCTGCCCGGCCCACCTGCTGGTAGTAGGCGATGGGGGAGGAGGGCGAACCGAGGTGCACCACGAATCCGAGATCGGGTTTGTCGAAGCCCATGCCGAGCGCGGAGGTCGCGACCAGCGCTTTGACGCGGTTGGCGAGCAGATCCTCCTCGGCCTGCTGCCGGTCGGCGTTCTCCGTCTTCCCGGTGTAGGAGGCGACGGCGTGACCGCGCTGCCGCAGAAAGGCGGTGACCTCCTCGGCGGCCGCCACGGTCAGGGTGTAGACGATGCCCGAACCCGGCAGGTCGTCGAGGTGGTCGGCGAGCCAGGCCATGCGGTGAGCGGCGTCCGGCAGCCGTAGCACGCCGAGGCTCAGGCTGTCCCGGTCCAGGGGGCCGCGCAGCACCAGCGCGTCCGACGAGCCTCCGGTGCCCAATTGCTCCGCGACGTCGGCGGTCACACGCGCGTTGGCCGTCGCGGTGGTGGCCAGGACGGGCACACCGGACGGGAGGTCGCCGAGCATGGTGCGCAGGCGCCGGTAGTCGGGCCGGAAGTCGTGGCCCCAGTCGGAGATGCAATGGGCCTCGTCCACGACGAGCAGTCCTGTCGCGGCGGCCAGTTTGGGCAGGACCTGGTCGCGGAAGTCCGGGTTGTTGAGGCGTTCCGGACTGACCAGCAGGACATCGACGTCGCCCGACGCGATCTCCGCCTGGATGCCGTCCCACTCCTCGGTGTTCGAGGAATTGATGGTCCGGGCATGGATTCCGGCGCGCGCGGCGGCCTCCACCTGGTTGCGCATCAGTGCGAGGAGCGGCGAGACGATCACGGTGGGACCGCTGCCCTGGGCCCGCAGCAGCGAGGTCGCCACGAAATAGACCGCGGACTTGCCCCATCCCGTGCGCTGCACGACCAAGGCTCTGCGGTGATCGGCGACCAGCGCCTCGATCGCCCGCCACTGGTCCTCGCGCAGCCGTGCGGCGCCCGTGGTGTCCCCGACCAGCCGGGCAAGGACGGCGTCGGCCTGCGCACGGAGATCCGTGTTGCTCGTGTGTTCCATGCGTTCCATACAACAGGACGGCGCCGACAACCGGGCGACCCTGTGGACAGTGAGCGCGGCCCGTGGGCGAGGGAGTGCGTGATCCGCCGGATTGTCGTGTCCCTGCTCGTACTTATCCACAGGCTCAAGCGGAATCCCATGATCCGCGAGATCGTCTGCGCATGACGAATCACAGCGAACCGACTGGACCTGCCGAAAACAGCGACTTCACGGCACGAAACACACTTGACGGTCGCGCTGGCTACGACGCCCAGGTCACCCTGCGCACGCCGGCCGAACTGGCCGACGCCCTGCCGTATCTGCTCGGATACCGCCCCGAGGACAGCATCGTGCTGGTAGCCCTCCACGACCGGGACGGACGCGGCCGGTTCGGCGGTCGGGCAAGGCTCGGCATCCCGGCGAACAGGGATGACTGGGCAGCGGCCGCCCGGCAGCTGGCACAGGGCCTGGTGACCGGAAGCGAACGCCGCGGAACCCGGCCCGAACAGATCGTCGCCTACGTCTGCCAGGAACCGGCGAACGGCGAGACGGGACGCGAGGTCAAGGTGCGCCTGCAGCCGCTCGCCCAGCTGCTGCGCACAGAATGCGGCGCCCTGGACGTGCCCGTCATCGAGGCCCTCTGCATCTCGGACGGCCGTTTCTGGTCGTACTGCTGCCCGAACAAGGGCTGCTGCCCGGACGACGGATCGCCGATGGGCTTGCCGGGAACCTCCGTGCTGGCTGCCGCCGCGACCTACGCCGGCCTCCAGGTACGCGGCACGCTGCGTGAGCTGCGGGCCCGGCTGCTGCCCTGGGAGACGTCCGCGGCATTGGAACAGGAGACCGCCCTGGACGTGGCGGGCATGGCACTCGTACCCCGGATCCTCGACGACACGGCGCGGGCCGACGTGGCGGAGGAGACACTCGCCCTCGCCGAACACGCCCTCGGCCGGTTCGCGGCGGTCACCCCGGTGTCCGGCACGCTTCCCGCGGATCTGCGCGACGACGACCTGCTCACCCATGACGACGCGGCACGGCTGATCCTCGGCCTCCAGGACCGCACGACCCGAGACCGCGCGGCCGCGTGGATGGAGGGGGACGAGGCCGGTCCGGCCCTGCGCCTATGGCGTGCCTTGGCCCGTCGATGCGTCGGACCTTACGGAGAGCACGCCGCCGCGCCGCTCACCCTCGCGGGCTGGGTCGCCTGGTCCACCGGCGACGACCTGGAGGCCAGGGAAGCGCTGGCGATGGCTCTCGGGGCGGATCCGGACTACTTGTTCGCCCGTCTCCTGCACCAGGCGTGCAACGAGGGCCTGGACCCGGAGGCGATTCGCCGTTGTCTGCGGGCGGGACGCGAGGAGGCGCGCAGCAACGAAGCCACCGCAGTGCCGGCGGAGGCGGAGACGGATCGGGTGAATCAGGCCGAGCAGGCCGATCAGACCGGCCAGACAGATCAAGCAGACCAGTCTGAGCAGCTCGATGGGAGTGACCAGGGAGACCGGAAAACTCCCTCCGCCCATCAGGACTCCGCGCAGGCGGGCCCACGCCGTCGGCGCCGGGTGCGTGTCCGGGGCGGAGCAGACGACGACGCCCGTCCGGTACGCGCAAAGGTCCGGCGTCCGGCGTCCTCCTCCTCTCACCCGCCCCGGGCCGGGGGCTCCACCCGCCCCGGCGTCCCGGCTTCGGGCGGCACGCGTACGCGTGCGGCGGGCCGGAGCGATGCGCGACGAGGCCCTGCGTCCGCTGGAGGGACGCGGGCCGCGAGCGATGGCCCGGAGGGGGACTCGTGAGTATCTTCCGGCGTAGGCGTGGCTGGTGGCGAGAGGCGGTCTTGGACCGGCTGCGACTCTCCTACCGGAATCTCCGCCGGGCCGGAGGCATGCTCCGGTGGCCGGTCCACCGTCGTGACGGATTGCTGCCGGGCCGTCGAAAACAATTGCTGTCCTGTCACCGGGACCAGCAGTCGCGTCACGGCCCGCCACTGCTCGGCCGGATGGGTGCGGGCGATGAGGCCGGATCCGGGCGGTGGTCCAGTCCAAGCCCGGCCGGCCGCCGCGAGGTGAGGCGTGACCCCGAGCAGCCCCGTTCCGTTCACCTGAGTGGCGGAAGGGCCGGAGGGGCCGCTCCGTCGCAGTTCCTTCGCCCATCCGGCGCCCTCCCCCCGGCGCCGTGCACGCCCGAGGCGCACAGCGCGCGGAAGAAGGCGCCCGATGCATCAACCCACACCGCCCACCGCCGACAACCGACCCGCGCTGTCCAGACCCACGGTGCCCGCAACGTCCAGACCCATGGCGTCGGCACCATCGGGACAAACTCACCGGCCGCACACCCCGCCGACGGGCCAACCCCTCGATCGGCTGCCGCCGTGGAACCAGCAACCGAACGGATCCACGATCCAGGGCCGCGGCGTCCCCGGCGCACCCTCCCGGGGCGGTGCAGCGCCTTGGCCCTTGCCACCACCCCGTCGTTCCACCGACCTGCCACCTACCCATACGGCCCTGATCTGCGTGGCGCTGCCGGGCCTCGCCATCTCGACCGAACAGGCTCAGCTCACCGGCCGGGGCCTGGAAGGCTTCTACCGTGCTGGCCGGAGACTGCTGTCCCGATGCCAGCTCCGGATCGCCGGACGCGAACCGCTGGCGGTACGGGCCGCGATGGCCGGGGCCGACCGCGCGCGGTTCCTGGGCACGCTGTGCTCCAGTTCGGCTGCCGGTCCGGATCCGGACGTCCTGGTCGAGCGCGTACGGCACGCGGACGGCACCGAGCGGATCACGTTGCGCAGCGCGGCCCGTCGTCCGCTGCGCCTGCCGGTCGAGGTGGCCCTCGGTACCGATCTCGCGGAGCTCAGTGCGATCGCCTCTGGTGCGGTGGGTGCCGAACTCCCGGCGAGTGTCCACGACTCCGGCCTGCGCTGGACCTGCGCGACCGGGAACTCCTCGGTCACGGCGGCCCCGCCGCCCACCGACGCACTGGCCTCCGCGGGCTTGCTTCGCTGGGAGATCGACCTGCCACCGGGCGGGACCGCGAACGTCGAGCTGCGAGTGCGGCCGGACGGCGTGGGGCCGCTGCGGGCCGTGGGCCATGCGGCGACGAGCCCGCTGGCGCACGCCCGCGCACTGGGCGATTTCCCCGGGACCGGCGCTCTGTTGCGGACGAGCATCGAGGATCTGCAAGCACTGCTGGTACGGGACCCGGCGCATCCTACCGACATCTGGCTCGCGGCGGGCGTGCCCTGGCGCTGCGGTCCGGCCCCGGCCGAGGCACTGGCGGCCGCCCGGATGGCGCTTCCCCTCGGCACCGGCCTCGCCGCGGGCACGCTGCGGGCATTGGCCCGGACCCAACTGCCGGGAGCGGGGCCGCAGGCCGGCCTGATCCCCGGACCGCTACGCGATGCGGGCGCCCACCTTCCGCCGAGCTGCACGGGAACGGAGGCGACACTGCTGTTCCCCGCCTTGCTCGCGGAGGCACGCCGCTGGGGGCTGACGGAACGGGAGACGGAGGAGTTGCTGCCCGCGGCCGAGCGCTGCCTGACCTGGCTGCGTCACGCCGTGGGCGACGGTACCTACCTTCGCGACCCGCAGCCCGCAGGCCCCGCCCGTTGCGAGACCCAGGCGCACGCCCATCGGGCGGCGCTGCTCGGAGCCGACCTGCTGGACGCGTACGACAGGCCCGGTGGTACCTGGCTGCGGCAGTGGGCTCAGGACCTGCGGACGGCGTTCCGGAAGGACTTCTGGGCCGAGGACCGTGGTGGTGGACGTCCGGTGACCGCCCGCGCCGAGGACGGGCGCCCCCTGCCGCACCTGGGCTCCGCCGCTGCCCATCTCCTCGACACCGGTCTGCTCGGCGGGGGCGAGCCGGCACCCGGCCTGCTCGACACGGGGCAGACCGCCCAACTGGCCCGGCTGTTCGCCGGTCGGACCATGGACTCGGGTTGGGGACTGCGAGGACTGGCTGCCGACGAGCCCGGACACAACCCCTTCGGCCATCGGACCGGAGCGGTGCGCGCCCGCGAGACCACGCTTGCCGTCGTCGGCCTGGCGGCCGCGGGCCATGAGACGGAGGCGAACGGAGTACTGAGGGGACTGCTGGCGGCGGCCGAGCACTTCGGACACCGGCTGCCCGAGATGTACGCAGGAGAGCAGCGAACCGAAGGGAGCGCCCCCGCGCCCCACCCTGCGGCCTGCCGTCCGGCCGCCACCGCGGCGGCCTCCGGGGTGCTGCTCCTGTCCGCGCTCGCGGGTATCCGCCCTGATGTTCCCGCCCGGACGATCATCCTTCGGCCGGTGCAGAGCGTGCCTCTGGGAGAGATCGTCCTGACCGGGCTCAGGGTGGCGGGTGCGCCCTTCTCCCTGCGGATCAGCCGACATGGGCTCGCCATGGTCGAGGAAGCCGCGGACGGCCTGCAACTGGGAGCGTGACCTCGCACGACGCCTTTCGGGTGAAAGAAACGGAAGCCGTCGTGGGTCCTCATGGGACCCCACTGGATCAGCCACCGAAGCGGCCGACGAAGGGAGTGTTTATCGTCAGGCAGACGACTATGATCGCCGCATGCCCTACGACCCGTCAGCCTTTCCGCCCTTCGCCGTCACCGTGGACCTGGTCGTACTGACCGTGCGTCGCCACGCCCTGTGTGCGCTGGCGGTGCGCAGGGGCGAGGCGCCGTTCCAGGGGCGGTGGGCGCTGCCCGGCGGCTTCGTACGGATCGATGAGGATCTTGCCCAGGCCGCGGCGCGTGAGCTGGCCGAGGAGACGGGGCTGTGCGTGCACGATCCGTCCGCCCCCGCTCAGGACAACGGCGCCCACCTCGAACAGCTGGCGACCTACGGCGATCCGGAGCGCGACCCGCGGATGCGTGTGGTCAGCGTCGCTCATCTGGCGCTCGCCCCCGACCTGCCCGCGCCCCGGGCGGGCGGTGACGCGAGCAACGCCCGCTGGGCACCCGTGGAGGAACTGCTGCAGCAGGCCGGTTACGGCCGTGACGTCGAGCCGCTGGCACCGCTCGCGTTCGACCACGCCCAGATCCTGGCCGACGGCGTGGAACGCGCCCGGTCGAAGATCGAGTACTCGTCCCTGGCGACCGCGTTCTGCACGCCCGAGTTCACCGTCGGCGAGTTGCGCCGTGTCTACGAGGCGGTATGGGGAGTGGCGCTCGACCCGCGCAACTTCCACCGCAAGGTGACCGGGACTCCCGGTTTCCTCGTCCCCACGGGCGGGACGACCACACGCCAGGGCGGCCGTCCCGCCCAGTTGTTCCGGGCCGGCGGTGCCACGTTGCTCAACCCTCCGATGCTGCGTCCCGAGGTGTGACACGACGGTCCGGCCGGCGGTGCGCCGTCAGCCGGCCGGAGGGAAGCCGGGCTGGGTCCTGCCAGTGAGGCTGTGCCTGTGGTCTGTCCGCGCTGTCCGCGGCGCGCGGCCTGTCACCCGGTCCGGACCGGGAACCGTCACCGCGCGCAAGCCCAGCATGGTGCCCGACAAGAAATAGGCCCACTGAGGGGCAGACAGGGTGATACCCGGAAAACCGGACTCGGCGCGCTATCTTGCTGCAGGTGATCCAGGCCTTCGGACTGACCAGCAACCCCCGCAAGGCGCACCCGCCCGCCGTCGACGACGTCTCCTTCGAGGCGCACGCGGGCCATGTCACGGCACTTCTGGGTGCGCCGCGGGCGGGCAAGACATCGGCACTCAGACTCATGCTCGAACTGCAACACGGCCGTGGGATCACCCACTTCAGAGGGCGTCCGTTGCACCAGATCTCCCACCCGTCACACGAGGTGGGCGTTCTCCTCGGTGACGTACCCGGGCATCCGGCGCGCTCGGTCCGTGGGCATCTGCGCATGCTCTGCGCGGCCGCAGGAGTCCCGGCCCGACGCGCCGACGAGGTTCTCGAAGTCGTCGGCCTGGTCGGTCTGCGGGAAGAACGTCTGGGCACGCTTTCGCGTGGGATGGACCGCAGACTGGGTCTGGCCTGCGCCTTGCTGCCGGACCCGCACACCCTGGTACTGGACGCACCCACGGACGGGCTGTCGGCTCGCGAAGCCCGTTGGCTGCACGACATGCTCCGGGCGCACGCGGCCCAGGGCGGCACGGTGCTGTTCAGTACCGCCGAGCCCAAGGAAGCGGCGCGGCACGCGGACCGGGTCGTCACTGTGGACCACGGCAGGCTCGTCGCCGACCAGGAGGTCGCGGAGTTCGCCCGCACGCGGCTGCGTCCCCGGGTCGCGGTCCGCACCCCGCACGCCGCCCGCCTGGCGGCTCTGCTCGTCAAGGAGGCCCGCACCGACCGGCGCTCCGTCGAGGTCGTTCGCGAGGAAGGCAATCGCCTCTCCGTGTACGGCAGCTCCACCGCCGACATCGGTGACGCCGCCTTCCGCCACGGCATCCTCGTCCATCAACTCGCGGACGAGGTGGGCGACATGGGGCCGGGTGCCGGAACACGGACGGCGGACGGAGAACGCCCAGCCGTCATGACCGAGAACCTGGGTGCACCGCAGCCCGTGGCTGAGCGGCCTGGCGGGCCGCGGTCCGAGAACGAGCCGCAGGGAGACGAACAGGGGCAAGGACCGGCGGACCCGGCCCAGGAGGGCGTCCGGCTGCGACCGGGCCGCGGCGAGCCCGCCCTGCGTCCGCGGGCTGTCCATGAAGCGCCTGCGGCGACGGAGCCACGCAACGCCGGCGAACCGCTTTCCGCGGGCACGCCATCGGTCGTGATGTCCCCGAACCTACCGGGCTTCCCCCTTGCTGCGGACGCGCCGATCAACGCCGACGGTCACCTGGACTCCGGCAGTCGCCCGCTGAGCGGGGTGAAGCCGGTCGTACCCACGTCCGAGGTGCCAGGGCTCCCCGGGACCGGGCCCACACCCCCGGTCGCCGCGCAGGCCCCCGCCGCGCCGCACGCCGCGCCCCTCCACGCCGCCGACTCCGCGACGCCGGACCTGCCCGGTCTGCCCGGCGCACGCTCCCACGCGGTTTCCTCGCCCTCGCCGGACAGGTCGCCCACCGCCGACGCCCTGTCCGCCCTCCCACCCCCGATCTCCGTCCGCCCCGCCCCCAGTCCCCTCCGCCCCCTCCGCTACGAGTTGCGCCGTGCCACCGGGATCGGCACGGGCTTCCTCACCTGTGGTGCCGTGCTCGCGCTCTCCGCGCTCATGGCTGTCCTGCTCGCCCGTATCGGCCACACCCCGCAGGCACGGCTGTTCGCGGCATGGCCGCGGGAGGTGCCGCTGCCGCCCGCGGCGCTCGGCGCGGGACTTCTCGGCGCGCTGGCCTTCGGGGACGAGTTCCGCCACCCCGCCCTGGCGGCGGACCGCGGTTCCGTGCCCCGCCGGCTGGGGCTGCTCACCGCGAAACTGCTCGTCTCCGGGGCCACGGCGCTGGCACTGGGCTTCCTCACCGTGGGCTGCGACGCCGAAGTGCTCTATGTCGTCTACGGACGGGAGCTGGCGGAAGTTCCCGCCGACTGGCTCTCGCTGGGTGCGAGTTGGTTCGGACTCGTGGTCGGGTGCGCCTGGGCCGGAGTGCTGGCGGCGGGCATCTTCCGGTCCACCACGGCAGGTCTCGCAGCGGTGCTCGCCGTACCGGTCGTGGTCGTCCCCCTCGTGCAGAAGGTGCTGGCAGGCCCCGCCGTGCGGACCGCGGCGGACTTTCCGGTCCGGATGCGGGAGGTTCTGCTGCTCCAGTGGCCCTTCGGGGGCGCGCGCTACCTGGCCGCGGCGGCCCGGGTGCTCGTCCAACCTGTGGGCGGTGCACTGACGTTGTCCCTGACCGCACTGCTCTGTGCGTATCTGCTCGCGACACTGCGCAGCAGGGTCAGATGAGGACCGTCCGCGCGGTTCCGATCCCAGCGTGTGCACAACTCCCCGGAGCACGCCCATTTCTTTCCGATAAGGCGTCAATTGCGACGGGGTGAGCGATCACCCTTTCGTGTGCTTTTCACCAAAGACCTCAAGGGAGTTGGAGACAGCGCCGACAAAGGATCCGTGAGTACCCTTGCGCACACCATGATGACCGCCGCCCGCTCCACCGACTCAGGTCTGGTCGGCCCGGGCGAACTCGACCGCTACCCCTACGCCGAGGGCCCTGCCGCTGACCGGGTCGGAACATCGGCCTGGGACGGCACGGACCCCGAACTCGGCCGGGTGGGACGACGTACTGCGGGCAGCCGCGGACGCGGCCTGCACGGCCAACTCGTCCAGCAGTTGGGACAGATGATCGTCTCCGGCGACCTGGGAGCGGACCGCCCGCTCGTGCCCGAGGAGATCGGCCAGCGCTTCGAGGTGTCCCGTACCGTCGTCCGTGAATCCCTCCGCGTCCTGGAGGCCAAGGGCCTGGTCAGCGCCCGCCCGAACGTCGGAACCCGGGTTCGCCCCGTCAGCGACTGGAACCTCCTTGACCCGGACATCATCGAATGGCGCGCATTCGGGCCGCAGCGCGACGACCAGCGCCGCGAGCTGAGTGAACTGCGCTGGACGATCGAACCGCTCGCCGCGCGCCTTGCCGCGGGTCACGGGCGCGAGGACGTCCAGCAGCGCCTTTCCGACATGGTCGAGATCATGAGCCATGCCATGGGGCAGGGTGACGCGCTCACCTTCTCCCGTGCCGACGTCGAGTTCCACACGCTGCTCATCCAGATCGCCGGCAACCGCATGCTGGAGCACCTGTCGGGCATCGTGTCGGCCGCGCTCCAGGTCTCCGGCGGCCCGGTCACCGGCTGTGACCGGCCCAACGATGCCGCCATCGCCCAGCACGCGCGTATCGTCGACGCGCTCGGCACCGGCGACGGCGCCGCAGCCGAGGCAGCGATGCGTCAACTGCTGACCGTCCACCCCGAGGTGGAGCGTGTGGTGCCCGCGCCGCGCGAGCACTGACCGTGGACCGCGGGCGCCGCGGTGGGAGTGCACCGCCCCTGGCGGCGGCGCCAGGTCAGGGAACCGTTCTGCCGCCGGACCTCACCGGGTCCCTCCCTTGCCCGGAGGGGTCCGGCGGGGTCCGGCGGTACTCCGGTGAGATTCGGCCGTACGGCGGCACGGCCCGCCGGACGGAGCGGACCGGGCCGACGTCGTCGCCGACCACCTCTGCCCGTGTCTGACCGTTTTTCAGTGCTTACGGGGTGTGACTCGGGCCACGAAGATTGGGCGTAACGCTCGGGGGATCAGTGCGATGACCTAAGAGGTGACAGTCGCGGAGGGAACACGGACGCCATGAAAGGCGCTGTGCACCTTCCCGGCATCCGCCCGTGCCGTCGGCCCATCCCCAGGCCGGTGGTCGGTTCCTGTCCGTCATGGACGGGGCCGGAAGCCGTTTTCCAACGTTCCGAGAGGTTGTTCGTGTCGGCCAGCACATCCCGTACGCTCCCGCCGGAGATCGCCGAATCCATCTCTGTCATGGCGCTCATCGAGCGGGGAAAGGCTGAGGGGCAGATCGCCGGCGACGATGTGCGTCGGGCCTTCGAAGCTGACCAGATTCCGGCCACTCAGTGGAAGAACGTACTGCGCAGCCTCAACCAGATCCTCGAGGAAGAGGGTGTGACGCTGATGGTCAGTGCCGCGGAGCCCAAGCGCACCCGAAAGAGCGTCGCAGCGAAGAGTCCGGCCAAGCGCACCGCCACCAAGACGGTCGCGGCGAAGACGGTGACCACCAGGAAGGCCACCGCCGCCACGGCTGCCCCGGTCGTGCCGGCCGAGCCCCTCGCTGTCGAGCCTGGCGGGGAAGTCGCGCCTGCCAAGAAGGCCGCAGCCAAGAAGGCGACCGCCAAGAAGACGGTCGCGAAGAAGGCCGTGGCCAAGAAGACGGCGGCCAAGAAAACCACGGCCAAGAAGGACGACGCCGAGCTGCTCGAAGAAGAGGTGCTCGAAGAGGCCAAGGGCACGGAGGAGCCGGAAGGCACCGAGAACGCGGGCTTCGTACTGTCCGACGAGGACGAGGACGACGCGCCCGCGCAGCAGGTCGCCGCCGCCGGTGCCACTGCCGACCCGGTCAAGGACTACCTGAAGCAGATCGGCAAGGTCCCCCTGCTCAACGCCGAGCAGGAAGTCGAACTGGCCAAGCGCATCGAGGCGGGCCTGTTCGCCGAGGACAAGCTGGCCAACGCCGACAAACTCGCCCCCAAGCTCAAGCGCGAGCTGGAGATCATCGCCGAGGACGGCCGCCGCGCCAAGAACCACCTCCTGGAGGCCAACCTCCGTCTGGTGGTCTCCCTGGCCAAGCGCTACACCGGTCGCGGCATGCTGTTCCTGGACCTCATCCAGGAGGGCAACCTCGGCCTGATCCGTGCGGTCGAGAAGTTCGACTACACCAAGGGTTACAAGTTCTCCACGTACGCCACTTGGTGGATCCGCCAGGCCATCACCCGCGCCATGGCCGACCAGGCTCGCACCATCCGTATCCCGGTGCACATGGTCGAGGTCATCAACAAGCTCGCGCGCGTGCAGCGCCAGATGCTCCAGGACCTGGGCCGCGAGCCCACCCCGGAGGAGCTGGCCAAGGAACTCGACATGACCCCCGAGAAGGTCATCGAGGTACAGAAGTACGGCCGTGAGCCCATCTCGCTGCACACCCCGCTGGGCGAGGACGGCGACAGCGAGTTCGGTGACCTCATCGAGGACTCCGAGGCCGTCGTCCCGGCGGACGCGGTCAGCTTCACGCTCCTGCAGGAGCAGCTGCACTCCGTTCTCGACACCCTGTCCGAGCGTGAGGCGGGCGTCGTCTCGATGCGCTTCGGTCTCACCGACGGGCAGCCGAAGACCCTCGACGAGATCGGCAAGGTGTACGGCGTGACGCGCGAGCGCATCCGCCAGATCGAGTCCAAGACGATGTCGAAGCTGCGTCACCCCTCGCGTTCGCAGGTGCTGCGCGACTACCTCGACTAGTCTCCGACTGCCCGCCCCGGCCGCATCGGCTGGTCACGAACGACGGCGGCGAAGGCCCGGTCTCCCCATGGAGAGCCGGGCTTTCGTGCTGCGGGTCGTCGCGCTCTGCATGACTCTGGGTGTCCCAAAGGCACTCAGAGTGAGGAGCGTGCATGCCTCGTCCCATCGCGCGAGCATTGATCCGGCCGCTGGTCCTGGCGGCCGCCGCGACCGCCATACCGCTGGCCGGCGCCGCCCCTGTGGCCGCCGACGGCGTTGTCGTCGGTGGTTTCCCCGTAGACGTCTCACAGAGTCCCTGGACGGTCGCGCTGGCCAGCCGTGACCGGTTCGGGGGTACTAGGGCCGGACAGTTCTGCGGAGGCGTGGTGATCAGCAGGACCACCGTGCTGACGGCGGCCCACTGCATGACCGAGGAGGTTCTCGGGACGCTGCCGGGCCAGGCGCACGACCTCAAGGTCATCGCGGGTCGTACGGACCTGCTGTCGAGCAAGGGGGAGGAGGTCGGCGTACGCGAGATCCGGATCAACCCGGACTACGACGCAGACAACAACATCGGTGACTTCGCCGTGCTCACCCTCGCCGCCCCACTGCCGCAGAGCGACGTCATCGACATGGCGTCGGCGGGGGACCGGGCCTACGCACCGGGCACGAGCGCCACTGTGTACGGGTGGGGTGACCTGACCGGCGCCGGGGACTATCCGCGCCAGTTGCACGGCGCACACGTGCGCGTGCTGCCCGACGCCCAGTGCGCGCAGGCGTACCCAGGGGGTATCGACGGAACGTATCGCGCCGACACCATGCTGTGCGCGGGAGAGGCCCGGGGCGGCCCGGACGCCTGCCAGGGCGACAGCGGAGGGCCGCTGGTCGCCTCAGGGCGGCTCATCGGACTCGTGTCGTGGGGGAGCGGCTGTGGACGGGCGGGGAGCCCTGGTGTGTACACCCGCGTCTCCGGGGCCCTCAGAACGCTGGACGCGGGCACCGCGAATGCCGCACGAAGGCCGCACACGGGCGCCTGACGGCCTCGCACCGGCTGCCGGGGGTGCGCGGAGGCACGACGACGGGCGGCCGCTCCTGACGGAGCGACCGCCCGTTCACCGGCTTGTGCTCGTCGTGGCTGCGCGAGGTGTCAGCGCTCTTCTTCGGAGGCGGATGCCGGAACGGACGTCAGCCGCTCCGTCTCGTCCTGTATCTCAGCGGCGATCTTCTTGAGTTCTGGCTCGAACTTGCGGCCGTGGTGGCCGCAGAAGAGCAGTTCGCCGCCGCTCAGCAGGACGACGCGCAGGTATGCCTGGGCGCCGCAGCGGTCGCAGCGATCGGCGGCCGTCAATGGGCTCGCGGGGGTCAGAACAGTAGTCACGTCGCCTCTTCTCTAGCTCGACGAGCTGTCGTACCAGGGTCAACATCCAACCAGCCCGAAAACGTTCCCGCTCGTGGCTTCTCCTCGAAAAAAATCTTTCCGGGGTGGCTGTCTGCTGCCGGTTGGCGGCGAATGTGCCGTATTGCGTGTCTATGTGTCTTACGGGTTCGCGCTTTTTATCGGGTTTCGGTCCCCCCGGCTGGCTTGCCGGTTGTGCAAGAGGACGTGCCCGGAGCCTAAATGGTTCATGCCTCGAAGGGAACGTGATATGTACTTCACTCCATGGAGGGATCGAACACCCATGCGACCCTCGACTAGTCTGAGCTGAGACGAGGGTGGCGTTACAACGGCTCTACCTGGCCTCGGTACCCTCTTGGCGGCGACCGAAGCCGCGCCCTTACCCAGAAGGGCCACACCTGAAATTCAGCGAGGAGCGAACCGCGTGACCGCCGATACGTCCGTGCCGTCCACTGCGCTGCTGGCAGGAGCAGACCTGGATGGTTCCAACTACACCGCGCGGCACCTGCTCGTCCTCGAAGGTCTTGAGGCCGTGCGCAAGCGTCCGGGCATGTACATCGGTTCGACCGACAGCCGCGGTCTGATGCACTGCCTGTGGGAGATCATCGACAACGCCGTGGACGAGGCCCTCGGCGGCTACTGCGACGACATCGAGGTGATCCTCCACGACGACGGCTCCGTGGAGGTGCGGGACAACGGCCGCGGTATCCCCGTGGACGTCGAGCCCAAGACCGGCCTGTCCGGCGTCGAGGTCGTCATGACCAAACTGCACGCCGGCGGCAAGTTCGGCGGCGGCTCGTACGCGGCCTCGGGCGGTCTGCACGGCGTCGGGGCCTCCGTGGTCAACGCGCTCTCCGCTCGCCTCGACGTCGAGGTGGACCGTGGCGGCCACACCCACGCCATCAGCTTCCGGCGCGGTGTCCCGGGCGCCTTCGCGGCGGGCGGCCCCAGTGCCGAGTTCGAGGCCAAGAGCGGCCTGCGCAAGACCAAGAGGATCCCCAAAACCCGCAACGGCACGCGCGTGCGGTACTGGGCCGACCGCCAGATCTTCCTCAAGGACGCCAAGCTCGCCCTGGAGACGCTGCACCAGCGGGCCCGCCAGACCGCGTTCCTCGTGCCGGGCCTGACCATCGTCGTACGCGACGAATTCGGTCTCGGCGACGGCGGCAGCAAGGGTGAGGAGTCCTTCCGCTTCGACGGCGGCATCAGCGAGTTCTGCGAGTACCTGGCCACCGACAGGCCGGTCTGCGACGTCCTCCGTTTTTCGGGCCAGGGCACCTTCAAGGAGACCGTTCCGGTTCTCGACGAGCATGGCCAGATGACGCCCACGGAGGTCACCCGAGAACTGGGTGTGGACGTCGCGATGCGCTGGGGTACCGGCTACGACACGACCCTGAAATCCTTCGTCAACATCATCGCCACTCCCAAGGGCGGTACCCACGTCGCCGGCTTCGAGCAGGCCGTCACCAAGACGATGAACGAGGTGCTGCGGGCCAAGAAACTGCTGCGCGTCGCCGAGGACGACATCGTCAAGGACGATGCGCTGGAAGGGCTCACCGCCGTCGTCACCGTGCGTTTGGCCGAGCCCCAGTTCGAGGGCCAGACCAAGGAGGTTCTCGGCACGTCCGCGGCCCGCCGCATCGTGAACAACGTGGTCTCCAAGGAGCTCAGGGCGTTTCTGACCTCCACGAAGCGGGACGCCGCGGCACAGGCGCGGGTGGTCCTGGAGAAGGCGGTCGCCGCGGCCCGCACGCGCATCGCCGCCCGCCAGCACAAGGACGCGCAGCGCCGGAAGACGGCCCTGGAGTCCTCGTCCCTGCCCGCCAAGCTCGCCGACTGCCGCAGTGACGACATCGAGCGCAGCGAGCTGTTCATCGTCGAGGGAGACTCCGCGCTCGGCACCGCGAAGCTCGCCCGGAACTCCGAGTTCCAGGCCCTGCTGCCGATCCGCGGAAAGATCCTCAACGTCCAGAAGTCGTCCGTGACCGACATGCTGAAGAACGCCGAGTGCGGCGCGATCATCCAGGTCATAGGAGCGGGCTCGGGGCGGACGTTCGACCTCGACACGGCGCGGTACGGCAAGATCATCATGATGACCGACGCCGACGTCGACGGCTCCCACATCCGCTGCCTGCTGCTCACGCTGTTCCAGCGCTATATGCGGCCCATGGTCGAGGCCGGCCGGGTGTTCGCAGCGGTGCCGCCGCTGCACCGCATCGAGCTCATCCAGCCGAAGAAGGGCCAGGACAAGTACGTCTACACCTATTCGGACCGTGAGCTGCGCGACAAGCTCATGGAGTTCCAGACCAAGGGTGTCCGATACAAGGACTCCATCCAGCGCTACAAGGGTCTCGGCGAGATGGACGCCGACCAGCTCGCAGAGACGACGATGGACCCGCGCCATCGCACCCTGCGCCGGATCAACCTGTCCGACCTCGACTCCGCCGAGCAGGTCTTCGATCTGCTGATGGGCAACGACGTCGCTCCCCGCAAGGAATTCATCTCCAGCTCGGCGGCGACGCTGGACCGCTCGCGGATCGACGCGTAGGCCGACCGGCTTCGACGCCGGCCGGACCGGCTGCGGCCTCAGGGGCGCAGCCGGTCCGCCATGGTGTACGGGCCACGGAAGCGGGAGACCGGACCTGGCACCCGGTGCCCCCACCCGAACGCGTGTCACCCATGCGTGCTCACGCCCAGCGCTCACCTGCGCCAGGCGTGACGATCACAGCGGTCCAGCCGGCCTGTTCCTGGACATGCCAGCGGCGAGATCTTGCCCCGGCCTCCCTATCCCCGGGCCAGCCAGGAGGCGTGTCCTGGGTCTCCACCTGCGGGTGGAGAACGGACGACCTGCGGATCCACCCGTGATCCACCCGGGCTCCGATTCGCTGACCAGCGCATTTCCGTAGCGTCGTAGGCGTCGGCGGCACCCGCTGCCGACGTCCCCCTTCCGCTCACGGAGGCTTTGATGTCCGGGCTCGTCAACGCGCTGGCGATCGTGGCTGTCGTCGTGCTGGTGATCGCACGGCAGTTCCGTGCCCGCCGGATCAGCACCGACCGGCGCTGGTGGATCGTGCCCCTGGTCATGGTGTTCATCGCGCTGCGTGAGCCCGGCATGATCGACGCACACCATCGCGTCGAGTCCGTCGCGCTGCTCGCGGCCGAGCTGCTGATAGGGCTGGCGATGGGCGCAGGCTGGGCCTGGACCACACGGGTGTGGACGGAGCCGGACGGCACCATCTGGAACAAGAGCACCAAGGCGAGCGCGGCCGTCTGGGGCGCCGGTATCGCACTGCGCGTCGGCCTCTTCGCGTTCGGCGCGGCCTTGGGCGTTCATCAGGACAGCTCCGCCCTGCTCCTCGCGCTCGCAGGTACCCTCGTGGTCCGGTCGGGCGTTCTGATCCGGCGTGCACAGTCCCTCACCACGGAAGGCAGCCGCGGCACGGCGTACGGTGACGCCAAGCGCCGGTCGGCGTGGAAGGAGGGCGTGTGACAGAGAACACCTGGACACGCTGGCCCTCCCGCGAGGCGCTGGGCCGCGAGGGGGTCGCCCGGCCGCGGCGCCTGCTCGCCTGGTCCGTGCGGATGCTGGTGCTCGGCGTACTGGTCTGGGGCGCCTTCGATGCCAACCACGTAGGCGTCTGGGGCAAAGTTGCGACCGTCGGTGGGATCCTCGTGACCGCAGCCCTGTCCTGGGGCTTCTACCGCACGACCTACCGTCACCGGCTGTGGCCCTCTGTCGTGCTGATCGTTCTGCTTCTGTGCATGGCCGGGCTCGCCGGGGCGACCGGATTCCGGGGCCCGGCGCTGGTCGTGTGGTGCGCCTGTGCCATCGGGGCACTGGAGCGGCTCCCACTCGGAGCCGCGCTGCCGGTCACCACGGTCGCCCTCACGTCCTTCGCCGTGATCAACACCGACGTCTGGCTGACCACGGCGGCCGTCGTGGTGGGCATGGCCCTCGCCGGGTACGTCATGCGCCTGGATGCCGAGGCGCGGGGCAGCGCACAGCGCCTGCTCGCACAGGAGCGGGCCGCCCGGGCTGCCGAGGCGGAGTCCGCGGCACTGGCGGAGCGGGCCAGGATCGCCCGGGAGATCCACGACGTCCTCGCGCACAGCCTCTCGGCCCAGCTCGTGCACCTGGAGGCGGCCCGGCTGCTGATCGAGCGGGACGCGGACCGCCAGCAGATCCTCGAACGAGTGGTGGCGGCGCGCGGCATGGCCCGGGACGGCCTCGCCGAGACACGGCAGGCGCTCTCCGCGCTGCGCGGTGAGATGACTCCGCTGGAGGACTTCCTGAGCGATCTGGCCGGCGCCGGCGATGGTGCCGAGGTCACTGTCACGGGTGAGCGCAGACCGCTCCCCGCCGAGGCGGCGCAGGCGGTGCGCCGGGTCGCGCAGGAGGCGTTGACGAACGTCCGCAAGCACGCCTACGGAGCCAAGGTCCATGTCCTGCTGGATTACGCCGAGCACGAGGTGAGGCTGGACGTCAGGGACTCGGGCGGCCGACCGGGTGATCTCACGAAGGCCGGCGGCGGGTACGGTCTGCTGGGGATGCGGGAGCGCGCCGAACTGCTGGGCGGCTCGTTGGAAGCCGGGCCGGACGAGGAGGGGTTCGCGGTGACGTTGAAGGTGCCCGTATGACCGAGCAGACGGGGAAGAAGCCGGCCCGGGTGGTCGTGGCCGACGACCAGACCGTCGTCCGCGAAGGCATTGTGATGCTGCTCGGGCTGCTGCCGGGCATCGAGGTCGTCGGCGCGGTGGGTGACGGGGAGGAAGCCGTCAAGGCGGTTGCGGAACTGGCCCCGGACGTGGTGCTGATGGATCTGCGGATGCCCCGGTGCGACGGGGTGGAGGCCACCCGGCGTATCCGGGCGGAGTATCCGGGAACCCAGGTCGTGGTGCTCACCACTTTCGGGGACGACGAGTCGTTGTTCCCCGCGCTACGGGCGGGTGCGCGGGGCTATCTCACCAAGGACGCGGGCGGCGACGAGATCGTACGCGCCGTGGAGAGCGTGCTGTCCGGCGATGCGGGCTTGTCGCCCAGTGTCCAACGGCGGTTGCTGGAGCGGCTGTCGGAGCCGGAGCCGCGGCCGGTAGGGGTGGCGGCGCCGGACGGGCTGACCTCGCGGGAGATCGAGGTGCTGGTGCTGATCGCGGAGGGGCTGAGCAACCAGGAGATCGCTCGCAGACTGCATGTCTCCACCGCGACGGTGAAGACCCACATCAACAATCTCTTCGCCAAGACAGGTGTCAAGGACCGTGCTCAGGCCGTGCGTTACGCGTTCGGGAAGGGGCTGGTGCAGCCCTCAGCGGACTGAGTCACCTGATGGGGTGAAGAGGGGAGGGAAGAAGAGTCAGGGATCTTTCTGCTCTGTCCATCCTTGGGCATGCAGCCAAGCAATGGTCGTCCCGGCGGGGACAGGGGTGGTCCGGGAAGTTCGGCCGAGAACCGGGAAGCGGAGCACACGGCGTCCCGCGAGGATCCCTGGTACGACGCGATGGCCGCCGGCTGGGGAGAGTCCGACGGTACGGGCGTGACCGCCTCCTTTGCGCCCGGCATGCGTGAGGGGGAGGACGAAGCGGCCGTTCGCGCTCGTGACGTCTATCTTGAGGTGCAGCGCAGTGCGGCGTTCCAGGAGGTGCGCAGCAGGTACCGGAGGTTCGTGGTGCCGGGGGCCGTTGCCTTCTTCGCCTGGTACGTGGGCTATGTGGTCACCGCGACGACGGCCCCGAGTTTCATGGCCCGGCCCGTGGCCGGTGCGTTGAACGTGGCGATGCTGGCCGGGCTGGGGCAGTTCCTGACCACCTTCCTGCTCACCTGGGCCTATGCACGGCATGCACGGCTGCGCAGGGACCGGCCCGCGCTCGAACTGCGCTGGAACACACAGGAGATGGCACGAGGAGTGCGGGGTGGTCAGTCGTGACGGGCCAGCATCAGTCTCTGGCGCTCCTGCTGTTCAGCGGGTTCGTGGCCGTCACCCTGGGGATCACGACCTGGGTGAGCCGCAGGCGGCAGGGTTCCGCGGAGGAGTTCTACGCGGGCGGGCGGCTTTTCTCCCCGATGGAGAATGGTTTTGCCATCGCCGGTGACTACATGTCGGCGGCGTCGTTCCTAGGCATCTCCGGGCTCATCGCGCTGTTCGGCTACGACGGGCTCCTGTACGCGGTGGGCTTTCTCGTCGCGTGGCTGCTGGTGCTGTTCCTGGTGGCCGAACTGGTCCGCAACTGCGGGCGGTTCACACTGGCCGACGTGGTGGCGGCGCGGATGAGCGAGCGGCCGGTGCGGATCGCCGCGGGAACCGCCTCGGTCACCGTCTCCGTTCTCTATCTGGTGGCGCAGATGGTGGGGGCGGGCAGTCTGGTGGCGTTGCTGCTCGGGCGGACGGGCGCGGCGGCGCAGATGTGGACGGTGATCGGCGTCGGCGCGCTCATGGTGGTCTATGTGTCGTTGGGCGGGATGCGCGCCACGACCTGGATCCAGATCGTGAAAGCGGTCCTGCTGCTTGGCGGGACCATCGCGCTCACCGTGCTCGTGCTGCTGCGCTTTCACGGTGATCTCGACCGGCTGCTGCTCACGGCCGCGGAGCGCAGCGGTCAAGGAGAAGCGTTTCTGGCGCCGGGGCTGAAGTACGGCGGGGACTGGACTGCCCGGTTCGACTTCATCAGCCTGGGCCTCGCACTGGTGCTGGGCACGGGCGGGCTGCCGCACATCCTGTCCCGTTTCTACACGGTGCCGACCGCGCGGGCGGCCCGCCGTTCGGTGGTGTGGTCGATCGGGTTGATCGGTGGCTTCTATCTGATGACGTTCGTCCTCGGGTTCGGGGCTGCCGCGATCGTCGGGCCGCAGGCTGTGCGTGACTCGAACGCGGCAGGGAACACGGCGGTTCCGCTGCTCGCTCTCGACCTGGGCGGCGGTGCGGACTCCACGGGTGGGACGGTGCTGTTCGCGATCGTGGCGGCCGTCGCCTTCGCCACGATCCTCGCGGTGGTCGCCGGGATCACGCTGGCGTCCTCCGCGTCCGTGGCCCACGACCTCTATGCCTCGCTACGGCGAGGACGGGAGCGGGGGAAGGCGCGCAGTGAGGTGGCCGTCGCGCGGGTGGCGGCGATCGGCATCGGGGTGGTCGCCATCGGGCTCGGCCTACTGGCCCGCGACCTCAATGTGGCCTTCCTGGTGGGTCTCGCCTTTGCCGTGGCTGCCTCCGCCAATCTGCCGGTGCTGCTGTATTCGCTGTTCTGGCGCGGTTTCACGACGCGTGGCGCGGTCTGGGCCGTGTACGGCGGGCTGGTACCGGCGCTGGTGCTGGTCGTGCTGTCCCCGGTGGTGTCGGGCAGTCCAGGGTCGCTGTTCCCGGGCATCGATTTCCAGTACTTCTCGCTGGAGAACCCCGGCATCGTCTCCATCCCGCTGGGCTTCCTCGCGGGCTGGCTCGGCACTGTCACCTCGGACGAAGTCCCGGACGAGGCCAAGTACGCGGAGACCGAGGTGCGGTCGCTGACCGGCGCGGGAGCGGCATAGGGACGGGACCTCACGTCCCCGCGGCGAGCCGTTACGACAGGACGCAGCGGGGTGCCGTCAGGGCGCCACCCAGGCGTAGCGGTGCTCGGGCCGTCCCGTGTCGCCGTACTTCAGGGAGAGACGGAGTCGGCCGGCCTGTTCCAGGTGGCGCAGATAGCGCTGGGCCGTGGAACGGCTCAGGCCGGTTTCGGCGGCGACCTCGTGCGCGGACAGCGGATGGTCGGCGCGATGCAGTACCCCGCAGATGAGGTCCGTGGTGGGCTCCGAGTGGCCGCTCGGCAGGCCGGGCGAACTCGGTGAGGGCGCGGTGCGCAGCGCGCCGAAGATCCGGTCCACCTGCTCCTGGCCCGTCAGACCCCGTCCGCCGACCCGGTCGACCGTGCGGCGCAGGGCGGCGTACGAGTCCAGCCGGGTCCGCAGCGCGCTGAACGTGAACGGCTTGACCAGATAGTGCAGGGCGCCCAGACGCATCGCCTTCTGCACGGTCGTCACGTCACTGGCCGCGGTGATCATGATGACGTCGGTGCCATGGCCCTCCTCCCGCATCCGGTGAACCAGTTCTAGCCCCGTCCGGTCGGGCAGGTAGTGGTCGAGCAGGACCAGGTCGATGGCTCCGCGTTCCACGGAGGCCAGGGCCTGGGCGGCACTGTGCGCGCGGGCGGCCACCCGGAAACCGGGAACCTTTCCCACGTACTTGGCGTTGATCTCGGCGACGCGGAAGTCGTCGTCCACCACCAGGACGTCGATCATGGGGCCTCATTTCCTCAAGGCCAGGCGAGCGTTGAGCCCGTGTTTCGGCTCCGCAGTTGTAGCGCGAGCAAAACGAGCACAACAGGCTGTTGCGAGCAAAAGAACGGATTGCGCTCAGAAGACTGCTGTTGTGGCGGGGGCCACACCTACGGTCCCGGGTCATGTTGCGTCCTGAAAGCTGGTCCAGGCTCGCGGGTGGGAGTCCCGTCCGGGTAGACACCGGAGTGCCCGGTAGCAGGTCCCGGTTCGTCGTGG
>NZ_JBIAIE010000032.1:0-96074 GCF_042871185.1 Streptomyces sp. NPDC006012
CCCGCGGAGCGGGTACCACATCGCTGCGCGATGTGCAAGCGAACCCCCGCGCTGCGCGCGGGGGTTGCGTTCCCGCTCCGCGGGAACGCTGGCGGGTGGCTTCGCCACCCGCGCAATCCCTCGGCTTCGCCGAGGGATTGACGCTCCGTCCCCTGCGCTCCCGGAGCGCAGGGGCTTCGCCCCTGACCGGGCTTCCGCTGCGCTCCAGCCCGGGGGCGGGTCCGCTCTGCTCCCCCGCCGGACGCTCCTTCCGGCTCCGCCTCCAGGACCGTCAAGGCCCGCTGACGCGGGCCAGGCTGGCAACAAGGGGGAGGGGGTCGCTCGATCGGGGCGGGTTTCAGTGTACCGGCATCATCTCAACTGATGCACATGTACTGTTGGCGGAACAGTAGGACACCCCCCAACCGCCCGGGAACCTCCCCGTAATTCCGAGAGGAACGACCGCAGATGACCGGTCACTACGAATCCACCGGACCCGATCCCGCGCTGAGCAGCGATTCTGTGCACCGGGTGAGCCAGTATCAGGCGGCGGGCGTCAACGCCCGGTTAAGGCTGTTCGCGCTCCTGGAAGCGCACGGCGTACCCGCGAGCGAGGCGGACGACCTGGTGGCCGCGGTGGAGGCCGGGGCGATCGCCGGGGCGCAGTGCCAGGTGGTGGAGCTGGACGGGATGGCTCCGGCCTCTCGGGGCGCGGTGTTCTCGGACGGCTGGGATGGCGGCGTGACGGCCGTGAGCGAGGCCCTGGTGGGCATCACGGACCGGGACTGGTCACGGCGCGGCGGCCGGTCGGCCGGGGCCGCTGAACTGGCCGTACACATCGCGGACGTGAGGCAGCGTGAGCGGGCCGACCTGGTGCGGCTGGAGAGGTTCGTCCGGGAGGCCGTGCTGCCGCGTACCCATCCGCACGCCACGGCGCGGCGCCGGGTGCTGGAGGCGCTGGGCGAGGCCGGCGGTCTGTGCACGGCGCGGACGCGGAACGCGGACGGGGACATCGTGGTCTGCACGCGCGAGGCCGGGCACTACGACCCGGACGACAAGCCGCCGTTCAAGGACGGAAAGCCCGGCGGCTGGCACAAGGCGGACGCGTCGATCTGGAACGACCTGGGCGCGGCCTGTACTCCGCATGCGGCCCTCTGAAAGACCACAAGAATTCAGCGCTCGGGGAGACACGGAATGTCAGCGATTCGACTCAAGGAACACCAGGTGGATCAGCGCTCCGCGTTTCGCAGGTGGGTGGGATTCCCTGCAAGGTCATCTGTGCCCCCGCAGGGTGCCCGGGGCACGATCGTGTCCGCGACCGGCTCGGGCAAGACGATCACGGCCGCCGCGTGCGCGCTGGAGAGCTTCGCGGACGGCCGGATCCTCGTCACCGTCCCCACCCTGGACCTGCTCGCCCAGACCGCCCAGGCATGGCGCCTGGTGGGCCACCGGGCGCCGATGGTCGCGGTGTGCTCGCTGGAGAACGACGCGGTCCTCAAGTCGCTGGGGGTGCGCACCACCACGAACCCGATCCAGCTCGCCCTGTGGGCCGGGTCCGGGCCGGTCGTCGTGTGCGCCACGTACGCCTCGCTCGTGGACCGCGAGGACATCGACGCACCCGAGGGCCAGCGCAAGGTTCGCGGGCCGCTGGAGGCCGCTCTGGCGGGCGGAGACCGCCTGTACGGGCAGCAGATGGACGGCTTCGACCTCGCGATCGTGGATGAGGCGCACGGCACCGCTGGTGATCTTGGTCGGCCGTGGGCGGTGATTCACGACAATCAGCGGATCCCTGCGGACTTCCGGCTCTACCTGACCGCGACCCCGCGCATCCTCGCTGCGGCCCGCCCGCAGAAGGGCGCGGACGGCCAGGAGGCGGAGATCGCGACCATGGCCGACGACCCGGACGGCACGTACGGCGCGTGGCTCGCAGAGCTCGGACTCTCAGAGGCGATCGAGCGGGAGATCCTCGCCGGGTTCGAGATCGACGTGCTGGAGATCCGCGACCCCTCCCCCGTTCTCGGGGAGTCCGAAGAGGCCCGGCGCGGCCGGCGCCTGGCGCTCCTGCAGACCGCGCTCCTGGAGCACGCCGCCGCGTACAACCTGCGTACGGTCATGACGTTCCACCAGAAGGTCGAGGAAGCCACCGCGTTCGCGGAGAAGCTGCCCGAGACGGCAGCCGCGCTGTACGTCAACGACGCCACGGACGAGGACCTGGCCGCCGCCGACAAGCTGCCGAAGTCCTCGATCGACGCGGAGTTCTACGAGTTGGAGGCCGGCCGCCACGTCCCGCCGGACCGGGTGTGGTCGGCGTGGCTGTGCGGCGACCACCTCGTGTCCGAGCGGCGCGAGGTGCTGCGCCAGTTCGCAGGCGGCATCGACGCAGCCGGGCGGCGGGTGCACCGGGCGTTCCTCGCCAGCGTTCGCGTTCTCGGGGAAGGCGTGGACATCACCGGCGAGCGGGGAGTCGACTCGATCTGCTTCGCCGACACCCGCGGCTCCCAGGTCGAGATCGTGCAGAACATCGGGCGGGCGCTCCGGCTCAACCGCAACGGCTCCACCAAGGTCGCCAGGATCATCGTGCCGGTGTTCCTGGAGCCCGGCGAGGACCCGCAGGACATGGTCGCCAGTGCCAGCTTCCGCCCCCTTGTAGCGGTCCTCCAGGGCCTGCGCTCGCATGACGAACGTCTGGTCGAACAGCTCGCCTCCCGCGCCCTCACGAGCGGCAAGCGCAAGGTCCACGTCCGGCGCGACGAAGAGGGGCGGATCGTCGGGGCCGGCAGCGAGGGCGACGGCGAGGACCAGGAGGACGACGACACGCAGGCCGCCGCCGAAGCGGCCCTGCTGCACTTCTCCAGCCCGCGCGACGCCGCGACCATCGCCGCGTTCCTGCGTACGCGGGTGTACCGGCCGGAGTCGCTGGTGTGGCTGGAGGGCTACCAGGCCCTACTCCGGTGGCGGAAGGAGAACGAGATCACCGGTCTCTACGCCGTTCCGTATGACGTCGAGGTCGAAGTGGGGGCGACGAAGGCGTTTCCGCTTGGCCGATGGGTCCACCAGCAGAGGAAGGCGCTGCGGGCCGGGGAGCTGGAGGAGCGGCGCAGGACGCTGCTGGACGCGCCGGAGGCCGGGATGGTCTGGGAGCCCGGCGAGGAGGCGTGGGAGGCCAAGCTCGCCGCGCTGCGGTCCTACCGGCGGGCGACCGGGCACCTCGCGCCGCGTCAGGACGCGGTGTGGGGCGAGGGCGAGGCGATGGTCCCGGTCGGCCAGCACATGGCGAACCTGCGCCGAAAGGGCGGCCTGGGCAAGGACGCGGAGCGGGCCGCCGTGCGCGCGCAGCAGCTGACCGCGGTCGATGAGGACTGGAACTGCCCGTGGCCCCTGGACTGGCAGCGGCACTACCGCGTCCTGGCGGACCTGGTCGACGCCGACGGCAACCTGCCGGCCATCGAGCCCGGGGTGCTGTTCGAAGGCGATGACATCGGACGGTGGCTTCAGCGGCAGAAGAACCCGGGCACCTGGGCGCAGCTCCTCCCCGAGCAGCAGGAACGGCTGACGAAGCTGGGCGTGCAGCCCGCTGAGGCCCCGTCCCCCGCCCCGGCAGCCGCGCGCGCGACGAAGGGGCCGAGCAAGGCACAGGCGGCATTCCAGCGAGGCCTGGCGGCCCTCACGCAGTGGGTCGAGCGGGAAGGCGCGGACCGGCCTGTGCCAAGAGGACACAGCGAACAGATCGAGGCCGACGGTGAGGTGGAGCCGGTGACGGTGAAGCTGGGCGTATGGGTCTCCAACACCAAATC
This sequence comes from Streptomyces sp. NPDC006012, assembly GCF_042871185.1. Taxonomy (NCBI): domain Bacteria; kingdom Bacillati; phylum Actinomycetota; class Actinomycetes; order Kitasatosporales; family Streptomycetaceae; genus Streptomyces; species Streptomyces sp. NPDC006012. The sequence continues at coordinate 3,774 of NZ_JBIAIE010000032.1, forward strand.
AAGGCGGGACCGGCTTGCCCAGGAGCAGCTGGAGGCGCTGCGGGAGCTGGGTGTCGACTGGGCATGACGGTCCGGCGCTGAGCCGGAGTGTGCGAGACCCCGGGCCGCGATGGGCCCGGGGTCTCGTGCGTGAAGCCGCTGCAACACGGGGGTGCAACAGCGGTCCCGGACGGGCGCCCGGTCCATGGCCGGGTGAGGGTTTTCAGTTGCGGGTCCGTGCAGCGATGACGGGCCCGCGAGCTGGTATTTGAGCCTCGCGAAAAAGATTTTCAGCTGGCGTGTCACGTTCACCAACTTCGCCTGCACATAAGCCCGTACAACAAGCGATCTGCTTCGCATCTCTCTCGCGCGACCTAAGGATGTGGTCGGAGGTGGGACTGGGCGGGGACCACACGGCCCGGATCGGGCAGGACGCCGCGCGGGATCGAGGAGCTGGCCAGCTGCGGCTTCGAGGGCCTGGCCTACGAGGTGTTCGAGATCGAGCTGGTCCGGGAGGCCGAGCCGCGCCTGCTCGGCATGCTCCGCGAGGGCACGCTTGCCCGGCTAGCCGTGAAGCAGTGCAAGAGCCGGGGCTGGAAGTTCTTCGTCCACGAGGACGACATGAGGCTGCTGCGCAGCAGCCCCCTCGAGCGGGACATCATCATGGTCGACGTCCTCACCGAGGCGACGCGCAAGTTCCACCGCGACCTGCAGCGCGGGCAGGGCTGGAAGGCCGACCACAACGGGCCCCGCGGCGCCTGCAGCCTGATGTCGTACTTCATCGGCCAGTGCGTGTGGGTGTTCAGGCGCGCGTACGTGAGGTGGGCCAGGCAGCGGGTCAGCTGGGCCCGCCTGCACGCCTTGTACGACTTCACCGAGGACGCCGCGAACGAAGCCGGCATCGGCGGGCTGCTCCAGGCCACCAGCTACGAGATCGACTCGGAGGTGTTCAGCACGAACTTCGAGGACATCCTCGAAGAGCAGGCGCCGCACACGCAGGCGGTCGTGCGCCTGACGGTCATGGGCTTCCCCGACACCGAGATCGCCGAACGGCTGAAGCTCACCACCGCCGCCGTCCGCCAGCGCAGGTCGCGGTTCAGGACGGCCCTGTACCAGGCTGCCCGCGAAAAGCGGATCTGGATCCCGGAACAGCTGCACACGAAGGCCGTTTCCCGCGGGCACAACCAGCGGGGTGCGGCGTGAGCACGCAGAACCTCCTGACCCTGCTCCTGGCGCTGGTCACCCTCGCCGCGGTCTCCGCCATCGCAGGCCTGATCGGATACAACGTCGCCCGCGAGGGAGGAGCACCCATCTCCGCCGCCATCGGCCGCGGCAGCTTCGTGTTCTTCAGCGTCATGACGCTCTTCATCGCGCTGCTGGCCGTGCTGGTCCCAGCCCTGACGTGAGGCAGGGGGCGCGGCGGGCCGGCCGAGACCTTCGGCCGGCCCGGGGCCTTGCGGAGGGGGCACAGGGCCTGGATGGGTGCAGCGCCCAGGCCGTACAGGCCTCCATCCGGCAGGACTCTCCCGCCTCATCCCCTTGGTAGGACTCGGTACCGAAGGACAGCACCGGGGCGCCGGCGACATCCGTCCTGACGCGCACCGCCAGCTTGTCGCCGGTGCCTCCCAAGGGGCTCGTAGCCTGCGTCAGCCAGCGCTGTCCAAAGAATGCCGAAACTGGCAGGCAGGGCCCGGGCGATGCGGGAGAACTGACGCTACGGACTGCGGGGGCTGGCCCTGCCGACTGGCCGCTTGGGGAGGCGGACGTGGGACAGATCGAGCAGGGACTGGAGCGCGCGTTGCGCACCCGGCCTATTCCCTCAAGCACTGAAGCACGCCTACGTTTTCTGCTGGCAACGCACCGGGGTTCCACCCGGAAGGTGGCCACGGTGCTGGGGGTCTCGCAGCGCACTGTGCAGCGGTGGGTGACAAAGAGATCCGGAGCACGTCGTCCGCCGGGTCCGCTGCAGGTCCGGGCGATCGAGGAAGCGGTTCTGGCTCGGTGGCAGCCCCGGATACGGGCCCGTCGGCGTGCTCAGGCAGAAGCGGAGGGCTTCGTCTTCCATACCCGTGCGCGATTCGGGTTCGCCGCGCCAGCAGGATCTTCTGACGATCCGCGGGTGCGGTGGATCACCCAGGACCTGCCGGGGGAGGTGGCCCGGGAGCTGTTCGCCGCTCGGGATGCCGGCGCGGGCGAGCAGCAGCAGACGGCGATACTCGCCCGCGCGCTGGGACACGCCTACTTTCGCGAGTGGGGCCGCCGGGCCCACGGCCTGCACGTGGCTTTCAGCGACGTCGAGTTCGCCGACTTCTCGATCGGCTGAGCCTGGCCCATCGAGCGAGCACTGCAGGGTGGTCAGCGTTGCGACGGCCTGGCGCGCCTGGCCGGTATCGCTTCGTACCTCTCGGCTTCCTGCCGCTCGCGCCAGTCCCACTCCACACGGCCGACCGGGCCTTTGCGGCGGGCTGTGGGCGGCTGTGGCGGGCGCAGTCTGGCCGTCTCCGCTACGCGCAGCAGGTGCGCACGGTCACCGGGCGCGGCGAGCAGCTCCTGGTCTTCGCCGGATACGAGCCGGGTGAAGCAGGCCGCGGCCCTCAGGTAGATGCCCGCCCAGGGTGGTACGGGGTAGGCGGCGCAGCCGTCGGTGTAGCGGGCTCGGTCGTGCAGGGCGAGTGTGGCCGCGGCGTCGTCGTAGTCGCGAGGGCGTGCGGTGGCGAGTTGCTGGAGGGAGGCGCCGGTGAACAGCGCGGCGGCGACGGCCGCGGCCAGGCGAGGATGTGCGGTCGCCGCATGCAGCTGGTGGGCGACGCGCTGCGCGACGGCCGCGGTGAGAGGCACGGGCGGTGGCCGGTGCCGCCAGGCGATCGGCGGTGGCGTGCACGGGTCGGCGCAGGGGCGGGGGCTGTCGTAGGAGACGAGGCGGTCAAGTGCCGGCAGGGTGAGCCACCGGCTGGCCGGCGCGGCGGGCTCGCCTGGGGGCGGGGGTTCGGCGGTAGGCGTGCCGTAGTAGTGGCGGCGGGCAGCTTCGATGTCGGCGGTGACGCAGTAGTCGGCCGTCCGCAGGGCCTGGTGCAGAGCGGCGGGAAGGTGAGGGCGGTGGCAGACCAGGGTGAGGTGGATACCGGTGCGGGCCTGTAGTTGCAGGAGGCGCATCGTGCGGCGGGCAGTGAGGCGGTGAGCGCGCAGGACGGACATCCGGGTGACGGGCAGGGCGGTCATCCAGGCCGTGGCGGCTTCCCAGGCGGGCTGACGGCCGCCGGGAAAGCGGCCCGGGAGCAGAGGCGGTTTGCCCAGGGCGACGAGAAGGTCGTGGGCGAGGCCGGTTTCGCTGGTGGTGCCCGGGCCGGGGTGCAGGGTGATCCGGCCGGACGGCGGATGGTGGGCGGCCAGAGCGGTGTGCGTGTGCATCGCGTCGTCGTGACGGTCGAGAACCACGGTGACGGACGGCAGCGGCGGGATAGGAGGCATGGGCGGTGTGGTCAGGCGAGGCGGCTGAAGGCCCAGCGCAGCAGCTCCTGGTCGACGCGGGCACGTCCCGTACGGGCCAGTGCGGTACGGGTGTGTGCGGTCAGCTGGGCCCAGGCGCGGAAGTTGCCGTGCGCGGCGTGGCTGTCGGCGAACGTGATGTTTTCGGGGTCGGCGTCGGCCCAGATCGGGTGGAACAGCGGGATCACCTCGAGGACCTCGTCGGGTGTGAGTCGGGTGAACTGCTGCCAGATGAAGACGCGGGAGGACAGCATCGGTTCGCGGCGCAGCACGGTGTGGCAGCCCGCGCCGCCGACGAAAATGATGGCGAGCTGGGTGGAGGGCTCGTCCCAGAGGTAGCGGAAGTATTCGAAGGCCTCCCCGTTGAGCCACTGGGCCTCGTCGACGAGGAAGGTACGGGGGCGTTCGGCCAGAGCCGTCTTCAGCAGACGGTCGAACTCGCTCGGGTGGCGCGGGGGCTCGCCGGCCAGGTCGAGGGCGGTGAACAGTTCGTAGCGCACCGCGCGGGCCGTGGGCCGGGCTCGAAAGGTGATCTTGCGGACGTCCTCGCGGGGTTCGAGTGCGCGCAGGCAGGTGTTGACGGCGAGGGTCTTGCCGAAGCCAGCGCCGCCGTGGATGCACATCATCGCGCGGGCAGCGACCGTGTCGACGATGTTGTCCCGGGCAGTGAGCAGAGCCCGGGTGGTGACCACGGATGCGTCGGGCAGGTCGACGTACTGGTAGGTGGCCGCGGTCACGAGGCATCTCCGTCTTCTTTTGTGGTGGGACGTGCGGCCCGTCCGTCCGGGCTGCCCGGGGCTGTAGCGGTGGAGTCACGGCCGGATGGGCACGGGGCGGACCGGGCCGACGTGGTCAGCGCAGCCAAGGAAGCTGGGGTGCGCCAGTCGGCCGGGGGTGCGGCGGGCGGAACGACGTCGGGCAGCGCGAGCTGCGACAGGCCGACGTCGGCACTCTGGGCGAGTTCGGCGTCGGCCTGTGCACCGGTCAGCGCGCCGAGCTGCCGAGGGGGCTCGGCGCGGATAGCAGCGGCGTAGCGCTGTCGCTGGGAAGCTTCGAGGTCCTTCTTCAGACGGCGGGCACGGGCCGCCCGCGCCCGCCGTACCGCACTGACCTGTTCCTCGGTGGCCTGATCGGCCAGATCCGCCGGTCCCAGATAGCGGCCGGTGGCCGCGTGGTAGACCTCGATGCGGTGGTCGTGGTGGGGCATGAAACGGATACGGACCCGGATCCCGGCCTGCCCGGTCATCCACGCGCCCACGTAGTCGCGTCTGCGGAAGCGGACTCCGCGGGTGGTCAACATACGGATACCGGCGTCCTCCAGGGTGAACATCCACAGATCCGCGGCCGGCACATCCCGCAGCGGGGTGGGATCGTCCTGCCACGCCTGAAGCGGAGTCCTGCCACGCAACGGCGCCGGGCGGTGCTCGGTGTTCCACCACCGTGTCCAGTCCAGCAGCCGGGCGGTGAAGTCCTCGAACCCGAGCAGCACCTCGTCCTTCGGCCGGGAAAAGCGTTTGCCGGGGCGCGGCTGGCGGGCGTAGCCGGGCAGCGAGGCCAGCAGCATCGACTCCACTGCCCGGTTCAAGCCCTCCACGGTGCCCTTGAGGTGCGGGGTGTAGGCGGGCAGGTCCTCCACCGTCACGTCGAGGAGATCGAAAGCGGCAGTCACCGTCCGGGACAGGAAATCCTTGCCACGGTCCACCCGCACCTTCTCGGGCAGACCGCCGAACGGGCCGTAAGGCTCATCGCGCAGGACCGCGGAGCGCAGCGCGGCCAGCACCGACTCCCGCGACGGATGCACCGGTGTGACCGCGACGCCGGTGATCGCGTTCGTCGCGCAGTCGGTGAACCAGGTGATCCATGGCCTGCGGGCCTTGCCCTCGACGTCGACCAGCACCGGGGCCTGCATGTGGTCGGTCTCCCACACCTGGTTGCGCCAGCCCCGCGGCCGGGCCAGGAACACATCGTGCTTACGCGCCGCCCGCTCCCCTCCCGCAAGCCCGGCCCGCTCCCCCGGCGTCAGATCACGGCGGATCGCCCGGTGCAGCGTCGGGATCGACGGAGGCGGCTGCCCCTCGCCCCTGGCCGCACGAGCGGTCAGCTCACGATGCACCGCCGCGACGTTCCCCTCCCACAGTCCCAGCAGGGCCCGGACCTCATCAGTAACCGTGAACCGCCCGGGATACGCGGCACGCTCCCCCGGCGCCAGGGCCGCAGCATCGTCCCGCTCGGCGGCCGCCAGCCACCGCCACACCGCACGCTCCCGCACCCCCAGCACGTCCGCCGCCGACCTCACCCGCCCAGTGGTGAGCTTCCCCTCCCGCCGCAGGGCCAACAGACGGCGCACCGTCGGCCCCCGCAACGCCCGAACCGACACAGCCGGCAAAACCCCACCCGAACCACCACCCGCCCCTTCCGGGGCCGGGTCCTGCTTTCCCTGATCCACACCCCTGAGCACACCAACACCCACCGGCCAGCGGATCAGAACTCACGAAACTGAGACAGCGTCACCCCTCGCGCGATAACGCTCCACGACAGCGATGCCCTGCGGATCTCTCACATCCAGGACAGTGACCCCACACCCCGAAACCGCCACCGACCAGCATCAACTCACCCCGGTCCACTGTCTCTCACCCCACTGTCACAAAACCGAGAGATCGCACGTTGACCATTCGATGCGCTGTGAGTCCCGCCCGGTAAGGGACGGCACTGCAAGTTGTCCCCCTGGGGCAACCTCGGTCGGCTCACGACAGCAACGGGCGCCGCCGACAGACATGGATCCGATTCCGGGTTCGCTGGTTCGCCCTTTTGGCCTACTGCGCAGGTTTACGATCTGTGCAGCAGACCGTGACCGACTGTTGGTCGGACGTATACACATGGCTTGCTGCTGTCGGCACGAGTGAGGGGGCGCCTTGGCAACGCTGGGCCACATGAAGGAACGCACGGTTGGCTTTTACGAGGTGGTTGTCCTCAAGGACGGCGAAGCCCGACGAATCCCCGATCTGATGGACTGGGACGGCGCACTCTCGGATCTCTCACGGGCACCCGTCGCGGCCCGGACCTTCGAAGCCGATTCACAGATGGTGGGCACCATCGCCACCTACGACATGCAGGACCATCTGCTCCTGCATCGCGTGAAGGACGCTGGCGAGTGGTTGTCTGTCATGAACTTCGACACAGGAACTTTGCGCGAGCTGGAACAGTCGGCGCAGGAGGGCTACCTGGACACGTCGGTGATCTGCTTCATGCCCTTCGGTAACGTTGTGGGAATCATGCAGGGAGGTGTGTCGGCACCGTCGCATAAGGCACTGGAGACGTGGCTCAACGGGATCCAGATCTTCCCTGGCAGGCAACTGCAGATCCGTCCAGTGGTGACGCATGCCGAGGTGGAGAAACTCAAGACTGCCTCTGGCGCGAGCCGGGTAGAAGTGAAGATCATGGCCAACAAGATGGGCGCTCTGAGCGAGCGTCGCGGTGGGTTGGCCCGGACGCTCCGTGTAGCCGGGGAATCGTACGGGGAAATCAGTGTGACCATGATCATCTCTGTGCCCAAGAAGAAGGAGCTCAAGGAGCACCGCGAACATCTTCTGGCTGACCTGGAGGAGATCTCCGACGTGGTCACAGGTGCCGAGCGGGCCCGGGCCCGGCTGGTCTTCTCCGAGCCGGGCGGGCCGGAGCAGACTCGACTCGTTGAGCTAGTAGAACACAGCATTACGGCCAAAAAGCGCGTACCGGCCACAGACGGTGAAGGTAGGTCAATTCGGATCATGTCAGCGGTGGATGCCATCCTGGGAGCAGCGGCCGAACATGAGGACGCTTTGCGACTCGCAGTGGATGCCGGGGGTTCGTGACCTGGGCATAGACGAGGGGGGCCTGTGGGGGTACGCGACACCATCGCGGATCGGTGGGCAGAACATCTTTGGATCGACTACCTCGTAGCAGCGCTCATACTCTGCGCCCACATTTTGGCGATCCGCACAACCGAATCAGGAGACTGGCTGTCGTGGATCGACTCGTCGCAGCGAACTGACCTGTACGCCGCTGCTGCTGGTGTGGTGTCAGCAATCGGCGGTCTGAGTGCCATTGCGATCTCCATCTACACTGCGGCGAACGGGGAACGCCTACGCGCTGTCCGACGTCACCATCAAGTCGGTCTCCGGCGAAGCTGGCGCAGTCTGCTGCGCGGCACCGCGCTGGTATGCGCCTTGCTGCTGAGCGCACTCGCACTCGACAGAGACAAGGACCCCGCATCCGCACGGTTCATCTTCGAATTCGCCATGACTTTCGCGGCACTACGCTTCTTCCGCCTCATCTGGCTGTTCGACAGGATGATGCAAGTATCAGACGCGGACTCAGCTGAGCCTGACCCAGTAGCCACACCAGCGCGGGACCCTGACTGGCTGCATCGACACCAGAACACTTCGTGAACAAGGTGCTCGCTGCTGCACAGCCCGGCTGGCCTGTGGCCCCGGGCTGGGCAGTAGAACCTCAGATTGGGCTTCATCCCGGACAACCTGGAGGAGAACCCGCGTAGTCGGCCACCGTCGCGGCCGGGGCGGTTCAGACGGCCATCCCGCTCTCGGGGCGGCCACCACTTCAACGAAGCCCTATACGTCGTCGAAGCTGGGTTGACTCCATGGCTGGTCGGGGAGTGGACCTTGGGCGCCGAGGAGCTGGGTGATCTTCTCGGCTTCATCGCTCGAGAGATCGGAGAGCAGGCGCGTCGTTGTGCCGAGGAGGGCGTTCAGCGGTACCTGGGTACGTGCGCCGCGGGCGCTGGCGATTCCGGTGCCGAACAGGCACTGGAGAGTCTCGCCGGAGGGGATGCGGGCATCGGCCTCGATGACTCCCTCGGCCTGCCCCAGCGCGTCGCTGATGCCGTCGAGTTGGGCGTCGTGGGAGATGTCGTCGCCGGGGCCGCCGTATCCGACGTGGCGGTCCGTCACGACCATGCGGAGAGAGGTCAACGGGATGCCGAAGCGGTCGGCCCTGTCCCTCACCTCGTCGAGGCGGGGCACGTCGTGCTCCTGCCCCTGCGGGAGCTGGCGCCGGGACTGGGCAACCAGCACATGGAACCGCGGGGTCTGCAGGATCAGCTGGCCGGCCTTCACCGCCCAGCGCCACGGGCTGATGTCCGCGTCTGCCGCGCCGGGCACGATCATGCAGACGCGGCTGGTCCAGAGCTGGATCGCCTCACGCATCAGGTGCTGAAGGTTGCCGGTGCCGGCGGCCGGGGTGCGCAGCAGGATGGGAAGGCTGATCATGCGGACGACCCGGTTCCAGAACGCGGCGTCGGCGATGTCCTCGGATTCCAGCAGGTACATCAGGGCCGTCTCGTCGAGATGGCCGACGCCTCGCTGGGGTGCGGGGAAGCTGGCGAGTGTGGATCCGCCGCCCTGCCAGAGCGCGGCGAGGAAGGTCGACATGCGGTCGGCGACGTCGGTGGTCATCCGTGCGGTGAGGGCGTTGACGGCGTCGCGGGTGGGAACGCGTTCTCCCGCGCGAGCGGCCTCCGCCCCCTGAACGACCGTGTTCAGGAACTCCTCGGTCGCCGCTTTGTCGAGGGTGCCGCGGCCGCCTTCGAGAACGGAGCGGGACACCAGATGGGGAATGCCGGGAGCCTCGTCGGCCGGCTGGAGTGCGCCGAGCGCGGAAGCGTCGAGGAGCAGCGCGGTGCTGCTGCCGGGCAGCGAGGGAAGATCTCCCTGTTGCCGGGCGGAAGGCAGCTGACCGAGCGCCAGCAGCACCGGCCGGTCCGCACGGGGAAGGCGCTGCAGGTCGTCCTCGAGTTCACGCTGGTCGGATGTGGTGCGCAGATAGATGAACCGGCGCGGCGTGCGGGGTCTGCCGGGCCATTCCAAGACCATGTCGGGGACATGGGTGTGGTTGAAGAACTCGGTCTTGGTGACGGTGGCGCCGGGGTCCATACGGCGCAGGTGCCGGGCGACGATGTCTTTGACCCGGGTGAACATCATCCGGTCGTCGGGCTCGTCCATGGCCTGGGAGATCGGCTGTTCGACGATGTTCACCACGAGCCCTCTCTGCGGGTGAGTTCGGCGGCGACGATGGCTGCCCAGTCCTTGAGCGGCAGGAGGGTTTCCTGCTTGTCCGAGAGCACGATCAGCCACAGACGTGCGGCGACCGACTGGGCGAGTTCAACGTCCAGGAGTTCTCGGGCTTCCTCGGTGTCGCTGGTGCCGAAAACGCGGCTGCTGTGCTGAAGGACCGCGGCCTCTACCTGGCCGGGTGAGTTGAGGGTGGACCAGGAGTTCGCGCGGAACGGTGCCCAGGTGATCCACATGAAGTGATCGCTGAGGTGGTGCTGGGCCTGGGCGGCCACGTAGCACTTGGCGAGGAACTCGTCGAACTGGGTTCCCTGGTCGCTGGGTTGCGCGTAGTTCTTGACCTCCGCGCAGAACATGTCGTTCTGGTAGGGGTCACCGCGCATGGCGCCCCCCAGATCGAAGGAGAACGTCCGGCCTTCGTACGGCCAGGACAGAGTCAGCCGACGACCGCAGGACTCCGAGTCCGTGTTCGCGTACGCGCCGAAGATACGCATCGTGCCTTCGAGCCACTGCTTGGCTCTGCGAGCCCCTGAGAAGCCCTTCACCTGAGCGTCTTCGCCAACCACCACAGGCGTAGCTTAGTGCGATCGGATCATCACGATGCGCTCGAACGGGCCAATCCCCCGCGACACCGACGCCTGTCGGCTCCAGGAAACGGAGACCCACGGCCCGGGAAAGCAAGCAGACGACGGGCCGAGGGCCGGCCAGCTCCTGCGAAAACGCCCGCCCGGGTCGGCGGACACGAGACCGTGGTGGAGTGACCCATCATCCCGGCCTCCTGCGGACAGCTCCCCTGCGGGGAGAGACGACCTCGTCGCTGATCTGCCGCATCGCGAGCCGTTACGGGATGGAAGCGAAGGTGTTGCGGTCGTGCTGGCAGTGGCGCAACTACCCTCCGGGGCACGACGGCGGGGGCGCGCGGGCCGACGCCGAGGTGCTGCTGAACGCGGCCGGACGGCAGTTCCTGGCAGTCCTGTGCGGCGTCGAGGAAGGCGTCCTGGCGCGGGCGTTGCCGTCGTGGGGACAGGAGGACGCCAAGCTGTCGGCCGGAAAGAACGGGGTGCCGGCGGCAGCGTGGCGGACCGGCGGCACGGTCGCCGGGCCGGTGGCGTTCGGCTGCCGCCTGTGCACCGCCCGGCGCACGGGGACGGCCGTGCGGGTGGTGCAGTACGCGCCGCGCTGGGAGCGGGTGTGTGTCCGGCACGGGCGGTGGCTCCTGGACGCGGACGCCGACCAGCCTCTTGAGTATCTGGACGTGCGGGGTGTGCCGGAAGTGGCTGCGGCGCAGCGGCGGTGGGCCAAGGTGGCGCGGCGGGCAGCACGGGCCGGAGTCGAACCGGAGAGAGTGTTCGCTCTGGCGCACGCGGTGGTGGCCCGGTGGTGGGAGCAGGCGCTTTCCTGGGAGCGCGAAGTCATCTGGCCACGCCGCCTGCACCAGGTCGCGGGCGGCAACGCCGGGACAGAGCTGGAGCGGTGGCGGATCGTGGGCCGGGACGCGGTCGTCTTCCCCGAGGTGGTGGCCGTGGCCGACGCGCTGCTGGACCCGGCCATGGCCGAGCTGGCATGGACCGACAGCGGGGCCGGGCGGCCGCGGCCGCTGCCCGCCGACGGGGCGTTCTGCCGCCGGCTGGGCGAGCGGGTCGGGCGGGGGTGGCTGGGGCCGCTGGCCGCCACCGACTACGGCGGCCCGCTGACCTCGTGGATGGGCGCCGTCATCCGCCTGCGCCGTGGCGCCGGCGGGCCTCCTGGTTACGGCAACGATCCGTGGTGGCTGAGGCAGGAGCACCAGACCGCGTCCATGGCCGCCCAACTGCGTGTCCTGTCGAAGGAACGCAGCGCGCCCGGCTCGGGCACCACGTGGCGCTCTGCGGTGCCGGCCGAGCAGCGGGCGCTGATCACCAGCCTGGTCAACGACGCCGAAGAGCAGCTGACCCAGCTGCGCGGCGCCCAGTACGGCAAGACCGCCGACGCCGCGCAGCAGTTGCTGGGCAACCTCGGCCATGCCGCCACGCTGATCGAGCAGGCCGTGCGGGAGACCGCAGCAGCAGCCCTCGCGGCCGGGATGGCCCTGGAGGATCTGGCGCGCTGGGTCCGTCTGCTGGCCGATGTCCTGGCCGAGGCACTCGCGGCCCACCGCAACGGGCGGCCGGGAAAGGAACGGTGAGCAAGTGTCAGGAGGCAGGCAGGGTGTGCACGGACCGTGATCTGCAGGGCATACCTCATCGTCCGGCACTCGTGATCAAAATCCGTGAAGCCGCCCGCCGCACAGGCAGGACGGGCTTGACTGGGGCGCGTGGGCAACAAGGACGCAGCGGCCGTATCGGGTGGCCGCTCACATCACATGCAGACGGATACCGGATCCGAGTGGGAGGCGGTCTTCGTCGACCCCGTCGGGCAGGTGGTGCAGCAGCGGTGGGCGGACGCGGTCCTCGCGGTGGCCTTCGAGGAGCTGGAGCCGGTGTCGGCGTTCCCGGTGGTGCCGGGGCGGCGGTGGGGGCCTGGGCAGTGGTGGTCGGCCACGACCGGACGGCATGTGGCGTGCGGGTCGTCCGCGATGCGGGCGCAGCTGATGGTGCTGGACCGCGACCCAGAGGTGGTCGGCCTGGCCGGGCGGCCGGTCCGCCTACTGTGGCGGGACGCGCGTGGCCAGGTGCGCTCGTGGGTGCCGCAGCTCTTCGCCCGCCACCGCGACGGCACCGCTGTGCTGGCCGACTGCCCCAGCCACCCGGAGGCCGGCGGCGAGCGGGCGCAGCGGGCTGCGACGGTCCTGGAGGCGGCGTGCGTGCAGGCCGGCTGGAGCTACCGGCGCCTCAAGCCGCTGGAGAAGACGCTTTCGGCGAACCTGAAATGGCTGGCCGGCTAGCGCCACCCCCGCAACGCCGGCCGTCCCTCTCTCTCGGCCGCCGTCCGTGAGGCGTTCACACAGCCGCGGCCGCTGATCGAGGGCGCCGAAGCGGTGGGCGACCCGATCGAAGTCCTGCCCGCCGTCTTCCACGCCCTGTGGCACGGAAAGCTGACGACCGACCTGGAGACGTCGCTGAACGAGCGGGTCCTCGTCAGCCCCGGCGCCGGCGGTGCGAACGGCCTCGGCGGCCCGGGCAGCGGGGATGGACGGTGAGCGGGCGGCGCGGCGGACGGCCGGTGCTGCAGGTCGGAGCGCACGTCCGCTTCCGTGACCGCACCTGGCAGGTCATCGCTGTGGCGGGGCAGCAGGTCCACCTCGCCGGTGAGACGGGAGGAGACGAGACGGTCGTGGCCGGGCATCTGTTCGCCGACCCGTCCTTCGCCATCGTGGGCGCCGAGATGCCCCAGGCCGTGACGCAGTGGGGTCTGTTCGAAACCGCGCCCGAGGACGCGCGGCGCAAGGCGCTGGCCTGGCAGCGGCACATCCGCGAGGTGGAGTCCGGCCTGCCCGGCGGGACGGACAGCGGCGGGGTGCCCCGGGCCGAGTACGACCCCGACCGGTTCACGCTCGCGCAGCGCGAGGAGGCCAAGGCCGCGGAGCTGACCGCGATCGGCTTCGGCCCTGTCTCCCGGACCACGGTGCAGCGCATGCGCCTGGCCTACCGCAAGCAGGGACTGTGGGGGCTGGTCGACCACCGCACCACCCGCCGGCCCGTGCCTACCGGGCGCACCGACGAACGCGTCATCGCCGCCATCGAGGAAGCGCTGCGCCGCCAGCGCGGCCGCTCCAAGGGCACCGTCAAAGGCCTGACGCCCCTGGTCGCGCAGATCCTTACCGACCGGCACCGGCGCGGCACCGTGCCGATACCCTCCCAGGCCACCTTCTACCGGCTCGTCCACCAGCTCGCCGACCCCGCCGAACACCCCCACCGCCCCGCCCGAACTCTCCCCTCCCCCACCGGCGGACGGGCGTTCACCCCGACCGTGGCGCTGCGGCCGGGCGAACAGGTACAGGTCGACACCACCCGGCTGGACGTCCTGGCCGTCTTCGACGACGGCACCACCGGCCGGCCCGAACTCACCATCGCCGTCGACGTCGCCACCCGCGCGATCCTCGCCGCCGTCCTGCTCCCCGCCGGCACCAAGGCCGTCGACGCCGCCCTGCTGCTCGCGGAGATGGCCGTCCCGCATCCGGCTCGCCCCAACTGGCCCGACGCCCTGCACCTCGCCCACACCCAACTCCCGCAGCTCCAGCGGCTGATGAGTCTGGACGAACGCCTTCAGGGCGCAGCCGCCCGGCCGGTCGTGGTGCCCGAGACGATCGTCGTGGACCGAGGCAAGGTCTACCTGTCCACGGCGTTCAGCGCCGCCTGCGAGACCCTCGGCATCAGCGTCCAGCCCACCCCGCCCCACGCCCCCGCCGCGAAAGGCATCGTCGAGCGCACCTTCGGCACCATCAACGCCCTGCTGTGCCAGCACCTGCCCGGCTACACCGGCTCCGACGTCACCCGCCGCGGCCCCGCCGCCGAAACCGAGGCATGCTTCAGCGTCGCCCAGTTGCAGGACCTGCTGGACGAATGGCTGATCCACTACCACCACCGCCCCCACGAAGGCCTGCGCCACCCCACCCTGCCGAAGAAGGCGCTGACACCGAACCAGATGTGGGCCGCGCTGGTCGCCGTGGCCGGCCACGTGCCCCTCCCCTTGAGCGGCAGCGACTACCTCGAACTGCTGCCGGTGCGCTGGCAGGCCATCACCGAACGCGGCATCCGCATCGACCACCGCGCCTACGACCACGATGTCCTCGCCCCCTACCGCGGCCAGCCCTCGCCCGTCACGGCGCGCGGCGGGAAATGGGAAGTCCACACCAACCCCCACGACGCCCGCCAGGTCTGGATCCGCCTTCCCGACGGACACCTGACAGAGATCCCGTGGATCCACCGCGGCCACATCCACCAGCCCTTCAACAGCGCCACCTGGCAGCACATCAAAACCATCACCGCCCGCCACGGCGACCGCGACACCCACGAGGCCGACCTCGCCGACGCCCTCGACCAGCTCATGCGCCGCGCCCACACCGGCACCGCCACCCCCGGCGAGCAACGCCTCCTCACCCGCACCGCACCGCTGAAAACACCGACAACACCGGCGCCCCCGTCCCGTACACCGGACTCGGCCTCTACGACCCCGCCCAGGAAGCCCTCAACTGGTGACCACCCGCCCACACACCACCACCGCCAGCCACTCCCCCAGCCCGGCAGGCCAGCCTGCCCGCACCGCCGCCGATACTCAGTGGCCCGACGTCCACGAGACCGAACCGCAGTGGCCGATCACCACTTGGCAGGGCTGGCAGCACTTCACCACCACCCCGCCCCCAACCCCGCCCAAGGCCGGCGATGCGCCCCGCAGCATGGAAGAACGCCTCGCCTACCACTCCGCGTTCGTCACCGTCCGCACCCCCGCCATCACCACCCTCGCCACCCAGGTCCGCACCCTGATGCTGCTCGGCCGCCACCAGCAGACCACCGCCCGCCCCTCACTGATCGTCACTGGCCCCGCCGCAGCCGGAAAAACCACCGCCCTCCTCGAAGTCGGACGCACCTGCCACCTCGCCCACACCCGCAAGAACCCAGCCTCGCCCGGACGCGCCCACGAGCAGGTGCCGGTCGCGTACCTGCTGGTGCCACCTGGCGCCACCGCCAAGACCCTCGCCACCGAATTCGCCCGCTACCTCGGCATCCCCACCACCACCCGCATGACCCAGACCCAGATCACCGAAGCCGTCTGCCACACCTACACCCAAGCCGGCGTCCGCCTGATCCTCATCGACGAGATCCACCGCCTCAACCCGCGTACGACCACCGGCGCGGAAGCCGCCGACCTCCTCAAAGACCTCACCGAACGCATCAGAGCGACCTTCGTCTACACCGGCATCGACGTCGCCGCCACACCCCTGTTCACCGGAGTGCGCGGCGCCCAACTCGCCGGCCGCGCCAGCCTCATCACCCGCGGCCCCCTCCCCGCCCGCCACGGCACCCGCCGACCCTTCACCGACCTCATCACCGACATGGAAACCGCCCTCGACCTGACCCAGCACACAGCCGGCACACTCCCCCGCCACGCCACCTACCTCCACCAGCGCACCGCCGGCCGCATCGGAAGCCTCGCCCGCCTCATCCGCCAAGCCGCCATCACCGCCATCTGCGACGGCACCGAACGCATCACCAAAAAATCGCTCGAAGCCATACAGCTCGACCACCTCGCCGAAGAAGCAAGCCGCCCCCGAACCCGCCAACCGGCCAGAACGGCATGATCAGGCCGTGAAGAAGACCACGGATTCGCCAGTTGGCGAGGAGTTCGCTGCCCTCTGCGACCGGGCGTGGGACGTCCTGGTCCCCGCCCATGCCAGCTACCTGGCCAACGTCTCACCCCACTACGACGAGGTCCTCCACGAGGTCGCACAGCGAACCGAGCGCGCAGGCAGCCTCGGCAAGACGGACATCGCAGCCCTCGTCGTCTGGAAACGGCTCTCCGCACAAACCCGCTGGGTGACTGAACTGATGTCCCTGCCCGACACTCACGTACGAGCGGTCACCGAGCGGGCGGTCACGGCCGTCCGCGACACCACGGTCCCGCGTAGCGAGGCCGCCCGCACAGGGCGCGGCATCATCTGGGAACTGCCCGGCTTCCGCACCGGCGACGCCCTCGCCTCAGCCATCCTCACCGCAGCAGCACCCACGCGGATGGCCGTCTACGACAGCCGCGTCCAACACGCCCTCGACACCCTCGGACTCACCCTCACACCCACACCGGGACGCTACGGCCGCTACCTCCAGCTCCTCGACGACCTCCTGCACCACGGCGGGGCACGCGCCGACGGCTGGACCGCACGCGACATCGACACCGCCCTGTACTGGACCGGCGCCAACCCGCCCCAGCCGGAACCGGCATAGGACCGCCCGCACAAGCCCTGACCACACAACAAGCCGCTGACCAGCACAAACCCGCACCAGCCCTTTAGATGCCAGGCACCATCACCAACACCACAGCACCGTTATCAACGAACCCAGAACAACCACAGGCCAGATGCCCCATCAGCAGCGCCTCCAGCACCCCGTAGACGCCGGAATCGCTATCAGAAAATCCACAACACCCCAGCCCAAGCCACCCTCACCACACCAACTACGAACCCCGGAATCACAACACACACGCTCGTAGCGTTCATCGACGAGCACCGGGACCGCTTCGGCGGCGTCGAGCCGATCTGCAGAACCCTCACCGAACACGCCTGCAGGATCGCCCCCTCCACCTACTACGCCCACCACAAACGACGGAGCACGCCGTCGGCCAGGACCGTGCGGGATGCCGAACTCAAGGAACTGATCAGCGAGGTCTTCGAGGCAAACTACCGTGAACCGCCCCGGGTTCGGTAGAGATCTCAGATTGTGGTGATGACCTGGGGTTTCGTGAGTTTGGTGTAGTAGTTGGCTTCGTATTCGACGGGCGGGATGTGCCCTATCTCACCGTGGAGTCGGCGGTGGTTGTACCAGTCGATCCACTCGGCGGTGGCCAGCTCGACCTGGGAAAGCGTCTTCCAGGGGCGCTGGGGCTTGATCAGCTCGGTTTTGAACAGGCCGATCGTGGACTCCATCAGGGCGTTGTCGTACGCGTCACCGACGGATCCGATGCTCGCCGCGATGCCGGCGGCGTCCAGGTGTTCGGCGAGGCGGAAGCTCGTGTATTGCGACCCGGCGTCCGAATGATGTATCAACTCGCCCGGCTGGACGGGGTGTTGGTCGCGGTCGCGCTGCCAGATCGCCATCTCCAGGGCGTCCAGCACGAACACCGTCTCCTTCACCGTGGCGGCCGACCAGCCCACGATCCGGCGCGAGAAGGTGTCCACGACGAACGCGACGTAGACGACGCCGGCGAAGGTCTTCACGTGCGTGAAGTCGGCTACCCAGCAGCGGTTCGGGGCGCCGGCGACGAAGTCGCGGTCGACCAGGTCCGGGGCTCGCCCGGCCTGGCCGCCGGGGATCGTGGTGATGACGCGTTTGCCGCGCACCGCGCCCTGGATACCGAGCTCGCGCATCAGGCGCTCGACGGTGCAGCGGGCCGCCGCATGGCCCTGCCGGTTCAGCTCGCGCCAGATCTTCCGGGCTCCGTAGACACGGTAGTTGGACGTGTAGACCTCCTGGATCCGCTCTTTGAGCTCCTCGTCGCGCACGGAACGGGCAGAGGGAGTTTCGAGGCGATTCTTTTGGGCGTAGTACGTGGAAGGGGCGATCCTGCAGTCGTGCTCGGTGAGCGTCCTGCAGATCGGCTCGACGCCGCCGAAGCGGTCCCGGTGCTCGTCGATGAACGTTACGAGCGCGTGGGTGGCCGGTCGAGCTCGGCCGCGAAGAAACTCGCCGCGGCCTTCAGGATCTCGTTCGCCCGCTTCAGCTCGGCGTTCTCCTTCTTCAACGCCTTGAGCTGGGCGGACTCCTCCGTCGTCGTCCCCGGACGCTGCCCCGCGTCGATCTCGTGCTGCTTCACCCAGTTCCGCAGCGTCTCGCGGGAGGCGATGTCGAGCTTGTCCGCGACCGCCTGCAAGGCGGCCGTCTCGTTCGGGTAGTCGTCGCGCACTTCGGCGACCATGCGCACCGCACGACGGCGGAGCTCAAGCGGGTAACGGGAGGGTCGTGCCATGACTCAATCCTTACATGGAATCGAGCCTCCACCCGACCCGGGGCGGTTCAGCTGTTCATGCCCCGGGAGTGGACGGACGACGCCGTGCGGCGCCGGCGGACCGGCGTCCCCGAGGACGTCGGGCACCGGGAAAAGTGGCGGCTGGCGCTGGACGCTCTGGACGAACTGGCCACATGGGGCCATGTGCCGCCGCTCGTGGTGGCGGATGCCGGCTACGGCCACAACGCCGACTTCCGGGGCGGGCTGGATGAGCGGGGCATCGGATACGTCGTCGCCGTCCGGTCGGATGTGACCGCCCACCCGCAGGACGCACAGCCCCTCACACCGCCCTGGTCCGGCAACGGCCGCAAGCCACAGCCCCGCTACCGGGACGAACCCGCCTCAGTGGCCGCCTGGGCCGCCCGCCGCGGACGGCAGGCGTTCACCGAGGTCACCTGGCGGGAAGGCTCACGTGGCCCGATGCGCTCGCACTTCCTTGCCATGCGGGTACGGCCGGCCGGCGTGCGCCCGCGCCGCCTGGCCCAGGCCGCTGCCGTCACCCGCGACGGCCACTGGGACGGCGTCCTGCCCGAGGTAACACTGCTGGTCGAATGGCCCCGGCAGGCAGAGGCACCCACCGGCTACTGGCTCTCCAACCTGCCCGACGACACCCCGCTGGCCGAACTGGTCCGCCTGGCCAAGATCCACTGGCGCATCGAACACGACTACCGGGAACTCAAACACGGCCTGGGCCTGGACCACTTCGAAGGCCGCTCCTGGAACGGCTGGCACCACCACGTCACCCTGGTCACCGCCGCCCACGCCTTCCTCACCGAACAGCGGCTGGCCCCAAAAGCTCACACACCGGCCTCACCCTCTACCAGACCCTCGACGCCCTCCAAGACGTACTGAACTGCTGGACCGGCCTGTGCACAACATGCCACCAGCCCCTGCCCCGCCCCCGGACCAGACACCACCCATCAAGATCCATACCAACCTAACGGAGTCCTACTAGAAGACTGCTGAAAATCTTTTGTGTTCTGGCCCCGGACCGGCTGGTCCGGGGCCAGTCTTGTCAGCATGCAGGGGGAATGGGCTGGGGAGATGGTCGGGCCGGATGTGTGGGAGACGTGCCGGGAGTTGATCCCGGCCGGGAGTGTGTTCGCGTTCCTCGCCGAGCATCGCGAGGTGCTGTTCCCGCCAGGGATGTTCACCGACATGTATCCCTCGTCCAACGGCCGTCCGAGTCTGCCGCCGCAGGTCCTGGCCGCGACGGTGGTGCTGCAGAGCCTGCACGGGCTGTCGGACTTCGAGACAGTCGGGACCTGTCCCCGAGGAGTGGACACCTCTGAGCCCGACCCCGGGAGGGGGCGGGTAGGAGGCGTCTTTTATGGTGATGAAGGTCTACTCGCCTGAGTTCAAGGCGGACGCTGTCGCGCTGTACCTGTCGGACCCGGGCCACACCTTCGAGGGCATCGGTAAGGATCTGGGGATCAGCCGCGAGACGCTGCGTAACTGGGTGCGGGCCGAACGGGCCTGCCGCGGCGGGGGCAGCACGACGAGCACGAGCACGGAGAGGAGCACGGTGGATTCCCCGTCGACGGCCGAGGAGCTTCTGGCCGAGAACGAGGCCCTGCACCGGGAGCTGGCGGCAGTCCGCAAGGAGATGCACAAGCTGGCCACCGAACGGGACATTCTCCGCAAGGCGACGAAGTTTTTCGCACAAGAGATGACCTGGTGACCAACCGCTTCCAGTTCATCGAGGACCACCACCGCGCCTGGGGCGTGAAGCGGTTGTGTGCCGTGCTGGAGGTCGCCCGATCCAGCTTCTACGAGTGGCGGGCCGGCGGCGCGGCCCGCGCCGCCCGCGAGCGGGCCGATGCAGCGCTCGCCGAGCGGATCAGGGCCGTCCACGCCGAGTGGGACGGCACCTACGCCGCCCGAGGATCACCGCCGAGCTGCGCGAAGAGGGCGAGCGCGTGAACCACAAGCGCGTCGGACGGGTCATGCGCAAGTACAGCATCGCCGGGCTGCGGCTGCGCAAGCGCCAGGTCACCACCGTGCCCGAACCGTCCGCTGCCCCGATGCCCGACCTGCTGGGGCGCGACTTCACCGCCACCGCGCCGAACGCCGAGTACGTCGGTGATATCACCTACCTGCCGGTGGGCGACGGCGAGTTCTTGTATCTGGCGACCGTGATCGACTGCTTCTCGCGCCGTCTGGTGGGCTGGTCGATCGCCGGCCACATGCGCACCTCACTGGTCACCGACGCGCTCCGGACAGCCGCCCGGGTCCGCGGCAGCATGGCCGGAGCCGTTTTCCACAGCGATCACAAAGCCCAGTACACCTCCCGTGAATTCACCAATGTATGCGCCGAGTTGGGCATCAGACAGTCCATGGGTGCGGTCGGCACGAGCGCGGACAACGCACTCGCCGAGTCATTCAACGCGGCCCTCAAACGCGAGACGCTTCAAGGTGCCCGCAGCTTCAACGGGGTCCGCGCCTGCCGCCTGGCCGTCTTCCGCTGGACCACCCGCTACAACACCCGACGACGGCATTCGGCGAACGGACAGCAGACACCGATCGCCTACGAACAGCAGTCAGCTCCCCTGACACTTGCCGCATAACAACACGAACAGGTGTCCACTCTCCGGGGACAAGGCCCGGCCGTCTTCAAACGGATCTTGCCCAGAGTAGGAATGACGCGAAGCTGACTGCTGCCTCGTAGGAGGTAGCGGTCTTGTCGTATCTGGTGGCGATGCCACGGAAGCCTTTGAGCCGGTTGAAACAGCGCTCGACGACGTTGCGTCGGCGGTAGATCTGCCGGTCGAACGTGGGTGGGCGGCCGCCTTGACGGCCACGGTTGTGCCGGTGTCGCTGCTGGTCGGCCTTCTCCGGGATGGTGCACGCGATACCGCGTTTGCGCAGGTAGGCGCGGAACCCACGGGAGCTGTAAGCCTTGTCGGCGCGCGCAGATGCTGTCGTGGCGTTGGCCGGGAGTCAGCAGGATCGCGAGCGGGCGTCCCTTGCCGTCACAGGCGAGATGGATTTTGGTGGTCAGTCCACCTCGGGATCGGCCGAGGGCGTGATCGTCTGGTTCGTCCTGCCGGTAGATCCCCTTTTTCGGCCGGTGGCGGCGGCGTGCTGGTGGGCGCGGACGATGGTGGAGTCGATCTGGACGAGCCAGTCGATGTCGCCGGCCGCGTCGGCGCGGGCCTGGATCTGCTGGAGTGCCCGAGTGAACACGCCGTTCAGGGCGTAGCGACGGAAGCGGGTGTAGACCGTCTTCCACGGCCCGTAGCGTTCCGGCAGGTCACGCCAGGAGATCCCGGTTCGGATCTTGTAGACCATCCCGTTGATGACCTGCCGATCCTCCACACGCGGACGGCCCGTCACGGCCCGCGGTATGAGTGGAGCGAGCAACTGGAACTCCTCGGCTCCCGGACCCTGGCCCGCCCCGCCGTGCTCCTCGAACGCCTCGACGACGCCCTCGGCCAGCGCCTCACCTACGAGTACGCGGCGGCCCCCGTCCGCCGGGCCCGCACCACGGTCGGCCTCGGCCGTGACGACGCGCACCTGGTGATCGACAACCGGTTCGACAAACCCGCCACCATGACGAAGGAGAGCACGTACCTCGCGTTCCCGTTCGCGCTGACGCGGCCCACAGTGCACTACGAGACCACCGGCGCGCTGACCGGCACCGGCCTCGCGCACGTGCCCGGCGCGCGCCCCAGCACATGCCGTGCCGTCCAGTCGTTCGTCTCCCTGGCCGACGACGGCGGCCCGGGTCTCCTGGATCACCAGGGACGCGCCACTGGTCGAGCCCGGAGACCATCGCCCTGGCCTACGCGCCCTTCCCCGACTCGACGTCGCCGCGACCGGCCGGCACGGTCTACTCCTGGGTGCACAACAACCTGTGGGACACCAACTTCCCGTCCCAGCAGGCGTTCCACACCACCTTCCGGTACGCGGTGGGCGTCCGCCGGAGCGGCGAGAGCACCGACGCCGACGCCCTGGCGCTGCGTACCGCCTGTGAGGTCGACCACCCGCTGATCGGCGTGCCGGCGCACGGCACGCCCGACCCGGACCGGCCGGCCGAACTCACGCTTCTCTCGGTGGACGACCCGCGCATCGCGGTCCGCGACGCGGCCCCGGTGCCGGGTGACGACGGCGTCGACCTGCTGGTGAGGCTCCAGTCCTTCGCCACGGAGTCGCGCACGGTCCGGCTCAGGTGCGGCTTCCCCGTCGCGGGTGCGGAGCGCGCCACCTATCTCGGCGACCCCGACGGCCCCGTCACCCTTGACGGGGACGACATCCTCGTGGAGATCCCCCGCCCGGGCACCACGGCGGTGCGGGTGCGCCTCGGGGCCACGGGGGTAGCGGGATAGCGCCTCGCCCGCCACCGGCCCGGGGCCGGTGGCGGGCGGCCCACGCTCTTCTCCGGAGGCCGGCGCCGTATGCGACGGGCACGCGGGAAACCCCCGGCGATGACGCCGGGAAGCCCTTGAAGAAAGAAGTCCCGCCAACTCCCGTGCACTCCTGTGAACTTGACCCACTCGCCAGTAGCATCCGACCGGCCAGTAGCACGACGCCCGAGCAGCCCCCTCGAAAGGGTCTCCTGCATGCGCTTATCCTCCCGCGTCGCCCCCGCCGCCCTCGCCGTGGCTGCCCTCCTGCTCGGCGTCCTCCCCGCGCAGGCCCAGGCCCACCCCGACCGCGCCCCCGACCGGGTCACGGTCGGTGACCGCACCTTCATCGCCGACGGCCAAGGCCGCGCGCTCCAGTGGCGCGGCTTCAACCTCGCCGACAAGAGCAGCCGAGGCAGCAATGCGTTCGCCGACATCCACGAGAGCGACCTCAAAGACATGGCCGCCCGGGGCTTCAACCTCGCGCGCCTCGCGTTCTTCTGGGATGACCTCGAACCCACCCCCGGCCACTACGACCGCGGCTACCTGAGCAAGATGCGCCGCATCCTCGACTGGGCCGACCGCTATCACATCAAGGTCATCCTCGACGCCCACCAGGACGTATACGGCCCCCACTTCGGCTCCCGCGGCATGCCCGACTGGGCCACCCGCGACGAGGGGTTGCCGTTCGAGCCGATTCCCGACGACTGGTTCTCCGAGTACTTCGAGCCATCCGTACAGACCGCCTTTGACCACCTGTACAAGGACGCCGACCTCCGCGCCGCGCACGCTCGCATGTGGATGACGGTCGCCTCCGCCCTGGGCAGGCACCCGGCGCTGCTCGGCTACGACCTGATGAATGAGCCGTTCGCGAAGTTCCTCGAAGGCGAAGACCTCCCCACCGCCGCGGCCCGCTTCGAGTCCACCGAGCTCACCGAGTTGTGGAACCGCCTTGCCCGCGCGATCCGCCTGGTCGACCACAGGTCGTGGGTATTCGTCGAACCAACCGTCATCGTCGGTACCGGTGTCCCCACCCAGATGGGCCACATCGACGACCCTCACACCGGCTACGCGCCGCACTTCTACCAGACCGCGATGGAAACCGGCGCCGACTACGACCCCAACGGCACCTTCATCCCCGACTACGAGGCCGCGATCAGCGACTACCCGACCCGTCACCGCATGCCGGTGATCGTGGGTGAGTGGGGCGCCAACCCCGACATTCCGCACGGAAGCCAGTTCGTCACCGACATGACGGCCTCCCTGGACCGCTTCTCCAGTGGCTGGACGTGGTGGCAGTGGTGTCGGGGCGGCAGCTACTGCTTCCTCGACCAGACGGGCGCCACGAAGCCCAGCGCCCAGCTGCTCGTCCAGCCGTACGCGCGGGCCGTCGCGGGCGACCCGCTCACGTTCGCGTACGACCCGGCCACCCGCACCTACACGCTCACCTTCCGCACCCGCGACAACGCGGAGGGGCCCACCCGGATCACCGTACCCAGGGACACCTACCCAGGCGGCTACCGCGTCGATGTCCAAGGCGGCAAGGCCCGTTGGGACGACCACGGCCAGACCGTCACCGTGCGCACCCACGGCAGGACCGGAGCCACCTACAGGGTCACGATCAGCCCGAAGTAGCCCACCCGACTCGCTCGGGGCCGCGGCCCACGGCCCCCGCGTCAGCGTCTGCCCATAGGGCTCGGAGCTTGTCTGGTCGGCAGCGCCACCGTTCCCGCGCGGTACGGGGACACATCCCCGGCCGCGCGGGCGTCATCAGAGGTCAGCTGGTGTCGTGACCGCTTCCAATGAGGTAGCCGCCAAGTGCGGCGGCCACGAGGAACGTGGTCAGGAGTAGCGGCCCGGCGAAGCGTCCCAGCCACGCCACGGTGCGCCGCTAGCAGGCGCCCCAGCATCCGGGAGCGCGGTGGCGTGACGGGTATCCGGTCGGGTCGCCAAGAGGTCGTTTTCACCTGTGATGTCCTTGTTTAATTCGATTTTTGGAGTGCGGGATCGGGGTGGCGGTGAGGCTGTAGGCGTTGTTGAGGTTTGCTGGTCGGGTGGGGTGAGGGGTGGGGCGGGATATGGCTTGTGCCTGTCTCATCCCAGGACGCCTGGCTCTGGCGGCTGCGTGCTTCCGCCGTCATCGCCGTGCGCCTGGGCGACTCGGTTCCTGGCGGTACGCAGCACACTTCCGTCGGAGGGCCGGTGGTCTCTGGACCTGCGCAGGTCGGCGAAGGAGAACATCCTCTGAAGCCAGCGGTCCCTGCCGTCGTAGCGGGGAGTGAAGGAAGACCGGCCGTGCAGGGCGACTCTGTTGTCGACGACCGCGAGGTCCCCCGCGCGGAGCCGTACACCGTTGTACGACCGCTGGACGACCGCGCTGAGTTCGCCGAGCGCGGCGCGTCCGGCGTCGGTCAGACCGCGGGTGGCGGCCTCGTCGAAGCAGAGGTCAGGGTCTGCGGGGTCGCCGGTGAGGACCGCGTGGGCGGCTCCCGTGCCGCCCTCGCCGAAGGACGGCGGGGCCTCGGTGACGAACTCCCGCCGGCCGAGGGCCTCCCGCGTCCGGACGGTCAGCTCCGGCAGCACCCGCCGTACGCAGCAGGTGCGCAGCTCCGAGACGCCTTCGTGGTCGGTGCGCAGGCACAGCAGCAGGACGTAGTCCGGCCGGTGCGGATGAAAGGCGTTCTCTGTGTGGAAGGTCAACTCCACCGATCCCGCGTTGCCCTGGAAGTCCTCCTGGCCGGGGACCGGGACGACGTCCTGGACCAGTGCCCCCGACTTTTCCGCGGCGAACGAGGCCGGGTCGCCGAGTCCGTTCGCAATCAGCATCAGCACGGCCGCGGGCAGCGCCGGGACACGCTGTACGGAACCCTTGGCCATCGGTGTGTCGGGCACGTCCGCGGGGCCGATCGGCAGCCCGGTGAGCAGTAGCCGCCCGTCGGGTCCCGAGTGCCTGCGGAATTCCCGTATGGCTCTGCGCAGTGGTCCGGGGGTGTCGTCCCAGCTCCGGCGGGCGTCGGCGACCCACGCCGGGTCGTCGACCCAGCCGGAGGCCCGTTCCAGCAGGCCCTTGGCGACCTGTCCGAAGTCCGCGAGATCGACGGTGTCCAGCCGCGGCGGGCGCTGTTCGGTGTCCGTCACCGCGATGTCCTTTCCCGAGAGGCCCGGTCCTGAGATGTGCGGTCCTGAGGTGTCCGGAACTGACGTGTCCGCACCGTCATTCGCCCATGGCCTTGATGAGACTGTTGGGCCGCATGTCGGTCCACTCGCGCTCGATGTGGTCGAGGCACGCGGTCCGGCCGTCGGGGCCGAACGCCGTGCGCCAGCCGTCCGGTACGGCGGCGAACGCGGGCCAGAGCGAGTGCTGGCCCTCGTCGTTCACCAGCACCAGATAGACGGCTTCCGAGTCCTCGAACGGGTTGGTCATGGCTGATTCCTTCCGTATGCACTGATCACAAGGGGAATGCGGTGGCCGGAGCGGCCGGGTTCAGACGACGAGCCGAACGGGGAGACTGCTGAAGCCGCTCAGCATCGAGGAGTAGACGGGGCGTGGATCACCGGTGAGTTCGACGCGGCCTATCTGGTCGCGCAGCGCCGTGAGCATGCCGGCGATCTCGGCACGCCCCAGGTAGGCACCGATGCAGTAGTGCGGCCCGTGCCCGAAGGAGAGCTGCCTGTTGGGGGTACGGGCGAGGTCGAAGCGGTCGGGGTCGGTGAACACGGCCTCGTCGCGGTTGGCCGACACGTTCCATAGGGTGACGATGTCGCCGGCGGCGACGGCGACACCGCCCAGCCGGGTGTCCGCGGTCGCCGTCCGACCGAAGTGGATGGCCGGGGTGGTCCACCGGAGCACCTCGTCGACCGCGGCGGCAGGGGTGACCTCCCTCTCCTTGAGCGCCTGCCACTGGTCGGGATGCTCCGTGAACGCGAGCACCGCGCCGATCATCGACAGCCGGCTGGTCTCGTCTCCGCCGAGGATGAGGCTGTAGCAGTTGGCGACGACCTCGTCCATCGTCAGCGGCACGCCGTCGACCTGTGCGGTGGCGAGGACACTGACCGCGTCGGTGCCCGGCCGGGCCTGCCGGCTCTTCGCCAGTTCGGCGAAGTAGGCGAGGATGTCGTTGCGGGCCTGCCAGACGTCGAAGGGCGACTGGTCGGGCTCGTCGGAGCTCAGGGCGGTCTTGGTGAGATCGAGCAGGAACGCCCGGTCCGCCTCGGGTACGTCGAGCAGATCGCAGATCGCCATGAGCGGCAGGTTCCCGGCGACGTCCTGGGCGAAGTCGCACTCCGCCCGGCCGGCCGCGGCGGCGACCAGTTCACCGGCCGCCTTCTCCATCTTCTCGACCACCCCGGCCAGGGCCCGTGGCGAGAAGGCTCTGAGGAGGACACTCCGCAGCTCGCGGTGGCGCTTGCCGTCGGTGACGGCCGCCATCACCCCCGAGGCCGAGTCCCCGCCCTGGAGCAGGGAGGCCAGGACGTTGCCTCGTTCAGAGGTGAAGCGCTCGGGCGCGAGGTAGACCTCGGCCGCGTCGGCGTAGCGCGTCACCACCCAGAATCCGGGGGCCCGGCCCACCGGCGGATGCCAGTGGACCGGTTCCTCGGCCCGCAGCGAGCGCCAGATCTCGGTGAGGTCGTACCGCGCGTGCGTCACGGGGTCGGCGAGATCGAGATCGGCCAGCGCGGAGGGCGGCAGGGGCGTACGGGTCATGACGTCCTCTCCTCGTCCCGCCGGCCCTCGATGCCACGGATCAGCCGGGCGAGCAGACGCCCGACGGCCGCCGCGGGCCGGTCGGCGAGCATGGTGTTGTGCGTGGCCTGGATGTCGTGCACCTCGGTACGCCCGGTCACGTGGGGCGCCCACAGGCTCGGCGAACGGCGGGACTCGCCGCGCTCCAGCTCGGTCGCCGCGCAGAACACGAGGTCGCCGCGGAACGTCCGGGGCCGGTGTGTGCCCGCGATACGGCTGTTGTTCAGGTACACGGTGCGCAGGTGCGACAGTTGCTCCTCGGTGAGCGTCGCCCGCATCTCCTCGGGCACCCGTACACCGGCGAGGACCTGTTCCTCGGTCGGCTGGGCGGCGGTGAGGTCGCGGGGGTAGGTGTCGAGCAGCATGAGCAGTTCGACCTGCTCGCCGGCGTCCTGGAGCTGTACGGCCATCTCCTGGGCCACCAGGCCGCCGAAGGACCAGCCGATCAGCCGGTACGGCCCCGCGGGCTGTACCTTCCGCAGGTGTACGAGGTAGTCGGCGGCCATCTCCGTGATGGCTTCCGGCTGGTGCGCGGGACCGTCGAGGCCGGCGGCCTGGAGCCCGTAGAGCGGGTGCCGGTCGTCCAGATACCGGGCGAGCCCGGCGTAGGCCCAGCTCAGTCCGACCAGGGGGTGCACGCAGAAGAGCGGCGTGCCGGTGGTGCCGGTGCGCAGCGGCAGCAGCACCCCGGCCGACTCCGTCGATCGGCCTGCGCGCAGTGCTTCGGCGAGCACGGCTGGTGTCGGCGCCTCGAACAGGGTGCGTACGGAGACGGCGTGGCCCAGTTCGGCCCGGATCCGGCCCGCGAGCCTGGCGGCCATGAGGGAGTGGCCGCCGAGCGCGAAGAAGTCGTCGTCGATCCCCACGCCGCCGGCGCCTGCAACGTCGTCGATCCCGAGCAGGTCTGCGAAGAGGGCGCACAGGGCGCGCTCGTCCTCGGTCCGCGGCGCGCGCCGCGAAGGGCGGGCGGTGTCCCGGGGTGCGGGAAGCATCTTGCGGTCGAGCTTGCCGCTGGAGGTCAGCGGGAACTCGGCGAGGGTCACCACGGAGCTGGGTACGAGGTGTCCGGGGAGCCGGGACGTCAGCTGACGGCGCAGCTCGGCGGCGGTCGCCTCACCGGTCACGTAGGCGACCAGCGCTTCGTCGCGCAGGATGACGGCGGCCCGGGTCACGGAGGGCAGTTCGGTGAGGACGGCCTCGATCTCGGCGGGTTCGACGCGTACGCCGCGGACCTTGAGCTGGTGGTCCGAGCGGCCCACGAAGTCGAGCCGTCCGGCCCGGTCCCACCGCACCAGGTCGCCGGTGCGGTACATCCGCTCCCCGGCCACGAACGGATCGGCGACGAAGCGTTCCGCGGTCAGTGCGGGTCGGCCCGCGTAACCGCGCGCGACCTGGATGCCGGCGACGTACAGTTCGCCGGGGACACCGGGCGCAACCGGGCGCAGTGTCCCGTCCAGGACGTAGACCCGGGTGTTGTCGATCGGGACGCCGATCGACACCGGGGGGCGGGAGCCCGGATCGGTGTCCGGGTCCCAGAAGGTCGCGTCACAGGTGACCTCGGTGGAGCCGTACTTGTAGTGCAGCGGTACTCCGAACGCGGCGGTGAACCTGTCGTACAGGTCGCGGGTGAGCCCCTCGCCGCCGACGAAGATCCGGCGCAGTCGGGCGAGCGCGGACCGGTCGGCCTCGGCCAGGAGAAGCTCCAGCATGGACGGGACGAAGTGCACCGTCGTGATGGAGTGTCGGGTGAACATGTCGGTGAGGTAGGCGGGGTCCCGGTGGCCGTCGGGCCTGGCGACCACCGTGCAGGCGCCTGTCTGGAGCGGCCAGAACAGCTCCCAGACCGAGACCGTGAAGCCGATCGGGGTCTTGTGCAGGACGCGGTCGTCCGGTGCGAGGCGGTAGGTCCGCTGGAGCCAGCCGAGGTGGTTGACGGCGGACTCGTGGGAGACCACCACGCTCTTGGGCCGGCCGGTCGAGCCAGAGGTGGACATGACGTAGGCGGGGTGG
Organism: Streptomyces sp. NPDC006012; assembly: GCF_042871185.1. Classification (NCBI taxonomy): domain Bacteria; kingdom Bacillati; phylum Actinomycetota; class Actinomycetes; order Kitasatosporales; family Streptomycetaceae; genus Streptomyces; species Streptomyces sp. NPDC006012. Next base: position 33,038 of record NZ_JBIAIE010000032.1, read on the forward strand.
CCCGGCAGCAGTCGCCGTGTCCGGTCCCGGTCCGCGGGATCGTGGTCCGGCCGGTCCGCGAGATCTGCCTCGGTCCGCGCGGTGTCCAGGACGATCGCGGTCAACTCCTGTGGGAGCACGGAGCGATGCGTGGTCGTGGTGATCGCGAGGACCACGTGCGCGTCCTCGCAGATCCGGGCGATCCGCCCGGCCGGGTCCTCCGGGTCGATGGGTGTGTAGGCCGCGCCGGCCTTGGCCACCGCGTGGGCGGCGACAATGAGTTCGGCCGAGCGGGGCAGCGCCAGCCCCACCACGGACTCGGGGCCGACGCCCCGGTCGACAAGCAGGTGCGCCAACCGGTTGGCGCGCGCGTTCAGTTCGCGGTAGGTGAGTGCGCCGGACTCCGCCAGGACGGCGAGGGCGTCCGGGTGCGTGCGCACGCTGTGCTCGAAGAGGTCGGCCAGCGTGGCGGACGGGCAGGCGACGGACGTGGCGTTCCACTCCCGCAGCAGCCGGGTCTCTTCGCCGGGGAGCAGGACGTCGATCCCGCTGATCGGGCGGTCCGGCTCGCCGGTCCCCCGGTCGAGGATCAGGAGCAGACGTGCGGCCAGGTCCCGCACGGTGTCGTGGTCGAACAGCGCGGTGGCGTACTGGACTTCGCCCCGTACCCCGTCCGGGTCGCCCTCGGGCCCGAACCGTTCGGTGAGGCTGAACGACAGGTCGAACTTGGCCGCGAGCAGATCGGCCTCGACCGGCTCCGCGGTGAGCCCCGGCAGGGCCAGCGCGCTCTCGGCGTTGTTCCGGAACGACAGCATCACCTGGAACAGCGGATGCCTGGCCGGCGACCGGGCCGGGTTCAGCGCCTCCACGAGCCGTTCGAACGGCATCTCCTGGTGTTCGTACGCGTCGAGGTCGGTGCGCCGTACCCGGTCGAGCAGTTCACGGAACGTCGGGTCACCCGCCGTGTCGGTGCGCAGGACGAGGGTGTTCAGGAAGAACCCGACCAGCCCGTCGAGCGCCTCGTCGTTGCGGCCGGCCACCGGGGCGCCGACGGGGATGTCGGTACCGGCCCCGAGCCGGGTCAGCAGGGTGGCGAGCGCCGTCTGGAGCACCATGAACACCGTGCTGCCCTGGGCTTCTGCCAGTTGGGCGAGGCGCCCGTGCAGCCCCGCGGGGATGTCGAGGGGCACCGAGGCGCCCGTGCCCGAGGGCCGGGCAGGCCGGGGCCGGTCGGCGGGGAGTTCCAGCTCCTCGGGGGCGCCCGCGAGCGCGTCCCGCCAGTAGGCGAGCTGCTTCGCGCCGAGCCCCGCCGGATCCCTGATGTCACCCAGCACGCGGTTCTGCCAGAGCGCGTGGTCGGCGTACTGCACCGCGAGCGGTGTCCACGCCGGGGCGTCGCCGAACAGCCTGGCCCCGTAGGCGGATGACAGGTCGTACGCCAGCGGGCCCATCGACTCCGCGTCGCCGGCGATGTGGTGCACGAGCAGCAGCAGGACCGCTTCGCGCGGCCCTTCGCGGAACACCCAGGCACGCAGCGGGATCTCCGCGGTCAGGTCGAAGGCGTACCCGACCGCGTCGGCCAGCCGCGCGTCCAGGTCCGCCGGATCCACGTCGGCCACGACCAGTTCGGGCACGGCGGCCTCGGTGGACAGAACGATCTGGCGGGAGCCCTCCTCGTCCTCGGCGAACACCGTGCGCAGCGACTCGTGCCGGCCGACGACATCCCGCAGGGCGGCGCCGAGCGCGTCGGTGTCCAGCCGCCCCCGCAGCCGCACGGCGAGCGGGATGTTGTACGTCGGTGACGGGCCCTCGAAGCGGTGCAGGAACCACAGCCGCTGCTGGGCGAAGGACAGCGGGACACGATCCGGACGCGGCAGTACCTCCAGCGCGGGGCGGGCGGTGGCGGCCCGGCCGAGCCGGGCGGCGATGCCCGCAGGCGTCGGCGCCTCGAAGACGTCGCGCACCGGCAGTTCCACTCCGAGCACCGAGCGGGCGCGGCTCACCAGCCGGGTCACCCGCAGCGAGTGGCCGCCGAGTTCGAAGAAGTTGTCGTCGATCGAGACCGAGGGCACGCCGAGGACCTCGGCGAACAGCCGGCACAGGATCTCCTCGGCAGGCGAGCGCGGCTGCCGGCCGAGGGAGGGTACGACCCGTTCGGGCAGGGGCAGCGCCCGCTGGTCGACCTTGCCGTTGGGTGTGAGCGGCATCTCGTCGAGGACGACGATGCGGGAGGGGACCATGTAGCCCGGGACGGACCCCTCCAGCAGCTCACGCAGCGCGTCACGCTCCAGCTGTCGGCCCGGGGCCGGGACGACGTAGGCGTACAGGTCGCGTTCGCCCTGCGCGTCCTCGCGTACGACGGCCACGGCCTGGCCCACAGCCGGGTGGCCGGCCAGGACCGCCTCGACCTCGCCCGGTTCGATCCGGAAGCCCCGGATCTTGACCTGGCCGTCGGCCCGGGCGGTGAACTCCAGCTGCCCGTCCGGGGTGTGTCGCACGATGTCGCCGGTGCGGTACATCCGGGTCCCGGGGGCGCCGAAGGGGTCGGCGACGAACCGCTCGGAGGTGGCGCCGGGCTGCCCGGTGTAGCCGCGGGCGAGGCCGAGACCGGCGAGGTACAGCTCGCCGGGGACACCGGGCGGTACGGGCGCGAGGAAGGCGTCCAGTACGTAGGCCCGCATACCGCTGAGGGCGCGTCCGACGGGGACCGTGCCGGGCAGGGCGTAGGGCCGGGGCACCCGGTAGGCGGTGGCGAAGGTGGTGGTCTCCGTCGGTCCGTACACATGCACGAAGGTGGTGTCGGGGCAGACCGTGACGGCCCTGCGGAACGCGGCAGGCGAGACCTGCTCACCGCCGGTCCACACCTCGCGCAAGGTGGTGAGGCAGTCGGGTTCGCTCTGCGCGACCACGTTGAACAGCGCGGTCGTCAGGAAGACCGAGGTCACCTCCTCGTCGGCCAGAAGCCGGCGCAGGTCGGTGAGGGCGAGGTCCCCGGGTGGGGCCACGACGACCCGGCCGCCGCCGAGCAGCGGCACCCAGAGCTCGAACGTCGAGGCGTCGAAGGCGTACGGGGAGCGCAGCAGTACCCGCCGGTGGGCGCCGCCCGTCCAGCACGCGTCGAGTGCCAGGGCGACGACGTCGCGGTGGGTGATCGCGATGCCCTTGGGGGTGCCGGTGGACCCGGACGTGTACATCACGTAGGCGAGTTGGTCCGGGTGGGCCGCGCCCGAAGGGACGTCCGCGTCGGCCGTGTCTCCGCTCTCCGGTGCGTCGATTTCGACGACGGGCAGTGGGTGCGGAAGGTCAAGGGGCGTGGCGGCCCGGTGTGTCAGCACGGCGACGGCGCCGGTGTCGGTGAGGATCCTCTCCAGCCGGGAGGCGGGGTAGCGGGTGTCGAGCGGTACGTACACACCGCCCGCCTTGAGGACGGCCAGCGTCGCCACGACCTGCGTCAGGGAGCGCTCGACGTGCAGGGCGACGGCCGTCTCGGGCCCGACACCGAGGACCTTCAGCCGCCGGGCCAACCGGTCGGTGAGCATGTCGAGTTCGGCGTAGGTGGTGGAGACACCGTCTGCGACGACCGCGACGGCGTCCGGGTCACGGCGGACCCGGTCGGCGAAGATCTCGGTGATCGTCCTGGCCGGGGCTTGACGCGGCTCACCGTTCCACTGCTCCAGCACCCGGTACTGGTCGGTGTCCGAGAGGACGTCGACCCGGCTGAGCGGGGTGTCGGCCGCTCCCCCGGCGACCGACGTCAGCAGACGTACCAGACGGGTCGTCAAAGCGATGACCGTGTCTGCGTCGAACAGGTCGCTCGCGTACTCCAGTGCACCGTCCAGCTGCCCGGCGGCTCCTTCTGCGAAGGAGAGCGACAGGTCGAACTTCGCGACGCCGGAGAAGAGTTCCTCCGGTGTCACTTCGACACCAGGGAGGTCGAGGGTCGACGGCACACCGGTGTTGTTCAGCATGATCGTGACCTGTACCAGCGGCTGATGCGCGGTCGAGCGCACGGGGTTGAGCGCCTCCACCAGCCGTTCGAAGGGGACGTCCTGGTGGGCGTAGGCGTCGAGGTCCACGGCGCGTACGCGGTCGAGCAGTTCGGCGAAGGTGGGGTCGCCGTCCAGGCTGGTACGCAGCACGAGTGTGTTCACGAACGAGCCGATCAGCTCGTGGGCCGCCTCGTCGTGACGTCCCGCGACCGGGGTGCCGAGCACGATGTCGTCACCGGCGCCGTGCCGGGCGAGCAGGGCGGCGAACGCCGCGTGCAGCACCATGAACAGCGTCGTGCCACTCTCCCGGGCCAAGCGGGTCAGGGCCTCGTTGAGCGCGCGCGGGATCTCGAAGGAGACCGTGTCGCCGCGGCGCGAGGCGACGGCGGGCCGGGGCCGGTCGGTGGGCAGGGTGATCACGTCGGGAGCGCCGGTGAGCGTGCTGGTCCAGTGGCCGAGCTGCCGGGAGATCTCGCTGTGCGCGTCCTGGTCGGAGCCGAGTACCTGGCGCTGCCACAGGGCGAAGTCGGCGTACTGGACGGCGAGCGGCTCCCAGTCGGGCGCCTGTCCCGAGCGCCGGGCACGGTAGGCCGCCGCGAGGTCGCGGGCGAGGGGCGTCAGGGAGACGGCGTCGCCCGCGATGTGGTGGACGATCAGGGCGAGGACGGCCTCGCCGGGGCCGGTGCGCAGCAGCCAGGACCGGATCGGGATGTCCGTGCCCAGGTCGAAGCGGTGCCCCGCGGCGTCCGCGAGGGCCGCGGGCAGGGCCGGCGCGTCGATGTCGCGGACGGTGAACTCCGGCCGGCCGCCGTGCTCCGGTGCGAGAATGATCTGCCGGCTGCCGCGGCCGTCCGCCGCGAAGACCGTGCGCAGGATCTCGTGCCGCGCCACCACGTCGCCCAGGGCGGCCTCCAGCGCCGGGACGTCCAGGTCGCCGGAAAGCCGCAGCACGACAGGGATGTTGTACGTGTCCGAGGGGCCGTCGAGCTGGTGCAGGAACCAGAGCCGCTCCTGCCCGTAGGACAGGGGCAGCCGCTCGGAGCGTGGGAGGAGGGCGAAGCGCTCCACCCGGTCGCCGGGGCGCAGCACCGCGGCGAGTCGGGCGGCCGTCGGCATGTCGAACACGTCGCGCAGCTGGACCTGGGTGCCCAGGGCGTTGCGTACCCGGTTCACCAGCCGGGTGGCGAGCAGCGAGTGGCCGCCGAGCTGGAAGAAGTCGTCCTGGGGCGAGACTTCTTCGACACCGAGCACCTCGGCGAACAGCGCGCAGAGCACTTCCTCGGCCGAAGTGCGCGGCGCTCTGGCGCCCGGCACCGGCGCCGGGGCACCGGGAGCCGGCAGGGCGCGGCGGTCGAGCTTGCCGTTCGCGTTGAGGGGGATACGGTCCAGTTCGACGAACGCGGACGGCACGAGGTGCGCGGGCAGCCGGCCGGCGAGCGTGGCGCGCAGGTCGTCGGCGCGCACACCGCCGGCCGCGGGGACCACGTAGGCCACCAGCCGCGCGTCACCGGGGCGGTCCTCGCGCACGACGACTGCGGCCCGGGCCACGGTGTCGAGGCCGGACAGTACGGCCTCGACTTCGCCGGGCTCGATGCGGAAGCCGCGGATCTTGACCTGGTCGTCGACCCGGCCGGCGAACTCAATGTGTCCGCCGGCGCCCCAGCGCGCCCGGTCGCCGACGCGGTACATCCGCGCGCCGGCGGGCCCGAAGGGGTTGGCGACGAAGCGTTCCGCGGTCTGGCCGGGGCGGCCGGCGTAGCCGCGTGCGAGTCCGGCGCCGGCGAGGTAGAGCTCGCCCCATACTCCGGCGGGTACGGGTTGCAGCAGGGGGTCGAGCACGTACACCTGGACGTTGCCGATCGGCCGGCCGATGGGGACGGAGCCGGCGGCGAGCGGGTCGCCGGGTTCGAGCCGGAACACCACGCATCCGACGGTCGCCTCGGTGGGGCCGTACTCGTTGACGACCATGGCGTCGGGGTGCCGCTCGCGCCAGTGGCGGAGCAGTCCGGCGTCGAGCGCCTCGCCGCCTATGACGAGGTTCGCCGCGCCGCCGACGGGGCCGGGCAGGGACTCAAGCAGCCGGAGGTGGCTCGGGGTGACCTTGAGCAGATCCGGTCGGGGGGTGTTCTCGTCCAGGGCGCCGATCCTGACCCGGCCGCCGGTGACGAGCGGGGTGAACAGGACGGTGACGGGCATGTCGAAGGCGACCGAGGAGTGCAGCAGCGACTCGCCCGTGGCGGCCGGGTACATGGCGGCCGCCTCGCTGAGGTACGCGGCCAGTGAGGCGTGTTCGACGACGACGCCCTTGGGCTCGCCCGTGGAGCCCGAGGTGTAGATCAGATAGGCGGCGTCCCGGGGGTGCGGGGACGTGCCGAGGTCATCCGCCGGGTGATGGGTGAGGTCCTCCTCGAAGGTACGCGCCGTGATGGTCCATTCCGCGCCGGCGTCCGCGATCAGGTGGTCGATCCGGGCGGCCGGGTAGGAGTCGTCGACCGGCAGGTACGCGGCCCCGGACTTCGCCACGGCGAGCAGGGCGACGACGAGGTCTGCGCCGCGCGGCAGGACGACGGCGACGACCTCGCCGCGGCCGGCGCCCCGGGCCACGAGGTGCCGGGCGAGCCGGTTGGCGCGCGCGTTCAGCTCGGCGTAGGTCAAGGTCACGTCGTCCGAGACGACGGCCACCGCGTCCGGGGTCCGGGCGGCCTGGGCCTCGAACCGCTGGGGCAGCAGGGTGGCGGGCCGCTCCCGGGCGGTGTCGTTGCGGGTGACGAGGAGGTCCGCCGTCTCGGCCCCGGTCAGCAGCGGGAGGCTGTGCACGGGCCGGGCGGGGTCGGCGGTCGCCTCGTCGAGCAGCCGCAGGAAGCGGGCGGCAAACGACTCGGCGGTGGCGCGGTCGTAGAGGTCGGTCGCGTACTCCAGATATCCCTGCCAGCCGCCCTCGTACTCCGACAGGGTCAGCCCCAGGTCGAACTTGGCTCCTTCCGTGGGCACGTCGTCCAGGGTCACGGCCAGCCCGGCCAGGGCCGGCGGCGCCGTGTGCGCGTTCACCGTCAGCATCACCTGGAACAACGGGTGCCGGGAGCGCGACCGCACGGGGTTGAGCACCTCGACCAGACGCTCGAACGGCACCTCGGCATGGGCGTACGCGTCCACGTCGAACCGCCGTACCCGGCCGAGGAGTTCCTCGAAGGTCGGCGTGCCGGAGAGGTCCACGCGCAGTGCCAGGGTGTTGACGAAGAGGCCGACCAGCTGTTCCAGAGCGGCGTCGGGGCGCCCTTCGGCGGGACTGCCCATGACGATGTCGTCGCCCGCGCCCAGCCGGCTGAGCAGGGTGGCGAGCGTCGCCTGGAGCACCATGAAGGGGCTGGCGCCGCTCTCCCGCGCCAGCGCGCCGACGCGTGCGCGCAGGTCGGCGGGCACCTCGAAGGCGACGGTGTCACCCCGGTAGGACAGGGCGGCGGGCCGTGGCCGGTCAGTGGGCAGTTCGATCTGTTCCGGGACCCCGGCCAGTGCGGTGGTCCAGAACGGGACCTGGTCGTCGGGCAGTTCCCGCTGCCACAGTGCGTAGTCCGCGTACTGCACGGGCAGCGGCGAAAGTCCCGCTCCGGTGCCGGCCACCCGCCCGGCGTAGGCCGTGGCGAGGTCGCGGGCGAGCGGGCCCATCGAACTGCCGTCGCCGGCGATGTGGTGCACCACGACCAGCAGGACGTGTTCGTCGTCGCCGGTGCTGAACAGCCGTGCACGCACGGGCAGTTCCCGGTCCAGGGCGAAGGAGACGGCAACAGCGCGGGCGAGGTGCCCGGCGACTTCCGAGGGCTCGCAGACCACGGCGGTGAAGTCGGGGTCGGCGGCGGGCAGGACCACCTGGTGGGGGCCCTGCTCGTCCTCGGCGATCAGGGTACGCAGCGACTCGTGCCGCGCCACCACGTCGGCGAAGGCCGTACGCAGCGCGTCGGTGTCGAGGGCGCCGGCCAGGCGCAGCACGATCGGGATCGTGTACGTGGTCGACGGGCCCTCCAGCCGGTCGAGGAACCACATGCGCTCCTGGGCCATCGACAAGGGCACGCGCTCGGGCCGGGGCCGCGCGGTCAGTGCCGGCCGGGACCCGCTGCCGCCGTCGGGAAGCCCGTCGCCGAGCAGCCCGGCGAGGGTGGCCGCCGTCGCGTTCTCGAAGACGTCGCGGAGGGAGATCTCGGCGCCGAATTCGGTGCGGATCCGGTTGACGAGCCGGGCGACGAGCATGGAGTGGCCGCCGAGCCGGAAGAAGTTCTCGTCGGCGCGGACACCGGGCACGCCGAGCACGTCGGCGAAGACGTCGGCCACCCGGCCGACCAGGCCGCCGACGCTTTCGCCGGCACTCCGGTCGGCCGGCACGTCACCGGTCATGTGGTCGCGGCCGGGCGCGGGCAGGGATTTACGGTCGAGCTTGCCGTTGACCGTCAGCGGCAGGACATCGAGCACGACGCACGCGGAGGGGATCATAGGGGCGGGCAGTGCCCTGGCCGCGCTCGCCAGGATCGCGCCGACGTCGAGCGACTGCCCTGCCTCGGGGGCGAGATAGGCGACGATCCGCCGGTCGCCGGGCTGGTCCTCACGGACCACGACGGCGGCGTGGGCGATCTCCGGCGCGGCCGCGAGCACGGCCTCGATCTCCCCCAGCTCGATACGGAAACCGCGGATCTTCACCTGGTCGTCGGTGCGGCCCGCGAACTCCAGCAGGCCGGCGTGGGTCCACCGGGCCAGGTCGCCGGTGCGGTACATCCGGGAGCCCGCCGGGCCGTACGGGTTCGCCACGAAGCGGTTCGCGGTGAGGCCCGGCCGGCCGTGGTAGCCACGGGTGACCAGGTCCCCCGCGACGTACAGCTCACCGGGGGTGTTGACGGGTGCCGGGCGCAGCCGCTCGTCGAGTACGTAGATCTGGGTGTTCCACACGGGGGTGCCGATGGTGATGACACCCGGGGGCAGGGCGTCACCGGGTTCGATGCGGAACACGGTGCAGCCGACGGTGGTCTCGGTCGGGCCGTACTCGTTGAGCACGGTCACCCCGGGGTGACCGGCACGCCAGGTGTCGAGCGCGTCGCCGAGCAGCGACTCGCCGCCCAGGACGAGCTGACCGCCCGGTGAGAACTCGTCCGCGACGGCGCCCAGGAGCTGCAGATGGCTCGGGGTGGCCTTCACGAAGTCCGGGCGGGTGATGCCGTCGGACGTCGTGGGCCCGGTCGAGGAGGACCAGGCCACCAGCTCGACGCAGCCGCCGCAGATCAGGGGCCCGTACAGGCCGGTGGCGGTGAGGTCGAAGGCGATCGGCGAGTGGACGAGGGCCCGGGTACGCAGGCTCTCGTAGGTGTCGACGGCCCAGGCGAGGTACGCGACGAGCGAGCGGTGCTCGACGACCACGGCCTTGGGGGTGCCGGTGGAGCCGGAGGTGAAGATGACGAACGCGGCGTGGGCGGGGAGCGCCGCGACGCCGGTGAGCGGGGTGGACGACCGGACGGCGATCGCCGGGTCGTCCAGCAGGACGGCGGGTGTTGCGGCCAGGTCGGGCAGGCGCTCGGCGGTGGTGACCACGGCGACCGGGGCGATGTCGCCGAGCATGAAGGCGAGCCGGTCGACGGGCAGCCCGGGATCCAGCGGCAGGTAAGCCGCACCGGACTTGAGGACGGCCAGCAGGGTCACGACGATCTGCTCGGAGGTGGGCAGCAGGACGCCGACGAACGTCTCCGGTCCGGCGCCGGCCTCGACGAGGTGCCGGGCGAGCCGGTTGGCACGCGCGTCGAGTTCGGCGTAACTGAGGGTGACGCCGGCATGGACGACGGCCGGCGCGTCCGGGGTACGGGCGGCCTGCGTCTCGATCAGTGAGGTGAGCGTGCGCGCGGGCACGTCGTGCGCGGTCGCGTTCCATTCGTGCAGGAGTTGGCGCCGCTCGGCCGGGCCGACGAGGTCGAGGTCGCCGACGGGCACGTCCGGTTCGGCGACGACGGACGCGAGCAGACCGACGAAGCGCTCGGTGATCCGCCGGGCGGTCTCGCGGTCGAAGAGGTCGGTGGCGAATTCCAGGAAGCCGGAGATCCCGCCCTCGCGCCGCTCGTTGACGAAGAACGCGAGATCGAACTTCGCCGACGGCGACGTCAGCGGCAGCACGGTGCCGTCCAGGCCGGGGAGGTCGCCCGCGAGGTCGTGTGCCTCTTCGAGTTCGGCGTCGATCCAGTTCAGGTTGGTCTGGAACAGGGGGTGGCGCGCGGTCGAGCGGGCCGGGTTGACCGCTTCGACGACACGCTCGAAGGGCACGTCCTGGTGCGCGTAGGCGGCCAGGTCCGTGGCGCGGACCCGGGCGAGGACCTCCGTGAAGGCCGGGTTCCCGGACAGGTCGGTGCGCAGGACCAGGTTGTTGACGAAGAAGCCGACGAGTCCGCCGAGGGCCTCGTCCGGGCGGCCGGCGACGGGCGAGCCGATGACGATGTCGTCGCCGGCGCCGAGCCGGTGCAGCAGGGTCACCAGCGCGGCCTGGACCGCCATGAAGGGCGTGACGTGGTGGTCACGCGCGAGAGCGAGCAGTGCCTGGTGGACCGGCGCGGGGACGGTGAAGTCGACGGTGTCGCCGCGGTAGCTGGACACCGCGGGCCGCGGCCGGTCGGCGGGCAGCTCCAGCTGCTCGGGCAACCCGGCCAGGGCCCCCGTCCAGTAGGCGAGCTGACGGGAGATCTCGCTGTCCGGGTCGTCGGACGAGCCGAGCATGTCGCGCTGCCACAGCGCGTAGTCGGCGTACTGGAGGGCCAGCGGCGCCCAGGACGGGTCACGGTTCTCGGTGCGCGCGGCGTACGCGGCGATGAGGTCGCCGGCCAGCGGGGGCATCGAGAAGGCGTCCGTCGCGATGTGGTGCAGCGCGAGGAGCAGGACGTACTCGCCGCAGCCCAGGTCGAACAGGGTCGAGCGCATCGGCGGGTCGACGGTCAGGTCGAAGACGGTCCTGGCCGCTTCGGCGAGTGCGGCGTCGAGCCCGGCGGCGTCGGTCGCCACCACGGTCAGCGGCGGTACGGAATCCAGCACCACCTGGTAGGGCCCCTGCTCGTCCTCGGCGAAGACGGTGCGCAGCGCCTCGTGCCGCCCAACGACGTCGCCGAGCGCGGCGCTGAGTGCGTCGAGGTCGAGGTCCCCGGAGAGCCGCAGCGCGACGGGCAGGTTGTACGTGGCGGACGGGCCCTCGAAGCGGTGCAGGAACCACAGCCGCTCCTGGGCGTAGCTGAGCGGGAGGCGGTCGCCTCTCGGCCGTGCGGTCGCACCGGCCCTGCGCGGGGCCGCGCCGTCCAGCCGGGCGGCGAGCCGCGCCGGGGTCGTGGACTCGAACAGGACCGCCAGCTCGATCTCGGCGCCGAGAACGGTACGGATCCGGTTGGCGAGCCGGGCCACGGACAGCGAGTGGCCGCCCAGCACGAAGAAGTCGTCGTCGAGGAACACCTCGGGGACGCCGGTGACCTCGGCGAACAGTCCGCAGAGGATCTTCTCGCGGGCGGTGCGCGGCGCACGGCCCGTAACGGGAGCGAAGTCCGGTACGGGCAGGGCCTTGCGGTCGAGCTTCCCACTGGTCATCAGCGGGAACGCGGCGAGTTCGACGAAGACGGGCGGGACCATGTACTCGGGCAGTTCACAGGCGAGGCGCGTGCGCAGCTCCTCGTGGTCCACCGGCGCCGAGGTGACGAGGTAGCCGACGAGGCGCTGGTCGTGAACGGCGGCCGCCGCCCGGGCGACACCGGGGTGGGCGCGCATGGCGGACTCGATCTCGCCCAGTTCGATGCGCTGGCCGCGGAGCTTGAGCTGGTCGTCGGCCCGGGCCACGTAGGCCAGTTCGCCGCCGCGCGTCCAGCGCACCAGGTCACCGGTGCGGTAGAGCCGGCTGCCGGGCGTGCCGTAGGGATTGGCCACGAACCGCTCGGCGGTGAGCGCCGGCCGGTCGAGATAGCCGCGGGCGAGCTGGACGCCGCCGACGTAGAGTTCTCCCGTCACCCCTGGGGGGACCGGGGAGAGGGTGCGGTCGAGGACGTACGCCTGGGTGTTGAGGACGGGTCCACCGATCAGGACGGTCTCGGCGTCCTTGGGTGCGGGCCACCGGGCGACGTCGACCGCGGCCTCGGTGGGGCCGTACGCGTTGATCAGGATCGCGTCGGGGTGCCGGGACTCGCGGTGGAAGCGGCGGATCAGCTCCGCGGGCATGATCTCGTCGCCGGAGTCGACCGCCCGTACGGACGCAGGGAGGTCGGCCTCGGCGAGGAACGCGGCGAGCCGGGATGCTCCCAGGTGGAGCACGGTGACGGACTGCTCGCGCATCAGCCGCCCGAGATAGGCCGGATCCCGGTGGCCGCCGGGCCGCGGCACGACGAGGGTGGCGCCGCGCGACAGCGTCCAGAACACCTCCCACACGGACACGTCGAAGCCCGTCGGCGTCGCCTGGAGCACCCTGTCCCCGGGGCCGAGGCCCAGGTCCTCCTGCATCCACCGGAAGCGGTTGGTCATCCCCGCGTAGGTGTTGACGGTGCCCTTGGGGCGTCCGGTGGAGCCGGACGTGTAGATGATGTACGAGCCGTTCCCGCCGTGCGCGAGGACACCGAGGTTGTCGTCGGACTCGTTCTCCGCGGCGGTGACCGGGATCCGTTCGAAGCCCTCGATGTCGCTCTCGGCCAGGATCAGGCAGGCCCCGGAGTCACCGAGTATGTACGCGATACGGTCGGCGGGATAGCCGGTGTCGATGGGCACGTAGGAGGCGCCGGCCTTGATCACGGCCCACAGGGCCACGACCAGGTCGACCGAGTACGGCAGCATGACGGCGACCCTGGTCTCGGGGCCGACACCGCGCCTGCGCAGGGCGCGCGCGAGGCGGTTCACCCGCGCGTTGAACTCGCCGTAGGTGACCCGCTCTCCCTCGAAGACGACTGCTTCGGCTGCGGGGTCCTGGGACTCCAGCAGCTCCACGATCGAGTGGGAGTCCGTCGTACGGGCGGTGTCGTTCCAGCCCTCCAGGACGAGGGTGCGCTCCTCGGGGCCGAGGAGGTCGACCTCGGAGATCCGGCGCGCGGGGTCGGTGGTGACCGCTTCGAGCACCCGCAGGAAGCGGTCGGCGAAGCCCTGGGCCGTCGCGTGGTCGTAGAGGTCGGTGGCGTACTCCAAACGGCAGGAGAGCCCGCCGCTCTCCTCGTCGACCAGGCAGTCGAAGTGCACGTCGAACTTGGACGTCTTGTGGTGCGAGTACCCAGGCGTCACGCTCACGTCCGGCAGCGTGAACCTGGCGTCGCCGAAGTCCAGCCAGGCCACCATGACCTGGAAGAACGCGTGCCGCGAGCGGGACCTCTCGGGGGCCAGCTCCTCCACCAGCCGTTCGAAGGGCAGGTCCTGGTGGGCGTAGGCGGCGAGTCCCGTCTCCCGGACCCGGGTCAGCAGGGTCTCGAAGCTCGGGTCGCCGGAGGTGTCGAAGCGGTAGACGAGGGTGTTGATGAACACGCCGACGATGTCGTCGAACGCGGCGTCCGGCCGCCCGGCGATCGCGCCGCCGATCGGAATGTCCTCACCCGCTCCGTGGGCGGTGAGCAGCAGCGCGACTCCCGCCTGGAGGACCATGTACGGCGTGGTGCGGGTGGCCCCGGCGAGGTCGAGCATGCGCTGGTACAACTCGGCGCCGATGGTGAATTCGACGTGGTCGCCGCCGTGGCCGGCGACCGCCGGACGGGGTCGGTCGCCGGGAAAGGTCACGTCCAGGGGCAGACCTTCGAGGGTCTGCTTCCAGTACGCGGAATGCTCGGGAAGGTCGGCCACGAGCGTGTCGCGCTGCCACAGCGCGTAGTCGGCGTACTCCAGCTCCTGCGGAGCGAAGGCGGGCGCGACGCCGGTGAGCCTGGCGGTGTAAGCGGCGGACACGTCCTCGATCAGCGGCTTCATCGACGAGCCGTCGCCCGCGATGTGGTGGATCACCAGCAGCAGGGCGTACCGGTCGCCACCGAGCGCGAACAGCGTCGCGCGCAGGGGCAGCTCCCCGGTGAGATCGAACGGGTGGCCGGCGAAGACAGCGAGGTCGGGGTCCTCGTCGTGGACGACGTCCATCGTGAAGCCCGTGGTGCCGGGCGCCAGCACGACCTGGTGCGGGCCCTGTGCGTCCTCGGGATAGATGGTGCGCAGGGCCTCGTGGCGGTCGACGAGGTCACGGAGGGCAGCGCCCAGGGCCGCCGCGTCGAGGGGGCCGGTGAGCCGGATGTCGAAGGGCATGTTGTACGTGCCGGAGTCGCCCTGAAGGCGCTGGAGGAACCACATCCGCTCCTGCGCGAACGACAGCGGGATCCTGTCGGGGCGGTTGCGTGCCGTGATGCCCGGGGACTTCGTGGCGCGGCTGCCGAGGAGTTCGACGAGGCCGGCGACGGTGGGGGTGGCGAAGACCTCGCGCAAGGACAGCTCAGCGGCGCATTCGTCGCGCAGCCGGTGCACCAGCCTGATCATCAGCATCGACGTGCCACCGAGGGTGAAAAAGTCGTCGTCGACGGTGAGTTCGTCGAGGCCGAGGACCTCGGCCGCGATCAAGCGCAGCCGCTCCTCGGCCGCGGTGGGTGTCCGGACGCCGGGCGCCGGGGCGGCCCGCGCCACCGGCTTCGGCCCTTCGGCGGCGCCGAGGTCGTCCGCCGCCACGTACTCCGGAGTCCCGTCGGAGCGGCGGCGGGCGGACACGCCGGTGCGGTACATCCGGCTGCCCGCGGGGCCGTACGGGTCGGCGACGAACCGCTTCGCCGTCGTGACCGGGCCGACCTGGTAGCCGCGCGCTGTCCGGGCTCCCGCGACGTACAGCTCGCCGCGCCCGCCGGGCGGTACGTGCCGCAGCTGAGCGTCCAGCACATGGAGACGGGTGGGCGCGTCGGGCGTCCCTGGCACGTCTAAGGTCTCGAACGTCTCCACCCGGGAAAGGACTCCGTCGCAGACAGCGGTGTCCTGCACAGCGCCGAGCACCCGCCGGTCGCCGTCGGTGAGCAGGTCGGGCTCGCCGACCGGGCCTGTGGGCCGGGCAGCCAGCGCGGTGAGGAGTGCCTGGTAGCGGTCGAGGTGAGCGGTGACGTCGGCCGGGGTGAAGCGGCCGGGGTCCGCGGTGAAGCTGAGCCCGATGCCGTTCGTGGCTTCGGGGTCAGCGTAGGCGTTCAGGGCAAGGTCACGGACCGGGCCGTACGCAAGCTGGTGAGGTACAGCCTCGGCGCCGCCCACGGTGACCCGCTGCGCCGCGAACGTCAGGACGTTGACGGAGGGGCCGAAGCCGGCGTCCGGGTGCCCCTGGCCGGCCAGCTCGCGGCGCAGTGTCTCGCCGGGGAAGCGCTGGTGACGCGCGGTCTCGGCCATCCGGTCCGCGACCTGGGCGACGAGTTCCTCGAAGGTCGTCGTGGGCCGGACGGTGAGTCGCAGCGGGAGTTCGTTGACGAGCATTGCGGGGGTGGCGAGCGCCTGCGGGCTGGTCCTCGCGGCCATGAAGACCCGGATGGTCACGTCCTCGGCCCCGGTGATGCGGTGCGTGTAGGCAGCCATGGCCGCGATGACCGGCATGGACCAGCGGTTCCCGGGCAGGTCGCGCAGCCGCCGTGCGTCCTGTGCGGACACCTGGCCGGTCACAGCGGGCAGGCTGCTCGCCAGCCCGCCGGTGCCGGGTCCGATCTCCACGGACGGCGGGCCGTCGGTGAAGCGGGCGATCCAGTGGTCGCGGTCCCGCTCGTAGCGGCGCGAGCGGGTGTACGTGTCCTGCCCGGCGAGCACCTCTGCCAGTGGGGCGAAGGGCGAGGGCGCCGGGGGGCGGCCGGACGTGAGGGCGCCGTAGATGTCGAACAGCCGCGTGAGGTGGAGGGTCTGGCCGAAGCCGTCGAGCAGGATGTGATGGCGGCGGAAGTACAACCAGTAGCGCTGTGGTCCGAGGACGAGGACCGCGTGGGCGAACAGCGGGCGGTCGCCATTGACTGCGGCGGCCCCCGCCTGGTCGTCGTCGAGCCAGGCCCGTGCCGCGGCGGCCGGATCGGCCGCACCGCTCAGGTCGACGACGGTGAGCGTGCCCTCGACAGCGGGATCGACGAGCTGGCCGACCGCTCCGCCGTCGTCGGTGAAGCGGACCCGCAGTGCTTCAGTCTCGGCGACGGCCTGCCGGACCGCACGCGCGTACTGGTCCAGATCCAGTTCGCCGGCGGTGTCGAAGTAGATCCCGCAGGTGAACATGGGGCTGTCGGGGTGAAGTTGCTGGGCGACCCATACGCCGTGCTGGGCTGCCGTCAGCGGAATCGGCCGGCCTGTCGATACCTCGCTCACGGTCAGGCCTTCTCCTCGATCAGGGCGACGAGCATCTTGCTGAGCGCGTCGACGGTGGGGTGTTCCCAGGTCGTGTCCGGGGCCAGTTCGATCTCGAACTCGTCCTCGATATCGTTGGAGATGGCCAGCGCGGTCAGCGAGTCCAGTCCGTACACGGCCATCGGCACGGTGGTGTCGATCTCCTCGGGCGCACGGCGCAGGTACCGCGCCACACGCTCGGTCAGCCAGGTATGGACGTCGGGAGGGTCAGCGGTCATCGGTCGTTCTCTTCTCTGGGGTTCGGCGGACGGAGCACGGGCGGATCGCCGGTTCAGTCCGGTCGGCAGGCACGCCGCACCTGGTCCAGGTAGGGCAGCGCGTCGAGGGTGGCCCGGTCGGGAGCCCCGAAGTCGATGAGAGAGGCCACCTCATCGACGCCCGCCGCAGCCAGCGCATCGGCGAAAGCGGTGCACTTGTCGACAGACCCCAGCAGCGCCGAGGTCCTGAAGTACCGCTCGAAGGCGTACTCCAGTAGCTTCACGCCCTGGTATTTGGCGAGGTCGGGCCAGTAGTTCTTCCACAGGTCCACGGAGGACTCCAGGTACGCCAGGAAGGGTGCGCGCACCACGTCGCGTACCGCGTTGTCAGACGCGCCGACGAAGGTGTGCACCATCGCGGTGACCTGTCCCGTGGCGGGGTCGTGGCCGTGCCGCTCGCGCGCCGCACGGTAGGCCGCGATGCGCGGGGCGAGTTCCTCGACGTTCAGGAACAGCAGCGCGGTGAGTACGTTGAGGCCGAGCGCTCCGGCCTGTTCGAAGGACGCCGGGTTGGAGGAGCACGTGAGCCAGAGGTTGAGGTCCGGCTGGACCGGCCGGGGGTAGGTGGCGACCTCCACGTCGGCGCCGTCGCCGTTGCGTCGGGTGACGCTCTTGCCGGCCCACAGCTCCCGGAGCACGGGCACCTGTTGCGTCGTGTACGCGCGGCGGTCGGCGTACCGGTCGGGTGCGAGTACGAAGTCGTCGGCGTTCCAGCCGGTGGCCAGCGCCAGGTCGACTCGTCCCTGGGAGATGTTGTCGACGAACGCCCAGTCCTCGACGACGTTCAGCGGGTCGTGCAGCGGGAGTACCACGCTGCCTGCGCGCAGCCGGACGTTGCGGGTCCTGGCCGCCAGCGCCGCTGCCGCGAGTGCCGGGTTGGGGTATGAGCCGCCGAAGGGGTGGAAGTGCCGTTCGGGCAGCCACACCGCGGTGAAGGAGTTCTCGTCGGCGAAGCGCGCTGCCTCGAAGAGCAGGTCGTACTCGGCTGTGGCGTCGTCCACGGTGCGGTTGGCGAAGTACAACAGGCTGAAGTCCATGCTCAGTGGGCCGTCCTGACATGAGAGGTGTGGTTGCTCAACGGCGGCGCCGTTGCCTGTTGCGGCACTAGTCCCCGCAGGGCAGCGGGCGGGCGGCGGGCCCGAAGGTCCGGTGGCCGTGGTGGCGGTCGAGGAGCTCTTGGAAGAGGGGACCTTCGACGGATTCGGGCAGCGGGGTGCGGCGGTCCGAGCGGTGCAGGGCGGCCCGCACCCATGAGGGGTCGGCCAGGAAAGGATCGGTGGCGTGCCGCCAGATCTGGACATGGCTGATCCGGGCGAGCAGCCGGACGTAGCGGTCGGCCAGGACAGGGGCACCCGGCGGGGGGCCGGCGTCCGGGCGCGGGGCCGGCAGGGCCGCGAAGGTCCTGGTGAGTTCGGTGAACTCACGCAGGTCGGCGGCGACTTCGGCGTGGATGTCGCGGTGCGCGGGGTCCCAGGCGGTGTCGAGCACCCCGGCCAGCGCGGCGCCGAGGGGGTCGGGCTCGCCGGCGCTCGGGGTGAGCCGGTCGAAGCGGAGTGCCGGAAGGTCTGCGTGAAGGGCGAAGAGCCCGGCCGGCGCCGGCTCCCCGGCGGAAGGGGTCTGCCGGGCGAGGAGGGGCAGCCAGGACACCAGGTCTGCCCGGGCGGCGGCCCGGGCGAGGTGCCCGGAGCCCGCCGGGGCGAGATCGCGCAGCAGCTTCTGCAGGAGTCCCTGGGGTCCCTCGCGCACGTAGAAGTGCGCGCCGAGGAGTTCGGCGAGCCGGTCCATGGCATCCGTCAGCAGGCGGGAGACCCCGTACGAGACGCAAGCGGCGAACGCACCGGCCGAGCGGGGCACCAGATGCAGTGCCCTCGCCCCGGCTGCGGCAAGGGTCTCGGCCCGCAGCAGGTCGGCGAAGACGCCCGTAAGTACCGAGCGCACGTGGGGGAGGTCGAGGGCGGAGCCCCCGTAGAGCCTGCGTGTGGCGAGGTGTCCGACGGCGATGCGCAGTGCGCTGTCGAGGGCCCCGGACGCCATGGCGGGAAGCACGACACGGGTGAGCTGGGCGGCCTTTGCGGCCGTCGCCAGGCCATCGCCGGCCGGTCCGAGCAGCGCGGAGTCCGGCACCGGGACGTGGTCGAACGCGAGCCCGCCGTACGGCACTCCACGCAGCCCGGCGCCGATGGACCGCGGTAGGTCGCGGATCCCTTCGCCGGGCGCGGTCCGCCGGTCGACCAGGATCAGTGAGTGGCTGCCGAGGCCGGGGTGCGGATCGGTCTTGGCGAGGACCAGCAGGACGTCGGCGCGTCGGCCGTCGGCCACCATCGCCCCATGTCCGCTGAGCAGTCGGCCGGGTCCGCCGGTGATGGCGGTGAACCCGGACCCGTCTTCATGGTGGCCGTGAACGAGTTCGCTCGATCCGACGGCGACGCGGCCGCCACCGAGCAGCAACTCGGCTACCGCCCGGGCTTGTCGGGGGTCGCCGGCGCACCAGACGTGGGCGGCCGCGACGAACGGCCCTGCCCCGAGGCCGATTCCGAGTGCGGGGTCGCGGCGGCAGACGGTGCGCATCACTTCGACGAGGTGGTCCACCCGCGTCAGCCGGCCGCCGTGCTCCGCCGGCACGGATTCGGCGTTCAGCCCGTAGGCTGCCAGCGTGTCCTCGCCGGCCGTGAGCAGCTCGGCGCGCTCGTCGGCCAGCAGGACCGTGGGGAAACCCAGGGCGTTCGCGGGGTCCAGAGGGTCGCCGAGGAGGGTCTCCAGCGAGTGTGCGCGCTCAGGCACGAGCGAGGTCATGCGACGCTCTCCCACAGGGTGAATTCGGCCGGGTCCCGGTCGAGTACGAAGCCGGCCAGCTGGTCGTAGGCCGGATCCTCGGGACGGTCCAGGAGCTGGGCGAGGCAAGCGCGCGGCCACAGCGCGTCCTGCGCCAACGGCCCGCAGGAGGCCGCGGGGTCGTGCAGCCACAGCAGCAGACTGGCGGCCGCCGCGTAGCTGCGCTCGTATCGTTCGGCCAGGTGGAAGGCCGTGCTCGGTAGACCTCCGCTGACCGGGACGAAGTCCACGAGGTCGGCGGCGAGTGCGTTGAGATCGTCGAGGGTCTGGTCGGCCAGGACCGTCAGCTCCGGCATGCCTTGCTCTCTGACCTGCTCGACGATCGCGGGCAGGCTCTGTACGGCGCTGCAGCCGGTGGGCGAACGCAGCGTCAGTCGCGCCGGGTCGAGCGGATGCTGTGGTGCGCCAGGGCCGGCCGCGGCCAGCAGGCCGTCGGTGTCGCCGGTCCGGCGCCGCAGCAGCCGGCCGAGCCGGGGCATCTGCGCCAGGAGGGAGGTGCGGTTGACGACCGTGCTGCCGTCGAAGATCGGGCAGATCCGGTGGTCGCGTTCCAGTCTGGCGAATCCGTCCCCGAGAGGGGAGGTCACTATGTCCTCGGGGCTGAGGAGTTCGGCCAGCCGGCCGAGCATGTCCTGGACGGTGGTAGGTACGAAGGCCTTGGTGATCGCGGCCGTCACACTGAGCTCGCCGGTCTGGGTGTGCGCCGAACGGGAGGCGAGCAGACTCGCCGCCTCGGCGGTCAGCGCGGCGGCTGCGGCGCGGCCGAGTACGTGCCGGGCGTAGGTGTGTTCGCCGGGCCACCGGCTGCGGCCTGCGCGCCGCTCGATGGCCTCGCGGACCAGCCGCAGCGCGTGGTCGGCGGCGCCGAGGGAGAGGCCCGCGCAGGCGATCCGGGTCAGCTGCATCGCCCTGAGGACGATGTTCACTCCGTCGCCGGCCTCACCGATCAGGGCGTCGGCGGGCACCTGGGCACCGTCCAGGGTGAAGCCGCTGATGTCGGCTCCGCGGATGCCGTGGGTACGTGTCTTGGGCAGCGGTCGCCACGTGTGGTCGGACAACGTGTGCCGGTCGATGAGGAAAACACTGAATCCGCGGCCGCCGCCGGCCGGGTCGGTGCGGGCCAGTACGCAGCCGAAACGGGCTCGTGTGCCGTTGTTGATGAGCCACTTCTCGCCGTCGAGCCGCCACCCGTCGGGGTCGGCGACCGCGGTCAGTTCACCGGCCAGGAGGTCGCTGCCGTGTCCGCGTTCGGTGAGTCCCCAGCAGACGGCGTCGCCGGCGCGGACCCGTTCTGAGAGTGCTTCGGTCTGCTCAGGGGTGCCGGCGACCCAGACGGACGCGGAGCCCAGGAAGGTCTTGCCGTGCGCGATGGCCACGGTCAGGTCCCGCCGCGCGACGGTACGGGCGAGCTGGAGCAGGCCGGGGAAGTCACTGTCCGGGCCGAGGACATACGCGTCGGGCAGGCCCGCACCGTCGAGGACGGCGATCGCGTCGGCGGGGAACTCCTCCCGCCCGTCGAGCGCGGCCAGGGTCTTCGGATCCCAGACACCCGAGGCGTGGGCGGTGAGCAGTTGTTCCAGTTCGGCGGCGAGGATCATCCCGTCACCCCGTGCCTGGCCCGGTCCAGCGCCTCGGTCACCCGTGGGTCCTCGCTGGCAAGCAGTAACTCCAGCGCGCCCGTGACGTACAGCTCACGCATGGCGGAGCGCTGCACCTTGCCGCTGGTGGTGCGCCGGATCCCGCCGGGCCGTACCAGGCCCACGGCGGCGACCGGTACGCCGAACTCCTTGGCCACCGTGTGCTTCATCGCGGTGGCGATCTCGCCCAACCGCTCGGCGCCCCAGTGGGCCCTGATCTCGTGGAGCACCACGACCGACTCGTCGAGGGCGGTGCCGTCGTCGCCGCCGACGGTGAAGGCGGCGCCGTGCATGCCGCCCAGCTCCTCGTGCTGGAGCCGGAGTTCGCCCTCGATGTCCTGCGGGTGCAGATTGCGGCCGTGCAGGACGAGCACGTCCTTGCGGCGCCCAGTGACGAACACCTGGCCGTCGAGCAGACCACCGAGGTCACCGGTGCGCAGGAAGGGGCCCTGCCCGTCTGCGGTGCGGGCGGCGAAGGATGCCTCGGTGGCGTCGGGTTTCTCCCAGTAGCCGGCGGTGACGCTCGGTCCGCTCAGCCACAGCTCCCCGATCCGTCCTTCGGGAAGGATCTCGCCGCTCTCCGGTTCTACCACGCGGAGTTGGAGGTCGAGTGTGCCGCCGCAGCCGACCAGGTCGCGGGAGGCGGTGCCCGGCGAGGCGTGCCGCAGCACGCTGTCCTCCAGCGCGGGGACGTCGATCTCGGCCACGTACGGGCGCCGACGGCCGGTGCCGCTGGTGAGCAGGGTCGCCTCGGCAAGGCCGTACATGGGTATCATCGCGTCGGAGCGGAATCCGGCCCTGGCGAAGCGGGCCGCGAAACGGGTGACGGTGTCTGCCCGGACCGGTTCCGAGCCGTTGACTGCGGCCGTCACCCGGCTGAGGTCGAGGCCGGCGAGCTGTTCGTCGGTGATCCTGCGCAGGCACAGCTCGAACCCGAAGTCGGGGGACGCGGTGGCGTTGACGTCGAAGACGTCGGTCATGAGCAGCCAGTGGTGGGGGCGCCGCAGGAACGTCATCGGATCCATCTGCACGTACCCGCTCCCGCGCAGTACCCCGGGCAGCATCAGGCCGATCAGACCCATGTCGTGGTAGAGCGGGATCCAGCCGCCGGTGCGCCGTCCGGGGCCGACCACCAGCGCGCGCGTCAAGCTGTCGATGTTGGCCAGCAGGTTGCCGTGCCGGACCATGACGCCCTTGGGGCTGCCGGTGGAGCCGGACGTGTACTGGAGCATGGCCACGCTGTCGGGCCCGACGGCCGCAGGCGTGCGCCGGCCGTCGGCGCCGGTGTCCGCGTCGTCGGTCGCGTGGCAGACGACTTGGCCGGCGCCTTCCTCGGCCGCCCACTTCTCCACCGCGGTCATACTCTGACGGTCCGTCAGCGCCGTGGTCGCTCCGGCGTCGCGGGCGATCCCCGCGAGCCGTCTGCGCTCGTGCCGGTAGCGGCCCGGCTGAGGGCACGGGACCGCGATCAGACCGGCGTACAGACACGCGAAGAAGGCCGCGGCGAACTCGACGCCCGGGGGGTACAGCAGCAGCACCCGGCCACCGGGTTCGGTGCGCTCCGAGAGCCACGCGGCGATCCCCCGGACCCGTAGATCCAGATCGCCGTATGACAGAGACACGTGTTGCCCGGTGGTCGGGTCCGGGTCCCGCACGAAGGTGGTCGCGATCACCTCCGGGTCGCTTTCGACACGCTCACGGAGAACGGACACCAGATCCTGTCCGGGCATTAGAGCACCCCTTTACAACGCATCCACCAATAGAAGGCAAAAGAGTCCGAAATGGAAGCAAAACCCGGCACCTCCCGGTTCTCGCTTCAGGGCTCGGGGCCAAAGATTGCACACTCCGGAGGCAAGGAAAACATCAGCGCGTTAAATTCCACAACAACGGAGCGAGTCCGCAATGGAATCCCTCTTATCTCCTGGATTTACGTTGCATGCACCTGATGATCCCTGCTATGTTCCGGGCCCATCAGGTTTCTTTTGCACCGGAGAACAAGCAGGTCACCCGTGTACCCCAAAGGTGAACCGATGGTGGTCGTCGAAGAAGTACAAAGCAAGTACAAAGAAAGCTGGGCGCTGCGGGGGGTGAGCCTTCGGGCATCTCCTGGCGAGATCTCGGCCCTCCTCGGGCCCAACGGCGCCGGAAAGACGACACTTGTCAGAATTTTGACGACCTTGCTGCGTCCAGATTCCGGCCAGGTCCGGGTGAACGGCTGGGACGTCCTGACCGACCCGGCCCAGGTCCGCCGGTCGACGGGTGTGGCCGGCCAGTACTCGACCGTCGACGGGATGCTGACGGGGTTCGAGAACGTCCGCCTCATCGCCAAGCTCCGCGGTATGAATCGGGCCGCGGCCGGACTCGCGGCCGACGAACTCCTGGCAAGATTCCGGCTCACGAGCGCCGCCGGACAACTGGTGCGTACGTACTCCGGGGGGATGCGACGGCGGCTGGATCTCGCCGCGTCCCTGGTCGGGGCGCCCGCACTGGTGATCCTGGACGAACCGACCACCGGTCTGGATCCCGCGAGCAGGCTCGACATCTGGGAGGCAGTCGCCGAACTGGCGGCCTCCGGCACCACCATCCTGCTGACCACGCAGTATCTGGAAGAGGCCGACCGGCTGGCGGACCGCATCACGGTGATCGATCACGGCCAGGTGGTCGCGGCCGGTACGAGTGACGAACTGAAGTCGGCCACGGGTATGAACCGGCTGGTCATCGTGGTCGCTCAGGATCATCAGCTGGCGGCGGCCGTGCGGGCGGCGGCGAGCGCCGGCAGCGATCCCCCGGCCGTCGACCGCCGGGCCCGACGGGTCGAGATCTCCGTCACCGACGGGCAGTCCGCCCTGGCCAGAGCGCTGTCCGTGCTGGGCGGCGAAGGAGTGGAAGCCCTGGAGATCGGACTCAGCCGGGCCACCCTCGACGACGTGTTCCTGAGCCTCACGGCCCGGCCGCATCCGGCGGCCGCCGGATGAACGCCCTGCTCCGCGTCGGGCGGGAGAGCTCCGACCTCGCCCTGCGCAATCTGCTGCACCTGCGCAGAACACCGACCGCTCTGATGGGCAGCCTCGTCGAGCCGGTGATGTTCTCGCTCCTCATCGGCTTTGTCTTCGGCAACAGTCTCGGCGGGCCGATCTACCGTCAGTACATCGTGGCCGGTCTGCTCGCCCAGACGGTGACCTTCACGACCTCGTACACCACGATCGGCCTGGCCAGGGACTTGCAGGAAGGTGTGGTCGACCGGTTCCGGGCCCTGCCCATCAGCCGGGTGGCCCTTCTCCTCGGCCGCACCACGTCCGACCTCGCGACGTGTGTCGCGAGCGTGCTGGTGACCTCGCTGTGCGGGCTGGCCCTCGGCTGGCAGCCGCACGCCGGCGCGCTACACGCCCTGGCGGGCTTCGCACTGATCCTCGTTTTCGCGTTCGCGATGTCCTGGGTGGGCGCCTTCATCGGGGTCGTCGCGCCGAACGTGCAGGTGGCGGCCAGTCTGGGGCTGATCTGGATGTTCCCCGCGGCCTTCGTCTCCTCGGGGTACGTCGTGACCAGCAGCCTGCCTGCCCCGCTCGTCCCCGTGGCCTCCTGGAGTCCGATCACGGCGCTGACGAATGCGCTGCGGCAGCAATTCGGCACGCCGGTCCCGCCGGACTTCGCCCGGCCGCACGGCTGGCCGGCCGACCACGCCGCGCTCTATCTGCTGATGTGGTCGGTGGGGCTGATCGCGGTCTTCATGCCGATCGCCACCTCGCGGTACCGCAGGAGATCGAACACCTGACGCGAAAGTGTATAAAAAAGGAATTCGCAGATATTTCCGCCGGCCCGAAACCTCGGGGCTTACCGTTCCGTGACGTTTCCCCCTCGCAGGAACGACGTCTGCGACAGTACCTTCACAATCTTCCAGGAAAGCGAGCCACCATGGATCAGGAAACGCCGCACACAACCTTGGTCTGCCTTCCCTTCGCCGGCGCGGGAGCTTCTTTCTTCCGCCCCTGGTCCGCACTCACCGAATCCCTCACAATTCATCCACTACAGCTGCCCGGACGGGAACGACTCATTGATGTCGAACCGTACCGGGACACGGCGACAGCCGTGGAGGGACTATTCAAGGACCTGATCGGCGGGCTCGGTGACAGCCGCAGGGTGGTGCTTTTCGGGCATAGCCTGGGGGCGGTGCTCGCCTACGAACTCGCGCACCGCCTGAACGCCACGCCGGATGTCGAACTCGTCCGTCTCTTCGTGAGCGGTTCACCCGAGCCGGGCACCCAGCGGCCGCGCAGGGCCACCGGTCTGGCCGACGACGAGTTCCTGGCCCGGGTCAGCGAATTCGCCGGCTACAGCCACGAGGCGCTGGACGATCCCGAAATGCGCGAGATGATCCTCCCCACCCTGCGCGCCGACGTAGAGCTGCACGAAAACTACACCCCCAGCACCCCGCTGCCGCTCGACGCGCCGATCACGTCGATCCGTGGCATGGACGACTCCCTGGTCGGCCCCGACGAGGCCGCCGCCTGGACCAAGGTCGCGGGCCAGGACTTCGCATACGCCGAACTGCCCGGCGGCCATATGTATCTGACCGACGCCGCACCCGCGCTGCTGCGCCTGATCGCCGGTGCGGTCCGGTGAACTCCGGGCGCCTGAGCGGAAAGACGGCCTTCATCACCGGAGCAGCCCGCGGGCTCGGCCGGGCCACCGCGGTGGCCCTCGCGGCGGAGGGTGCCGATCTCGTCCTGCTGGACATCGGCGCCGATCTACCCGGCGTGCCCTATCCGCTGGGCTCACCCGGACAGCTCGAACACACCGCGGCCCTCTGCCGCACGTCGGGCTCCTCGGTGCTCACCACCACGGCCGACGTACGGGATACTCGCTCGGTGCGCGAGGCAGTGACGGCGGCCACCGACCGGTTCGGCCGCATCGACATCGTCGTCAACAACGCGGGCATCGCGGCTCCGTCCGGCAAACCGGTCCACCAGATCGGCGAGGAGGAGTGGGCGCTGATGATCGACGTGGACCTCTCCGGCGCCTGGCGGGTGATCCGCGAGGTCGGGAAGGCGATGTGCGCCCAGCGCGCGGGCAGCATCGTCAACATCGCCTCCACCGCGGGTCTCGTCGGCTACCGGCACTTCGCCGGCTACGTCGCCGCCAAGCACGGCATCGTCGGACTCACCAAGGCGGCGGCCATGGACTTCGCGCCGATGAAGGTACGCGTCAACGCTGTGTGCCCCGGTTCGGTGCGCGACGACTCCCGGGCCGAAGGGCGGATGCTCGCCGAAATCGCCCGGGCGCTCGACGTACCGGTGGGCGAGCACGAAGAGGCCTTCACCGAAGCCCAGCCCATGAACGCGCTGATCGAGCCGGAGGACGTCGCCGCCGCCGTCGTCTATCTCGCCTCCGACGACGCCCGGCAGGTGACCGGGTCCGTGCTGACCGTCGACGGCGGCTTCACCGCCCGCTGAGACAGAAGGGAACTCTCGTGCAGGGCCACTCGGGACACCTGGGCCATGAGAATCCGGCGGGCGCTCAATGCCACGCCGTACGCGTCCGGCCGGACGGACCGGCCGAGGTGGCCGCCCTCACCGCACACCTCACCGCCAACCCGTCGGTACGGCTGTGGGTGGAGGACATACCCCTGCCGTCCACCGACGCCAAGGCCGACCGCCGCCGGCTCCTCGAACTGACCCGGCCCGCAGACGGACTCCGTGCGGTGCTGCTGCGCTGGACAGACGGGGAGGCGGATCTCATCCTCGTGTCACCACGGAGCCTGTTCGACCGGACGGCGCTGCTGTCGCTCGCGGCGGGCGCGGATCCCGGCCCGCCCACCGGACCCACGCCGGACACCACGGTGGCTGTGACCGGCACCGGGCCCGAGTGGGGACTGGGCAAAGAGGATGCCGGACCCCCCGCGACCTTACTGACCAGCCTCGGCAGTCTCAACGACCTCGGTGATGCACGCAGTTGGCTGACCGCGCTCGCCGTCACTCTGCGCCGCTACGACCCCGATCAGGAACCGGTGATCGGCACTCCGTCGGGCGCATTGACGGCCCCGGGCGACGGAACGCTGGGCGCAGCGGAGCTGAAACCCATCAGCGGATCCGCCACCGTCGGGCTGCTGTTCGACACCACGCGGGAAACCGGGGCGGGCAAAGTGCCGATCACCGGTGAGTACCTACCGTGCCTGGCCCCGCCGTTCCCGCTCACCGTCTCGGTGTTCCTCGACGGCCAGGGACCACAGCTACGCTGCGACCACCTCCCGGGCCGGATCGCGCCGGAGATCGCGCGGCAGTTCGTCCGCCATCTCATCCATGTGCACCGGCAGGTCCGGAACACCCCGGAAACGCCCGTCGGCGAGACCGAGTTGCTGGACGAGGCCGAACTGGCCAGAATCGTCGCACTGGGGCGCCCTCGCGCAGAACTGGTCAGTGTGCCGACCACCCTGCACGCCGCGTTCCGGGCCGTGGCGGCGGCGCACCCGGACGTGTGCGCCGTCCGCGACGGGCGCACCCAACTCACTTACCGTGAACTCGACGAGCGCTCGGACCGGTTGGCCGCCGGCCTGCGTGCCCACGGCGTCCGGGACGGCGACCGGGTCGGGGTGTGCCTGGAGCGCTCGGCCGAGCTGGTCGCCACCCTGCTGGGCGTGGTGAAGGCCGGCGCCGCATACGTCCCCACGGATCCCGCGTATCCGGCGCAGCGGCTGACCCACACCGTGCGGGACGCGCGGCTCGGCGTCGTGATCACCGAACTCGCTCAGTTCCCGGGCTCCCCCGGCACCGAACTCCTCACCCCCGGGGCGCTGGTGGCGGCGGGCACAGCCGGTGCGCCGGACTCTTCGGTGGGCGGTGACGATCCCGCGTACATCATCTACACGTCCGGTTCCAGCGGCCGGCCCAAGGGCGTCGTGGTCCCGCACCGCAACCCGATCGCGTTGATGGACGCCACCCGCAGCGAATACGGTCTCGGCGCCGGCGACGTGTGGACCTTCTTCCACTCCGGCGCGTTCGACTTCTCCGTCTGGGAGATCTGGGGCGCCCTGCTGACGGGGGGCCGGCTGATCGTCGTGCCGTACGACGTCTCCCGCGAACCCAGTCAGTTCCGGGACCTGCTGGTCGCCGAAGGCGTCACGGTCCTCAGCCAGACCCCCTCGGCCTTCGCCCAGCTGCTCGACGTCGACCACACCGCGCTGACGGTCCGGCTGGTGGTCTTCGGCGGCGAGCCGCTGGACGCCCCGATGCTGCTGCCCTGGTTCGACCGGCACCCGGAGAGCCGCTGCCGTGTGGTCAACATGTTCGGAATCACCGAGACAACCGTGCATGTCACCGCGCAGACGATCACCCGCCGGCTGGCGCTCGCCGCGACCCGGTCCGTGGGCCCCGCGCTGCCCGGCTGGCACCTGTACGTACGCGATCCGGCCGGGCGGACGGTGCCGCCCGGTGTGGCCGGCGAGATCTGCGTGGGCGGGGCCGGGGTCGCGCTGGGCTATTTCGGCCAGGAGGACCTCACCGCGCAGCGGTTCCGCCCCGACCCGTACGGCGAGGGCAGGCTCTATCTCAGCGGCGACCGCGGGCGGCTGCGTCCCGACGGATCGCTGGAGCACCTCGGCCGGCTCGACAGCCAGGTAAAGATCCGCGGCTTCCGTATCGAACTGGACGAGATCCGCTCCGTACTCCTCGAAGATCCCGACGTGCGGGCCGCCGCAGTGGTGGCGCGCCGGGGCGACCCTGCCGACGCTGCGTCCGCCCGTATCGACGCCTACGTCGTACTGGCGGATGCGGCGTCCCCTGGCACGGGCGGGGTGACGGGCACGAGCATCGACACCAGTGTGGTGCGCAAGCGCGCCGCGAGCGTGCTGCCCGCGTACATGGTCCCCGCCACCGTCACCTCGCTCCCCGCCCTCCCCCTGACCACGAACGGCAAACTCGATCAGGCCCGTCTCCCCGAACCGGCCATCGCACCTTCCGCACTGCCTGCCGCTGAGCCCGGCACCGGCGACGAACTCACCGCCGCCATCGTCGGGGTGTGGAGCAAGGTGCTCGGTGTGCCCGTCGGCGTAAACGACGACTTCTTCGAACTGGGCGGCAACTCGCTCTACGCGATCCGCATCAGCTCAGCGATGCGAGCCAACGGCCTGCCCACGCTGCGACTGCGCCAGTTGTACAGCACGCCGACCGTCGCCGAGGTGGTGCAACTGCTGAGAAGCGCCTAGGGTGCGTTTCAAAAGTGCTGGTCACAGCCATTCGTTGATGGCTGCGACCAGCACGGTCGCCTCGTAGCGGACCGCCAACTTGTCGTACCTTGTGGCCACCGCTCGGTGCCTCTTGAGGCGATTGATCCCGCACTCCACCGCGTGGCGCTCCTTGTAGTCAGCCGGGTCGAACTTCGACGGCCGGCCCCCCGTGGGAATGGCGACTCGACCTGCAGAGCCCCTTTTTGCGGGCACCCGCCGCATGCTGGTGGGCGCGGGCGATGGTCGAGTCCACTGACACGTCCCAGGCGATCAGCCCCTGGGCGTCGGCCCGGGCCTGCAGCTGCTCGAAGATGCGGTGCCAGGTGCCGTCGCACTGCCACCGCCGGAACAGACCGTAGATGGTCTGCCACGGGCCAAACCGCTCGGGCACGTCCCGCCAGGGAGTACCAGCGCGGGTGCGCCAGCGCATGCCGGCTATCAACTGCCGCTTCGTATGCACCGGCGGCCGTCCGGGCTTCTTCCCGACCGGGAGGCCTGCACCCCCGCGGCGGCGCTGACGGCACGGGTGGAGACCGCCTCGCGCCCGCCGGCTAGCGGCGGTTCCCGCTCGGGGCCGCCGGCCCGGCGTCCATGCTGCGCGACCGGCCACGACGGCGCCGCCGCCGACCGACGGCATGCCGCGGCACTTCCGGCGGACCGGCCCCTGACCCGCCGGGCGGGACCGGTCCGGCCCGCCGGAAGGCCGCCGCTCACAGCCACCGGCGTTCCGCCGCCAGCAGCGCGATCTGGAACCGGGTCCGGGCGCCCAGCAGGCTCCCTGCCTCGCTGACGTGCTTCTGCACGGTACGGCGGCTGACCTTGAGCACGCGCGCGATCGTCTCGTCCTTCATCCCGGTGGCCATCAGCCGCAGGATCTCGCGGGTCCGCTCGTCCGGCCGCGGCTTCGCCCCGCCGTCCGGCACCGGCCAGTCCTGGCGGCTCTCCAGCGAAACCGGTGCCGCCCGGGCCCACACACTCTCGAACAGCGCCACCAGTGCCTCCACCAGGGCCGGCGAGTGCACCACCAGCGACCCCGCCGCCGGCCGGTCCCCGCGCACCGGCAGCAGCGCCGCCGCCCGGTCGAACACCACCAGCTTCACCGGCAGCCGCGACGCCAGCCTGAGCTCGCCGCCCTCCGCCGTACCCCGCAGCGCCGTCTCCAGCGACACCGTGTCGGCGAAGCCGTCCGTCTCGTACACCGAACGCATCCGCACCCCGTCCACCACCCCCGGCTCCCCGGCGGGGACCACCGAGTCCGTGACGTACGGGGGCTTCGCCAGGTGCAGCACCTCCGCCAAACTCCCCTTCAGCAACTGGCCGTAGCGCGCCGACACCTCCTCCTCGCGCTCCAGCACCTCCACCAGGTGAGCGGCGCGCGGCCCCGACACCGCCTCGTACACCTCGTGCAGTCGCTCCACCAGCCCCTCGGCCCGGACCAGTTCGGCCCGCCGCCGGGCCAGCAGCATGCCGAGGGCGGCGCGCGGCGGACCGGCCGCCCAGCGCGGGCGCCGGCCGTTGTCCACGCGGAGCGCCAGCGACGCCTCCTCCAGTTGCCCAAGCGCCTGTTCCGCCTGTGCCGCGGAGACTCCCAACGCCTCGGCGACCTCGGCCGAGTCCGCGGACGGCAGACCCACCAAGTGCTCCAGGACCCGCCCGCCGAGCGCGTCCAGTCCGGTGCCCGACCACGGGCTGTCCGACATCCCATCCATACGGTCTGACACTCCTGTGCGCTGCATGCCGGGCGAACCCTGGCCGAACCGGTGTTGAACCGGCGTCGATGCTACGACCGTCCCGGCGGGCCGGCGTATCTGGGCAACTGCGCGAACGCGCGTTGCGGTGGGTCTTGCCCCTCCGGTCGCTCTCGCCCAGGGTGAGCACACACCGGCGCCGACCCCCTCCAGTCCCGACGACGCGGCTGGCCCTCTCCCGTCACCCGTCATCCCCGCAAGGGCTCCCCGAAGGGCGCTCCATTGCCACCACGCCATCTCAGAGCACCGGCCACGGTGCTCGCCGCGCTGCTGCTCGCGGCGGCCGCGCCAGGACTGACACAGTCCGCCACGGCCGCCGCCCCGCGCACCGAGGCCTCCGTCTCCGCCGTCCGCACCCTCACCCTCGACAACGGCTCGGTCGTCCGCTGGTCCGCGGACGGCACCGGCACGCTCACCGGCCCCGACGGCACCACCCGGGCTTTCCCGGTGCCCGTCTCCGCAGACCGCAGCGGCCTGGGCGAGGCCGTCACCCCCACCGCCGAACTGGTGCAGCGTCGCGCCGACGCAGCGCAACTGACGCCCTATCACGTCTCCACCGCCGACGGCGCCACCACCTCGGCGGTACGCCCCGCCACCATGAACACCGGCGCCGTCGCCCTCCCCGAGCAGGCGCTCACCGCCCTCGACGGCCCGGCCCCGGCCGCCGCCGCCCGCTCCGCCGAGGCGTCCGGCCTGCCCGGCAACGCGGGTCTGAGCACGTCGTTCCAGTCCTATCTGAACGCAGGCGGCGTCAACGCCGTGGGCGCCTTCCAGGAAGCCGACACCTATCTGCACGCCCTGCCCGGCGCGGGGCAGATCGTCACCAACGTCTCGATCGGCGACCTCACCGACCAGTCCATGGCCGACGCCGGCGACAAGTACGTCCAGCAGTACGGACCCACCACCGTGCTGCGCGACGGCCGGCGCTACCTCGACTACCCGTCGCTGCCCCTGATCCCCACCTACGTCAGCGACAACCAGGGCGTGCTGGACCCGGCCGGGTCCACCGAGGGCCAGGACCCCAATCTCGGCGAGGTCCTCCTCGACTTCTCGATGATGGCCCCGCTGCCGCACGACCGGCAGCGCCCCGAAGCCACCGGCAGCGGCGCCACCGACCTGCTCGGCATCGCCCCCGGCGCCCAGTACCGGCTGGTCGTCCCGCAGGAGGCGTCCACCGCGGGCATCGCCGCCGCGCTGCGCGCCGCCGCGGCCCAGAAGCCCCGGCCCACCGTGATCACCGCCAGCCTCGGCTTCGGTACCGACGGCACCATCGGCTACCCCTCCCGCTGGCTGGAGGACGACCCCGGCATCCGCGACACCCTGCGCGAGATCGTCGACTCGGGCATCGTGGTCGTCGTCTCCTCCAACGACGGCACCCGTCTCGGCCTGCCGGTCTCGGTCGGCCCGGACGGCGGCTCCACCCCCACCGAGCGCACCACCAGCGCCCGCGCCGAGACCGCCATCGGCGACGTGGCCGCCACCACCACCCCGTCCCGGGTCCGCGACACCGGCGTCATCGCCGCGGGCGGCAGCACCACCGACGACACCCTCACCTCCGCCGACGTGCGCACCAGCGCCTATCCGACCACTCGCTACAACGGCTCGGCCGGTTACTCCTCCGGCTTCGGCAGCCGCGTCGACCTCGCTGCCCCCGGCGACAACCTGCCCTCGCTCATCCACACCCCCGACGGCACCAGCGTGGTCCTCAACGGCGGAACTTCCGCCTCCGCGCCGATGATCGCCGCCGCGGCGGCGAACGTACTGGCCGCCGCCGAGGCCACCGGGCAGAAGCTCTCGCCCCGCAAGGTACGCCAGCTCCTGGTCGACACCGGCCGGCCGCTGACCCAGCCGCACCAGGCCGACCAGGACCTGGCCATGGGGCCGCAACTCGACGTCACAGCCGCCGTGGAGAAGGTACTGGCCGACCGCCACCACCTCACCACGGCCGCGAGCCGACTGTCCGTCGCCCAGCGGCAACTGATCTCCGTCACACCCACCACCGCCTTCGTGGAGGCCACCGACCCCTTCGGCATCGACCTGGCCGGCCCCCACGGCGACAGCGGCGGCTCGGGCCAGAACGCCGTCTCCCCGATCACCTTCGGCCTCGACCTCACCGGCGCCCGGCCCGGCCTGGCCTACCGGCTGCGCGTCGAAGGCGGTACGACCATTCCGTCCGACGGCCCCAGCCTGCGCCTCCTGCCCCGCGAACTCCTGGCCGCCGCCCGACTCCCGCTCGCCGCCACCGAAGCGCGCAGCCTCCAGGTCACCTTCGAGGCCCTCGACCACGGCACGGTGGTCGCCTCCGCCGGCCGTCGGCTGACCTTCACCGCCGCCGACGGCACCTACAGCCAGCCCCTGGCGCCCACCGCGCCGGGCACCGCGACGCTCGGCCGGCCGGTCACCGTCCACTACGACCTCAGCGGACTGCGCGACCCGACCGACGCCGAACTGGTGCTCTCCTCCGTCGGCCACTGGACGCCGTTCACCACCACCGACAAGTTCCGGGCGGCCTGGCACACCCCGCTCACCGCCACCAAGGGCAGCGTCACCGTTCCGGCCGCCGCGTTCGCGCCAGGCGGCGCCGGACTCTACGGTGTCGGCGTCACCCTGCACGGCGGCGGCGTGTACGGCGACTTCCGGGCCCTGCGCATCGCCCCGGCCGCCGCACAGCGGCCCGCGGCCCCGCTGCTCGGCGGTGGGACCGCTGACGCGCATGCCGCCTCGCTCACCTACGCCGACCGTCGGCTCACCCTGTCCTGGGACGCGAGCGGCGTGCCCGGCGCGAACGGCGCCGCCGTCGAGTTCCTCACGCCCGCGCCCACCCTGTACGGAGCCCTCAACACCACCACCAACCAGAACGGCAGCGGCCGCGACGACAACGGAGTCGACCACGCCTCCACCCTGCTGCGCGCGCTGCCCGCCGCCCGGGGCCGCACCACCCTGGACCTGAGGGCCCTCGGCCTGCCGACCGGGGTGCAGTACCCGGTGCGCGTCCTCGCCACCCGTGACGGCGACCCCGTCGGCGAGGCGTCCCCGACGTCCTTCCTGGAGTATCTCGACGGCGACACCGTCTCCGGAACTCTGGAGAACTTCGAGGTCACCGGCGACACCGCGCTGCTCTCCACCGACACCTTCGCCGACGGCCGGCACACCGAGGCCGCCACCACCGCCTACTCCCTGTCCGGCGGACGCCACGGCGCCGTCGTCTCCCACGAGACGGGCAGCCAGATGATGCAGCAGGTGGTCGGCGCGGACCCGGCGAGCGGCACCACGCTCATCGCGCACCGCCCCTTCTCCGGCGGCGCCCTGCCCGAGCTGGACCTGCGCAAGACGGCCACCGGCGACCGGGTGCGGCTGAGCACCCTCGATCCCGGCGCCGGCACCACGTCCGTCCTCTATCAGGGCGGCATCGTGGACCCCGGCCGGCACCGGGCGGTCGTGGTCACCTACAACGCGGTCAACGGCCTCGACCAGCTGTGGACGGTCGACATGGCGACCGGGGCGGTGTCGGCGCCCGTACCCGTCAATGCGTCGAGTCCGGGCCGTGCCTTCAGCAACGTCTCCGTCGACGCGGCCACCGGCACGTTCTTCGTGGCCACCAGCGGCACCATGGGGCCGTGCCTGTCGGGCCGGGTCCCCTACGCGGCCGTCCGCTTCGATCCCGACACCGCTGCCGTCTCCCCGATGGCCGCCATGCCCCCGTGCACGGCCGGCCTGCTGCCCGACGGCAAGGGGGAGAAGGTGTACGTCGCCGCCGGCGCGGCCACGCCCGACTACACCAGCGGCGCCTTCCCGACCAGTACCTGGCGCACCGCCGACCAGCACACCCTGGCCACCGGTGGCGCCGCTGACCTCGGCACCCGTGGCGTGAAGTGGCCCGTCCTCGACACCCGCCACCATGTCGCCGTCGTCGCCCATCTCTACGAGGAGGCCACCACCGGCGACAACAACGCCCTCAGCGAGATCACCGTCGTCGCCCCCGACACCGGCGAGGTGCTCGCCAGGCACCCTGTCGTCAACCTGGTCAACTCCACCCTCGCCGGGTCCAATGTCGAGTCCACCGCCCGGCACGGCCTGTTCCTGGACCCGGCGACCCGCACGGTCTATCTGGTCAATCCCTGGGCCGACGGACTGCAACGCCTCGCCTACTGACCCGCGTGCACGGCCGCGGCCGTCGTCCCCGCCGGGGACGACGGCCATCGGACCGATGACGGCCGGGCGCGCAGCGCGTCGCGGCGGCGGGCCGGTGCCCGCCGCCGCGTCGCGGCGATCCGCCGGGTCAGCCATCGGCGTGCAGCCGCACGTCCGCCCGGGTGACCTCATCGGCGCGCACCACGGTGGCACGCGTGAACGTCCGGTAGCCGGACGACGTGACGCACAGCGTGTGCACGCCGGGGCGGGTGAACAGCGTGTACAGGCCGTCCCCGACGGCCGGATCCTCAGGGGTGGCCACGGTCGT
The DNA here is from genome assembly GCF_042871185.1 of Streptomyces sp. NPDC006012. Taxonomy (NCBI): domain Bacteria; kingdom Bacillati; phylum Actinomycetota; class Actinomycetes; order Kitasatosporales; family Streptomycetaceae; genus Streptomyces; species Streptomyces sp. NPDC006012. The sequence continues at coordinate 68,502 of NZ_JBIAIE010000032.1, forward strand.
CGTGCCGGACTCCGGGGCCGTGCCGTCGGCGACCGAGGCGCCGACCACCCCGGCGCCGGTGCGGTCGTCGCGCACGGTGCCGACCGTCAGACCGCCCGGCACCACGGACAGCGCCCGGGTGCTGACGTCGACGTCGTCCAGTTCCCAGAAGTACCCCCAGTCCGCCTTGAAGTGGAAGCGCAGCCGCAGCGACGGCTGCCCCGCGAACCGCCGCAGCGGGACCTCGACGGTGTGGTGGTCGGTGCTGCCGCTGACCTTGGGACCGGCCCAGACGTTCTCCCAGGTGGTGCCGCCGTCGGTGCTGGCGTCCACGGTGATGTGCTGCTGGTTGACGTTGTTGATGTAGGCGGTCTTGAAGGTCAGTTGTGCGGACTGCGCCGCCGAAAGGTCGTAGGCGGGGCTGGTCAGCGTGGTGTCCTGGTGCGGCCCGAACGGCGCCTGGTCGCTCTCCACGATGGCGAAGGCGCCACTGCCGCCGGTGGAGTTGCCGCGCTGGATCGGATCGTCGAACTGCCAGCCGTTGCTGGTGCCGGCCGCGTTCGCCACGGTCCAGCCCGACGGGGCGGAATCCGTGGCGTCGAAGGACTCGGTACGGTCGGAGACGTCCAGGTCGTAGCCGACGGCGGTGGCTCCGTCCGGGTCGACGCTCAGGGCAGCGTCCGCCCGCACGGCCGTGTCCTTGACCGTCACGTCCCGGGCCAGGGCCTCGTAGCCGGGCAGCGCGGCGGTGATGTCGAGGGTGTAGCCGGCGTCCTTCGGCAGCGACAGGTCGTAGGCGCCGGTGACCGGGTCGGTCCACACCGGTGCCTCGGGGGAGCCGGCGACCGAGACCCGGGCGTACAGCGGCCAGCCGTGGCCGGAGCCGTCCCGGACGGTGCCGTGCACGTGCCGGCGGGGGATCGCCCGCAGGGCGACGTCGTGGGTCAGGGTGGTGTCCGCCGTGATGTCGAGGCTGAAGGGCTCGGTGGCGGCGTACCCGAAGGCCGTGACGGTGAGGTCGTCCACCTGGCCGGCCGGCAGGTTCAGGGTGTAGGTGCCGTCCGCCAGGGTGGTGGCGACGTCGAGGCCGTCGCTGACGGTCGCCCCGGCGAGGGGCCTGCCGGTGGCCGCGTCGGTGACGGTGCCCGTCAGGGTGCCGCTCGGTCCGTCGCGGAAGGCGGCCAGTCCGTTGGGGGTGCCCAGGCCGGTGGGGCCGTCGTAGCCCGGGCCCGCGGTGCACAGGTAGGCGGTGGCGCAACTGCCGTTGGAGCCGGAGGTGATGTCGTTCAGACCGGCGCCACCGGTGGCGTACGGGTAGGCGTTGGGCTCGGTGCCGGGCCGCGGCGGGCCGGCCAGCGCGTAGACCGAGGCGATCACCGGGGTGGCCGCGCTGGTGCCGCCGTAGTGCATCCAGCCGTTGCCGTACGCGCCGAACGACGAGTAGACGGCAACGTTGTCAGCGACCGCGGAGACGTCGGCGACACTGCGCCCGGCACAGCCGCTGTCCTGCTGGAAGGCGGGCTTTGGCTGGTGGGCCGCGCAGCCGGAGCCCGGCGCGTAGGAGTCACTGCGCCACACCGTCTCGCTCCAGCCGCGCGGGCTGTCGGCGTCAGGGGTCAGGCTGGTGCCGCCGACCGAGGTCACCGTGGCGAGCGTCGAGGGGAAGGCGACCCCGTAGCCGTTGTCCCCGCTCGCGGCGACGACGGCAACGCCGGGGTGGTCGTAGTGTCCGCCCCAGGTCTCGGCGTCGGTCTCGAAGTCGCCACCGCGGCCGTAGGAGTTGGAGACGTACTTGGCGCCCAGCGCCACCGCCTCGTCCACCCCGGCCCCCAGGTTGTCGAGACCGTCGTTGTCGGCCTCGACCAGGAGGATGTGCGCCGCGGGGGCGGCGGCGGAGACCATGTCGAGGTCGAGGACGGTCTCTCCGGCCCACTTGTCGTTGGTGGTGGGGTAGTCCGTCCCGCCGCGCTGGTCCACCTTCTTGAAGCAGCCGTTTGCGGTGGTGCACGGCGGCAGGCCGTACTGGCTGCGGTAAACAGCCAGGTCCGCCTCGGCGTTGGGGTTGTCGTAGGCGTCGACGATGGCGATGGTCTGTCCGGCGCCGCCGTTCGCGGGCAGGTTGTAGGCGCTCTGGATGTCCTGCGGGCCGAGCCCCGTCGGGGTCGCGGCGGCGCTCAGGCGTGCCACGGGCGGGTCGTTGACGGCACGCAGCGCGAAGCAGGTGGCATGTCCCGGTGCGGGGGTGGTGTCGCAGACCGGGGCCAGGTCGGCCGGGGCCGGCGCGTCGGCGCCGGTGGCGGTCGCGAGCGGGGCCGGGGCGGCGGAGGCGGATCGCTCGGGTGCGGCGGCCTGGGCGGGCGGGTGGACGCCGAGCAGGGCCAGGGCGGTGAGCCCCAGCGCCGTGGCGCCGCGACGCCAAGCGTGCGAGACGGTGGTCCCGTCTTTCACGCGCGGAAATATCGTCACGTTTCATCCATCGAGACAGGCCCGTGTCAGGGCCGGTGAAAAGGGATACGAGCCGGATACGCCGAAGCGCAGCCGATCAATTAGCCGTCCTGCGGCAATCGAATGTCAACACACCCTTTGTTACGTGTGAATTTCGCAGGTCCCGGCCGCTTCTCACTTGCGCAACCGCGCCAATACGCCATCGAATTGACTTGCCCGGAGCGCGTCCAGGCAGGAGGATGGGAGCGGGATGGAGCGCGCGTGGACCGATTCCACGAGGCGTGCGGAAAATGCACCGAAATCCGTTCCGGTGCGAATTTTTCCGTGCCTCGGCGCAGGAATTTCCTTCGGGTTTCCGGGCTTCTGGGTTTCTGAACTGCCGGTTTCCCAGGGGCGGTCGAGGCACCGCGGCGAGCCGCACCACGTCCTTGTCGTCGTCAGCGCCGGCCGCAAAGCGGCCGTCCCCAGGGGCAGTTGACACCCGCAGGCTGCCACCTCGTCACAAGACATCGCCGTGGGCAGGAGCCTCGGCCGGCTCGTGCTGCGCCGGCGCGGCCCCGGACGCCAGCGGCCCGGGAGAAGTACGCGGGGCCGGTCCGACTGGTTTATCGGGGCCGCTCGTTACCGCGTCGCCTTCTTCCCGGTCGGCCCCACCGCGAACCACTTGCCGTCGAACCCCAGACCGTTGAGGTCCCCCGGCTCGCTGTCGCCCGAGAAGCGGTGGACGGGCTGTCCGCCCACGGTGATCTGGACCTGGCCGTCCTGCCGGCGGATGGCGCCGACCTTCTTCGGACGCACACCCGCCAGGTAGACGTTGCCGCCCTCCTGGACGGTCACGGGGGGCCACTTCGCCGCGCAGGCGTCCTTGCAGCCGACTGCGACGGGTCAGCACTGTCGTCGTCGAAGCGGTACAGCGCGGCCTGGTTGATGTGGATGAGGTGCGGTGCGGACAGCCGCGCCGAGGTCACCGCGGACAACTGCACCCACTTGGGCGGCGTCTGCTGGAGCGCGGCTCCGACCACGGTGCCGCTGAGTCCGGCGTCCCGGGCCGTGGAGTCGACCACCTGCAGTGCTGCACAGCGATTCCTGCTGGACATCCCGGATCCGTGGCAGCAGGTCGACCTGAGCGGCGAGGAACTGGCCAGGACCCGTGCACAGGCCCTGGCCTCGACCGACGACCCGCGCCAGAAGGCACAGATCAATGACATGTTCCGTCAGGGCCGGGAGCTGAGCAGGGCGGCCCGCCGCCACGGTGCGCTGCTGTCCGCGGGCACCGCGACGATGTCCACCGAGGGCCTCTTCATGGCGTACGCCATGGTGTTCGCCGTCAGCACGCCCGAGGGCGAGGAACTTCCCCTGCCCCGTGCTGTCCGCGCGCCTCGGTGTCTCTTCGGCGACCGGCGTGGCGCCCCGGGACCGGGTCATCACCTCGGTGCGGGTGCCCCACGTGGGCACGGCGGCCCGGGTCACCGGCACCGAGGTGACCCGGCTGACCGGGGACATCGACGTCAAGCTGCTGACGATGCACACGATGCTGCCGGTGCCCGGCAGCACCCAGGACTTCCTCGTGGTCACCCTCGCCAGCCCCAACCTGACGCTGAAGAACGAGGTGTACGACCTCTTCGACACCATCACCAGCACGTTCCGCTTCGTAACGGACGGCGGTGTGCAGATTCCGGTGAACGACGACGAAGGCGGCGCGAGCGACGGCGTCGCCGCCTGATCCACGCCGCACGCCAGGCCGCTTGCCCTGCTGCCCGGCATCCCGAAGGGCGGCCGGACTCCCCAAGGTCCGGCCGCCCTTCGGCGCTCCGCAGGACCGGCCGCTCAGCCGGGCCTGCGGGCGAGGAGGAAGGTGCGCCCCGGAGGGGACGCCGGGGTGCACCTTCGGGCTTCAGAGTTCCGGTTCGAGGAACGGCACCTGCACCGTCCGCAGCGTGCCGTCGTCCAGGTGCAGCAGGCCCCGGCCCGGCTGCGGAGCCTGTCCGACGACGCCTCGGGACAGTTTCACGCCGATCACCTCGCCGTCACTCAGCCCCTGGGGGTGCCCCTATGGGCCGGGCAGGTAGGCGACTGGGCAGCCCATGTCCAGGGCTACTGCGAGCGGCAGGGCGCCGATGGGGGCGGGCTGGTCGACTTCCACCAGCACGGTGCCGTGCTTGGCCTGGAGCTTGCCGAAGACTTCGCGGAGCTTGGGTTCGCTGTTGGGCGGCCGCTTGTCGAACGCCTTCTTTCCGGCCGGGGTGACGGCGGTGGCGTGGTGTTCGCCCTTGCCGACGTCCACGCCGAGGAAGGCACCGATGTCGCCGGTGTCGCCGGTGTCGATCACGTGCGTCCTGCGGTTGGTCCCACCCGGCCGTCCCACGGCACCGGTCGCCACATCCACATTACGAAGAGCCTCCCGACCTGCGGACAAGCCGGTGGTCATGCCCCTGATCAGCGGTCTGTCGATGCCTCCGGGACCGGTGACACCACCCCCAGGCCATGCGATCAACAGGGGGAGAAAGTCATGCCAGTCCCGGAGGCCGGGAGCCCCGTTGCGGGGCCACCAAAAAGGTAATGGGGTGGGTGATGCTGGATCCGTCAGCAACGAATGAGGCCCTCTACGTCCAGGGCCGGGGCGAGCTGAGACGGGAGCTGACCCGGGCTCTGCGCACCGGACGCGCCATGCGCCGGCCGCACCGCAGCTCCGTGCGTCGCAGGCAGCGGTTCCCCTGCCCGAGGGTCATGATCAGCGAACGGCCCGCCGAAGCCGAGGACCGTGCCGTCCCCGGCCACTGGGAGGGCGATCTGATCACCGGAAGCAACTCCCGGTCGGCCATCGCCGCCCTGGTCGAACGCAGCACCCGCTACCCCATGCTCGTACACCTTCCCCGCAAACACGGAGCCGCCGCTGTCCGCAACGCGCTCGCCCAAACCGGCCAGACCCTGCCCCCTCACCTGAAACGGCCCCTGACCTGGGACCAGGGGACGGAAATGGCCGCCCGTGGGTCCTTCACCGTCACCACCGACGTCCCGGTCTACTTCTGTGAGCCCGGAAAGCCCGGGCAGCGCGGATCGAACGAGAACATCAACGGTCTGCTGTGGCAATACTTCCCGAAAGGCACCGACCTGTCCCGGCACACCCGTAAGGACCTGGAAAGCGTCGCAGCAGAACTCAACAGTCGCCCACGCAAGACACTCGACTGGGAAACCCCAGCCGAGCGTCTGTCCAAACTGCTCGCGACCACACGTCAGTGATCACGTGTTGCAACGACCCCTGGAATTCGCCCAGGTGTCCGGGCCTTCGCCGTGCCCCGGAATCTCCTTTCCCGGCCGCTGCTGTCCAGGTCCCGGCTTCCGGCCCTACGGGGTGAAGAAACCGCGCCCGCCAGGACAAAACGCAAGCACCTGAGTCCTGTCGCTGTCCCGCCCGCCTTGTCAAACTCACGCCGAAAGCAGTACCGATGATCAGCCGCCAGACATCCGGGACAACACTCGCGTCGAAGCGGCGTGCTCTTGCGTTGCGTCTATTCGTTGACTAGTTTCATCCTGCTCGCGGTGTTGGCCTGCATGTCGCTTCGGTGCATTCGACCGGCGGAACCACCTGCCATCAAGCGGGGGCGGATCGGCGGCTGAACCGGCGGCGGCTCCTGAACTCGACTGAGACGAATCACGCAAGACGTCAGGACCTCACGCATACCAGTCGCGGTGAGTGCCGAACTCGGCGGATTCCGTCGATGGCACCTGCCGCATCCGTCAAAGGGGAAGGCGGGGAGCCATGCCTGGGAAGTTTGTGTTCGTCGTAGGCGATAACTTGGCCGACGGATCGGATACGGACGACTTAATGCCGTTATCCCGGCTGGACCTCCTTCTGGAGGAGACGCTGCCCGATTCTCTTCCGGTGCTCGTACCGGGGCAGGGAATCGAGGTGCATGAACGGGAGACCATCCGCGCCAAGCTCCGGCGGCGCGGTCTCCCGGAGTCGATGCTGATGGATGTGCCCCTTCCGGCGCCGCTGCGCCCCTGCGAAGTACACAAGCACCGCCCTGAGAACGTCCTCATCGCCGGGCTGCACAAGGTCGAGGACGATCTGTTCAGGGCGACCCTGCGCATCTCCGACAAACAGGAGATGATCCTCGACCACACCACCGGGTCCCACGTGACCGGCATGGTGATCACGGAGGCAGTGCGGCAGATCTCGGTCGCCGTCGCGGAGCGGGATCTGCTGACGCCATCCGGCACGGCCCGTCGATTCATCATGAACTCCCTCCAGACCGTGTTCCACAAATTCCTCCTGCCGCTGCCGACCCGGCTGGAGTACAGGCTGGAGGAACTCAGGCGCAAGGGCCCCGACCGGCTGCGCTTCAGGGGTAGGTGTGACCTGCTGCAGGCGGACGTCCTGGCCGCGTCGGGCTCGACGGACATCGTGGTGATGGACGAGAAGCGAGCCGACCGGATCGAAGCGGACCACATACGCGAGACGACCCGCGCGCTGACGGAACTCCACGCCGAGGAGCACGGCTTGACGAAACACCCGGCTGTCTGACGGATCGCCGGGTCCTGACCATCGGTGGCCGGCCTCGTCCGCCGGCCCCGCCCACTGGAGATTTCGCATGGTGTTCCTGCGCAAGTACCCCCTGTTCATCCTTGGTGTCTGTGTCGCGGCGACCGGCACGGCCGTCGTCCGCGGGCTGCTCGACCTCTCCGATCCCTGGCAGCGGATGGCGGGGACGCTCGCCGGGCTCTATCTGGTGTGGCTGCTGCTGGAGACCTGGACAACCGTGCGCAGTTCCAGGTCGACCGAGACGGCCACCGACCGCGGCACGATCTACGTGTACGCCACCGCGCGCGCCGCCACCGTCGCCGCGGCCTGTCTGCCGCCGGCCGACGACCAGACCTATCACCCCTGGATGCCGGTACTGCCCGTGGCCTTCGCGGCGGCCGTCGGCTTCCGGCTGTGGGGAATCCACACCCTCGGCCGGTTCTACTCGCACCGGGTCCGAGTCCTCGGCGACCACCAGGTGGTGCAGAGCGGTCCCTACCGGTGGGTGCGGCATCCTGCCTATCTCGGGATGGCCCTCGCCCACGTCGCCTTCGTGCTGTTCTTTCTCAACACCTACAGCGTCGCCGCCCTGATGGTGCTGCTGCCGACGTTGGTCGTGCGCATCCTCGTCGAGGAGCGGACCCTGCTCACGCTTCCCGGCTACTTCGACTATGCGGCAACCCACCGCCGTGTCATCCCCTGGATATGGTGAAAGGCCCGATGAACACACCCCGTGCACTGCGCGCCCTCACATTCTCGTCGCCCGGCAGGAAGCGGCCGGTACTGCGCGGGCGGGCCCTGCTGAACGAGGCGGAGGTCGGCCCGAAGTTCTCCCGGCAGGCGCGGATGGCGGCGGCGGGCCTCGCGGTGCCCCGCTTCTTCTGCGTGCCGGCAGCCGTGTTCACCGAAGTGCTGCGCCCCGTACGCGCCGAGCTGGACGCCCTGCTCACCGGACTCGGCACCGCGGACGCCAAGGCCTTGGAAGAACAGGCTGCCGCGCTCCGCGAGACGGTGCTCGCCGCCCCCGTACCGACCGTGGTCGAACGCCAGGTGTACGAGGAGTTCGACACGGTCTTCGGGCCCGAAGCCGTGGTCTCGGTGCGCTCCTCGGTCGTCGGCACCGGCACGGACGCCGGTGAGGACTCGGCGCACGACGCGTTCGCCGGAATCAGCGACAGCTTCCTGTACGTCACCCGGGAGCACCTGCTGGACCGGGTACGACAGTGCTGGGCCTCCGGGTTCGGGCCGCGGGCGCTGCTGTACCGGGCGGCCCGGGGCGGCGGACAGCATGACTTCGCGGTGGCCGTCGGCGTCCAGCGCATGGAGTTCGGCCGCCGCTCCTTCGTTCTGTTCACCTGCGATCCGCTGACCGGCGCCCGCGACCGGGTGCTCGCGGCCGGCCTCGGTATCGGCGAGGGCGTGGTCCAGGAGAAGGTCCCGGTCGACCACTATTTCGTCAGCCGCCGCGACGACGCGGTGCGCTCCGTGCCGGCGCACAAGGCACACATGATGCAGGAAAACCCGGACCGGCTCGCCGACGGCCCTCGCACGCTGCCCGCGCCCGAGGAACTGCGGGACGCACCGACACTGACCGACGAACAGATCCAACAGGTCGTGGCGGTCGGCGACCGGGTCGAGAAGCTCTTCGGCTGCCCGCAGGACATCGAGGGCACCTTCACCGCCGACGGCCGGCTGCACATCCTCCAGGCCCGCCCGGTGGTGCTGGAACTGAACCGGCAGCGGCTGTGGAGCAACGCCAACATCACCGAGTCCTACCCGGGCGTCACCACCGCGCTGACCTACTCCTTCGCCCAGCGCTTCTACCGTGAGGACTTCCACGACCTCTACCGACTGCTCGGCGTGCCGCGCAAGGTCCTCGACCGGCACGAGGGCGAACTGCGCGGCATGATCGGCCTGTTACGCGGACGGGTCTACTACTCGCTGAGCACCTGGTACACCCTGCACGGACTGAGCCGGACCTTCCCGCTGTGGCGGGGAAGCTTCGAGCGGATGATGGGCATGTCCCCCTCCGTCACCCACGTCCGGCCCACCCCGCTGCTCACCGAGCCCACCCTGCTGCCCGCGACGGCGGCGGCCCTGACCCACCTGGCGTGGCGGCTGCTGACCCACGGCGCGGCCGTGAAGGACTTCGAGACCTGGTGGGAACGGACCCTCACCGCACACAGGGAGGCAGCAAAGACCGCGGATCCCCTGCAACTCGTCCAACTGATGCGGTCGTTGTGGAGAGAAGCAGGCGACCGCTGGGGCATCACACTCGTCAACGACCTCCTGCTGCAGATGCACGAGACGCTGGTCATGAAGATGCTCGACCGCTGGGTGCCGCAGGCCGATCCCGGACTGCACAGCGACCTGCTGTGCGGCGGGAAGGAGAACCGCAGCGTCACCATTCTGATGTCGGTCGTCGACATCGCCGAACGGATACGCGCCGCTCCCGGCGTCCTCGACGCGCTCGCCGTGAAACCCACCGAGGAGGTGTGGGACGAGATCGACCGGAACGCTCATGGCACTGACCTCGCCGACCGGATGCGCGCCCACACCCACCTGCACGGCGACCGGGGCCTACAGGAGCTGAAACTGGAGGTACCGGTACCCCGCGACCAGCCCGCCCTGTTGTTACGCACCACCGCCGAGTACGCGCGCGGCGACCTCACATGTGCGCTGCTGCGCGAACGAGATGCCGAGGCCCGGCGGGCGGGCGAGCGGCGGCTGGCCGAGCTGCTGGCCGGCCACCCGCTGCGCCGCGGTGCGCTGCACGCCGCACTGGCCAGGCAACGTCGGTACATCGACATACGGGAGAACACCCGCTACCGCCGCAGCGAGTTGTACGGCTTCGGCCGCCAGGTGTACCGCAGGCTCGGCGCCGACCTGGCCGCGCGCGGCCTGCTGGAGAAGTCCGAGGACGTGGTGCACCTGACCGAGGAGGAGGTCCTCGGCACGTACGACGGCACCGCCGTCACCGGCGACCTGCGGGGCCTGGCCGCCGTACGCCGGGCCGAGTTCCACGCACGAGGCGCCGAACTTCCCATGGACTTCGTCACCATGGGTCCCGTGCAGGGCGCACTGCCGGACCTGAACCGGGACACGACCGCCGCGGGCACCCTGCGCGGCCTGGGCTCCAGCGGCGGCGTCGTACGGGGCACCGCCCGCGTCGTCATCGACCCGCACGACGTCGGTGAGCCCTGCCACGACATGATTCTGATCGCCCGCGAAACCGACCCCGGCTGGCTGTTCCTCATGCTGTCCGCGCGCGGCATTGTGGTCGAGTGCGGCACGTTGCTGTCGCACACGGCCATCTCCGGCCGCAAGTTCGGCATCCCGACCATCGTGGCGCTTCCCCACGCCACCACCCGCATCCCCGACGGCGCCCGTGTGGAGATGGACGGCGCGGCCGGCACCGTGAAGATCCTCAAGGAGGACGAGGCATGACCGCCGTCGGCACCCCCCGCCCGGTGGCCCGCGAGCCCCGCTCCACCGCCCGCCGTCTGCGTGCCTTCTTCGCCGAACGGGCCCCCGCCCGCATCTACGTCGTCTACGCGGTCCTGTGGGTCCTCGCCCTCCAGGGCGCCCTCGCTCTGCTCGCTCCCGAGCGGGACTGGCGGCTCGGCGGCTCCCTCCTCGCCGAAATCGTCACCGTCTACCTGGCGCTGCTGTTCATCCGGGTCGTCGACGAGCAGAAGGACCTGGAGTACGACCGGGTGCACAACCCTGGCCGGCCGCTGCCACGCGGCGCGATCGACGTACGGGAGCTGCGGATCGCGATGGCGCTGATCGTCGTCGCGGAGCTTGCGCTCACCGGCTGGCGCTCGCCGCTGCTGGCCGGCTTGCTGCTGCTGGACCTCGGCTACATCTGCTTCCTGGTGCGGCTGGAGCGCTGGTCGGCGACGGTCCGGGACGGGATCTTCGTCAACCTGCTGGTGAGCTATCCGGTGCAGGCGATGCTCAGCGTGCACATCTGGCTGTCGTTCCGGGAGGCGACCGGCCGCGGTCCGGGGTCGCACGCGGTACTGGGGGTCGTGCTGTGCGCGTGTGTTTTCCTGCACTACGAATTCGCCCGCAAGACCGGCGCCGGGGTGGTGCCTGGCGCCACGCTGTATTCGAATGTCGTCGGGCTGCGCGGTTCGGTCGCACTGACCGTGGGCTGCGCGCTGGCCGGGACGGCCCTGGCACTCGGCGTGATCCGTCCCTGGGGGCTGCACGGGATGGCCACGCTGGCGGGCTGGCTGCCGCTGACCACGCTGGGCTTCCTGTGGGGCGGCGCGGAGCGGTTCGCGTCGCTGCGCACCCCGACCTGGCCGCCCGGACCGGCGATGGGCTACGTGGCCTGGGCGTATCTCGGGATGTTCGTCGCGGCGCTGGCCGTGGTGCGACCGGGGTTCGGGGGATGACACCGGCAGGCGGGAACGCGCTGCCCGCTGTCCGCCCCGAGATCCGCCCGGCGGCCCGCCTGGGCGGGCGGCCGCGGCCCGAAAACTCGGCTGTCAGATCTCGATCGGGCACCGGGCGCACTGATAGAACCTCCTGGCGGGCCGCTTCCCTGGCCCGGTACCGATGGAGACCACCTGAGGAAGGAGTGTCGAACGTGGAGGAGATCGTGGCCCTCTACGCCCATGACGAGGTGCCCGGCCGGGTCGTCGGAACCGCGCCCCGCAGCCTGATGAGGGCGGGGAACCTGCCGCACGCGGCGGTGAAGATCCTCGTCCGAGATGTCGAAGGCCGGGTGTATGTGCATCGTCGCACCGAGACCAAGGACGTCTTTCCGGGCCTGGACGACGCGTGGATCGGAGGAGTGATCACGGCGGGCGAGGAGCCGGACACCGCCGCCGTCCGCGAACTCGCCGAGGAACTCGGCCTGCGCGACCAGGTGCTGCGCCCACTGGCCCAGCAGTGGTACACGGACGCACACACCACCTTTCTGGCATACACCTACGAGACGGTCTACGACCCGGAGGGGCACGGACCGATCGTCCATCAGCAAACGGAGGTGGCCGACGGCTGGTGGCTGCCATGGGACCGGCTGACGGCCCGGATCGCGGAGGACGGCATGCGGTTCGCTCCGGACAGCAGCGAACTCCTGGCCCGCTACGCCACCGCGTCCCGCATGCAGCCCTGACGCCGGGACGGACCCCGGGGCAGGGTCCGGTCAGCTCGGTCGGCGCTGGGGCAGGGTGGCCCGTAGCTCGTTCTCGGTGACCTGCTCGGCGGGGCGGTGGAGCGTCCAGCGGTGGGCCTCGCCGTCCATGGGCAGCACCTCGACGACGGTCTCCAGCGGCGGCCGGCCGACGTCGCCGTAGAAGAGTGGGCGGATTCTGACGGCGGTGTCGTCATCCAGGCCGAGCAGAGCGCGCACTGCATCATTCAGTTCGCGGACGTGCGGGCTCGGCCAGTCCATGTCGAGTGTGCCCCGGACGACTGCCACCAGTGCCCGGTGAAGGCTGCCTGCACCCGCACCGACGCCCGCAGGGTCTCCTTCCTGCCGCGCGATCTCTACGACACCCACTCCGAGTCGCGAACCGAGCAGCAGACCCAGGAATGGCTCCCCCGTTACTCGTTGCGGGCCGCCATCGAGAGCACGATCAGCGAGTTCGTCAACGGCCACGGCATGCGCCAGTGCCGCTACCGAAGCGAAGACAAGGCTCACGTCCAGCACGTCCTGACCGCGATCGCGGTCAACCTCGAACGCATCGACGCTCACCTGCCGCCGGAACCCGCCAGCCCTTCAGGGCTTCCTCGACTGGCAGCACATCCCCCGGCCCCGGCCCTGGCGCGTCGCCACCCACCCCGCAGGCTGAGCTGAGCGTTCTGTCACCGCCTTGCCCCGGCCCCCTGCGGGGTCGGACTCCACGAGCAACCCAACTCTCCCAGGGCTGTCTTGGGAAAATCGCGGTTTCGGCTCAAAGATCACCCGTCAGATCGGTGCCTTTTCAAGATCCCCGACAACGTCAACCACTGACACCGACGCGACGATGTTCCGAAGGCGCCCGCTGGTCCGTACTGCCTGGACTGCTGAAGCCGAGGCACTCCCAGGCGGGTACATCCCGGTAGCCGCCCTACCGGGTACCCCTACGCCCCCGACCAGTCAGTCAAAGCGACCCGCGCAACAAGCAAGATCCAGGCCGGGAGCCTGGGCTCGGGCTCGACATGCGTCGGTTGCCCCGGCTCGGGCCGTCGGCTCGCTGAACGGGACCGCGCAGCGCCCCACGGGCGTGGGTGCCTGCTCCGAAGGGCGGGTGCGGCCAGGGTCATCGGTGGCTCCCGTGCCGGGCGTAGGCGACGCCGCCGACGACGGTCAGCAGTACGGCGACGGTCGTGGAGGTGACGGTGCCGGGTTCCTGGACCATCCAGGTCAGGGCTTGTCCGCCGACGGAGTTCCGGGGTCCCACCGCGACCATGAGGAGGGCCCAGCCGAGCGAGGGGGCCCAGGCCGCGTGGGCGCCGAGAAGCACCGTGGAAAGGGCGGTCAACCCGGTGAGTGCCGCCACTGCCTGTGCCAGGGTGCCGAAGGACACGACCGCGGGCCACCGGCCGGCGATCAGGTGGACGGCGGCGAGCAGGCTGAGGAGGGTTCCGCCGAGCGACGTCAGGTGGACGGTGCGGATCAGTCGCCAGGGGACGGGCGTGCCGCGTTCCAGTTCCTCGTCCGGTCCGGAGAGAGTGCGGGCGATGGGGGCGATACCCAGGAGGACGGCGATCAGAGCGACGGTGCGGGCCGTCGCCGGATCGTCCAGCAGGTAGCCGGCCCAGGTCAGGCCGGCGGCGGCCAGAAAGACCAGGACGGTGGCGGGGACGGCCCGGCTGCGCAGGTGCAGCATGATGCCGCGGGGCTCCCAGGTCATCGGTTCGCTCCTTGCCCGGTGATGACGGACAGCGGGTCTTTGCAGCTCAGTCCGGCCTTACGGCCCTCGCCGATCCGCTGATAGCGCTCTGCTGGGGGCAGCGCGCGCAAGGTGTCGTAGGCGGTGCGGGCCGCGGGGCTCAGCTCGTCCGTGGGGGCGCCCAGGAGCAGTGTGGTGATCGCGTCCGACGCGTCGCTCGCGCGGGTGAGGTCCCGTTCCGTGGAGGCGCAGCTCAGGTCGACGGTGGCGTTCTGGGCCACGACGGCGAGCAGCGCGGCCGGATCCCAGCGGATGCCGCCTGCCTGGGTCCGGTAGGGAAGCTCGACACGGACCGTGCCGAGATGCTTGGCGGGGTCCCCCGGTCTGCGGGTGTCGAGCGTCGAGGTGACCGGATCCTCCTGCACCCGGCGCGGGCCGTCGGGCACCTTGGCATAGGCGCCGAGCACCTTCTGAGCGGGAGTCACGAGGTCGGGCAGGGTATGGGCATGCACCTTGGTGACGCAGATCCGGTGGTCTCCCGGTGCGCACACCAGGGCCGTGGCCTGCGGGTCGGGGACGATCGCGCCCGACGGCGCCAGCAGGGTTGCGACGGCCAGCCCGGCCACGGCGGGTGCCAGGGCCAGCAGCCGAGCCCGCGTGGTGGCCGCGACGGCCAGCAGTACGCCGGTGACGCCCAGGGCGGCGAACCAGATTCCCTGGGCCGCCGTCAGCGAGGGCAGCACCCGGTGGAAGTCGTCCGTCACCGGCAGCGTCGGCAGCACGGTGTCCACCAGCCGATGGGCCTGCCCGCCGCCCCGTCCCTGGCTCACGGTCAGGATCAGGAAGAGCAGTACCGCGCCGAGCGGTGCCGCGACCGGTGCCGCCGCCACCCGTCCGACGCCCAGCCCGAGCAGGGTGACGGCGACCGTGGCGAGCAGTCCGACGGCCAGGCCCAGCGGCCACTGGCCGTCGTCGTAGGTCGCGTGGCCGGTGACCAGCGCCACGGCCCACGCCACCATCGCGGCCACGGCGAGTACGACCGTGCCCGCGATCACCAGGAAGGCGGGCGCCAGCCGGACCGGGACCGGCCGCGGCGTGGCGGCGAACAGTTCGCAGACCTCGGCGCGCCGCTCCCGGCCCCCATGCCAGATCGCGGCGGCGAACGCCACCGGGAGCCCGATCCAGGCGGCCCCGCGCATGGAGTAGACCAGGGATGCCCAACTGGCCGCCCATTCCTGGACGTCCATCCAGAGGAACACACGGGTCAGAGCGGCCAGCACGAGGAACAGTGGCAGGGCGACCGAACGCTTGGCCTCCAGGCGCACCATGCGGAACATCGCAGTCTCCTGTGGTCGAGGGGGATGAGGTCGGGTGGGGGTGTTGGGTGTCGGACGGCGGTCATGCCTCGGCGCTATGCGACGGCCCTGCCCGCCCGATAAAGGCGCAGCAGGGCGGAATAGCCGCGCTCGATCTCGCTGTCGCCCGGGTCGGCGTCGGTTCCCGCGGCACGGAGTTGGTCGATGTGACCCGCGAAGACCGTGCTGCCTTCGTCCATCAGCACGACACTGGCGCAGGCGGCGCCGACGTCCTCGACGAGGTGGGTGGAGACCAGGACGCAGGACTGCGCGCCGATGTCGCGCAGCAGTTCGCGGAACTCCATGCGCTGGGCGGGGTCCAGTCCGACGGTGGGCTCGTCGAGCAGCAGGATGTCGGGGTCGTTGACGATCGCCTGGGCGATGCCGGCCCGGCGCAGCATGCCTCCGGACAAAGACCCCATCCGGTCGTCGGCACGGCCGGTCAGATCGACCCGGTCGATGGCGTACTGCACCGCTTCGGCGGTCCGGTGCCGGGGCACTTCCTTCAGCCAGGCCATGTACTCGACGAACTCGCGCACCGTGAAACGCCGGTAGTGCCCGAAGGCCTGCGGGAGGTAGCCCAGTCGGCGGCGGAGTTCTCGCAGTTCGCCGCGGCTGCGGCAGGCGGTGCCCAGGAGTTCCAGATCGCCGCTGTGCGGGGTCAGGACGGTGGCGAGCGTACGGATCAACGTGGTCTTGCCCGCCCCGTTGGGGCCGAGCAGTCCGTGCACGCCGGTGCCCAGGTTCAGGTCGACCCCGTCGACCGCGGCGCGCCGTCCCCGCCGGACGGTCAGCGCGTGGGCCCGGATGTGATGGGCGTAGAGAGTGGGGGCGATCTCGCTCGCGGTGACGTTTCTGGGCATGGTCATGGCTCCTCGCAGCGGACGTGAAGAGGGGTGTGGGTCGAGGCGGGCGGATTCAGCGCCGGCGGGCCCGCGCCTCACGGGGGTGCAGATAGGCGGTGCGGCACAGGCCCACGGCGACGCTCAGCACCGCGGTCGCGGCCGCCCAGGCCGGGGTGGCGGACTCCTGCAGCCAGGACGGAGGCGCGGTGTCGCCGATGGCGGGGACGATCACGAACAGGGCCCATCCCGTACCCAGTACGGCGGCGGCGCGCGGGACACCCACCACGCTGCCCAGCGCCAGGCAGGCGCAGATCAGCGCGAGGGCCGGCAACAGGGCCATGGCGGGCGCGGCGCCGACCAGCCCGCCGGCGGCCGCCAGGGCCGGGATCACCAGGGTGAGCACGGCCAGGGTCCGCCGCAGGACCAGGCCGAGCCCCGACCTGGCGGTGGTCGCGATCAGTTCGTGCGCCGGGTCGGAATGCGGGCCCCAGCTCAGGGCCACCCCCAGCAGCGGCATCACCGGAGCCAGCAGCTGGGGCAGCGGGGTACGGGCCACTGCGGTCGACAGGACCAGGGCGCTGAGGACGACGAGTACGACCGCCGCCGTCCACGGTCCGAGTGCCGGTGCCGCACACCGTGCCAGTGCGGCCCGCACCCGCCGTCCTCGTCGGCGGCGTACCGGCGTGAGCGTCGCCGACAGGCGGTCGCCGACCTGTGCGATCAGCGCGGTGTCGGCCGGGCAGTGGGTGCGGGAGACCTCACGCACTTCGGCCTGGCAGGCGGCGCACCGCTCCAGGTGGGCCTCCAGCGTCCAGCGTGCCCCGGCGTCGGCACCGGCACCGGCCTGGGCGTCAGGGGCCAGCAGGTAGCTCACCAGCAGCTCGCGAGGGATGTGCGCAGTCATGACAGGGCCTTTCGCATGTCGAGTCGTGCGCGGCGGGCGCGGGTCTTGACCGTGCCCTCGGGGATGCTCAGCAGCACGGCCGTCTCACGGACCGTCAGTCCGTCGAGCACCATCGCGGTCAGTACCTGGTGCAGCTCGGGGGCCAGCCGGTCAAGCGCCGCGCCGAGGTCGCCCCCCACGGCGGCGTCGACGACCTCGTCCTCGACCGAGGGCACCAGGTCGGGAGTGGCGGCGGCCGGCGGGAGAGCGCGGTGTCGGCCGCGTACCCGGAACGCGTCCACGAGCCGACGGGCGGCGATCGTCCACAGCCAGCCGCCGGCTTCCTCCCCGCGCATGCTGTCGGCGAAGGACCCGGCTGCCCGCCACACCGCCATGTACGTCTCCTGGAGTACCTCGGCGATCATCTCGTCGTCCGCGCAGCGCCGACGCAGCCGGGCCGTGAGCCACGGGGCGCTGCGCCGGTACAGCTCGTCGAAGGCCGCGGTGTCTCCTCGGGAGATCCGCCGGACCAGCTGCGCCTCGGTCATCGAGGCCGGTGAACGTCTCACGTCCTGGTCTGACGGGGCGCGTAGGCTCCGGGTTTTCCCCAAGAGAGTGATCCACGTCACATGCGGAGATCACTCGCCCTTTGTAATGGAGGGGCGGCCCGCTCTGGGGCCGGGCAGGAGGGGCCCGCTCTGGAGCCCGTTGCGGCGCGGCGCGCCACGGCGCTCCCCAGCATCGTGCGCGGGGCAACTGCGCTCACGCCCGCCAGAAGCTGGCGGCTGTGTGAGGGCATCCACCCCGTGCTCACCGACGAGGGCGGCGCGATCCTCAACGAGCAGACCAGGCGTTGGGCCTACCTGCCGCCGACCGCGTCGGCCGCGGTGATGCTGCTGCTCGCCTCCACCAGCCAGGAGGAGGCCGCCAGCCAGTACGCCGAGCGGTACGGACGTCGGCACCGGGCAGGCCGCCACCGACGTCCGTACGGTCGCCGAAGCACTGGCCGCCGAGATCCTCGCCCACGACGGGGAAGCGGCGGCCCGGCCGCGCCGTCGCTGGTGGAAGGGGTGGGGTCGTCGTTCCGCCAAGCGCCGTACTTAGAGGTGACGCGGAAAGGGGTGCGGTCATGGTCGGCGGTTCGGGCGTTCGTCCCAGCGGTGAGTCATCCATGCTCGCCGGATTAGGCTGCGCACGGTGATGATCGTGTCCGTGAGGTCGAAGAAGGCGTCGATGACGGTGGCTCGCCGCTCGTAGCAGCGGGCGAGCCGGTGGAAGGCGTTCTGCCATGCATGGGTGCGTTCGACGTGCCAGCGTTGACTGGCCTGCATGGGCGCCTTCTCGCCTTTGTGCGCGATGCGGCCGTGCAGGCCGCGTTCGTCGAGCATCGTGCGGGTCTTGTTCGAGTCGTAGCCGGCGTCCAGGTGGACGGTGACCTCGGCGGGCAACGGACCCAGGTCGTCGAGGTGGTCCAGGGTGGGGGCGAGCAGTGGGGAGTCATGGCAGTTGGCACCGGCCAGAACACGCCCCAGTGGAATGCCGTATCCGTCCGTCATGCCCGAGCGTTTCAAGCCTCGTTTACCCCGATCGACCGGGGAACGCCCGGCCACCTCACCGCCTCCTGGAGCTTTGGTGATGGAGCCGTCTACGGCGATCTGGTCGAGGACGAGACCGACGATCCGGTCGTAGGCGTCGAGCGCGATCTGCTTGAGTCGGGCGAAGACGCCCAGTCGTATCCATTCGTCGCGGCGGCTGCGGATCGTCGTGGCCGAGCAGGTTCTGTCAGCGATCGCCTCGTAAGAACAGCCGAAGCGCAGCAGTTGCAGCATCTTGTCGAAGATGATCCGGTCGCTGATGCGTCGGCGGTGGCAGCCAAGTGGATGGTCCGGGTGGTATTCCGGCCGCTCGGGCAGCAGGATCGCGAATTGGTCCCAGAGCGGCTCGGTCAGCCATGATGGAAGCGCGGGCACAGGTCTCCTCGGTGATCACAGAGCGTCAGCACCTCCACGATCAACGGGGTCTGTGCCCGCTCGGCTACCTGCCTTCCCAACCGCGCCTATTCGCGGGCCGAACAGCGTTGTCAAACTTACGGCTACTTGCGCCATCCACTCCCCTGCCCGCCGTTTCCGGCGCTTCAGCCGGTCGTGTTCCCGACAGGCCCGGCGAATAAAGGTTGTCGACCTGACCACTCGACAACGCGCGTGCCGGCAATGGCTGAGGAACTCTTCCCGCGGAGCCTCTGTGCACGGATGGCGAGAGCTTGGGCATTCAGATGCTGTTGGCGATGCGCTCGTGGTCCCGTTCACCCTCGCGGGTCTGGATACCGGCAGCGAGCAGCTTGTGGGCGAGTTCGGTGACGTCGTCGCCGAACGCCGCGTACAGGCCCTCGTTCTCCACGGCGTACGCCGTGTGAGGAATCGGAGGAGCGATCGCGTCGACCGCGGCCTTGGTGATGGAGATGACCTCCGGTCGCAGGCCGGCGATCCGTCGGGCCAGGGTGCCGACGAATGCATCGAGTTCCCCGGCGGGCAGTGCACGGTTGATCAGGCCGTAGCGTTCCGCGAGTTCCGCGCCCACGAGTTCGGCGCCGAGGATGAGCTCCAGCGCGCGGGCCCGGCCCGCCAGGCGCGTCATGTTCACCGTGCCACCGCCTCCGGGGAGGATCCCCATCAAGGACTCCGGCTGTCCCTGCCCTGACTTGCCGATCGCCGCGAAGCGCATGTCCAGGTACATGAAGAACTCGTTGCCCGCGCCACGCGCGAAACCCGCGAGCTTGCCGATGGTGACCTGCGGCAGGGAGCGGACCTCCTCGCTCAGCGCCTGGAGGATGTTCAGCCCCTTGGGAAGGGTCGCGTCCGGTGCGGCCGCGATCGCGGCGCGGGTGGCTTCGGGCAGCGCGTCCGGGTCGGTGAGGTAGGCCATGTCACCGTGCGCGATGAAGAACTCCGGGTCGGCGCTCTCGAAGACGATGACGCGGACGTCGGCGTCGTCACGCACCCGCGCGATGAACGCCCGCAGGGACGGCAGCAGGAACGCGTCCATCAGGTTGAGCGGCGGGTGATCGATTGTCACCGTCGCGACCCCGTCCGAGACGTCGATCGTCAGGGCGGAGAGGTCGTCGTAGCTCATGGGGTGGCTCCACTTCACATGAAGGCCGGCGCATGATGTGCCGCCGACCGGGCAAGCGTCGCGACTCTCAGCGTCGCAACTGACACTGAGTATCAGATTATGAATCGAGGTGCATAAAAGCAAACGAGTGTGGCGCAGTACACTTGGCTCCATGAGTGCAGCACCCGTCGGTACCCGTGAGATCGGCCGCCACGCGGTACGAGCAGAGCTGGCCCGCGTGGCGTTCAACCGGTTCTGCCTCACCGGTTTCAACCAGGTCACCTTCGCCGACCTCGCCGAGGCCGCCGGAGTGTCGCGGAGCACTTTCCTGCGCTACTTCGGAACCAAGGAGGACGTAGTCCTGTTCGTCTTCGACCCCGTCGGTGACGTCATCACCGACGCGCTCGACGCCGACCGGGTTAACGAGGACGACTGGGACAGGCTGCGCAACGCCCTGGAATCAGCCGTGACATTCCTCGTGCGCGATGTCCAGGAACTCGTGACGATCCTCGGCCTTGTCGACCAGACTCCGGCCCTGTGCGCACGGCTCCGCGAGAAGCAGACTGAATGGCGACCGGAGATCGTCGCCCGGCTGCGGGAGACGGCCTCCTCGGCCGACGGATCACCGGTCATCGCCAACGTGCGCGCAGCAGCAGCACTCGAATGCCTGTGGATCGTCCTCGGGCAGTGGAGTGCGAGCGGCGGCCAAGAAGACCTTGGCAACCTGCTGGACGCTGCGTTCGCCGCCTTCTCGACCCCGGCACGCCCGCAGACGGACGCTCCGCTGTAAAGGGCCGAGGCGGCGGCTTCTCGGCGGTGCCGAAGCGGCCGAAAGGAGTGATCGACCCGGCGGCGCTGATCGCGTCGTTGGAGTCCAGCCCCGGCCGCGAGTGCAAGAGTGGGGTGTCGATCCGGCCGAAAGCGGACGGTGTCTACGCCCAGCCGTGCGGGGCCGCCGAGGCCCCCACAGCACCTATCTGCGCAACCTCTTAGAATCCCGGTAACTTCACTGACTTGCCGCGAGGGCAGCACCACACACCATCAGCTTGACTCTGTCAGGGATCGTGGAATTCCCCGGTGCGCCAGCATGATCAGCGGGCATGCTCGGGGCTGTTTCGCAGGCCAATGCAGTTGCCGAAGTGTCCGGGGCGGGCCTGACCGGGCGGATCGACGGCCTTGTCGGAGAGGTGCCACATCCCAGCCGGCAATCTCCTCAACGTCCTCGAAGACGTCATCGAACAGGCCCAGCAGGCCGTGCACGACATCGCCGAGAACGGCTCATCACCCGAAGGCACCGGCACGACGCTCACCGCGATGCGGGAAGACCGATATCTGCTCTGCTCCGACGGCCTGTCGACCGTCGTGCCGACCCAGGACATCCACCGAGCGCTCTCCGAGATCAGCGAACCCGAACTGGCCGTCCGCGAACTCATCACGCTCACCAACAGCTCCGGCGGCCCCGACAACGTCAGCTGCGACGCCCCTGCTGGCTGGCCTGGCTCCGAGGGTGACCATCACGCTGTTTACAGTCGAGCGGGACGCCGACCGCCGGTCTCTCCACTCAACCTTAGGCGCCAGAGCCGCCACTATGGCGTCCGGCACAGGACGCCGATCAGCGCGTGACGATGCAGAAGGGATGCCCAGCCGGATCCGTGAGGACCCGTGCTCTGTCCCCATGCGGCTGGTGATCCGGCTTTCCCGCACCCAGCTCCAACAGCCGGGTCTCCGCCTCGTCCAGGCTCTCCGCGACTTTGAAGCAGACGTGAAGCTGCTGGGGAACGATCTGGCCAGGCCAATTCGGGGCCCGGTAGTCCTCCACCCGCTGGAAGCCGATGAAGAGTCCGTCCTCACGGTTGAGACCGGCGAACTCGGCGTCCGACTTCGGGTGCGGTTCGAATCCGGTGGCTTGCTGATAGAACGCCGCCAGAGCTAGCGGATCAGGGCAATCGAGCGTTATCGCGACCAATTCCATCTGCAAGGGCATGACACCTCCGAGCCGATCAGTGGACTTCCGTGGTGCACGCCATGGAGGCGGCTGCCTACGGTCGAGCGGGACGGAGAGAGCTCGTTCGTTCCACTCAACCGTAAGCACAGCAGGTCAGAGCCTCACCATGCCAACAGTTATCTGGGACGGGACAGTGACCGACCGGTTCGGCGCCGGCGCTCACCGGCCGGGCAGTTCGGTCCACACAGAGCCCCGCTTGCGGACGGGAGGGGTCGGCACGCTGAGCCCCTTGGCGAGTTGGGACACGAGACGGAAGCGGGCGGTGTGGTACTGGATGGCCACCTTGCCTTTGCCGGTCCGGCACGGGGAGCCCGCGGGGCCGCGCAGGTGGACATCGGACAGTCGCGCGATTCCACACGCTTGAAGTCGTCGTTCACGAGCCCTGACTGTTTCATGAGGGTGTTTCAGACAGGGCGGCCAGGATTCGGAGTGGAGCCGGGAATTCCGGCTGCCAGCCGTGCCGACCGGCAGCAACTGTGGACTGGATCACACTTGAGGTTGACCTTGGGGCAGGGCGGAGGCTCATCGCATCGGCACGACGCCGACCCGGGCACAGCCGATGTGAAGGAGCAACATGTCTACCAACCTTTCTGGCCAGCAGCAGGATCGTCCCGAGTTGCAGAAGGCGATCGAGGAGTTGGTCGAGTCGGGTTTCGTCGGGGTCCAGCTCCGGGTGAACAACGAGCAGGGCGAGTGGGTCGGCAGCGCAGGTGTGCGCGAGCTGGGCCAGAGCGCCAAGCCGCTGACGAACGGGCATTTCCGCATCGGCAGCAGTACCAAGAGCTTCGTCGCCACCTCGGTGCTCATGCTGGTGGCCGAGGGAAAGATCGGTCTGGACGCCCCGGCCGATGACTACCTGCCCGAGTTCGGTCTCGACCGGCGGATCACGGTGCGGATGCTGCTGCAGCACACCAGCGGGATCTTCAACCACACCGGCGAGCTCTACGAGGACGGGACCATCGTGCTGGGGGTCCCCTGGCAGGGCAAGGAGTGGGTGGACAACCGGTTCAAGACCTACCTGCCCGAAGATCTGGTCCGGCTGTCGTTGTCCGGGCCGGCGCGGTTCGCGCCGGGTGAGGGCTGGAGCTACGCCAACACCAACTACGTGCTGGCCCGGCTGGTGGTCGAGAAGGTCACCGGCCATGCGTTCGCAGAGGAGTTGCAGCGGCTGATCCTGGAGCCGCTGGGGATGACCGGCACCGTGGCGCCGGGCGCCTCGTCGGAGATCCCCGAGCCGCACAACCACGGCTACTACCGCTACGAGGACGCTGGGCAGGAGCGGACGGTCGATGTCACCCATCAGAACCCGTCCTGGGTGGGGGCCGGCGGCGACATGATCTCGACCACCAAGGATCTGCACACGTACTTCTCCGCGCTGATGGGCGGCAAGCTCCTGTCGGCTGAGCTGTTGGCCGAGATGCGCACGCCGGAGGCGACGGTCGGCTACGGCCTGGGAGTGTTCGCACTGGAAACGGAGGGCGGCACCGTCTTCCACCACAACGGCGCCACCATGGGCTCGGCGGCACTGATGTACAGCACCCCCGATGGCAGCAAGACCCTGACCTCCGGGCTGACCTGGGTGGACGACGCCGACCTGTCGATAGCACCGGCATTCCAGACCGCCCAGCAGCGTTTCGTCGACACGGTGTTCTGCGGCAAGCTGGGCTGATGAGGAACGGGGTCACGATCGGGCAGGCGGCGGCGTTCGTCGGCGTCACGGTGAAGACAGTGCGGCACTACCACAAGCTAGGACTGGTCATGGAGCCGGAACGTGACAGCTCCGGCTACCGGCGGTACGGATCCGGTGAGCTGCTGCAGCTGGTGCAGGTACGGACGCTGGCCGCCGCAGGCGTGCCGCTGGCCGAGATCGGGCCCATGCTCGACGCCGACGCCGCGCAGTTCGGCGCCGCGCTCACCGACGTCGAGCGGCAGCTCACCGAACGCATCGATGAACTGGTCGCCCGCCGCGACACGCTGCACCGGCTCACCGACGGTGATCGGGCCCTGCTGCCCGACCGCGCCTGCGCGGTCCTGGACCGGATGCCCGGACTCGGCTTCAGCCCCGACTACGTGGCCGCGCAGCGCGAGGCCCTGGTCCTGGCCCGGGCGCTGGTGCCGGACGGCTTCGACGGCTTCCTGACGCAGCTCGAACACGGGCTGGACGACCCCGAGTACATCGACCTGACCAAGCGCGGCTGGGAGGCCGAGACCTGGGAACCGGACGACCCAAGGATCGAGGAACTCGCGGCCGCCATGGCCGACCGCTACCTCGCCAACCCCGCGCTGCTGGGGGATCACGCCAGCCTGCAAGCATGGGCCAAGGCTTCGGCTCAGTACAAGCTGATCAACAACCACCGCGAGGACCAGGCACCAGTCGCGGCCCGGCTGACCGCGCTCACCGAGACCAGGCTCCGCGCTGCGGGCGTACCCGTCCCCCACCGATGAGGTCCTGGAAGTCCTTCACCATGTCTCTGTACGTGATCGGCTGGCGGTGTCGGCCGGGGCGCGGGGGTAGGGCACAGCGGTGGCCGGCCCCAGGTCGAGGCGCTTGTTCATGTCCAGGCGGAAGGTGCCGTGCGGGTTGACGTTGGACCAGAACAGCGCGGTCAGGCCGCGCCAGTCCTCGTGCGTGAGCAGCTGCTCCGACACCCACGCCATCAGGTCGGTCGCCGTGTGGGTCTGCAGTCCGCAGGTGACGTGCAGGGAGCGGGTGCCCTGGTCGGCGGAGACCGCGCGGCACGTACAGGACGTCGCCCGGCCACAGCACCAGGTCCGCGACCGGCTCCGTGGGTGCCTCGCCTGGGTCCTCGATGTCGCGGTACAGCGGGAACGGCCGGGTGGCGCCGTGTGATAACGGTGGAGTCGGGTTATTGAAACTGTCCGAATGCCCTCCCAAGGGTGTGCTCGCAGTGCTACCTTCTGTGCTTGTAAGAAGGGGAGTATCCCTTCGCGGCAGCGTCGTCATCACGGGTCTGAGTAGCTTTCCCCGGCGCTGTCGGTCAGCCCTCGGCGCTGGCGGGAGAGACCTTCAACCGATCAGTCATGTCCTGGTTCGGTTGAAGATCGAGACGCTCCTGCTCAGAGGGAGCCCCTCATCCTTCAGCTGGGCGAGGCTGAAGGGGTTGCTGTGGGCTTCCTTTCCAGCATCGATCCGCTCGTGTTCATTGTTGTCGTTGCCATCGCTCCTGTGATCCGCCTGATCAGCCTTGTGGTCACGTTGCGTGGTACGACTCCCAGCGAACGTCCAGCGATCATTCGTGCACTGGCAGACTTCTTTCGTGTGCTGCCCACGAGGCGCCGATGAAGCCGGGATCAGTCTCGACTTTGCTTGCTGACCTCAGCGGCGTAGGCGGCCCAGTCCCCGGCGGATGCCTTCTGCCATTGGACGGCGACCTTGATGTGGACGCCGAGCATCCGGGCGAGGATCGCAGCCGGGACTTCGGTGGCGAGGGTGAACAGCGCGGTGGAGCGGTCCTGCTTGGGCGGATCCCGATCTTGTGGAGACGGATGCCGATCTGACTGTCGGTGAGAGGGTGGTGGTACGGCGCTGCCAGCGCGGTGGCCTCGCTGGGAGTCGGCAGGATGTGCCAGTGCAGATCGCGGCGGTCCCGCCAGCCAGAAACGTCCCACCCTCTCAAAGAAGTTCTCCACGTCAGCGCCCATCAGGTCCGCGATCACTGTTGCCGGAGTTTCCCACCAACTCCGTTGAACGGACACAGGAGCCGAGCACTCACAGCGCCGTCGGCGGCCTGCACGATCTGTTCGTCCAGGCCAGGCTCCTGGGGTCGGCCGCGCAGGGTGTGGGCGAGGTGGCAGCGGGCTTCGGCGAGCAGGTGCCGACGCTGGAACGCGCCACGCATCACGCACACCACGGCAGTGATATCGACGGCCGCCAGCACGATATCGACCGCCGGCCGCACCCGCGCCCACACCGCCGCGGCCGCCGCCCGCGCCCGTTCCGCCAGCCGGTACACCGTGCATGCGCCGAACGCCCGGATCGCCGACTTCCGCCAGCTGTCGCGCAGCTCGGACAGCGCCCGCGCCCACCTTGCGCTTCGGCGGGCGCGTCCGGTCCGCGGCCAGCCGGTCCAGGGCGTAGGCGGCCCGCTCCCCCGGCGGGTGCCCCCGTACCTCTTCGTAGCCGGCCATGAGGACGGGCAGCGCGTCCGCGATCTACTGACGGCGCCTCGACTGCCAGCCGATGAGCCGCTGGTCGATCCACGGCGATCTCAAGTACCGGCCTCCTGCCGGGCGTCACCTCGCGCGGCTCCCACGGAGCAGCTGTCCGCGATCGGAATGCACTGGACGTAAGCAGCGCCAGACGGACAGCGGAGCCGGGCAGGATGATCCCGCCCGGCCCCACTGCCATCATCACCCGACCCCCGGGCCGGAAGCGTGAGAGCCAGCCGCCCCCCATCCCTCTGCCCCGCAGAAACATGAGTAGTGCTCATGTTAGTCGTTCCGGTGGGATGATGGAAGCGTGAATCACGACCGCACTGCAGGGACGCTGCGTCGGCTGCCGGTCCAGAAGCGCAGCGTCGAACGGTTCGAACGGCTGCTGGATGCCTGCGCCGAACTCCTCGACGAGGTCGGCTATGCCGCGCTGACCACCAAGGAGGTGGCACGCAGAGCCGAGGTGCCCATCGGCACCCTCTACCAGTTCTTCTCCGACAGGGAGGGGCTGATCGGCGCGCTCGCCGCCCGCAATCTGGAGTCCTTTCTGGCGCGGGTCGCGGACCGGCTGGAGCGCGAGGCGCCCGACGGCATCTCGGGCCTCGTGGAGGTGACCGTCGACGAGTTCGTCGCCATGCGCCGGACGATCACCGGGTTCGGCGTGGTCGACTTCGGCGCGGCGGGACAGGACCACGTCCTGGAGCCGAACCGGGACAACAACACCGCGGTCGCCGGATCGCTGCGCGCACTGACCGCCTCCCTGGCCGGTGTGCAGGACAACGCCGAACTTGAGATCACCGTGCGGGTGGCCCTTGAATGCGCGGACGGCGTGCTGCAACTGGCCTTCCGTACCGATCCGCAGGGCGACCCCCAGCTGATCGCCGAGTGCAAACGGGTCCTCAACAGCTATCTGAACGATCGCATCCCGCTCCTGGCGACCAGTCAGCAGACCTAGCGGACGCTCTTGACCTTCCGGACCAGTAGCACACCGAGCGCGGACATGGCCTCGGAGCAGAGAAACAGCGAGTGGTAGCTCCCCGGACTGCCGAGCACGATCGAGTGGGCGGGCGGTGAGGCTGTGCGGGCTGCCGGTGACCCAGGCGCCCATGGTCCGGGCGGGATGCAGCTGGCCGTGGCCGTGCGGGACGCCGTCGCCGAACCGGACGGTCAGCGACGGCGTCCCGAAGTGCAGGTGGCCCTCGACCACGTACTCCTCGCCCCGGGGTCGTCGCCGCCGGGGTCCTCTTCGGGCAGGTCGGCCACGATGACGACGGCCTGCTCCAGGGTCAGCGGCGGGCCCTGGACACCGCCTCGTCGCTGCCTCAGTCGGCTCTACCGTCTCGATCGGGTTGATCGAGCCATTCGTAGGGTTGGGTCGCCCAGGGGTGCTGGGTGTGGCTATCAGTCGGCTGCCGTCTCGTG
>NZ_JBIAIE010000033.1:0-91487 GCF_042871185.1 Streptomyces sp. NPDC006012
CTCCGCCGCAACCTCGGGATCTACGGCATCGGCGGCCTGATCGCACCCTTCATCGGCATCAAGATCATCGACCTGCTCATCTCCCTCATCCCCGGGGTCGGGTGACGCATCATGAACTCGTCCATGGGCAAGACCGCACGCCTGCTGGGTGCGGGGCTGCGGGCCCTGATCGTGCTGACCGTGGTGACCGGCGTCGGCTATCCGCTGGTGATCACCGGGATCGCCCAGGGGCTGTTCGACGACAAGGCGAACGGCTCGAAGATCACAGCGGGCGGCAAGGTCGTCGGTTCCGCCCTGATCGGGCAGCAGGGCTACAGCCTGGACTATTTCCAGCCGCGTCCGGCGAACGGGTTGAGTACCAACACGGTCAACACGCAGTACAAGCTGTTGGTGTCCGGCGCGACGAACCTCGCGGCCGACAATCCGAAACTCGTTGCCTCGGTCGAGCAGGCCAAGGCCAAGGTCGTCAGGGACAACTCCACGCCGGATTACCAGGTACGGCCCGCCCAGGTGCCCGCCGAAGCCGTGACGTCGTCCGGTTCCGGACTGGACCCGGACATCTCCCCGGCCTACGCGGAAATCCAGGTGCACCGGGTCGCGGAACGCAACCACCTGCCCGTCGCCCAGGTGCAGAAGCTCGTCGCGGAGCACACCTCCGGCCGCACCCTCGGGTTCATCGGCGAGCCCAGGGTGAACGTGCTCCGGCTCAACATCGCGGTCAGGGAACTGGCCGAGGGGCGCTGAGGATCCGGCCGGTCAGGCGGCCGTCATCACCTGGCGGTGCGGTGCGATGACCTGCCCGTCGGGCAGGAGCTCACCGGTGTCCTCGAAGAGGAGAACGCCGTTGCACAGCAGGCTCCAGCCCTGCTCCGGGTGGTGCGCCACGAGGCGGGCGGACTCCCGGTCGGCGGACTCGGCGGTCGGACAGGCTGGTTGGTGCTGGCACATGGGTGGGATCTTTCGCTGTGTCGTGGTCATGGCTGGCCCCCGTGATGATGAGTCGGTCGGAATCCAGTTTTCCCGTCTGGGCGTCGCTTCGCAGGGATTTCACCGCACCGCTTCTTCACGGGTTGATGACGCATCGCGCACGCGTATGGTTCAACGCCGGCGGGTGGCAACCGGGCGGCCCCCGCGGCTGGTTGGTCCTGGCCCGCGAAGCGGAGGACGCTGCCGGAAAGGCCGTCCTGCGCCGCCCGTCGTCCGCGCCGCCGGGGCACCGCACGCGGTGCTCCTCTGCGGGTGCTGCCGCCGCCGTGGCGAACGTCGTCCGGCCTGCTCAGCGGCCCGACCGGGGCACCGGAAGGGAGAGACGCGCCCCGCCTCCGGGCGGCGGAGGCGGGGCGCGGGTGGGGACGGGGCGGTCAGGCGGGTGAGCCGAGCAGCGGGCCGGGGGTCACCCGGAGGGTGAGGACCGGCAGCAGTTCGGCCACCCGGTGCGGGCGGTGGGCCGCGATCCCGGGCGGTGCCGGTGCCAGCGGCACCAGCAGGTCGGTGGCGGCCGGATGGCCCTCGGCGCCGTCCGCCGCGCAGTCCCCGTGCAGCCACAGCGTGAGCATGTACAGGCCCGGAACGGACAGCAGACGCGGCTGGTACGTCTCGGGCAGTGCCTCGGCCTGGCGCAGCGCGAGTTCGGTGGATGCGATGTACGGACCCTCGAAGAAGCGCGAGAACGCCCAGCCGTCCGCGGTGAGCATGGTCTCCGCTGCGGCCACCGAACGGCCGCCGGAGCGAATCAGGAACCGCCAGCCGGTCAGCCGGGTGGCCGACCTGCCCTCCTCGGTGATCGAGTCCAACACGTGTACGGGCAGCGGGAGTTCCGCGGTGGTGGGTTCCTCCGCGTTTCGCAGGGAGGGCGTCGGTGCCTCACGGACGGCGGTGGGGGAACCGAGGGCCGTGAGGACGGAGCGCAGTGCGGGCGCGGGGGCAGGGGGTACTTGCAGC
Organism: Streptomyces sp. NPDC006012; assembly: GCF_042871185.1. Classification (NCBI taxonomy): domain Bacteria; kingdom Bacillati; phylum Actinomycetota; class Actinomycetes; order Kitasatosporales; family Streptomycetaceae; genus Streptomyces; species Streptomyces sp. NPDC006012. The sequence continues at coordinate 1,942 of NZ_JBIAIE010000033.1, forward strand.
GGCATGGTGGGTCGCCTCTCTCGTTCGACAGGCGCGAGGGCGCGAGGGCGGGGGCGGACGACGCTGTCAGCTCGATGGAGGTCAGAGAGGCGGGGGCCCGGGTCGGTGAGCGACGTACGGGCGAGAACCTGCCGGCACGTCACCTTGACGGCAGGTATCGGGACCGCGGGCGCCAGCCTTCTGCCTGTTGGTGGAGTTTATACGACAAATGTTCAGCCGATGTTTCAGCTAACCGTTGCCGGTGAATAACGCAAGGCGTTAATCGGTCGCCGATTCGCGGTATTCATGCCGATTTCTCGCCCGGTCCGCCCCCGCTGACCTCGGAATACGCTCCCCGTGCGGTCGGCCGAATGTCGTCGGCGTTTTTCACGAGGCCCGAGGGGTACTCGGAGCGACGGGCTCCGTCATGCCCCGTGAATGTGCCGCAGGCCACAAACGACAGACTAGCGGGCGCCGGGGCCGCGTGGGGCGTTATCAATCGCTTCGGCTGGGCATCATCCAACCTGACCCGGTACCACCGGCGGCCGCATGCTCGGCCCGCCCATCCGAGGAGGGACGCTTCGATGGGGGAGAAGGTCGTTGCGGGGCAGTTCGACCTGTCCGAGCGCCGGCGCCACCGAGAAAAGCTCGCCAGGTGCCTGACGGGACTGGAGCGACTGCTGGCCGAGAAGCGGTTCGACCGCCCGAAGAACCTCATGGGCGTAGAGATCGAATTGAATCTCGCCGGGCCGGACGGCATGCCCAAAATGCTGAATGGGCAAGTGCTTGAACGTATCGCGAGCCGCGATTTCCAAACAGAACTTGCCATGTTCAATCTGGAAGTCAACATAGCTCCACACCGATTGGGCGGCCGGGTATTCGACCGGCTAGCCGAAGAACTCCGTACCTCGCTCGCATACGCCGACCGGAAGGCGGGAGAGGTGGATGCCGGCATTGTGATGATCGGTATCCTGCCCACCCTCGGACGTGACGACCTCGTCTCCTCCAACCTCTCCGAGGCCGACCGCTACGCGCTGCTCAACGATCAGATCGTGGCCGCGCGCGGCGAGGACTTCCTCCTCGACATCGCGGGGGTGGAGCACCTGGTCTGCACCTCGAAGTCGATCGTGCCCGAGGCGGCCTGCACCTCCGTACAACTGCACCTCCAGGTCACCCCGGCGCGCTTCGCGGACGTGTGGAACGCCGCGCAGGCGGCCTGCGCCGCCCAGATCGCCGTCGGCGCCAACTCGCCCTTCCTGTTCGGCCACGAACTGTGGCGCGAGTCCCGGCCGCCGCTGTTCCAGCAGTCCACCGACACCCGCCCGCCGGAACTCCAGGCCCAAGGGGTCAGGCCGCGCACCTGGTTCGGCGAGCGGTGGATCTCCTCTGCCTACGACCTGTTCGAGGAGAACCTGCGCTTCTTCCCGGCGCTGCTGCCGATGTGCGACGACGAGGACCCGCTGGCGGTGCTCGACGCCGGAGGCGTGCCCCGGCTCGCCGAACTCGTCCTGCACAACGGCACGGTGTACCGCTGGAACCGCCCGGTCTACGGCATCGCGGACGGCGTACCGCACCTGCGGGTGGAGAACCGCGTCCTGCCCGCGGGCCCGACGATCACCGACGTCATCGCCAACGCGGCCTTCTACTACGGTCTGGTGCGCGCCCTCGCCGAGGAGCAGCGGCCGGTGTGGACCCGGATGTCCTTCGAGGCGGCCGAGGCCAACTTCGACGCCGCCTGCCGGTACGGCATCGACGCCCGCTTCGTCTGGCCGCGACGGGGCCGCTACGGCGGTACCGGAGAGGTCGACGCGGTCACCCTCGTACGCGACGAACTGCTCCCGCTGGCCGCGGCCGGCCTGGACGCATGGGGCGTCGAGGCCGCCGACCGGGACGTCTACCTGGGCGTCATCGAGGAGCGCTGCCGGCGCCGGGTCAACGGCGCCTCCTGGCAGGCGGCGACCTTCCACCAGGCGCTGGCCCAGGGCATGTCCCGCGAAGCCGCCCTGGCCGCCACGACCCGCCGCTACGCCCAGCTGATGCACGTCGGCGAGCCGGTCCACAGCTGGCCGGTGGGGCTGCCGCAGCCGGCCACGCTCGGCTGAGCGGGGCCGCGGGCGGGCACGGACCGGCCGGCCGGACGAGGGGCGGGACCATCGAGCGCCGGGACCGTCCCGCCCGGTGGCCTCCGAAGGTCCCGCTGCCGGTGACCTCTGCCGGTCACTCCTGCTCGTGACCTCCGACGATCGCCTCCGCCGGGTGGTCTCCTCAGGCACGCACGCCGCTGCCGCCGGAAGCGGTGCGAGGGTCGCCCGCGCCCGTCCGATGCGGATCGGGCAAGCTGTGACATCCCAGGCCGGTGGCGCCCGCCTCGGCGGACCTCGCTCCCGGGAACCGGCCGCGGGGCAGGCCCGGGGCAGATACGACCCGTACGGCGTCCGCCGGCCGCCTGCCGCGCACGATCTTCGCTGCTTCTGCCGGGACCCTGGCTGGGCGAAGATGAGCGTGGAGCGGGATCACTCAACTGGAGGCAGGTGTGCAGGTGGAGGCGGACCCGGAGGCCGGTTCTGTGTCGTGGAGGCGGTCTCCGCGGCGGATTCTCCGGGACGAGACGCTGCTCGTACTGGGGCTGTCGCTCGGTGCGAGCGGAGTGTCCGCGCTGATCAGCTTCATCGGATCGGTCACTAAACCGGGTGGCCTCAAGGACCAGGCCGCGACCCTGAACCCCTCGGCCGCGCCTGGCCGCCCCTGGCTGGATCTGGCCTGGCAGATGTTCGGCATCGCGACGGCGCTCGTCCCCGTCGCGCTCGTCGCGCACCTCCTCCTGCGCGAGGGCGAGAGCCTGCGCACCCTCGGCTTCGACCGCACCCGCCGCCTGCCCGACCTGGCCCGCGGAGCCGGGGTCGCGGCGGTGATCGGCAGCACCGGGATCGCCTTCTACCTGGCCGCCCGCGGCCTCGGATTCAACCTCACGGTGGTGCCCGAGGCGCTGCCCGACGTGTGGTGGAAGTACCCCGTCCTGGTCCTCTCCGCGTTGCAGAACGCGATCCTTGAAGAAGTGATCGTCGTCGGCTATCTGCTGCGCAGGCTCGGTCAGTTGGGCTGGACCCCGGGCGCCGCGCTGCTGGCCAGTTCCGTACTGCGCGGGTCCTACCACCTCTACCAGGGCGTGGGCGGCTTCATCGGGAACATGGCGATGGGCGTGGTCTTCGTCTGGCTGTACCGGCGCTGGGGCCGGGTCGGGCCCCTGGTGGTGGCGCACTCCCTGCTCGACATCGGCGCGTTCGTGGGATACGCGCTGCTCGCGGGAAAGGTGGGATGGTTGCCCACGGCGTGAACCGGTCCGCCTGGAGGTGAGGCGTACCCCGCCTCGTACGCTCCCGCGCGGGGACCTCGGACCGGCACCCTGTCCGACGTCCGCGCATGGATCCTCGTAGGTCCCCGCGCGGGGACCTCAGACCAGCAGCTCGCCGTCGATGACGGTGACCGCGCGACCGGTGAGCAGCGTGCGCTCGCCGCGCAGCCCGGTACGGACCGTCCCGGAGCGCCGGGACGCCTGCAGGCCGGTGAGGTCGGAGCGGCCCAGGCGTGCGGACCAGTGGGGGGCGAGAGCGGTGTGCGCGCTGCCGGTGACCGGGTCCTCGTCGATGCCCACGTTCGGGAAGAAGCCGCGGGAGACGAAGTCGTAGCCGCGGGCCGGATCCGCGGCGCGCGCCGTGGCGATGATGCCCCGCGCCGAGTACGCGGCCAGCGCCTTGTGATCGGGGGAGAGGGCGAGGACGGTCTGTTCGTCGGCCAGCTCCAGCAGCAGGTCGCCGACCTGCGGACCGGTGTCGAACGCCGCGACCGGCTCGGCGCCCAGTGCCCCGGCCACGCCGGCCGGTACCGCGACGGCCGTCAGCGGGGCGGTCGGGAAGTCCAGGGTGATCGAACCGTCCGCGCCGGGCGTCGCGACGAGCACGCCGCTGCGGGTCTCGAAGCGCACCGGCCCGTCGTGGGCGCCGGTGGTGTGCAGGACGTGGGCGGTGGCGAGCGTGGCGTGGCCGCACATCGCGACCTCGGTCACCGGGGTGAACCAGCGCAGGGCCCAGTCGGCCGGACCGCCCTCGGGCAGCCGGTGGGCGAACGCGGTTTCGGCGTGGTTGACCTCTCTGGCGATGTCCTGGAGGCGGTCGTCCCCGGGGAAGGCGTCGAGGAGCATGACTCCGGCCGGGTTGCCGGCGAAGGGGCGGTCGGTGAAGGCGTCGACGATTCGGATGCGCATGGCGCCGACGCTAGAGGCCCGGGCGCCCGGCGGGCCACGGCCAATCCGCGAATCCTGGCCCTGTTCCGGTGCCGGACCCGGCGGTGAAGCGGAGGTCCAAGGGGGATTGCCGTACCAACTCTACCGATATATCGTTGAGGCATCGCGACAGATCAACGACCGAATGGAGTGATGGCGATGCGCAGCCACGGATTCGAGCATGGACACCGGCAGGACGGCGCTTCCTGGCGCAGCAGGGGCGGCTTCGGCGGGCGGCGGGCGGCCTTCGGCCCCTTCGGGCCCGGAGGGCGCGGTTTCGGACCTGGTTTCGGGCCGGGCGGCCCCGGTTTCGGACCCGGGCCCTGGGACCCGCGAGGGCGTGGCGGACCGCGCGGCCGGGCCCGGCGCGGCGACGTGCGGGCCTCGATCCTGGCCCTGCTCAAGGACCGGCCGATGCATGGATACGAGATGATCCAGGAGATCGCCGAGCGCAGCGGCGGGGCGTGGAAACCCAGCCCGGGCTCGGTCTACCCCACCCTTCAGCTACTGGAGGACGAGGGGCTGATCGCCAGTGAGAGCGAGGGCGGCAAGAAGCTGTTCTCGCTCACCGGGACCGGTCGCACCGCGGCCGACGAAGGGCCCGACGCCCCCTGGGAGGAGGCGTCGCGCGGGGTCGACTGGGAGGCGCTCGGCGAGATCCGGCAGGCCGGCTTCGGGCTGATGGAGGCATTCGGCCAGGTGTGGAGGTCCGGCAGCAAGGAGCAGCGCGACAAGGCGCTGGCCCTCATCAACGAGACCCGCAAGCGGCTGTATCTGATCCTCGCCGACGAGGACGAGCGCTGAGCGCTGTGTGATGAGTTCTTGGTTCTGGGTTCTGGGTTCTGGGCGCTGAGCGCCGGAACGGTCTGCGGACTGGGCCGGCGAGCCGTCGCCGCCGGTGTGGCGCGCGCTCGGGGCCCGAAGACCGGGATGCGAGCCCCGGGAAGGCGTGGCAGGCGCAGAGAAGCTCCGGATGGCGCCTCGTGGAGCGCTCCGCGAGGCGCCATCCGCGCGTCCGTGCGATCGCTCAGGTCAGCAGTCCCTCCAGCTTGCGCAGCGACTCGGTCAGGGCGGCGGTCGCCGAATCCTTCAGCTTGCCTGCCATCAGTGAGACGGCGGCGCCGGTGAACTCGCCGTCGATGCGGACCGTCGTGGCCTCGCCCTCGGGGGCGAGGGTGTAGCGGGTGGCGACGGTCACCGCCATCGGGCCCTTGCCGCGAATGGCGAACACCCGGGCCGGTTCCAGTTCCTCGACGGTCCACTCGACCTCCGCCGGGAAGCCCATCAGCTTCATGTTCTCCTGGAAAGTCCCGCCCACCGCCAGGGTCGCGGGGCCGCCCTTGGGGAAACTGGCGTGGGTGGCGTTCCACTCTCCGTACGTCGACCAGTCCGTGAGCCGGGCCCACACCTTCTCGGCCGGTGCCTGGATGCGTGCTTCCGCGCTGACTTCGGCCATGCGACCACCCCTTCGTGTCGGGCTACGGTGTCGCGGAACGTAGCCGCAGGGCCGCAAACATTCAATACTGATGAACCGTCAGAAAATGCGGAGGCCGTGCTACCGCCCGGGGAGCCGGGAGTTGTCAGGATGCCGGGGGTTACCAGAACTCCGGGGCTGCCGGGGCGACCCGGGCCGGTGCCGACCGTCCCGGATCAGCCCACCCGCCGTATCACCGCCGCATCGAACAGGTCCCATGCGCGCGGAAGCCTGCTCTCGTCGTGGCAGTGCCACGCGTCCCAGAACAGGTCGGCGGGCAGTGCGTCCGCCGGGGCGTACACCCGGTACACGTACTGCCTGCCGTCGATCGCCGGCAGGGCCACCAGCCAGCACCCGCTCTCCACGTTCCTGTGGACGTGCCGCGGCGCGTCGGCGGTTTCCTGCCGGGCGCGGGGCAAGGCGACGCGCGCCCCTCGCGGGTAAAACGGCCTGATCTCCTCCGTAAGGAGGAGATTCCGGCCGGCGGCGTCCACTTTGTGTGGGACGCCGAAATGCTCCCCACCGGGGATGACTCCGGCCTGCGGGGCTGATGGGGTAGGGGATGTGCAACCTCGTGTTCCCCGCCAGCCCGCCCATGACCTGGGCGCAGACCGTGCGGGCGGCGACGTCGTACTCAGTGCCGAGTTGGCAGCGGTGGTCGCCGGTGCCCGCCGGAGAGCCGTCCGGGACGGGGACCGGCAGGTCGACACCGCCCATCTGCTGCACTCGCTACTGGAGTCCGGCCCGGACGTGCGCGCCGTCATCGGCGACGTCCCGCAGAACGCCCGCCTGTTCGGCTACCTCGTGCAGCGCAGCATCGGCTACGGCCTGCGCTGGCAGAACTCCGTGGAGGACTCGGGCCCGATCGCCGTGGTGAGCGCCGCGGAACTGACGGGTCCGGGGCTGACCGGAACAGACCTCAAGAGCCCTGCCCTGGGCCCGGATACGAGAGGTCTCGACGCGAAGGAGACGGACGGCTGGTCGCCGTTGGCCGCGACCGCGATGCGGTGCGCCGTCGCCCGGGCCGCCCTCCGGGGCGCCGGCCGTGCCGACTGCACCGATCTGCTCGCGGCCATCGTCGCGGACCCGCAGTCCCGGGCCGTCGAGGTGCTCGGCCGCGCCGGGGTCGACGTGCCCGGCGTGTTCGCGCGGATCGACGGCCGCTCGGGGAAGTACGCGGCCGACGGCGGGGCGCCCTGCTGAGCCGGCGCGGCCCGCTGGGCACGTGGGGCGGACGGCGCCCGCCGGTGCGCGCCCAGTGGACGGCCGGGGCGCGCGGGCCGCTCGATTCCGGGGTTTCCAAGAATCCCGAGCATTCCAAGAATCCGGAGAACTCCAAGAATTCAGGGGATCCCCGGGATTCCGGGGAGGTGCGGGGCGGGCGGGTTGCGCGGCGTGCGGACCGTGCGGTGGCGCGACTGCTTCCATCCGCCCGGCGAGACAGGTGTCAACAGGGGTGACGGTCATGTCGCCGCATGTCATCATGGCTCGGTGCGTACCTCTGAGAGCGGGCCGGGCGGCCGTGGGAAGGGCGTCGGACTCGGCCTCGCGCTCGGCTCGGCGCTTGCCTTCGGCGGGTCCGGTGTCGCGGCGAAGCCGCTGATCGAGGCGGGCCTCGATCCCCTGCACGTGGTGTGGCTGCGGGTGGCCGGCGGTGCCGCGGTGATGCTGCCGTTCGCCGTGCGCCATCGCGCGCTGCTGCGTCGCCGCCCGGGGCTGCTCGCGGGATTCGGGCTGCTCGCCGTGGCCGGTGTCCAGGCCTGCTACTTCGCCGCGCTCTCCCGTATCCCGGTCGGTGTCGCGCTTCTCATCGAGTACCTCGCCCCCGCCCTGGTGCTCGGCTGGGTGCGGTTCGTGCAGCGGCGGCCGGTGACCCGTGCCGCCGCGCTCGGCGTCGTCCTCGCGGCCGCCGGCCTCGCCTGCGTGGTCGAGGTGTGGTCGGGCCTGAGCTTCGACGCCCTCGGGCTGCTGCTGGCCCTGGGCGCCGCCTGCTGCCAGGTCGGCTACTTCGTCCTGTCCGACCAGGGCAGCGACGCGGGCGCCGAGGCGCCGGATCCGCTCGGTGTCATCGCCTACGGCCTGCTCGCCGGCGCCGTCGTCCTCACCGCGGTCGCCCGCCCCTGGACCATGGACTGGACGGTGCTCACCGGCAGCGCGCGGATGAACGGCGGCACGGTGCCGGCGATCGCGCTGCTCGTCTGGATCGTCCTGGTCGCCACGGTCGTCGCGTACATCACCGGCGTGCTGTCCGTGCGCCGCCTCTCCCCGCCGGTCGCGGGGGTCGTGGCCTGCCTCGAAGCGGTCGTCGCGACCGTGCTCGCCTGGGTGCTGCTCGGCGAGCACCTGTCCCTGCCGCAGCTGGCCGGCGGCGCGGTCGTGCTGGTGGGCGCGTTCATCGCGCAGTCGTCGACGCCCGCCAGGGACATGGCCGAGCCCGCGGCGGGCTCGGCCGCGGAACGCGAACTGGCCGTCCGGCGAACGGCCGCGTAGGGTGCCGGACATGCAGACGAACGCACTCGTCCTTCCGCCTCCGGCCGCCTGAGGCGGGCCTCCGGGACCAGGCCCGGCACCTCGCCGGGCCGGACGGTGCTGCCCGCAGATGAAGTCCGCGCGCCCCGCCTGAGCGGGTCGCCTTCCGTACTTCTGGACATCTGCGGAGAAGATTCGTGTCGAACCCTTCCTTCGGCCTGCCCGTCGGGCGCGGCCTGCTCTATCTGACCGTCGCGGGTGCCGCCTGGGGCACCGCGGGCGCCGCCGCCTCCCTGGTCTACCGGGCCAGTGACGTGGGCGCCGTCACCTTGTCGTTCTGGCGCTGCGCGGCCGGGCTCGTGCTGCTGCTCGCCGGGCGGCTGCTGCGCCGCGGCCCCCGTCCGGCCGTCGTCGAACCGCTCGGCCGCAAGGTCGTGAAGGCGGTCGCGACCGGCCTCGGCCTGGCTGTCTTCCAGACTGCGTACTTCGCGGCCGTCGCCGCCACCGGGCTCGCCGTGGCGACCGTCGTGACCCTGGGCGCCGGGCCCGTCCTCATCGCGCTCGGCGCCCGGTTCGCGCTGGGGGAGCGGCTGGGCCGCGCCGGGGCCGCCGCCGTCGCGGGGGCGCTCGCCGGGCTGGCCGTGCTCACGCTCGGCAGCGGCGGCGCGACCGTGCGCCCCTCGGGGGTGCTGCTCGCGCTGGCCTCGGCGGCCGGCTACTCCGCGATGACCCTGCTCACCCGGTGGTGGGGCCGCCACGGCGGCGCGGACAGCTCCGGTACGACCGTGTGGGCGTTCGCGGTCACCAGTCTGTGCCTGTTGCCGTTCGCGCTGGCGGACGGCCTGGTCCCGCACACCGCCCATCCGGCGCGGGTCCTGTGGCTGCTGGTCTACATCGCGGCGATCCCCACGGCGCTCGCGTACGTCCTCTACTTCGCGGGCGCCGCCGTGGTGCGGTCGGCCACCGTCTCCGTGATCATGCTCCTGGAGCCGGTGAGCGCGGCGGTTCTCGCGGTCACGCTGCTTGGCGAGCACCTGACGGCGGCCACCGTGGCGGGCACCCTCCTGATGCTGGGCTCGGTGGGCGGCCTCGCGGCGGCGGAGGCACGGGACGCCCGCCGCACGGAGGGCGAACCTGCCTTGGCCTGAGCCGGGGCCGCCGCGCTTCGAGGCCGTAAGGCACGGCTTTCCCACGGGATCCGGTCTCCCCTCGGGGACTCGGTCTCCTCTTGGGGAACCAGCCTCCCGAGGGCCCGGTAGCCGCCGGGACTCAGCCGTTCCGCCGACGCATCAGGTGCTCCCGCGCCGCCTCGTCGCGCGGGCCCCGGCGTTGCGCGAGTCCCGAGGCGATCCGCTCCCGGACCTCCTCGGGTTTTTGGCCCGCGTACTTGAACTTGGCCCGTACGCCGGTGATTTCGAGCCGCAGTCCGCGGATGCCGGGCAGCATCCTGCCGTACGGCGGCCCGTCCGGCGTCGCACGGGCCGAGCCGCCCGCGGGCTGGAAATGGGCGAGCTGGCGGTTGAGGAGGCCGGCGTTCTCGGCGGGATCGTCCACCACATGAGCCGTGCAGCGGAGTTGGACGGCCGCGTAGAAGCTGGTCGGGACGCCGTGCTCGGCCGCGCTGCCCGGGGCGGCCTGCCAGGGGCCGGGGACGTAGACGTAGTCGTCGACCACGCTCAGCAGCACCTGGGGATCGGCTTCCAGCGCGGCCCACAGGGGGTTCGGGCGGGCGAAGTGGGTGACGACCTCGGCGCGCTCGGCGTCGTAGGCGAAGTGCAGGGGCTGGACGGTGGGCGGCTCGCCGGGCAGGCCGTTGACGGCCAGCTGGCCGAAGTCGTGCGCGGCCAGCCAGGTCTGCCATTCGGTGTCGTCCCGCGGCGCGTCCCAGGGGTGGATCAGCATCACAGGGCCTTGAGGTAACCGGGGAGTTCCGTGCCGGGTGCGAGGCCGGCGTCGGGGAGCGGGGCGTCGTAGCCCTTGCGCAGCGGTACGACGCCCGCCCAGTGCGGCAGGGCCAGGTCCTCGGGCTCGTCGTCCGCGCCGCCGGTGCGGTACTTGGCGGAGACCTCCTCCAGGTCGAGCCGGATCACCGCGGTGGCGGCCAGCTCCTTCCTGTTGGCGGGCCGGGAGTCGGCGGCGCGGCCCGGGACGACGTGGTCGACCAGCGCGTCCAGGGCCAGGCGCCGTTCCTCGGGGTCCGTGACCTCGTGTGCGGTGCCGTGCACCACCACGGAGCGGTAGTTGATCGAGTGGTGGAAGGCGGACCGGGCCAGCACCAGGCCGTCCACGTGGGTCACCGTCAGGCAGACCGGGAGCCCGGGATCGGCCTGCCCGGTCATCCGCAGCGGGCGCGAACCGGTGGAGCCGTGGACGTAGAGCCGTTCGCCGACCCTGGCGTACAGCGTCGGCAGCACCACCGGTGCGCCGTCGCGTACGAAGCCGAGGTGGCAGACGTAACCCTCGTCGAGTATCGCGTGCACCACGTCGTGGTCGTACGACGCACGGTCCGCGGAACGGGTCGGCACGGTGCGCTCGGTCGCGGGGTAGGCGGCGGGCTGCGGTGTCAGCTGGGGCCCCTGCATCTGCGGTCTCCATTGCACTAGTGCATAATGTCATTTGTGCTAGGAGAGTATCCGATCGAAGGCCGCGGCGCAGCGGAGATCGCGACGAGCGTCGAACGCGCGGTGGGCGACGGCCGTCTGGAGCCGGGCCGACTGCTGCCGCCCATGCGGGAGTTGGCGGTCCGCCTGGGCGTGAACCCGAACACCGTGGCCGCCGCCTACCGCACCCTGCGCGAGCGCGGGGTCATCGAGACCGCCGGGCGCCGGGGCAGCCGGATCCGGCCCAAGCCGGCCACGACCGGCCGTGAGCAGCTGCACGTGACCGTGCCGCCCGGAGTGCGCGACCTGTCCAGCGGCAATCCCGACCCCGCGCTGCTGCCGCCGCTGGCGTCCGCCCTGGCGGCGGTGGCGGCGGCGGGGGACGGGGAACCCGTCCTGTACGGCGCCGAGTCGGTGGAGCCCGCCCTGGCCCGGATCGCCCGGAGCGAACTCGACGCGGACGGGGTGCCGGACGGCCCGATCGACGTGGCGTCCGGTTCGCTGGACGCCGTCGAACGGGTCCTCGTCGCCCATCTCAGGCCCGGTGACGCGGTCGCCGTGGAGGATCCCGGCTGGGGCCGGACCCTGGACCTGATGCCCGCGCTCGGACTGCGCACGGTCCCCGTGGGCGTCGACGACGACGGGCCGCTCGTCGGTGACCTCCGCAACGCCCTGGAGTCCGGGGCGCGTGCGCTGATCGTCACGGACCGCGCGCAGAACCCCACCGGCGCCGCGGTCAGCGCCGCACGCGCGCGTGCCCTGCGCTCCGTGCTGCGCGCGCACCCCCGGACGCTGCTGATCGAGGACGACCACGGCCACGGCATCGTCGATCTGCCGCTGCACCCCCTGGCCGGCGGAACCGACCACTGGGCCTTCGTCCGCTCGGTGGCCAAGGCGTACGGCCCCGACCTGCGGCTTGCCGTCCTCACCGGTGACCCGGTCACCGTCGACCGGGTGCGGGGCAGGCAGCGGCTGGGACCGGGCTGGGTCAGCCGGCTGCTGCAGCGGGCCGTGGTCCGGCTGTGGACGGATGGCGCGGTGGACGGACCCGCGGTGGCGGCGGCCTACCGGGCCCGCCGGGAGCTGCTGACCGACGCGCTCGCGGAACGCGGGATCCGCGCCCACGGGCGCAGCGGCATGAACGTCTGGCTCCCCGTCCCCGACGAGACCGGCGCGGTCGCCCGTCTGCTGCACGCGGGCTGGGCCGTCGCCCCGGGCGCCCCCTTCCGTCTCGCCGCGCCGCCTGCCGTGCGCATCACCGTCTCCACCCTCACCGCGGAGGAGACCGTCCCTCTGGCGGAGGCCGTCGCGGCGGCCCTGGCGCCGGTGCGCTCCCGGAGTTACGTCTAGACGGCCCGGGACGCGCGGGCCGCGGGAGGCTCAAAGATCAGAAGCGCCCTCAAGGGGCGGGGACGGCCTCGGTGTTCGTCGAGGGCGGGCTCAAGGGTCAGGGGTGGTGCCGGGTTTCGGGCGGGCCTGGGTGAGGGCGGCGCCCGCCAGCACGATCACCGCCCCGACCGGCGTCGTCCAGTGCAGGGACTCGCCCAGGACCGCCACGCCCGCGGCGGTGGCGATCACCGGGATGAAGTAGGTGACCATCTGAGCCGTCGTGGGGCCGACCTCGGCGACCAGGCCGTACTGCACGAGGACGGCCAGCCCCGTGCCGAGCGCGCCCAGGGCGGCGACGGCGAGCAGCGGGACCACCGGGAAACGGCCCGGCAAGGACGTGAACAGGGGGGTGACGACGGCCAGTTGGACGGTGGCCAGGGACAACTGCGCGCCCGTCATCGACAGGTGCGAGTGGCCCGTCCCGGTCAGCGTGCGGCGGACGTAGATCCAGCCGACGGGATAGCTGAGCGACGCCAGCAGGGCCATCGCCGTGCCCGTCGCGTCGAGCCCGTGGAAGCCCTGCCAGGCACCGAGGACCGTCAGGACGCCGAGGAAGCCGAGGCCGAGCCCCGCGACCCGCAGCCGCGTCGGGCGGTCCTCGGAGAGGGCGACCAGGGACAGGGCCATGCCCCACAGCGGCGAAGTGGCGTTGCAGATGCCGGCCAAGGTGGACGGAATGGTCAGCTCCGCGTAGGCGAACAGGGAGAAGGGCAGGGCGTTCAGCAGGAACGCGGCGACGGTCAGATGCACCCAGACGCGCGCCCCGCGCGGCAGCCGCTCCCGCTTCACCGCCATCGCCGCCACGAGCACCGCCGTGCCGAACACCAGCCGGCCCAGAGTGACCTGGAAAGGCGCGTATCCGTCCGTCCCCACCTTGATCAACAGGAAGCTGAAACCCCAGATCAGCGACAGGGCGCCGAACCGGAGGCGCCAGTCGGGGCGGGCGCGCGCGGCGGAGGCGGGCCGGGCCTCGGTGCGAGGGGCGGAGGCGGCTGTCATGGACGCAACGATGCGGTAGCCGACCTCGTAGCACAATCGAAATTTCTCACCAGCTACCTATTAGCCTTGCTTACATGTTGAACCTGGAGCGCCTGCGCACCCTCGACGCCCTCGCCCGGCACGGCTCGGTCAGCGGCGCGGCCGAGGCGCTGCACGTCACCACCTCCGCCGTCTCCCAGCAACTGGGCAAGCTGGAAAGGGAGGTCGGGCAGCAGCTCCTGGCCAGGAACGGGCGGGGCGTGCGCCTCACCGACGCGGGGCGGCTGCTCACCGAGCACGCGGCACGCATCCTCTCCCAGGTGGAGCTGGCCCAGTCCGACCTGGAGGCGCACCGCGGTCAGGTGGTCGGCGAACTCCGGCTGTCCGCGTTCCCGACCGCCGCCCGCGGTCTGTTTCCCACCGCCCTCGCGGCCCTGCGCGACCGGCACCCGGCGCTGCGGATCCGCTCGTGCGAACTGGAACCGGCGAACGGCGTCGCCGGGGTGGTGCGCGGTGACCTCGACCTGGCCGTCGTCCTCGACTGGTACAACAAGCCGATGCCGGTGCCCGACGGGCTGGTGAAGGCGCCCCTGCTGGACGATCCCGCCGATGTCGCGGTCCACGCGGGCCACCGGCACGCGGGGCGCACGGAGGTGGACCTCGGGGAGTTCGCCGAGGACGAGTGGATCACCTGGGGCGAGGGCGAGTTCTGCCACGAGTGGCTGATGTTCACGCTGCGCTCCCGCGGCGTCGAACCGATCCTCGGCCACCGTGCCGCCGAGACGCACACCCAACTGGGTCTGGTCGCCGCCGGGTTGGGTGTGTGCATCGTCCCACGCCTGGGCCGCACCCCGGTACCGCCCGGAGTCGTCACCGTCCCGCTCAAGCAGCGCGTACGCCGTCATGTGTACGTCGTCTGGCGGGCCGACGCCGACCGCCGGCCGTCGATCAGGGCGGCGGTGGAGGCGCTGCGCACGGTGGCCCGGACGATGAACTGAACGCCGGAGACGGACGCGATGCGTTGAACGCCGGAGACGATGCGCTGAACCCCGGAGGGGCTCCGGGGCCACGCCTGGTCCTACGCGCCCGGTCCTAGGCCGAGCCCATCTTGCGGAAGTCCCAGGAGACGACTTTGTGCGGGGTCAGTCGCATCCAGGCGTGCCGGCCGTCGTACGGCATCTCGTCGAGGCCGAAGTTCTTGCGGGCGAACAGGATCTCCGGAGTGTCGAGTTCGGCGCACAGCTCGCCCGTGCGCGGGGCCTCGCCGACGAACTCCACGGTGCCGGACAGCTCGACGCCGCGCAGTTGCCCGTACTCCTCGCCCGCGTCCACCACGACCGCCACCCGCGGATCGCGGCACAGATCGGTCCATCGCTTGCTGCGCACCACCGAATACAGCCACAACGAGGTGCCGTCCCAGGCGAACCAGAGCACGCTCACATGCGGTGCGCCGTCCGCGGAGACGGTGGCGACCCGGCAGGTGCGCTGGCCGGCGAGGAACTCGTCCAGTTCACCGGGCGTCATCATGATTCTCCGGCCCCGGCGTTGCGCGACAGTCATACGGCCCCCTTTCTTCCCCTCTCGGGCAATGCTGGTTAGTCTCGCCCGCCCCGCACCCGAGCGAAAGGGGGCGTCGTGCCGTCGCACGAACGGCTCCGTGAACTCCTCGATCCCCCCACCACCGTGCTGCTCACCGTGGAATGCCAGCAGGGCGTCGTGGGACCCGACAGCGCGCTGCCCGAACTCGCCGCCCAGGCCCGTTCGTCGGGGGCCCTCGACCGGGTCGCCCGGCTGGTCGCCGCCGCGCACGACAGCGGTGTCCAGGTGGTCCACGCCGTCGCCGAACGCCGCCCGGACGGGCGGGGCGCCAGCCGCAACGCCCGGCTGTTCCGCGCCGCCGAACGGCTCCCCGTCCAGCAGTTGTCCGGCACCGCCGCGGTACGTGTCGCGCCGCCGATCGAGGTGGCCGAGCAGGACATCGTCGTACGGCGGCTGCACGGCCTCTCGCCCGTCCAGGGCACCGACGTCGACGCGCTGCTGCGCAACCTGGGCTGCCGCACCCTGGTCGTCACCGGTGTCTCGGCCAACGTCGCGATCCCCAACGCGGTGTTCGACGCGGTGAACCGTGGCTACACCGCCGTCGTGCCCGCCGACGCGATCGCGGGGGTGCCCGCCGACTACACCCCCGCGATGATTCGCAACACCCTCGCCCTGGTCGCCACGGTCGTGACCACCGACGAGGTGCTCGGCTGTCTCAGGCGACCGGGCCGGGGCGGCTGAGCCTCACGCGAGCGTGATCTCGTCCCCGGACACGGTGATGTCCTGGGTCTGCAGCGGCCGGGTGGCGGGGCCGCGCCGCACCGCGCCGTCCGTGACGGAGAACTCGCTGCCGTGGCACGGGCAGACGATCGCGCCGCCGGAGACGCTGCCCACCGCGCACCCCTGGTGGGTGCACTGCGACGAGAACGCCTTGAACCGGCCCGCCGTCGGCTGCGTGACCACCACGCCCCGGTCCTTGAAGATCTTGCCGCCGCCCTCCGGTATCTCGGAGGTCTTCGCGAGCACGGTGCCACCGCCCGTGGCGCCGTCCCCGCCGCCCTGCGGGTCGGCGGCACGGGCGGTGTCGGAGGAGCCGGAACCGTCCTGCGAACCGCAGGCGGTCAACGCGGCGGCGAGCCCCGCCGCTCCTGCCGCCGTCATGACGGTACGGCGGGCCGGCCCCACTGTGGGCTCGGAGGATGCACTGGTCATGGGATTCCCTTCCGCGGAACTGTGTGGTGAACCGCTCAGGGGTACGGCCCACAGGCGCCGCGTGTTCAGACCCGGCCGGCGCGACGGCCGCGGACGAGGCTCCGGCTTGCCTCTCCGGGGCCGCCGCGGTGAGACACCCCGCCCGCTGCGCTGGTCAAATGCGTTCGGTAACCAGTCCAATACGGTCGGTTCTTGGCGTCTGCGTAACCTAGCCAAGTCACTATCTTTACTGTCATATGGCAACTTAGGAAACCGGGGCCACGTTCCCCTGAATATGCAGCGACGCGAGTGGAGCAGGAACATCAACATCAATCGGATAGCGCGAACGGCCGGTGCCGCCGGTGTCATGGGATTGCTGGTCACCGGGCTCGGTGCCGGTGGCGGCGGCTCCGCTTCGGCGGCTTCGGGGCCCTCGGCAACGGCCTACGCGAGTGCGAGCCCGGTCCCGACGAAGCCGCCGCCCCCGGCGATGCTGCTCAACACGATCGTTCCCGAGCCCGGCAGCACCGTCGGCGTGGCCATGCCGATCTCAGTCGATTTCAGCAAACCGGTGGCCACGTCCGCCCGCGCCACGGTCGAGCGGCATCTGAAGGTGACCACGTCCACGCCGGTCACCGGCGCCTGGCACTGGTTCAGCGGCACCCGCGTCGACTTCCGCCCCAAGGCGTTCTGGCCGTCGGGCACCACCGTGACGCTCGACGCCCGGCTGAAGGGGGTCGGCGACGGGAACGGCCGCTACGGCACCCACGACTACCAGCACGCCTTCACCGTCGGAGCGGACGTCGAGACCAAGGTGAACGTCCCCGGCCACACCATGAAGGTCTACCGCGACGGCACACTGGTGCGCACCATGCCGATCGACGCCGGCAGCCCGAGCTGGCCCTCCTGGGACGGCACCATGGCGGTGATCGACAAGCAGCGCAAGGTGCACATGACGTCCTGCAGCGTGCGCATCAGCTGTGACAAGCACAGCCCCGACTTCTACGACCTGACGCTTCCCTGGGACGTCCACCTCACCGCCTCGGGCACCTACGTCCACTACTCCCCCGGCGACCCGAAGCCGGGGCACTCGTACGGCTCGCACGGCTGCGTCCACCTGTCCGGCGCCGACGCCAAATGGTTCTACGGCTACGTCGAACAGGGCGACCCGGTCACCGTCTCGGGCTCCCCGCGCGGCAAGGCCGCGGGGGACAACGGGTACGCCGACTACAACGTGGCCTGGCCGCAGTGGCTGACGGGCAGCGCCACGGGACAGCTGACGACCCACCCGTCCTGACCGGCCGCCGCCCCGCGCCCGGCCGCCGTCGGCCCAGTGGTGCGACGGGTCGGGCCCGACTCCCCGGGTGTCACGCTCGGTTACTATGCTCACTTCCTGCCGAAGTCCCGTCGACGACGGGCGCATGGAGTGCATCGCGTGGAGCTGGCCGTGGAAAACAAGCCGAACGACCTGTGGGGCCTTGGACGATGCTGAGAGAGGTCACCGCGACCCGCTACATCACGCCGCTGCGCGAGGGCGGCTCACTGCCGGGGCTCATCGAGGCCGACGATTCGGGGACGTACGTCCTGAAGTTCACCGGCGCGGGCCAGGGCCGCAAGACCCTGGTGGCCGAGGTGGTCTGCGGCGAACTGGCCCGCCGGCTGGGCCTGCGGGTGCCGCCGCTGGTGACGATCGCGCTGGACCCGGTGCTCGGCCTCGGCGAGCCCGACCGGGAAGTGCAGGAACTGCTCAGGTCCAGCGGCGGCACCAACCTCGGCATGGGCTTCCTCTCCGGTGCCCTCGGCTTCGATCCGCTGGCCTTCCCGGTGGACCCCCGGGAGGCGGGCCGGATCGTCTGGTTCGACGCGCTGGTGAACAACGTCGACCGCTCCTGGCGCAACCCCAACCTCCTGATGCACCACGGCGACCTGTGGCTCATCGACCACGGCGCCACCATGATCTGGCACCACAACTGGCCCGGTGCCGAGACCTCGGCCGCCCGCTCCTACGACGCCTCGGACCACGCCCTGGCCCGGTTCGCGCCGGATGTCGCGACGGCCGCCGCCACGCTGTCCCCCCTGGTGACCGAGGACCTGCTCGCCGAGGTGACCGCCGAGATCCCCGATGCCTGGCTCCTGGACGAGCCCGGCTTCGACACGCCGGACGACCTCCGGCGGGCCTACGCACGGCCGCTGCTCGCCCGGGCCGCCGTCGTCCACCAGCGCCTCACCGGCATCGAGGAGGCGACGTGACCGAGCGGCACATCATCAGGCCGGGCCAGGGCGGTGGCCGTGACGTCTTCGAGTACGCCGTGCTGCGCGTCGTGCCCCGCGTCGAGCGCGGCGAGTGCATCAACGCGGGCGTCGTCGTGTACTGCCGGGCCCAGGGCTATGTGGGTGCCCGTATCCACCTCGACGAGGCGAGACTGCGGGCGCTCGACCCGGACGCGGACACGGGTGGCGTACGGGCGGCGCTGGGCGCGATCGAGCGGGTGTGCGCCGGTGGCGCGGCGGCCGGACAGGCGGCGGCGGACGACGCGGGGCGCCGCTTCCGCTGGCTGATTGCGCCCCGCTCGACGGTCGTGCAGCCCGGTCCCGTGCACACCGGGCTCACCACCGATCCGGCGGCCGAGGCGGAGCGGTTGCTGGACCTCCTGGTGCGGTAATGGATCACACGCGCCCGGGATGCCGTTGACACCGGGTGCCGGGGCTTCTAGCGTCACGTCCACCGAAGGTACTAAGCGGTTGCTCATAGCGGGACATGCCGTGGCAGCCGCAGACCACCTGCCGACCGGCTCTGCCGACCGGACTTTCTCTAGGGTGAGGAGAACCAGCGATGTCCACCACCGAGCAGCGGGTCGCCGTGGTCACCGGCGGCGCGCGCGGCATCGGCGCCGCCACCGCCGTACGACTGGCCGCCGAGGGCCGAGCGGTCGCGGTCGTCGACCTCGACGAGGCCGCCTGCAAGGACACCGTGGAGAAGATCACCGCCGGCGGTGGCAGGGCGCTCGCGGTCGGCGCGGACGTCGCGGACGAGGCGCAGGTCGAGGCCGCCGTGGCGCGGGTCGCCGAGGGCCTCGGTGCCCCGGCGATCCTCGTCAACAACGCCGGTGTGCTCCGCGACAACCTGCTGTTCAAGATGACGGCCGCCGACTGGGACACCGTCATGAACGTGCACCTGCGCGGCTCGTTCCTGATGACCAGGGCCGTGCAGAAGCACATGGTGGACGCGGGCTGGGGGCGGATCGTCAACCTCTCCTCGTCCTCCGCGCTGGGCAACCGCGGCCAGGTCAACTACTCGGCCGCCAAGGCCGGTCTCCAGGGCTTCACCAAGACCCTCGCCGTCGAACTCGGCCGGTTCGGCATCACCGCCAACGCCGTCGCCCCCGGCTTCATCGCCACCGAGATGACCAAGGCCACCGCCGAGCGGGTGAAGATGCGCTTCGAGGAGTTCAAGGCCGCCGCCGCCACCCAGATCCCGGTGCAGCGCGTGGGCGAGCCCGAGGACGTCGCGAACGCCATCGCCTTCTTCACCGGCGAGGCGGCCGGCTTCGTCTCCGGGCAGGTGCTGTACGTGGCCGGCGGGCCGCTCGACTAGGACGTGACGGGAGACGAGCAGGCAGCGATGGGAAGCACAGACATGACTGAACTTCCGGAGCCGTCCGGCAGGGCGGCCCTCATCACGGGTGCCAGCAAGGGCATCGGCTACGGCATCGCCGAGGCGCTGGTGGCGCGCGGCGACCGGGTCTGTATCACCGGGCGGGGCGAGGATGCCCTCAAGGAGGCCGTCGAGCGGCTCGGTTCCGACCGGGCCATCGCCGTCGCGGGCAAGGCCCACGACCCGGCGCACCAGGCCGAGGCCGTCGAGCGCACCATGGCGGCGTTCGGCCGGGTCGACTTCCTCGTCAACAACGCGGGCACCAACCCGGTGTTCGAGCCGATGGCCGACCTCGACCTGGGCGTCGCGCGCAAGGTGTTCGAGACCAATGTGATCTCGGCGCTCGGCTTCGCCCAGCGGACCTGGCACGCCTGGCAGAAGGACAACGGCGGCGCGATCGTCAGCATCGCCTCGGTGGCCGGTCTCGCGCCCTCGCCCTTCATCGGCGCCTACGGCGTCAGCAAGGCCGCGCTGATCAACCTGACCCAGCAACTGGCGCACGAGTTCGCGCCCCGGGTGCGGGTCAACGCCATCGCCCCGGCCGTCGTCAAGACCAAGTTCGCCAGGGCGCTGTACGAGGGCCGGGAAGAGGAGGCGGCCGCCCTCTACCCGCTCGGCCGGCTCGGCCTGCCCTCCGACGTCGCGGGCGCCGCTGCCTTCCTCACCTCGGAACAGTCGGAGTGGATCACGGGGCAGACGCTCGTCCTCGACGGCGGCCTGTTCCTCAACGTGAGCGTGGCCTGACCGGCACGGTCCGGGCGAGCGGCCACGAGGACGACGACGGGACGCCCGGGGCGCCGTTCCCGCCGGGGGACGGCGCCCCCGCCCGCCGGCGACGGCGGTCGCGGCAGCGGATGTCAGTGCCCGCCTGTAGGTTCGGGAACCTGCAAGCGACCGCACACCGTAAGGACGTTGACGTGACCGACATCGCCATGCTGCCCGAGTCCTGGCGCGGGGTTCTGGGCGACGAACTGCAGCAGACCTACTTCAAGGAGCTGACCGAGTTCGTCGAGGAGGAGCGGGCGAAGGGTCCTGTCTACCCGCCGCGCGAGGAGGTCTTCGCCGCGCTGGAGGCGACGCCGTACGAGAAGGTCAAGGTGCTCGTCCTCGGTCAGGACCCGTACCACGGCGAGGGCCAGGGCCACGGCCTGTGCTTCTCCGTCCGTCCCGGGGTGAAGACCCCGCCCTCCCTCCGCAACATCTACAAGGAGATGAGGGAGGAACTGGGCACGCCGATCCCGGACAACGGCTATCTGATGCCGTGGGCCGAGCAGGGCGTCCTGCTGGTCAACGCGGTGCTCACGGTCCGCGCCGGCGAGGCGAACTCGCACAAGGGCAAGGGCTGGGAGAAGTTCACGGACGCGGTGATCCGCGCGGTGGCCGACCGGCCCGACCCGGCCGTCTTCGTCCTGTGGGGCAACTACGCGCAGAAGAAGCTCCCCCTGATCGACGAGACCCGCCACGTGGTGGTCAAGGGTGCGCACCCCTCGCCGCTGTCCGCGAAGAAGTTCTTCGGCTCCCGCCCGTTCACGCAGATCAACGAGGCGATCGCCCGGCAGGGCCACCAGCCGGTCGACTGGACCGTCCCCGACCTCGGCTGACCGCGCCGGGGCAGCTCGGTGTCGTACGGGGCCGCCTGACCGGGATTCCCGGCGCCCCCGGTTAGCGTCGGTGGGACGACGGGGGTGCGGCATCCCTGGGACGGGAACCGGTGCCCGCGGTCGTCGGACCGGCCACGAGACGGAGGAGATCGCCGTGGTGGAACGACACGAGCAGGCCGCGCCGGACGGCGTGCCGACCCGGATCGGGCAGGTCGTCATGCTGCATCACGGCGGGGACCGCGAGGAGGCCCGGCGCCGCCTCCTCGACCTGTGGACGGAGGTCGGGCAGGACGGGGACCCGCTGCACCGCTGCACGCTCGCCCACTACCTGGCCGACACGCAGGACGATCCCACGGACGAACTGGCCTGGGACCTGCGGGCGTTGTCGGCGGCCCAGGAGGCCGCCGCCGGGCGGCCGGACGGCGACCGGGACACGGTCCGCGGCTTCTACCCCTCCCTGCACCTCAACCTCGCCGCCGACTACGCGAAGCTGGGCCGCCCCGACGCCGCCCGCAGCCAGTTGCGCCGGGCCCGTGGGGCCGCCGTCGCCCTCGCCGACGACGGCTACGGCGACGGAGTACGGGCGGCGATCGGCGAACTGGCCCGGCGGCTGGGCGAGACGGACCCGCCCGACGACGAGCCCGGGGAGCCACCGGGCCACGACCACTCGTGACCGGCGCACGGCCGAGCGCCTCGCCGACGGGGAGAGACCGCCGACGGGGGAGACCATCGCGCCCTACCCCAAATTCCCGCTCCGAAGGGATCCGGTCTGCAGGGGTCCGTCCGAGCGCGCCCGTCCGAACGGGTCCCTTCACAGGAGGAAGCGCCACGTGATGGCACCGTGGCCGGTCCCGCGGCTCCGCGTGCCCCTTCCTCCGGGTACCGGTCTGCCGCAGTGGACCGCGCCCGGCCCCGCTCAGCGGCCGTGCGCCTGCTCGCAGATCCGCGATTCCGGGCTGTCCCCGCGCCAGCCGCCGTACCGCTTGCCCAGGTCGCACACGTCGGAGGCCACGGGGCCGGGCCCGGGCGGCGCGGGTGCGTCGGTGTGCGGCGGCTGAGCAGGCGCGCGGTGCGGGCGGGGGCGGTCGCGGGGCGACGGCGGCTGCCGCGGAGCGGGCGTGGCCGCCGGCCTGCTCGGCGCGACCGGCTCCGCCCGCTCGGGCCGCTCGGGCAGCCGGGACGGTCCGACCATCTCCAGTGCCTCCCGCGCCGGTGCCTGGACGACCCGGGGCTCGGTGGTGCCGTCCGGCCGGGGCGCCGGCGGCTGCGCCGGAGCGGTACCCGGCGGCCCGGCGGCCGGCGGGCGCTGGACCGTCACACAGCCGGAGAGGGCCGAGACGGCCACGGTGACCAGGAGCGCGGCGGCGGTCGTCGTTCGATGCACCCGCGCAACTCTGCTGGTTCAGCCTCCTGATCGAGGCGACGGGCCAGCGCGCGATGGCCCACACGGGTGATCTCCTGCCCCGTACGGGTGGCTCGGGTGCGTGCGGGCTGACGTCAGTCGCCGGTGGTGCCGTCGATCCGTTCCCGGATCAGGTCGGCGTGGCCGTTGTGCCGGGCGTACTCCTCGATCATGTGCGTGTAGATCCAGCGGAGGCTGAACGACTTGTCGGTGAGGCGGCTCACCCCCTCGGAGAGATCGCCGAGCGCGAAGCGGGCCGCGTGCCGCCGGGCGGTGTCGATCTCGCTCTGCCAGGTGGCGTACGCCTCCTCCCAGGTGTCCGCCTCGGTGAGGTGGAACTCGCCGTCCGGGTCCTGTTCGCTGTAGTAGATCGGGCCCGGGTCGTCGCCCGTCAGCACCTTGCGGAACCAGCTCCGTTCGACCTCCGCCATGTGCCGGACCAGCCCCATGAGGGACAGCTCGGACGGCTCGACCGAGGCGGTCCTCAGCTGTGCGCCGGTCAGGCCCGCGCACTTCCGGGCCAGCGTCTCGCGGTGGTAGTCGAGCCAGCCTTCCAGCATGGTCCGTTCGTCCGCGTCCAGGGCCGGTTCCCGGCGATCACTCGTCATGACCGTCATTCTGGTCCGCCCCGACCGGGCCGGGCAGCGGATTTCAGCGGCCGAGCATCCCGTCGAGCAACTCCCCCATCCCTGCCCGCACTTCGTCCAGGCTCGGCACCCGCGCGCTGAACGACCCGGCCACGCAGGAGAACATCAGCCCGTCCGTCCAGGCGACCAGGGACAGCGCGTGCCGCTGTGGGTCGGCCGAGCCCAGTGCGCCGACCATCGCGGCGAGCTGGTCGCGGAAGACGGCGCCCGTCGCGTCGTAGAAAGCCCGCAGCGCGGGGCGGCGGGTGGCCTCCAAGGCCAGCTCGTAACGGGAGACCAGCAGGTCGCGGTGGCCGGTGAGGGACCGGTGCGTCGCCAGGGCCAGGGCCTGGACGAGGGCGTCCCGGCCGCCGCGCGGATCGGGCATCTCGTCCAGCGCGAGCACCCGGGCCTCCCGCACCGCGTGCCGCCGCACCACCAGCTCCAGCAGGGCCTGACGGGTCCGGGCCACGTTCGAGGTGGAGCCCTGCGGCAGTCCGGCCGCCTCGTCGACCGCCCGATGGGTCAGGCCGCGCATGCCGCGCTCCGCCAACAGCGCGATGGCGGTGTCGGCGACGAGATCCGCACGGGAGGCGGCCGGGGTGTGGACGGGCATGGCACGACCCTACCCGTGGCACTACAGCTGTAGTACGGTCGAGGTCCGCTCGCACTACAGCTGTAGTGGACCGTCAAGGCCGGTGACGAAGTCCGCGGTGCGCCGGCCGCGCGCCCCAGGAGGAGCCATGGCACAGTCGTCGCGCGCCGTCGTCGTCGGCGGCGGAATCGGCGGCCTGACCGCCGCGACCGCCCTGCACCAGCAGGGCTGGCAGGTCACCGTCCTGGAACGAGCCGCCTGTCTGGAACCGGTCGGCGCGGCCATCTCACTGGCCCCGAACGCCCTGCGCGCCCTCGACGTCATCGGCATCGGCGACCGGATCCGCGACCTGGCGGCCTGGCAGGACGGCGGGGGAGGGCTGCGCACCCCGCGCGGCCGCTGGCTCTCCCGCACCGACGCCGTCGCCGTCGCGGCCCGCTTCGGCGGCCCGGTCGTCCTGCTGCACCGCGCCACCCTCGTCGCCACCCTGGCCGCGCTGCTCCCGCCGGGCGCCGTCCGCACCGCCGCCGACGCCGTCCTCACCGACCCCGGTGACACGGGCCGGCCCGCCCGGGTGGCCGCCGCGGGCCAGGAGTGGGAGGCCGACCTGGTGGTCGGCGCGGACGGCATCAGCTCCGCCGTGCGCGGCGCCCTGTTCCCCGCCCATCCGGGGCCGGTGTACGCCGGGTTCACCACCTGGCGCCTCGTGATCCCGGTGCCCGGATGCGCGTTCGCTCCGCACGAGACCTGGGGCCGGGGCCGCATCTGGGGCACCCAGCCGCTCAAGGACGGCCGGGTGTACGCGTACGCCGCCGCCACGGTCCCGGCCGGCGGCCACGCCCCCGACGACGAGCAGGCCGAGCTCGTCCGCCGGTTCGGCGACTGGCACGACCCGATCCCCGCCGTCCTCGCCGCCGCCCGCCCGGCGGACGTCCTGCGGCACGACGTCCACCACATCGCCGAGCCACTGCCCGCCTACCACCGCGGCCGGGCCGCGCTCCTCGGTGACGCCGCGCACGCCATGCCGCCCACCCTGGGCCAGGGCGGCAACCAGGCCATCGAGGACGCCGTCGTCCTCGCCCACCACGCCCGCGACCTCCGCGCCTACACGGCGGCCCGGCTGCCCCGCACCACCGCCATCGCCCGGCAGGCCGTCCGGACCGGCCGCCTCAACCTCACCGGGAACCGCGGCGCCGCCGCCGTCCGCAACACCGCGATCACCGCACTGTCCAAGGCCGCACCGGCCCTGCTCCTGCGCGGACTCGACGGCGTCGCCGACTGGCGGCCGCCGTATGCTTCCGACCAGGCACCGGTTGGCGAGCGCTGAAGGAGAGCACGTGAAGGTCGGCTGCATCGGACTCGGTGACATCGCGCAGAAGGCGTACCTGCCGGTCCTCGGCATGCAGCCGGGTCTCGAACTGCACCTGCAGACCAGGACGCCCGCGACCCTCGACCGGGTCGCCGATTCCCTGCACGTGCCCGCCGCCCAGCGGCACGCCACCCTCGACTCCCTGCTCGCCCAGGATCTCGACGCCGCCTTCGTGCACGCCCCCACCGAGGTGCACCCCGAGATCGTCACCCGGCTCCTGGAAGCGGGCATACCGACCTACGTGGACAAGCCGCTGGCGTACGAACTCACCGACTCCCGGCGGCTGGTGGCGCTCGCCGAGCAGCGCGGCACCGCCCTCGCCGTCGGCTTCAACCGGCGCCACGCCCCCGGGTACGCGCAGTGCGCCGACCACCCCCGTGAGCTGATCCTGATGCAGAAGAACCGCGTCGGGCTCCCCGAGGAACCCCGCACGATGATCCTCGACGACTTCATCCACGTCGTCGACACCCTGCGCTTCCTGCTGCCCGGCCCGTTCGACGACCTGACCGTGCGCGCCCGCCTGCGGGACGGACTGCTGCACCACGTCGTGCTGCAACTCGCCGGGGACGGCTTCACCGCGCTCGGTGTGATGAACCGGCTCAGCGGCTCCACGGAGGAGATCCTCGAAGTCTCCGGGCGGGACGCCAAGCGTCAGGTGGTCAACCTCGCCGAGGTGATCGACCACAAGGGCCAGCCGTCCGTACGGCGGCGCGGCGACTGGGTGCCGGTGGCCCGGCAGCGCGGCATCGAACAGGCGGTGCTCGCCTTCCTCGACGCGGTGCGCGCGGGCGAGGTGCTCAGCGCCCGTGACGCACTGGCGACTCACGAACTGTGCGAGCGCGTGGTACGTGCGGTGCAGGAAGGCCCCGGCGCAGCCTGACCGCCCGCACGCCCTCCGTCGCGCCCAGGCCCGCCAGCACGAGCAGCGCCACCTCGACGGGCCAGTCGCCGAGGCGGACGTACGGCGTGGTCCCGTGCGCGAGCGGCACCTCGTAGACGCGGGCGGTGCTCGCGTCCGTGCCGGTCCACGGGCCCTGCCGCCGCCCGTCCGGGCCGTAGACCGCGGAGACCCCGGTCAGGGTCGCGTGCACCATCGGACGGCCGGTCTCCGCGGCGCGCAGCGCGGCCAGCGAGGCGTGCTGCGCGGGGGCCCAGCTGTCCTGGAACGTCGAGGTCGCCGACTGGCCCAGCAGTACGTCCGCGCCGTCCTCGGCGAGGTGCCGGCTCATGTCGGGGAACGCGGTCTCGAAGCAGACCATCGGGCCGATGCGCAGCCCGTGCCCGGCGTCCATCACGACCTGCCGGGTACCCCGCCTGCGGTCCTCGCCCGCCGCCTTGCCGACCGAGGTCGCCCAGCCGAGCAGCGAACGGGCCGGTATGTACTCGCCGAAGGGGACCAGCCGCATCTTGTCGTAACGGGCGCCGGTCGGGCCGTCCGGACCGATCAGCACCGAACTCTTGTAGATGCCGGGCCGGTCCGAGCGGTGGGCATCCACGTTGACCAGCACGTCCGCGCCGGTCTCCCGGGACAGCACGGCGATCCTGCGCGCCAGGCCGGGCCGGTCGCCGAGGTCGAAACCGACGCTGCTCTCGCCCCAGACGACCAGGTCGACGCGCTGCCCCGCCAACTGCCGGGTCAGCCGCTCCTCGCGGTCGAAGCGCCGGTCGCCGCTGTCGCTGCCGCCGACCACGCCCGGTTGGACGACCGCGATCCGGACCCGCTCGTCGACGGACGGCCGCGGCGACCACACCCAGGCCGCCGAGGACACCGCCGCGGTGGCGACGAGCGACGCGAGGGCCACAAACCGCACGTCGCGCACCGCCACCAGTACGGCGAGGGCGACATTGACGGCCACCACCAGGAAGCTGAGCAGCCACACCCCGCCCACCGAGGCGAGCCGCAGCGCGGGCTGGACCTGCCACTGGCTCGACCCGAGCATGCCCCAGGGGCCGCCGAGCCCCTGCCAGGACCGGACCAGCTCCACCGCCAGCCACGCCGACGGCAGCACCAGCAGCGCGGCCGCGCCCCGCCGCGGCCCGGGCACCCCGCCCAGCAACCGGCGCACCAGCCAGCCCCAGGGCAGCCACAGTGCGCCCAGCAGCGCCGCGATCAGGAACAGGAACACGTGCAGGCTCGGCAGCAGCCAGTGGTGCACCGCCACCATGAAGCCGATGCCGCCGAACCAGCCGTCGAGAGCGGCCCGTCGCCCGGTGGGAGCGGAGCGGGCGAGCAGGATCCACGGGACCAGGGCGACGTACGCGAACCACCACAGCGCGGGCGCCGGGAAGGACAGCACAGGCAGCGCGCCCGCGAGGACGGCGGCGACGGAGCGCCGCCGGCCGGAGGCGAGCAGGTGGTCGAGCGTGATCATGCGTAGCCTCCCTGCGCGCAGCCGCTGACTCCAGTGTGCGCGCCGGGCGGCCCCTGCCGACAGGGTGCCTCGGGTGCAGTCGGTCACCGGCGCCGGCCGGCTCGGCCGGTCACCGGCGCGGTGCGGGCAGGCGGCGCCACTTCTCCTCGACCACCACTTCACACAGCCGCCAGCCGTCCCGGGTGCGCAGCAGCCCGAAGGAGTACCGGCCGCCGCACACGAAGTCGGGCGCCGTCGCCCCACCGTCGCCCGCCGCGAACCGCATCGGATTGATGTAGTCGGCCCGCACCCGGGCGGTGTCACCGGCGTCCCGCTGCAGATTCCCGAACCGCACCCGGCGGTTGACGATCAGATGCTGACGCATCGCGAACAGGCCCAGGTTCTCGGCGAGCCACTCGGCGACCCGGGCCGCCTCTGCCTCGATGCCGCCGGCGGACCGGTAGTCCGCCCGCCCGTCGTCCGTGAACAGGCCCCGGTACGCCGCCCAGTCCGCGTCGTCCACGGCCATCGCGTACTCGGTGACGAGTTCGTCCACGGCCAGCCGGTCCATCACGGTAGCGAGGTCCACGCGCTGCGTCATCGGCTCAGTGTTGGCCAACGGACGCACGGAGCCAAGAGGGTGTGCGGCGACATTCGGGCGAACATTCGGACGTAGGGAGGCTCGTGCGGCAGGCCGGACCGGCCGGGAGGTCCACGATGTCCGGGAGATCCCGGGGTGGGCAGGAAAGCGGATGCGGGATCGGGGTGGCCCGAGACGGCCCGAGGCAAGTCCCGGACGTTCAGGCGAAGTTGGTCTCGGCTCGAGAAAGTCCGGGACGGCCAGGCGCAGTTCGTCTCGGCTCGGGGGAAGTCCGGAGCGACCCGCGGTGGTTCACGCCTCGCCCTCGTCAACACGGTTTCTATACTGACGAGATGATCAACGTTCCGTTCAGCGCGCTCGAAGTGGCCATGGTCCAGACCGGCACCCGGGCCGTGGACACGCTCAAGGACACCGGCGAGTTCGCCCGGCGTCTGGACGACCTCGGCTATCGGCGCCTCTGGTACGCCGAGCATCACCACTCCCCGGCCATCGGAGCGTTCCCGCCGGTCGTCCTGACCGCGCACGCTGCCGCCTCGACGTCGTCCATCCGGCTCGGATCCGGCGGTGTGCTCGCACCGAACCACGCCCCGATCATGCTGGCGGAACAGTTCGGCACGCTGGCCGGACTGCACCCGGGGCGGATCGACCTGGGCATCGGCCGCGGCCCGGGCACCCTCGACGAGGCGACGGCACGGGCCCTGCGGCGCGGTGCCGGACCCACGACGGACGACGAATACCACGACGACGTGTCGGCGATACTGCGTTTCCTGGTGGACGAGATCGACCTCGGGACGCTGCCGGAGCCCTGGCTGCTGGCATCGAGCACGGCGGGTGCCGCGTTCGCCGCCCGGGTCGGTCTGCCGATCGCCTTGGCCCACCACATCCGTCCCGGCAACACGCGCGCCGCGCTCCAGCACTACCGCGAACACTTCTCGCCGTCCCGCTGGTGCCCGCGCCCGCGCGTCCTGGTCTGCGTGGAGACGGTCTGCGCCGAAACGGAGCGGGAGGCGTCCCGGCTCGCGGGCCCGATGGACGTCTTCAGGGCCGGTCTCCTCGTGGGAGGCGGCGGCCGTCCCTTCCTCACCCCCGAAGCGGCGGCGGCCCACACGTTCACCGCGGAGGAGACGAAGGCACTGGCTGCCTTCCACGCCCACCAGGCGTACGGATCGCCCGAGACGGTCGCGCGGCGCCTCGCGGACGTGGTGGCGGAGACCGGGGCCGACGAACTCATGCTGGTGACGCCCGTCTACGCCCTGGCCGACCGCCTGAGGTCGTACGAGCTGGTCAAGGACCACGTCATGCTGCCCGCGGCGGCGTAGCGACGCCCGCGCGCCTGAAGCAGAGCAGGACCGGCGCGGTCCGGCCTCAGACGGGGAACGGCCGGCAACGCTGGAACGCACTCGACGTGGGCTGCGGAGAGGGCGCCGACGCGCACTGGCTGGCCGGGCGCGGACGGCAGGTCACCGCGGTCGATGTCGCCCCGACCGCCGTGCAGCGGGCCGCCCGGGTGATCCGATCTGACCACGGGGCTCTCCCGTGTCCGCGGACCATGAGACCCCACGGTCCGGGGAACTCTCGCGCCCACGGGCACTCGCGTCCCCGCCCGCCGTAGAGTGAGCGATCTTCGGATCGTATGCGTCACCAGCGTCACCGGGAGGCTCCCATGACACGCCCCGTCACCGTCGTCACCGGCGGCAGCCGCGGGATCGGCGCCGCGACCTGTCTGCGGCTCGCGGCGGACGGCCACGACCTGGTCGTCGGCTACGTCCGGGACGCGGCGGCGGCCGAGTCGGTCGCCGAGGCGGCACGGGCGGCGGGGGCCCGGTGTACGACCGTACGCGGGGACACTGCCGTGGAGGCGGACGTGGAGCGGCTGTTCGACACGGCGGAGGAGCGGCTGGGTCCCATCACCGGGCTGGTGAACAACGCGGGGGTGACCGGCCCGCTGGGGCGGCTGGCGGATGCGGACCCCGCCGATCTGCGCCGGGTGGTCGAGGTCAATCTCCTCGGCACACTGCTCTGCTCACGTCGTGCGGCCCGCCTCATGGCGGCGCGGGGGAGCGGCGTGATCGTGAACGTCTCGTCCGGAGCCGCCACGCTCGGCAGCCCCGGTGAGTTCGTCCACTACGCGGCGACCAAGGCGGCCGTCGACACCCTCACCCTGGGCCTGTCGAAGGAACTCGGCCCGGACGGCATCCGGGTGAACGCGGTCGCCCCCGGGGCGATCGACACGGAGATGCACGCGACGATGGGCGACCCCGACCGGGCACACCGCATGGCGGAGGCGATCCCGCTGCGCCGCCCCGGACGGGCGGAGGAGATCGCCGCCGCGATCTCCTGGCTGATGTCCCCGGACGCCTCGTACACCACGGGCGCGGTGCTGCGGGTAGCGGGCGGCCGGTAGCGGGCGATCGGCGGACCGGCGGACCGTACACGGCAGGGACTGCGCCGATCGGGTGGCGTCGTGTCGTATCCAGCTTCGGTGCGGGTCGGCGCGTATCTCGGTGTGCGGGCGGGGCAGATGGGGTTTTTGTGGTGGGCGGGCGTGGATTCGCGCGCACTCGGCGGCACGTAAAAGCGAGAGCGTGCCGGATCGTGAACGTGGCGGGTCGAGTACGGGGCGGGGCG
This sequence comes from Streptomyces sp. NPDC006012, assembly GCF_042871185.1. Taxonomy (NCBI): domain Bacteria; kingdom Bacillati; phylum Actinomycetota; class Actinomycetes; order Kitasatosporales; family Streptomycetaceae; genus Streptomyces; species Streptomyces sp. NPDC006012. Next base: position 32,668 of record NZ_JBIAIE010000033.1, read on the forward strand.
CTGCCCGGTCCGCTCGGGCCCGGCAACCGGTTCCGGGGCTGACGAGCCGTGCGTGGCGAGGCGAGGCGGGTGTTTTACGGCCCGGAACCTCAGGCCGCCTCGATGATCTCGCCGCGGATGGCCTCGGCCCACTCGACCACCAGCAACTCGTACTCCGCGCGCTCCTGGGCCGACAGCGATCCACCCGCACGCAGCCACAGCGCCCGGATCTGTTCGTTCACCTCGGCGGCAGACCGCACGGAACCAGGGAGCACGGAATTGGGGGACATGCGGACAAGCCTAGGGGCAAGGACTGACACTGCGCTACCGCACAGATACTCAGACCGTATGGAGTCGGTCACGGGCGCGGCGCCGCCCGGACGGCCCGCGGTGACGGGCGGGGCGATCCGGGGCGGGGCGCCGGGCGGTCGGCCCGCCGACTCGGCCGCGTGCGGGCCCAGCGCGCCCGCCGTGACCAGGCGGCATCGTCCGCGTCGGGGGCACCTACCAGTCCGCCACCTGACTCCACGCCGTTGCCCCGCCCGCCTCGCGCCGCCCGGCCGGGGCATCTCGATGCCCCCGTTCTCAATGCCCCCGTCAAGCTGTCTGCGGCGGTCTGATCCCCCATCGCCGTGACGCGACAGCGGCGTTGGAGGATCAGGATCCGGTCCGCGATGGCGCCCGGTCAGTCCGTAGGGGTGCAGCCCGGGGGAATGCCCTCACGCCGGAGGTTGGTCCGATCGGTCACCTTTCGAGGAGGGCGATACGGATCGCTCGCTCCACGTGGGCCGCGGTGTTGGCGTGTCCTGCGGCATTGGGGTGGACCAGGGTGATGCGCTTGCCGATGAGACCGCAGTTCAGCAGCGTGCCGGGGAGCTTGGCGGGCCAGTAGTCCGCGGCGTCGCCGCAGATTCCCTCGACCCACTTGGTGCCCGCGGGCTGGCAGGCGTCGTGGCCCACGCTGGAGGAGTAGACGTCGACGTAGCGGTCGCCGAAGAACTCCGAGACCCGCTGGATCGTGCTGTTCAGCTGCTTGAGGACGCTGTCACGGAGCCAGTCGACGTCGGCGTGGGTGATCGAGCCGAGCTCGGTGAGGGCAAGGCGGTTGCAGTCGCTGCCGTTGTCCGGCAGGACGGCAGGGTAGCCGACCGTGATCACCTTGGCGTTGGGTGCGGCCTGGTGCACCTGGGCCAGCATCTCGATGTACTCGTCCTGGACCCGGGCGAGCTTGTCCTGGATGCTTTCCTCCCCCTCGGGGGGATTGGTGTAGTAGTCGCGGCAGGACTTGCCGGTCACACCCTGTTCGAGGCACTTGAGGAGCATTCCGCCGAAGGGCAGGCTGTTGCCGCCGACGCCGATGGTCACGATGTCGGTCTGGTCGCCCAGCTTGGCCCGCTGGATCTGCGGGTCCACCGCGGGCCAGCCGCGCTCGGTGGGCTGGACCGGGCTGATCGGCGTCTGCTTGTCCTTGGCGATGTCGGCGATGGTGGCGTTGCCGCAGCTGACGTTGTCCAGGTGCACGGGCTTGCCCGGCGGGAATTCGGCGAGCTCCCGGTCGACGACGTCGGGGTAGGCGTTGGTGGTGCGGTCGCAGCCGTCCCGCGACGCATCACCCAGCGCGGGCAGCGGGTCGCCGACGAAGACGCCGGCGGTGTACGAGTCGCCCAACGCGGCCCACTCGTACTGGTCGGCCGCACCGGCGGAGCCCGAGGGCAGAAGCGCGGACGCCGCCAGCGCGAGCCCGACGGCCAGCGCGCGCGTTCGCAGGCGGGAGACAGGGTGTCGCATGGATCCTCCAGGATCTGCAAAAAACGCCCCGGGGCCGGAACGTGGCCCAGGGCGGAAGGCACCTCGGCCAAGATCATCCACGCTGTCGGGTTGCCTCTTTGGAGAATCGGGCCTACCGCACCCGATCGAGCTAAATGGTCAGATCTTGCGTGTCGCCGCCAGGACTTCAGGACTGCGTCCCGGCCACGCGACCTGCCGCCTCGGGCGCGGTCCGGGGAAAGGCGCCCTGGCCGCCACCAGGCCGACGAGGCCGAGGGGCGTCCATGTCCGGCTCCGAACCGGCTGGCGGCAGCAGATGGCCCCCGCAAGAATTTCGCGGGGGCCATCGCCATCCACGGTGGGTGGCGGGAGAGCGGGAGACAACTGGGAGATGATCACGAGGAGCGGACGCAATCAATTGCGGGCGACCGCGAGAAGCCACGAGGTTCCGATGGCGGAAACCCTGGAGCGACTTCCCCCCTCAGCCCGCCGACTCGGCCGCGTGCGGGCTCAGTACACCCGCCGTGACCAGGGCGATGATGACGATGCCGAGAGCCACCCGGTAGTAGACGAACGGCATGAAGCTCTTGGACGAGATGAACTTCATGAACCAGGCGATCACCGCGTACCCGGAGGCGAAGGCGATCACCGTCGCGAACAGGGTCGGGCCCCAGGCGATGTGGCCGCTGCTCATCGCGTCCTTCAGCTCGAACACCCCGGAGGCGAGGACCGCCGGAACGGCGAGCAGGAACGAGTACCGCGCCGCAGACTCCCGCTGGTAGCCCATGAACAGACCGCCGCTGATCGTCGCGCCGGAGCGGGAGACCCCCGGGATGAGCGCGCACGCCTGGCACAGACCGTAGATCAGGCCGTCCCGTACGCCCAGGTCCTCCAGGCCCTTGCGCTGCTTGGGGGCGCGGTGCCGGCCGCCTTTCTCGTCGCGGGCCGCGAGCCGGTCCGCGAAGCCTATGACGAGGCCGACGACGATCAGCATGGTCGCCGTGATCCGCAGATCGCGGAACGGCCCTTCGATCTGGTCCTTGAGCGTCAAGCCCAGCAGCCCGATCGGGATCGAACCGACGATCACCAGCCAGCCCATCTGGGCGTCGTGGTCGTGCCGCATCGCCTTGTCGAACAGTGACCGGAACCAGGCCGACACGATCCGGCCGATGTCCTTGCGGAAGTAGATCAGCACCGCGGCCTCCGTGCCGATCTGGGTGATGGCCGTGAAGGCTGCGCCCGGGTCCTTCCAGCCGGAGAAGGCGGCGGTCAACCGGAGATGCGCACTGGAGGAGACGGGCAGGAACTCGGTCAGCCCCTGGACGAGTCCGAGGATGAGGGATTCAAACCAAGACATGGAGGTGAGACGTCCAAGTGCGGATCGGGGAAGTCGGAGAATGTGGTGATCTTCTGTACCGAGGGCACAGCGTAGCGTCCCGAAGTGACGGGGACTGCACAGGGGTTCGGCGGGGAACACCAGGCCGGACCAGGCGTCGACGGCCGCCGGGCCGCCCCGTGCGTCGCAGGGACGGACCGACGGGTGGTACGACGGTTCACCGCGCGCGCAGGCTGTGCCGCTTGCGCCAGGCCACCACGGCACCCGCCAGCGCCGGTACGGCGATGCACGCCATCGCGATCAGGAAGGCGGGTGACGTCGGAGCCGAGGCGCGCGCGCCCGCCACGACGTATGCGGCGGTGTTCGGGATCGAACCGAGCGCCGTCGCGAGCAGGAACGACGGCCAGCCCATCCGGGAGACTGCGGCACAGTAGTTCACACCCCAGAAGGGCAGGCCCGGGAACAGCCGTGCCGCCATCATCGAGCGGAAGCCGTGCCGGCTGAGCTGACCGTCGGCGGCCAGCAGCAAGCGCCCGCGCAGCAGCGGCCGGAGCGCGTCCTGCCCCAGCACCCGGCCGAGGCCGAACGCGACACCGGCACCCAGCACGGTGCCCACGAGGGCCGTGCCGAGCCCCACTTGGGAGCCGAACAGGGCACCCGCCGCGAGGTTCAGCAGCGGCCGTGGCACGAACGCCACCGTGCACAGCCCGTAGGCCACCGCGAACACGGTCGCGGCGGCGGCCCCGTCGAGCTGCGGCGGCCAGCCGTGGGTGAGCAGCTTCTGTGGTTCGAACAACAGTACGACCGCAGCGGACCCCGCGAGCAGTACCACGAGCAGGGACAGCCGCGACCAGGGCGACAGCAACACACGCATGCAGCGAGCCGCGAATCCCGCGCGCGAGACGAGCGCGGTGCCGGCCCGGGGTGAGGCCGCGGCGGTGCCCCCAGAGCGGTCGGTGGCATCGAGCATGCCGGTGACAGTAACCGACGAACGTGTCCGATCGCCGCACGGACCGTCTCATGCCGGTCACCGTCGCGTCCCGCCGCTGCTGCCGGACCGCGATTCCGGTGACGAACCATCAGTTCCCGCCGGGACACCGGCCACCGGGCCGCACCGGACGACCGGCCGCCGTCCCGCACGGGAATACCAGCCACCGGGCACGGCCGCGCGCCGGAAAACCATTCGACGCGCAACGCCGCGTCGGCGATGCTCGATGTCATGTTCCGGCACGCCTTCGTCCTCGCAGCATCCGCGGTAGCGGATGCTCCGAAGGCTGCCGTCCCGATCGTCGTGGCCGTCGACGGCGCCCGAAGCTGACCCTCTCCGGATCGTCCGGCGGACCCCGCAGGGGGAGGGTCGGTGCCTGGCCGGGGTCCCCGTCTTCACTTCTGATCCACTTCTGAGGCTTCGAGGTACAGCCATGCCCAAGACGGAATACGTGCGCACCAAGCCGCACCTGAACATCGGCACCATGGGCCACGTCGACCACGGCAAGACCACCCTGACCGCCGCCATCACCAAGGTGCTGGCCGAGCGCGGCACCGGCTCGGGCACCCGCTACGTGCCCTTCGACCGCATCGACCGCGCCCCGGAGGAGGCGGCGCGGGGCATCACCATCAACATCGCGCACGTGGAGTACGAGACGGACACGCGGCACTACGCGCACGTCGACATGCCAGGTCATGCCGACTATGTCAAGAACATGGTGACCGGCGCCGCGCAGCTCGACGGGGCGATCCTCGTCGTCTCCGCGGTCGACGGGATCATGCCGCAGACCGCCGAGCACGTACTGCTGGCCCGGCAGGTGGGCGTTGACCACATCGTCGTCGCCCTCAACAAGGCCGACGCCGGCGACGAGGAGCTGACCGACCTCGTGGAACTGGAGGTCCGCGAACTGCTCACCGCGCAGGGCTACGCCGGTGACTCCGTACCCGTCGTACGGGTCTCCGGGCTCCGGGCTCTCGACGGCGACCCGCGCTGGACCGCCGCGATCGAGGCGCTGCTGGACGCGGTGGACACCTATGTGCCCGTCCCGGAGCGCTATCTCGACGCGCCGTTCCTGCTGCCCGTCGAGAATGTGCTCACCATCACCGGCCGGGGCACCGTGGTCACCGGCGCGGTGGAGCGCGGCACGCTGCACGTCGGCGACCGGGTCGAGGTACCCGGTGCCGGTCTTGAGACGGTCGTCACCGGCCTGGAGACCTTCGGCAAGCCGATGCAGGAGGCGCAGGCCGGGGACAACGTGGCGCTGCTGCTGCGCGGGGTGCCCCGGGACGCGGTGCGGCGCGGGCACGTCGTGGCGCAGCCCGGCAGCGTCGTGCCGAGCCACCGCTTCGCTGCGCGCGTGTACGTGCTCTCGGCGCGCGAGGGTGGCCGGCGGACCCCGGTGTCGACCGGCTACCGGCCGCAGTTCTACATCCGCACCGCGGACGTGGTCGGGGACGTCGACCTCGGCGCGACGGCGGTCGCGCGGCCGGGCGACACCGTCACCATGACGGTCGAGCTGGGCCGTGCGGTCCCGTTGGAGCCGGGTCTCGGGTTCGCGGTCCGCGAGGGCGGGCGGACGGTGGGCGCCGGGACGGTGACCTCCGTCGGCTGACGGCCGCCGCCTCGCTGGGTCGGTCGGTCCGACGAGGCGGTCGGTCCGGCACCTCGGCCGGGTCCGGCGCCCCGATTCGGGGACGCCGGGCCCGACCGGCCGCGCACCCGGAACCGGCACAATGGGGACGTGAACGAACCCATACCCGTCGTCCGCACCACCGACCACGGCACCGCGAAGCTGATGCCCGACGTCGACCGGGCGCGGGCCTGGCTGCTGACGGTCGACGGGGCCCCGCAGTCGTACGTCGACCTGGACGAGCCCACGCATCTGGAGTTCGAGTACGCGCGGCGGCTCGGACACGTGCTGGACGCGGCGGCGGAGCCGGGCCGGCCGCTGGCCGTGGTGCACCTCGGCGGGGGAGCGCTCACCCTGCCCCGGTACGTCGGGGCGACCCGGCCGGGCTCACGGCAGGACGTCGTCGAGGCCGACCGGGGCCTGATCATGCTGGTCACCGAGCACTTGCCGGTTCCGGACGGCGTCGGCATCGCCCTGCACCCCGCCGACGCCCGAACCTGGCTGGAATCGGCCCCCGACGACACGGCGGACGTGCTGGTCGCCGACGTCTTCGGCGGCTCCCGGGTCCCGGCCCACCTCACCTCGCTCGGCTACGCCCGCGAGGCCGAGCGCGTGCTGCGCACCGACGGCTGCTATCTGGCGAATCTGGCCGACGCCGCGCCGTTCGGCTTCCTCCGCTCCCAACTCGCCACGTTCGCGGCCGTGTTCGAGGAGCTGGCGCTGATCGCCGAGCCGGGTGTGCTGCGCGGCCGCCGGTTCGGCAACGCGGTGCTCGTCGCCTCGCACCGGCCCCTGGACATGGCGGCGGTGGCGCGGCGAACCGCCGCCGACGCCTTCCCGGCCCGGGTGGAACACGGCGCCGCGCTACGGGAGTTCATCGGCGCGGCCCGGCCGGTTTCGGACGCGGAGGCCGCACCGTCGCCCGAGCCTCCCGAGGGGGCGTTCAGCATCACCTGACGCCCGACGCCTCATACCTGGTGCCTGACGCCTGACCGCTGGTCTTGATGTTCGGTGAGCCGCGGGACATCCGGGACGGCATCCCGGCCGGGCGTAAGTGCCCGCGCGGCCGTCCGGAAAATGCCGGGGCACGGACCGTGCCGTCCCCCGTTCCCGCGCGCGGAAGTCCCCCGGCCGGACATCCGCGGGTCGGCACGCGGCGCCCGGCCGGGCCGCGGTCAGGGCTCCGTCGGTTGGCCGTGCACCCGCACCGTGTTGAGGATCTTCATGATGGTCGCCTTGTCGACCTCCCCCTTCACGCCCTTGGCGGCGTAGAGGTTGAAGGACACGATGTCGTCGGCCGCGTTCCGGAACGCGAACGTGATCGCCTTGCCGTCGCCGGCGCACTTGCCCCTGCGCGGGGTGCCGGTCGAACTCGCCCAGGCGTAGGCGCCCTCGACGCCCGAAGCAGTGGTGTAGTCGGTGGCCTGCTTGTCCTGGGTGACGCTTTTCTTGTCCGGCTGCGTGTAGCCGCCGTAGACCCACCAGGGCACGGTCTTGACCGCCGCGTCGCCCGGATTCCTGGCGCCGTTGTGGCCCTTGGTGCCCGCGACGGCCAGCGGTGTGTCGTGGCTCCGGCCGTTCTTGTCGCCGTCGGAGGTGCACCACTTCGGCTTGTACGTGGCCGGCGCCGACATCGCGATCAGCGGCTTGGCGTCGGGCGACTTGCGGTCCTCGAAGCCGACGAGCGCACCGGGGATGCCGACCTGCCAGTCCGCGGGCACGTCGAAGGCCGTGCCCCACTTCGGGTTGATGACCGTCTTCCAGCCCGCGACGAGCGGCTTCTCGGTCTCGGCGCCGTGCGGATTGTCGTCCGTGGCCGATGCCTCGGCAGCGGTCGGCTCCGCCGAGGCCGACCGGCTGGCTTTCCCGCCCGCCCCGCCGCCGTCCGCCTTGCCGTCCCTGCCGTTCCCGCCGTCCTTGTCCCCGCCCAGCACCAGGAATCCCGTCACGCAGGCCGTGACGACCACCGCCGTCGCCGCGACGATCGCGATGACCTTCGTCCGGTTCCCGCCGTCTCCCTGCGGCGGCTGGGGCGGCCAGGGCGCCCCGACGGGCCCGGGCGTCCCCCACTGCGGCTGCTGCGCATACGGGTCCGGCTGCTGGTAGCCGGGCTGTGTGTAGGGATTCGGCTGCTGGTAACCCGGCTGCTGATACGGGTTGTCCTGCGGATTCTGCTCGCCCCCCGGCGGCTGCTGTCCTGGCCACATGAGCAGCAACCCTAGTGCCGCGCGGGGCCCGATTCTGTCACCGGACTTTGTCAGGTACGTACCGAAGCGGTAGCTCGCCGCGGCGGCGGCTCGGGCTGGTCCGGGTTGGGTCAGCCCGGATCGGTCCAGGCCGGCCGCCGACCGGGCGGACCTGCCCGCCCGCTCGGCGACCTGCCGACCCAAGCCGACCTGCCGACCCGAGGCGGCCCGCGAGCCCGTGACCCCGCGCCAGGAGTGGCCGAGCCGCCCTCACAGCACCTTGGCGCGGATCAGCGCCGACAGCACCAGGGCACCCGGCAGCAGCGGCAGCCAGTCCGTGACCACCCGGAATCCGATGACGGTCGTCGTGGCGAGGGCGACCGGCGAACCGAACGCCACCAGCGTGAACACCACCGCCGCGTCCACCGCGAGGCCGCCCGGCGCGGGCACGGCCCCCACGGCGGTACCCGCGGCCAGAAACGCGACGACCACATGCGTCCACGGCACCGGCAGCCCGAGCGCGGCCCCGACCGAGGCGAGCACGCACGCCTGGAGCAGCGGCATCGCCGCCGCCCCGCCCCACAGCGCGAGGATGCGGCAGGGCCGGGTGTGCAACTGGCGCGCGTCGGCGAGGGCGGTGCGCAGCAGACCGGTCAGCGGGCGGCGCAGCGGCCGTACGACCGTGACCAGCAGGCCCGCGACGGCGACACAGCTGCCCGCGACCGCGGCCACCGCGATCAGGGTGCGCCCGTCCGGGACGAGGTCGCCGAGCCGCCGCCCGGCGGGCGAGGCCAGCAGGAACGCCAGCAGCACCAGTGTCTTGGCGACCGGTTTCACCAGGGAGTACAGGGCGATCGAGGCCGTGGCCCGGTCGAGCGGAATGCCGCGGCCCCGCAGGAAGCGCAGGGTGACGGCGTGCGCACCGAGGCCCGCGGGCAGCACGTGGTTCGCGGCCCCGGCGGCGAACTGCGAGGCCAGCAGGAGTCCCGGCGGCAGCCGGTCGGGCAGGGCGCCCTGCCGGACGCAGGAGGCCGCGACCCAGCCCAGGCAGGTGAAGGCGACCCCGGCCAGCAGCCAAGCGGGGTCGGCCGCGACCAGCCGGGAGGCGCCCTCGGACACGAGGGGACGGTTGACCAGCCCCCAGCTCCCCACCAGCAGGAGGGGACTCAGGCACAGCGCCAGCCGGACCGGGCGGCTCGCCATGAACGGCACCGGACGCGCGAGAGCGTCGGCCCCGAACGGGGACGGCCCGGATCCGGACGTCAGCGCCTCGGCGCCGGGCGCGGGCGGCTCGGATCCGGGTACGGGCGGTTCGGCCCCGGGCGGGGCGGGCTCGGGTCCGGGCACGGGCGCTGCGGCCCCGAGCACGGGAGCTTGCGGCCGGAGTGGGGAGGCTCCGGGCCGGACGGTCGGGACTGAGGACACGGGGTACGTCGTCCTTCCGCATCGGGCCGCGCGGCGGGGGACCTGGGTGCGAGGCGGGAATCCGCCCGGAGCATTCCCGTTCCGTGTGACCGGGGGATGTCCGAAAACCGAAGGACCGTCGGCGGGACGGTGCCGCGGACCGGTACTGCGACCGCATCATCGCGGCGAGCGGGTAGCCTGCACAGGGGGCGCGCGCTGAACGCCGCCCGATGAAGCAGGGATCCGACAGGGAAGGAATCGGCGTTGCACGTCCAGGAATGGCTCGACACCGTGCCCGCGGTGGCCGTCTACGCCGTAGTGGCCCTGATCATCGGCGTGGAGAGCCTGGGCATCCCGCTGCCGGGCGAGATCGTCCTGGTCTCGGCGGCGCTGCTCTCCTCACAGAACTCCGGTGTCAACCCGGTCATCCTGGGTACCTGCGCGACGCTCGGTGCCGTCGTCGGCGACTCCATCGGCTATCTCATCGGCCGCAAGGGCGGGCGTCCGCTGCTCGCCTGGCTCGGCAAGAAGTTCCCCAGGCACTTCAGCGAGGGACACATCGCCACCGCCGAGCGGTCCTTCGAGAAGTGGGGCATGTGGGCGGTGTTCTTCGGCCGTTTCGTCGCCCTGCTGCGGATCTTCGCCGGACCGCTCGCGGGCGTGCTCCACATGCCGTACTGGAAGTTCCTGATCGCCAACGTCCTCGGTGGTATCTGCTGGGCCGGCGGCACCACAGCCGTCATCTACTACGTCGGCGTGGTCGCCGAGAAGTGGCTGAGCAAGTTCTCCTGGCTGGGCCTGGTGGCGGCGGTCCTGATCGGCCTGAGCTCGCTGCTGGTCCTCAAGCGCCGGGCGAAGAAGGCCGAGCAGCAGGCACAGGAGTCCCGGGCCGAGGCGGAATCGGTACCCGCCAGCGAGTGAGGCGGGCCCCCAGGGGACCGGGGACCGGCCCTCAGGGGACTCAGCGGAAGCAGTCCACGGGGTGGGACTCCGTGCGACGGCAGCGCGGGCGGCCGTACCGGCTCCGTGCGACGGCAGCGCGGGCCGTACCGCTCCGGTCCGTCCGCCACCGGCCTACTCGTGCACCTCGCGGTGCGCCGCGGCCAGTCCCGTGTACAGGGTGCCGTTCAGCGTCACCGCCTGCCGCTCCTCGTCCGTGAGTTCCCGCTTCACCTTCGCGGGCACCCCGGCGACCAGTGAACCCGGCGGGACCGTCATTCCCTGCGGCACCAGCGCCTGCGCGGCGACCAGCGAACCCGCCCCGATCACCGCCCCGTTCAGCACGGTCGCCCCCATGCCGATCAGACAGTCGTCCGCCACGGTCGCCCCGTGCACCACCGCGTTGTGCCCGACGGAGACCCGCTCCCCGATGCTGACCGGGAAACCGGGGTCGGCATGCAGCGTGACGTTGTCCTGGATGTTCGCGTCCGCCCCGACGGTGATCCGCTCGGCGTCGCCGCGCACCACCGCGCCGTACCAGACGCTCGCACCCGCGTGCAGCGTCACGTCACCGATGACCGACGCGGTGGGGGCCACGAACACCCCCTCGTCGATGCGGGGTTCCTTGCCGCCGATGCCGACGATCAGCGCCCTGTGCGTCATGTGCGTCCACCGTTTCGTCTGCCGCGGTCAGGCGCGGGAAGTTCTGGTCTGCCGGGGGAAGTCCACCGGCACCGTACGCCACCGGTAGGGCGAAGATCACAGCGGTACCGGCGCATGGCCGTGGCGCGCGCTGAGTACCGTGAGCGGGTGCCGAAGCCCAAGAACACGTTCTCGTCCTGGGGGCGCCGCCTCGCCCAGCGAGCCGTCCAGGCGGGCTGGGCCTGGGCGCAGCGCATGGGCTCCGTCAGCGCCGAGCACCCCGGGCGGCTGCGCTTCGGCGCGATGGGAACAGGTACCAGACTCGCCTTCCCCCTCGGCACGGTCTTCGGGGAACCCTGGATCCACCTGGGCGCCCACTGCATCATCGGCGAACAGGTCACCCTGACCGCGGGCCTGATGCCGGACCTCGACCTCGGCCCCGAGCCGATCCTGCGCATCGGCGACGGAGTCGTCCTCGGCCGCGGCAGCCACGTCATCGCGGACACGACGGTCACCATAGGCAGCGACTGCTACTTCGGTCCGTACGTGTACGTCACGTCCACCAACCACTCGTACGACGACCCGCACCAGCCCATCGGCCGGCAGTGGCCGCGGATGGAGGCGGTGGCGATCGGGCCCGGATGCTGGATCGGGACGGGTGCCGTGATCCTGCCGGGTGCGCGGCTCGGCCGGAACGTGGTCGTCGCGGCCGGCGCCGTCGTGCGCGGCACGGTGCCCGACCACGCCGTGGTCGCGGGCGCACCCGCCCGGGTGGTACGGCGCTGGACGCCCGACGAGGGCTGGCAGCCCCCGCTGCGCACGCCCGCCCCGGTGCCCATCCCGGCCGGCATCACCCCGGAGCAACTGCTGGCACTGGCCGACCTCGACGAGGAGGCCGTGGCCCGGCTCGCCGAACGTGACTTGGACGGCTGACCACGTCGGCCACAGTGTCCGCGGGCCGGCCCCCTTCCTTCGCAGTACAGTTCGGTGAACGCTCGGGTGCACCCCACCGTAGTGCAGTCAAGCAAACTGCTCATGTAAAATATTGGACCCCCGGGAGGGTCGGGACCCACCGTGTCGGACCTCGATCTGCTGACCCAGTCACTGGCCCGCAACGTCAAGCGCTGGCGCTCCGAGCGCGGCTTCACCCTGGACGCGCTGGCCGCCCGGGCGGGGGTCAGCCGCGGCATGGTCATCCAGATCGAGCAGGCCCGCACCAACCCCAGCCTCGGCACGGTCGTGAAGATCGGTGACGCGCTGGGGGTCAGCATCACCACCTTGCTCGACCACGTGCAGGGCCCCGTGGTCCGGATCGTCCCCGCCGAACGGGCCGTACGGCTCTGGCACACCGACGCCGGCAGCTACAACCGGCTCCTGGCGGGTGCCGAGGCCCCCGGCCCGCTGGAGATGTGGGACTGGCGGCTGATGCCGGGTGAAAGCAGTTCCTCCGATCCGCACCCTGCGGGCACGGTGGAACTCGTCCATGTCACGGCGGGGGAGCTGACGCTCACCGTCGGCGGGGTCGGGCACCGCGTCCCGGCCGGCGCGAGTGCGTCCTTCGACGCCGGGACGGCGCACACCTACGGCAACGACGGCGACGTACCGATGGAGATGGTGATGGCCGTCTCGGTCCCGCCGGTGGGCTGACCCCGAAACCGGAGGCCCGGTCCTGCCCGCGCCTCGCGGTCCTGCCCTCGGGCCACCGTCCCGTCGTCGGGCCGGCGGGGCCGCAGTTCCGTTCGCCCGTCCGCCGTCGTTCGGCCACCGGCGGCCGTCCCGTCGCCGTCCCGCCGGGCTGTTAGCGTGCGGACATGCGCGCACCCCTCGGAGACTTCGACACCGCCCTCCCGGCTCCCGACTGCCTCGACGACCTGGTCGCCCCGGTCGCCGATGCCGTGCGCACCTGGCGCGGCGCCGTCCCCGCCGAGCAGATCGTGTACGTCGACACCGAACCCGAGTGGGCGGACACCGCCGTCTTCGTCGAGCACTACGGCCGTGATCTGCTGGAGCGGTCCGCGAACTGCGTGGTCGTCGCGGGGAGGCGCGGCGGCGGGACGACGCTGGCGGCGTGCGTGGTGCCGTCCACCACCCGGGTCGACGTGAACGGGATCGTCCGCCGCCAACTGGGCGCCCGCAAAGCCTCCTTCGCCTCGATGGACACGGCGACCGGGGAGACCGGCATGGAGTACGGCGGCATCACCCCGGTCGGGCTGCCCGCCGACTGGGCCGTGCTGGTGGACTCCGCCGTCGTCGACCTGCCCTACGTCCTGGTCGGCAGCGGACGCCGGCGCGGCAAGCTGCTCGTGCCGGGCAAGGCGTTCGCACAGCTGCCGGGCGCGGTGGTCCTGGAGGGGCTCGGCGTCTCCTGACTCACGCCGTCAGATGGTGCGCCAGCACCCGGTGCGGGTCCGCCTCGCCGGGCAGCGGCGCAGGATCGGCGTGCACCAGGGCCGCGGCGAGCTTCGGGACGGCGTGCAGGAGGGCGTGCTCGGCGTCGACGGCGATGGCGTGTGCCCGCCGCACCGTGGCGTCGCCGTCCACCACGATCGCCACCTCCGCCCGCAGCCGGTGCCCGATCCAGCGCAGCCGCAGCTCGCCCACCCCGTGCACCCCCGGCACCTCGCGCAACGCCCGCTCGGCCCGGTCCACCAGCGCCGGGTCGACGGCGTCCAGCACCCGCCGGAACACCTCGCGCGCGGCGTCCCGCAGGACCAGCACGATCGCCGCGGTGATCGCCAGCCCCACCAGCGGGTCGGCCAGTTGCCAGCCCAGCGCGGATCCGGCGGCGCCCACCAGCACCGCCAGCGAGGTGAAGCCGTCGGTACGGGCGTGCAGTCCGTCGGCGACGAGTGCGGCGGAGCCGATCTCCCGCCCCACCCGGATCCGGTAGCGGGCCACCCACTCGTTGCCCGCGAACCCGATCAGGGCGGCCACGGCCACGGCCGACACGTGCTGCACCGGACGCGGGTCGAGCAGCCGGTCCACCGCCGTCCATGCCGCGAAGGCCGCGGACGCGGCGATGGTCAGCACGATGGCGATGCCCGCCAGATCCTCGGCGCGGCCGTAACCGTAGGTGAAGCGCCGGTTGGCGGCGCGGCGGCCGAGCACGAACGCGATGCCGAGCGGCACGGCGGTCAGCGCGTCCGCCGTGTTGTGCGCCGTGTCACCGAGCAGCGCCACCGATCCGGACACGACCACCACCGCGCCCTGCACGAGCGCGGTCACGCCCAGCACCGCCAGGGAGACCCACAGCGCGCGCAGGCCACGCGCCGATGCCTCCAGGGCCGCGTCGAGCTTGTCGCCGGTGTCGTGGGAATGCGGGGTCAGAAGATGCCCGAGGCGGTGCCGCAGACCGGAAACCGGCCGGGAACGCCCGTGCTCGTGGCCGTGGCCGTGGTCGTGACCGTGCTCGTGCCTGGGGACGTGGTCGTGTCCGGGTGCGGGTTCGTGCGGGTGGCTATGGCCGTGGCCGTGGCCGTGGCCGGGTGCCTGTGCCTGCCCGTCCGCCTGCCCGGCTCCCGGCCGGTCCCCATGACCGTGTCCGTGGCCGTGCTCGTGTCCGTGCGCGTGGTCGTGCTGGTGCCGGTCGCTCACGTGGATCCCCTTCCGGTGCGCGTGAGTGGACGCACGACGCCCATGGAGCCATTATGTGCGTATGAGCGCACGCTTGCACCTATCACCTGCGCATCATGCGCACCCGCGTAACCCGGGCGAGGAACAGTTCGCGGTCGCCGCCGACCTGCTCGCGCTGCTCGGCGACCGGACCCGGCTCACCCTGCTGCACGCCCTCACGGCGGGGGAGGCCGACGTCACCACGCTCACCGAGGCGTGCGGCGCGGCCCGTCCCGCGGTCAGCCAGCATCTGGCCCGGCTGCGGCTGGCCGGACTCGTGAACACGCGCAAGGACGGCCGCCGGGTGGTCTACTCGCTGCGCCACGACCATCTGCGCCGCCTGGTGGCCGAGGCGCTGGACGTGGCGGATCACCGGCTCGGCGAAACCCGCTCGGGGACGCCGGACTGAGCCGCGCCGGATGTCCCGGCCAATTCAGAACGAGGCGGCGGCGCCCAGGTACTGCTCCGCGAACGCCGTCGCTGCGGCCGGCGAGGTGAACAGCCGGCGCAGCCGGGCCAGGGCGGTGCCGACCTGGTACGGGTCGCCCGACGCGGTGCCGTGGTAGATACCGGACAGCCACTCGGAGAACTCCTGGTAGTCCCACACCCGCCGCAGGCACGCCGCCGAGTATCCGGCCAGGCCGCTCGGGTCGCCCTTCGTGACGTGGGCGACGAGGGCGTCGCCGAGCAGGAAGGCGTCGTGCAGGGCCAGGTTCATGCCCTTCGCCGCTATCGGCGCGGTGAGATGGGCCGCGTCGCCCGCGAGGAACAGCCGCCCGGACGCCATGGACTCCACCACGTAGTTGTGCATGTCCAAAACGCGCTTCTCGATCAGCCGGCCCTCCGTGAGCGGCGCCGCCCCCGCGGCGCCGAGCCGTTCCCGCAGTGCGGACCAGACCCGCTCGTGCGACCAGGCCGCCGGGTCGTCGCCGGGCGGGCACTGGAGGTAGTAGCGGGTGACCTCCGGGCTGCGTGCCATGTGTCCGGCGAATCCGCGCGGATGGACGCCGAACACCACACAGTCGGCCGACGGCGGTGCCTCGGCCAGCAGCGCCAGCCAGCCTATGCCGTAGTCGTGCCGCGCGAGCCGGGCCCGTTCCGGAGGCAGCGCCTGCCGGGACACCCCGCGCGCCCCGTCGCACCCGGCGACGAAATCACAGTGAACGACCTCGCGTTCGCCGGTCTCCGGGCACAGGTACGACACCGAGGGGTGGTCCGTGTCCAGGCCGTGCAGGCGTACGTCGCGCACGCCGAAGCGGATGTCCCCGCCGCGGACGTCGGCGTACTCGCGCACGAGGTCCGTCACCAGCAAATGCTGCGGATACACGTAGTGATGACGTCCCGTCAGTTCGCTGTACGAGAGCCGGTACCGTTCGCCGCCGAAGCGGAACTCGCACTCCTCGTGCACCTGCGCCCGCGCCGGCAGACCGGCCGCGAGCCCGCGCCGGTCGAGCCCGCGCACCGCCCACTCCTCGATGACGCCCGCGCGCGGCCGCGTCTCGATGAACTCCCTGCTCTCGGTCTCCAGGACCAGGCAGTCGACGGCGGCGGCCCGCAGGATGTTGCCGACGGTGAGCCCGGCCGGACCGGCACCCACGACGACGACCGGCCGCCGGCCCGCGGACGCGGGGCGAGGGGAGGGGAATGTCACCCGGTCATTTTATGACGGTGACTTGTCAGCTCCATGCCATCGGGGGTGGGGCGGCCTCCGGTGCGGCGGTGTGCCGTTCCGCCGCGGGGCGACGGACCCTTGGGCGGAGCCCAGGTCGACGGCGGCCGCAAGGCGTCACCGGGGTGGATCGGGTGCTTCCACGCCGGTGTCCGCCGAGGTTCCGTCCGGGCGTACTGAGTTGCCTGCCCGTCACCGTCAACTGCCGCCATCGGTTGCGGGCGGACGTGCCGCCGGTCGTCGCCGGCTGCCGCAGCCGGTGCGGCGACGGCCGGGGACGACCGTGGTCCCGGCGTCGAGGAGGGGCGCGGGTTTCTTCCCCGGCGGATGGTCCTGGGGAGGACGGCCTGAACGTGTGCGGTCAGCCGCCGATGGCGGACATGGGCCGGTCCGGCTGCCGGAAATCGGCGGCACCGATGGCGTGACCGCGGCCCTTGCCGGCCACCGCGCGGCGCCAGGCGGCGGCGATCTCCTCGTCGTCGGCACCCTTGCGCATCAAGCCGCGCAGGTCGGACTCCTCGGTGGCGAAGAGGCAGGTGCGCAACTGTCCGTCGGCGGTCAGCCGAAGCCGGTTGCACGAACCGCAGAACGGCCTGGTGACACTGGCGATCACGCCGACGACGGTGTCCGTTCCGGCGATGCGCCACTCCTCGGCGGGAGCGGTGTCGCCGTCGGCCCGCGGCAGGGGACGAAGCGTCATACGGGAGCCCAGCACGGCAAGGATCTCGTCGGCGGTGATCATCCGCTCGCGGTCCCAGGCGCCCTGCGCGTCCAGGGGCATGGACTCGATGAACCTGAGCCGGTACCCGCCGTCGACCGCGTAGGAGACCAGGTCGAGGATCTCGTCGTCGTTGACACCGCGCACCAGCACCGCGTTGATCTTCACTGGCCGCAGCCCGGCGTCCCGCGCCGCGGCGAGCCCCTGCAGAACCCGGCCGAGATGATCGCGCCGGGTGATCTCGCGGAACCGCTCCCGGCGCAGGGTGTCCAGGCTGACGTTCACCCGCTCAAGACCCGCGGCGTGCAGCGGCCCGGCCAGGCGTGCCAGGCCGATTCCGTTCGTGGTGAGGGAGACCTCGGGTGTGGGGGAGAGGGTGGAAATTCGGTGGACGAGTTCGGGAAGTCCCCGACGCAACAGCGGCTCTCCTCCGGTGACCCGAATGGAACGTACACCCAGCCGGGCAACCGCAATTCGGACCAGGCGGTGGATCTCGTCATCGGTCAGCACATCGGTGCGGGCAAGCCATTCCAGACCCTCGGCCGGCATGCAGTACGAGCAGCGCAGATTGCACCGGTCGAGCACGGACAACCGTAGATCGGTGTGGATCCGGCCGAATCGATCGATCAATGGCGCACTGACCTGGTGGGCAGGGCGGTCGGGCCGGGCGGCCGCGTCGGAATTCACTGAACCAGTCTCCACGGCCAGAAATCCTGAAGTGCTTTCCGGGGAAAAGTCAAGGCGGCTGATAGAAGCGGTCTATCGCGAGAAAGGAAAAAGCTTTTTGACGCAGGTCTGCGGCAGGCGTAGCTTTCCGGCGGCGCGTATTCGCGGCTATTTGTGTGAAGTTCTGAAAGGAAAGCAGGCGGGCCATGAGTGTTCTGGAAGATCCTAGGGACGACGCTCTGGAGGTCACGCCGCCCAAGACCTGGGCGACAGGTGTCCCGGCCGTCGTGCACGCACTGCAGTACTCGCTGAGTCAGACATCGCCCCGCCGGACCATGCTGACCCTGCTGAACATCAACCAGGGCAAGGGGATCGACTGCCCGGGATGCGCCTGGCCGGAGCCGGAGCCGGGCAAGCGGCACCTCAACGAGTACTGCGAGAACGGCGCCAAGCACATCAACGACGAGGCCACCTCGCGCCGCGTCACCCGTGAGTTCTTCGCGCAGCACACCGTCGACGAGCTGAACGGCAAGTCCGACTACTGGCTGAACCAGCAGGGCCGGCTCACCGAACCCATGGTCAAGCGGCCGGGCTCCGAGCACTACGAGCCGATCGGCTGGGACGAGGCCCTGGACCTGATGGCCGGTGAACTGCGCGGCCTGGACTCGCCGGACGAGGCCCTGTTCTACACCTCGGGCCGGCTCAACAACGAGGCGGCGTTCCTCCTCCAGCTCCTCGCCCGTGCGTATGGCACCAACAACCTGCCGGACTGCAGCAACATGTGCCACGAGTCCAGCGGATCGGCACTGAACGAGACCCTGGGCATCGGCAAGGGCAGCGTCAGCCTGGACGACATCCACAACGCCGACCTGGTCTTCGTCGTCGGCCAGAACCCGGGCACCAACCACCCGCGGATGCTGACGGCGCTGGAGGAGACCAAGCGCAACGGTGGCCAGGTCGTCGCCGTCAACACGCTGCCCGAGGCCGGCCTCATGCGGTTCAAGCACCCGCAGCGGCCGCGCGGCATCGTCGGCCGCGGTACGAAGATCGCCGACCAGTTCGTGCACATCCGGGCCGGCGGCGACCTGGCGCTGTTCCAGGCGCTGAACCTGCTGCTGCTCCAGGCCGAGGAAGCCCGCCCGGGCACCGTGCTGGACCACGACTTCATCCGTCGGCACAGCACCGGTTTCGAGGCGTTCGCCGAGCACGTCGGCAAGACCTCCTGGGACGACGTCCTGGCCGCGACCGGTCTCACCCGCGAGGAGATCGAGGAGATCCACGAGCGGGTCCTGAACGCCAAGAGCGTCATCGTCTGCTGGGCGATGGGCGTGACCCAGCAGAAGCACGGCGTGCCGACGATCCGGGAGATCGTCAACTTCCTGATGCTGCGCGGCAACATCGGCAAGCCCGGCGCGGGCGTGTGCCCGGTGCGCGGACACAGCAACGTGCAGGGCGACCGCACCATGGGCATCTGGGAGAAGATGCCGCAGAGTTTCCTCGACGCGCTGGAGCGGGAGTTCGGCTTCACCCCGCCCACCAGACACGGCCACGACTCGGTCAACGCCATCCGGGCCATGCGGGACGGCACGGCGAAGTTCTTCCTCGGCGTGGCCGGCAACTTCGTCCGGGCGACCCCCGACTCCGACGTGACCGAGGCGGCGATGCGCCGCTGCCGGCTGACCGCGCACATCTCCACCAAGCTCAACCGCTCCCACGCGGTGTGCGGGGAGACCGCGCTGATCCTGCCCACGCTGGGCCGCAGCGACCGGGACATCCAGGCCGGCGGCGAGCAGTTCGTCACCGTCGAGGACTCCATGAGCATGGTCCACGCCTCCCGCGGACGCCTCAGCCCCGCCTCCGAGCACCTGCTCAGCGAAGTGGCGATCATCTCCCGCCTGGCCCGGCGCGCCCTCGGTGACTCGCCGGACATCCCGTGGGAGGAGTTCGAGCGGGACTACGGCACCATCCGCGACCGGATCTCCCGGGTGGTCCCCGGTTTCGAGGACTTCAACGAGCGGGTCGCCCACCCGGCCGGTTTCCATCTGCCCAACCCGGTCAACAGCCATACCTTCCACACGGAGACCGGGAAGGCCGTGTTCACCAGCAACGACTTCGTCGACCTGCGGGCCCCCAAGGGGTACCTCATCCTCCAGTCGCTGCGGTCGCACGACCAGTGGAACACCATCCCGTACTCGATGAACGACCGCTACCGCGGCATCCACAACGGCCGCCGGGTGGTGCTGGTCAATCCCGAGGACATCAAGGACCTGGGCCTGGCCGAGATGCAGTTGGTCGACCTGGTGAGCATCTGGCAGGACGGTGTCGAACGGCGCGCGGAGCAGTTCCGGCTGGTGCCGTACCCCACTTCCCGGGGCTCGGCCGCCGCCTACTACCCGGAGACCAACGTCCTGGTTCCGCTGGACAGCGTGGCCGACATCAGCAACTGCCCCACGTCCAAGGGCATCGTCGTCCGGCTGGAGCCGGCTGGTCCGGACGAGGGGTGAGGGAACCATGGGGCGTGTGACCGCCCGTAAACGGGTTCTGCGGTTCAGGGACGGGGTGTCCGGATACCGTCCGGACACCCTCGCCGCCGAGGAGCCGATGGAGATCCGGGTCGCCGGACGGCCGCTCACGGTGACCATGCGCACACCCGGCAACGACTTCGACCTCGCCGTGGGGTTCCTCGTCAGCGAGGGCGTCGTCCACGCCGCGAGCGATGTCCTCGGGATCCGCTACTGCGCCGGCGCCACGGACGACGGCGGCAACACCTACAACATCGTCGACATCGCACTGGCTCCGGGCGTGCCCGTCCCGGACTCGTCCCTGGAGCGCAACTTCTACACCACGTCCTCCTGCGGTCTGTGCGGCAAGGCGAGCCTGGACGCCGTACGGACCACCGCCCGCTGGAGCGTGGCGGAGGACGAGACGCGCCTCGACCCCGAAGTGGTCTTCACCCTGCCGGACCGGCTGCGCGCCGCCCAGCGGGTGTTCGACAGCACCGGCGGGCTGCACGCGGCCGGACTGTTCGGCGCCACCGGCGAACTGCTGTGCCTGCGCGAGGACGTGGGGCGGCACAACGCGGTCGACAAGGTGGTCGGACACGCGCTGCAGCAGGGGCTGTTGCCGCTGCGCGGGAGCGTGCTCATGGTCAGCGGCCGGGCCTCCTTCGAGCTGGTGCAGAAGGCGGCCATGGCGGGCATCCCGGTGCTGGCCGCGGTGTCGGCCCCGTCCTCGCTCGCCGTGGACCTGGCGGACGAGGCAGGACTGACCCTGCTCGGCTTCCTGCGCGGCAGGTCGATGAACGTCTACACCGGCACCGAACGGGTCCGGGTGGCCGAGCCGGTCGGCTGAGGCGGCTCCGGGTCCGAGGGTTCCGGTGCCGCCCGCGGGCACCGGAACCGAACCAGACCGTCCCTGCCCCGCACACCGCGTGCACCGCATGGCGCGGACGCGGGCGGAGACGACGAGCAGGACCGGGCCGCGCCCCCGGCCCGGTCCTCCTTACGACTCCGGAAGGATCAGTGTTGTCATGAGCATGATCTTCCCATGGCGGCATTCTCGCCCGATCTGCCTCGCCTGCACCCCCTTGCGTAATAGATGCATCAGGGGTACCGTGCGAGGCACGACTGAGATACAAGTTGTGCCTATGAGAGGGAGTGATCCGAGATGGGCCTCGCGACCTTGCAGGTTTCATCCACCAAGAGCGACGAGTTCGACCCGACGGTCCCCGCCGTCGTCAACGTCGCCGAGTACGGCTTCGAGGGGCGGTTCGAGGACTGGGCGGCCGACGCCCGCTACTTCGAGTACTCCAAGGCCGCCAACCCGATCGGGTCCGGGCACACGCCGAAGGTTCCGGTGCGCACCTTCAGCCCGTCCCTGCACGCCGAGGGCCCCTCGCGGATCATCCCGCTGGACCTGTCCAAGGAACTCGGCATCGAGGACGGCCCCGCGACCAGCCCGGGTCTGCTCGCGCACTTCGTGCGCATCAACGCGGGCGAGTCCGTGCCGACCCGGCCGAACGCCACGAGCGAGCTGTACTACGTGCTCAAGGGCCACGGTTACTCCGCGGTCAACGGCCGCCTGGTCAACTGGGAGAAGGGCGACTTCGTCGTCCTGCCCGCCCAGAGCGCCGCCGTGCACTACGCGCAGGCCGAGACCGTCTTCTACTACGTCACCGACGAGCCGCTGCTGCGCTACCTCGGCGCGACCGCCACCGAGCCGCGCTTTCGCGCGACGAAGTTCGCCCGCACCGACGCCGTCGCGGAACTGGACCGGATCGCCTCCCGGCCGGGCGCGAACGACAAGTCCCGGGTCAGTGTCCTGCTGAACAACGCCGACCAGGAGCAGACCCTCACCATCACCCACACGCTGTGGGCGATGTTCGGCGTCCTGCCCGCCGGTCAGGAACAGCGGCCCCACCGCCACCAGTCGGTCGCCCTGGACCTGATCCTGGACGCCCCCGAGGGCTGCTACACCCTGCTGGGTGACCGGCTCGACGAGCGCGGCGAGATCATCAACCCCCAGCGCGTCGACTGGGAGCCCGGCGGTGCCTTCGTCACGCCGCCCGGCAAGTGGCACGCCCACTTCAACGAGTCCGACCAGGACGCCCACCTCATCCCCGTCCAGGACGCAGGTCTGCAGACCTACCTGCGCTCCCTCGACATCCGCTTCACCAACCGCCGCTGAGGCCGGGCATGGCCGGCTGGGCGCGGTCCCGGGTACTGGCTTCGGGACCGCGCTCAGCCGGCCGGAGGCCGCCCGTACCCGTTCCGGCGGGCGGGATCCCGCCGGGATCTAGAATGAACCGGACTTGGACCCCGGGGCGGATGCGGCAGTGCTGGAGGACGCGGTGGCCGGAAGCGTGAAGGTGCCGGCGAAGGACCGGGCGTACGAATTCGTCAAGCGCCAGATCCTGAGCGGCGCGTACGAGGGCGGCGACCTCATCAGCGAGGGGGATGTCTCCAAGGAACTGGACATGTCGCGCACTCCGGTGCGTGAGGCGTTCCTGCGACTGGAGATCGAAGGGCTGCTGCGGCTCTATCCGCAGCGGGGCGCCCTGGTGGTGCCCGTCTCTCCCGGCGAGGTCCGGTCCGTGCTGGAGGCACGCGAAGTCCTGGAGCAGTTCGCGGTGCGGAAGGTGATGGACGGCCGGGCCGCGGTGCGCGAGGCGCTCACCGAGGAACTCGCCGGGAGTATCGAACGCCAGCGTGCGCTGCTGAGAACCGGCGACCTCGACGGCTTCTTCGAGGACGACCGGCTGTTCCACACCAGCCTGCTGACCGCGGCCGAGAATCCGCTGTTCGCCCGTTTCTACACCTCGCTGCGGGACCGGCAGGTCCGCATGACCGCCGATTCCGTGCTGGCCACCCCCGGGCGAAGCGACTCGATCCTCGCCGAACACGCCGAGATCACCGACGCCGTCCGGGCCGGCGACGCGGAACGGGCGCTCGCGGCCGTACGCACCCACCTGGCCAGCACGCGTTCGGCGCTCGGCCTGGTCTAGCGCCGTACGGCGGTCGCCTCAGGCGGCCGTTCAGGCCGGGCCGGTCGGGTCGTTCGTCGACCCATCTGCGTGCGTGTGGGCATGTCTGCGTGCATGCTCTCGGGCCGACCGCGAATTCGGTGTGTGCCCGGGGCCGATCACGCTCCAGAGTGAGATGCAACTTGCATCTAAGTTAATCCCGGAGCCGACCAGCGGCAGGACCGTGCGAGGAGACACCTGACATGACGGACCGGCAGGAGGCCCGACGCCCCCCGGCCGGCGGCGGCGTGCCCGGGCGGTTCGGCCGTATCCCGTGGGACCGCACCCTCCGCGGTGCGATCGCGATGGGCTGGTCGGTGGGGCTGGCGCTCGTCACCCACGTCGACGCGTCCGCCGCCCTGGTGGTGGGCGGGCTGAGTGCGATCAACGGGGACCACAGCGGTCCGCGGGGGGAGCGGCTGGCCCGCCTCGGCGCCGTCGCCGCCGGCGGGACGGCAGGCGTCACCCTGGGAACCCTGGTGCACCACAGCGGATGGCCGCAGGTCGTGGCCATGACGGTGGCCGCCCTGCTGGCCGCGGTCGCGGCGGCCGAAGGTCCCGTGGGGCAACTCGGCGGAGTCAAACTCATGCTGCTCACCGCCATCGGCGTCGGCATGAACGGCGCGGCCCCCGCCTGGCAGGCCGGTCTGCTGTTCCTGCTCGGACTCGCCCCGATGGGCCTGCTGCTCCTTCCCGCCTTCCTCGCGCGGCCCGCCCGGATCGCACCCGCCCGTCGCCCCGTCCGGGCCCGGCGTCCACCCGTACCCTGGCTCGACGTCGCCCGTCTCACCGCCTGTATCGGGACCGCGGCGCTGGTGGCGAACCTCATGCACCCCGCCTACGCCTACTGGCTGCCGCTGACCGCCATCATGATCTGCCGTCTGGACAGGGCCGAACAGACCAGCCGTCTCAAGCACCGCACGGCAGGGACGGCGCTGGGCGCCCTCCTGGTCCTGGCGGTCGCCGCCGCGGCACCGCACGGCTGGGAGGTGCTGCTGCTCGCCCTGGTGGTCGGCACGGTCCTCCCGGGTGCCACCGATGCCGCGTACACGTTCCACACCGGGCTGGTCACCGTCATCGTGCTGGTCCTCGCCGACCCCACCGTCGCCACGTCCCCGGTCGCACTGCGGGCACGCGTCACGGACACCGCCGTCGCGGGCCTGATCGTGGCGCTGTTCACCGTCAACTGGTGGTCACTCGGGCGCAGACGGCACACCGGCGGACGCGGGGGCGGGCCGGCGGGCGCTAACGCAGCGAGTTGAGTTCAATCGCCGGGCAGCGGTCCATCACCATGTCGAGTCCGGCGGCCCGGGTGCGGTCGTACGCGGCCTCGTCGATCACCCCGAGCTGGAACCAGACGGCCCGCGCCCCCTTGGCGACCGCCTCGTCGGCGACCTGCCCGGCGAGATCGCTGTTCACGAACACGTCGACGACGTCCACGTCGAACGGGATGTCCGCGAGGGCGGCGTACCCCTGTTCACCGTGGACCGTCTCCGCCTCGGGATGCACCGGGACCACCCGCTTGCCGAACCGCCGCAGCACCTCCGCCACCCGGTAGGCCGCCCGCCCCTGGTTGTTCGACAGGCCGACGACGGCCCAGGTGTCACCCAGTTCGGTCATGATCCTGCGGATCGTCTCTTCGTCGCCGTACACGGACGCGGCCTCCTCGGACGTGGCACCGGACTGTCCTCGGGGCAACAGCGCCCGCCGGGCGGTGATTCCCCGTGCGGCACGCCTACCCGGCGGACGTCGCGCCGTCCTACCGCACGCGTCCGCACGGTGTCCGGTTCCGGTGCCAATTCCTGCGTACGGGGCCCCGTACGCCTACGCTCACCCCGTGCTGCGCATCATCGACACCCGAACCGGCCGCCCCGTCCATGCCGCTCCCGCCCGCCGGGGCCTGACCCGGGTCGAGGCGCACGCGTCCGGCTCCGATACCTCGGACCTGCGCGTGCTGCTCGTCGCCGATCTGCTGACCCGCGCCCTGGAACTCGGCGGCACGCCCGTGTGGTCGCTGCTCACCGGCGGACAGCGCGAGGCGGAACTGCGGGCCGCGGCCGCGACCCTCGGCATCCGGCCCTTCGAGGAGGGACACGGCCTCTCCGGCGGGCTGGGCGAGGCACAGGTCGTGCACGTCGTCGCGGCCGACGAGGCCATGCCCGCGAGCGGGGTCGTCGTCGGAGTCGCCCCCGCCGTAGGCACCGACAGCATCCGGAAAGCCCCGGTGGCACGCGCCGCCGACGGGTCCGGCACGGCCCCGACCGACCCGCACGCCGAACCCGCCGTGCTCCGCCTCGCCCTGCTCGCCACCCGGAGGGACGCACCCGTGCGTGTCGACCCCGGCGCGCTCGACCAGGCCGGCCGGACGCTCGCCCACTGGCGGCGGGCCGTCGCCCGGTGGGCCCGGCAGCCGTCCCGGCCGATCCCCGACGAGGTACGCGGGCGGCTGCGCGCCGCCTGGGAGGACAATCTGGATGTGACCGAGGTACTGAACGTCCTGAACACGGTGGCGGACGCCGCCGACGTACCGGACGGCGCCCGTTTCGAGACGTACGCGTACGCCGACCGGCTGCTCGGCCTCGACCTCGTCCGTGACGTCGGGAGCCTCGCGTGAGAGCCCGCGCGGGCGTCGGCCCGATGCGCCGCCTGATCGTGCTCAGACACGCCAAGTCGGCCTGGCCGGAGGACATCGCCGACCACGAGCGCCCCCTCGGGCCGCGCGGCCGACGTGACGCACCCGCCGCGGGCCGCGCCCTCGCCGAGGCCGACTGCCTGCCCGATCTCGCCCTGTGCTCCACCGCGCTGCGCGCCCGGCACACCTGGGAACTGGCCTCCGCCCAGTGGGGCACCCCGCCGCCGGCCCGGTTCGACCCGCGGCTGTACGCGGCCGACGTGGCGGACCTGCTGCGCGTCGTGCACGAGGTGCCGCCCGAGGTCGAGACGCTGCTGCTGGTCGGGCACAACCCGGGACTGGCGGAACTGGTCCTCGACCTGGCCGGGGACGGCCTCGACGACACCCTGACCGTGGTCCGGGGGAAGTTCCCGACCTCGGCCATCGCGGTGCTGGCCTGGCACGGCACCGGCTGGCAGGCCCTCGCCCCCGGCACCGCCCTGCTGACCTCGGTCACCGTGCCGCGCGGAAAGGCCCACGGCAAGGCCGGCGGGAAATCGTAGGACCGGGCCGGCGGAGAGCCCTGGGACGGCAGGCCGGCAACCGTAGGACAGGGGCGGGCCCGACGGCCCGGGGACCAGCGGGACAGCCCCGGGCTCACGCCACGTGCACCCACGGCCGTCGCCGCGGATCCGGCTCCGCCCGCCGCAGCACCTCACGGGTGACCGGCGCGTCCTCGCCCTCGCCGAACACCAGGAAGCGGATGAGGAATCCGAACGGGCTGCCCTCCGACCAGCTGAAGTAGACGTGCGGGACCTCGCCGGTGCGGTCGCGCAGCGCCAGCAGCACGGCCGCGATGGTGTTGGGCACCGTCGGCCCCGTCGCCCGCAGCCTGCGCACCCCGAACCGCTCGTCGCCGTGCACGGTCACATCGGTGGTGAACTCCGAGGAGTCCGTCACCGTCACCTCCAGGAACAGCACCCGCGCGCCCTTCGGGATGAGCGTGTGCCGGCGCTGATCGTGCTCCTTGGAGCGGTACTCCCGACTGCTGCGCTCCTGCGGATAGTTCGCGATCAGCCGCAGCGGACCGGCGCGGGCGGCCTCGTCGACGAGCCGCCGTGCCGTCTCGTCCAGGTCCACCTCGCCCGCGCGCAGTTCGAAGGACCGGTGCACCCGTGAGAAGAACGACGTGACCAGGATCGCCACGATGAAAATGGCCGCGATCTTGATGCCGTCGGGCCGCTCCAGGACGTTCGCCACGAGCGTGTACGCGAACACGACGGTGATCGCACCGAAGCCGACGGTGGCACCGCGACGGCCACGCGCGCGTACCGCGACCGTGGACGCGAACGCCGCCGACAGCATCAGCACCAGCACCCCGGTCGCGTACGCCCCGCTCTGCCGGTCGACGTTCGCGCGAAACCACACGGTGATGAGGACGGCGGCCAGCATGAAGACGAGGACCAGCGGACGCACCGCGCGGGTCCACTCCGGCGCCATGCCGTACCGCGGCAGGTAGCGCGGGACGAGATTCAGCAGCCCGGCGAGCGCCGACGCCCCCGCGAACCACAGGATCGTGATGGTCGACAGGTCGTACACCGTGCCGAAGACCTGGCCCAGGTGCACGTGGGCCAGATAGGCGAGCGCACGGCCGTTGGCCGGGCCGCCGCTCCTGAAGTCGGCCTGCGGGATGAGGAGCGTCGTCGCCAGACTGGACAGCAGCAGGAAGCAGCTCATGATCAGCGCGGCGGTGGTGAGCAGCTTGCGGGTACGGCGGATGCGGCCGGCCGGGTTGTCGTAGGTGTCCGTCGGGTCGCCCTTGATCTGCGGCATCACCGCGACGCCGGTCTCGAAGCCGGACATGCCGAGCGCCAGTTTCGGGAACACGACGAGCGCCACGCCGATCATCGCCAGGGGCGAGGCGTGCTGCGCCGTCAGCGCGGTGGTCCAGTCGCCGACGCGCGCCGGGTGGGTGAGGATCTCCTGGGCGCAGACCGCGAGCACGATCAGGTTGAGCCCCAGGTAGACGGCGACCAGCGGCACCGCGACGCCGATGGCCTCCCGGAAGCCCTTCAGGAAGACCGCGCCGAGCAGACCGATCAGCACCAGGGTGATCCACAGGTTCCCGCCCCGCAGCCAGTGCGGCGCGTACGGGTTCTCCACCACGTGGGCGGTGGCGTCCGCGGACGACAGGGTGATCGTGATCATGAAGTCGGTGGCCGCGAAGCCCAGCAGCACCAGGACCAGGACCTTCCCGGTCCACCAGGGCAGCAGCCGCTCCAGCATGGCGATCGAACCCGAGCCGTGCGGGCTCTCGTGGGCGACCCTGCGATAGACCGGGAGCGCACCCAGCAGAGTCAGCGCGATCAGCACCACGGTGGCCAACGGGGAGAGCAGACCGGCCGCGAGGGCGGCGATGCCCGGCTGGTAGCCCAGCGTCGAGAAGTAGTCCACCCCGGTGAGGCACATCACCCGCCACCACGAGTGGCCCTCCTGGCCCGGCCGGGGTCTGCGGTGCGGCCCTGGGTGCCGCGCGGGCTGCTCGTTCAGCCCCTTCAGCAGCCACCCCCGGCAGCGGTCATGGAGGGCCGTGCTGCGCACCGGGGTGCCGGTCATCGGTCTCCTCCTGCCTGCTCGGGCTCACGACGGCTGCCTGGGCGGGACGTCCGGCCGGCGGGCGGCGTCCACCACATCGTGACCCGCCCCTCGTCCCCGGGCGACCGCAGATGCCCGCACCGCCCCGTGCCGCGGGGCGACCGCCGAAGCCCGCAACGCCCCGTGCCCCGGGGGGGCGACCCCAGAAGGCCGCACCGCACCCCGGACCGGGACGGCGGCGGCCTCGCGTACCGCCCCTCGGCCCGGGGCCGCCGCGGGCGTCCGCATAGGCTGGCCGGATGCAGGACGAGTACCGCACCGTCCCCCGCGCGGGCGTGCACGAGACCGAGGTCAACCGCTCCCGCTTCCTGTGCGCGCTCGCCCCGGCGGCCACCGAACAGGAAGCGCAGGAGTTCATCGCCGCGGTCCGCGCGGAGCACTCCGACGCCACCCACAACTGCTGGGCGTACGTCATCGGCGCCGACGCGTCCGTCCAGAAGGCGAGCGACGACGGCGAACCGGGCGGCACCGCGGGCGTCCCGATGCTCCAGATGCTGCTGCGCCGTGACATGCGGTACGTCGTCGCCGTCGTCACCCGCTACTACGGCGGCGTCAAACTGGGCGCGGGCGGCCTCATCCGGGCGTACGGCGGGGCCGTCGGCGAGGCCCTGGACGCGCTGGGCACCGTCACCCGGCGCCGGTTCCGGCTGGCCACGGTGACCGTCGACCACCAGCGCGCGGGCAAGGTGCAGAACGACCTGCGCGCGACCGGCCGCACGGTGCGCGACGTCCGCTACGCAGAGGCGGTCACCATCGAGATCGGCCTGCCGGACGCGGACGTGGCCGCCTTCCGCGCCTGGCTGGCCGACATCACGGCCGGGACCGCCCTGTTCGAGACCGGCGGGGAGTCCTACGGGGACGCGTGACACCCGTGACACCCGTGACCTGCGCGGCCGGCCGGGTATGACGGGCGGTCGGCGCACGGCTGGTGACGGCCCCGTACGGGAGTAACCGCCGGTGTTGTCGGACCCGGCCGTTAGTCTCGGGGATCATGAGACTCCTGCACACCTCCGACTGGCACCTCGGCCGGGCGTTCCACCGGGTGGACATGCTCGGCGCCCAGGCCGAGTTCATCGGACACCTCGTCGCCACCGTGCGTGCGCGCGAGGTGGACGCGGTGGTCGTGGCGGGAGACGTGTACGACCGGGCGGTGCCCCCGCTCGCCGCGATCGAGCTGTTCGACGACGCGCTGCACCGGCTCGCGGACCTAGGCGTGCCCACGGTGATGATCTCCGGCAACCACGACTCGGCCCGCCGGCTCGGGGTCGGCGCCGGACTCCTCGACCGCGCGGGCGTCCACCTGCGCACCGACCCGGCCGGCTGCGGCACCCCGGTCCTGCTCGCGGACGCCTTCGGGGACGTCGCCTTCTACGGCCTGCCCTACCTGGAACCCGCCCTGGTGAAGGACGCGTTCGGAGTCGACCGCGCGGGCCACGAGAGCGTGCTCGGCGCGGCCATGGACCGGGTGCGCGCCGACCTCGCCGCCCGGCCGTCCGGCACCCGCTCCGTAGTCCTCGCGCACGCCTTCGTCACCGGCGGCGAGGCCAGCGACAGCGAACGGGACATCACCGTCGGCGGGGTGGCCGCCGTCCCGGCCGGAGTCTTCGACGGCGTCGACTATGTGGCGCTCGGCCATCTCCACGGCTGCCAGACCCTCACCCCGCGGGTGCGGTACTCGGGCTCCCCCCTGGCCTACTCCTTCTCCGAGGCCGCCCACCGCAAGAGCATGTGGCTGGTCGACCTCGGCGCCGACGGCTCGGTGGCCGCCGAACGCGTCGACTGCCCGGTGCCGCGCCCGCTCGCCCGGATCCGGGGCACCCTGGAGGACCTGCTCGCCGACCCGGCCCTCACCGGCAGCGAGGCCGCCTGGGTCGAGGCCACGCTCACCGACCCGGTGCGCCCCGCCGACCCGATGGCCCGGCTCACCGGCCGCTTCCCGCACACGCTCAGCCTCGTCTTCGCCCCCGACCGGCCCCCGGAGGACCCCGACACGACGTACGCCGGCCGCCTCGCCGGCCGTGGCGACCAGCAGATCGCCCAGGACTTCGTGGCCCATGTGCGCGGCGCGGCACCGGACGAGCGCGAGCGGGCCGTGCTGCGGGAGGCGTTCGACGCCGTGCGCGCCGAGGAGGCCCTGCGGGCGGACGGGGCGCGCGCGGACGTGACCGGTGAGGACACGACGCCGCGTGAGGTGGCGCGATGAGGCTGCACCGGCTCGACGTCACCGCCTTCGGCCCGTTCGGCGGCTCCCAGCGTGTCGACTTCGACGCGCTGTCCTCCGCCGGCCTGTTCCTGCTGCACGGACCGACCGGCGCCGGCAAGACCTCCGTCCTGGACGCCGTGTGCTACGCCCTCTACGGCTCCGTGCCGGGCGCCCGGCAGAGCGGCCAGGGCCTCTCCCTGCGCAGCGACCACGCCGACCCCGGCACCCGCACCGAGGTCCGGCTCGAACTGACCGTCGCCGGACGGCGGTTGGAGGTCACCCGGCAACCACCCTGGGAGCGGCCCAAGAAGCGCGGGTCGGGAACGACGCTCGACAAGGCCCAGACATGGCTGCGCGGCTACGATCCGGCGGTGGGCGCCTGGCGGGACCTGAGCCGTTCGCACCAGGAGACCGGCGAGGAGATCACCCAGCTGCTCGGCATGAGCCGGGAACAGTTCTGCCAGGTCGTCCTGTTGCCGCAGGGCGACTTCGCCCGGTTCCTGCGGGCCGACGCCGAGGCCCGGGGACGGCTGCTGGGCCGCCTCTTCGACACCCGGCGCTTCGCCGACGTCGAAAAACGCCTCGCCGACCGGCGCCGGGCCACCGAGGCCCGGGTGCGCGAGGGCGACGCCGCGCTGCTCGCCGGCGCCCACCGCATGCAGCAGGCGGCGGGCGAGGCCATGGAGCTGCCGGAACTCGCCCCCGGTGAACCGGGCCTGGCCGCGGCCGTCCTGGGTGCCGCCGCCGTCGCGCGCAGCACCGCCCGCGAACGGCTCACCGTCGCCCACTGCCGGCTCACCGCCGCCGAGTCCGCCCACGCCGCCGCCGACCGCGCCCTGACCGACGTACGCGAACTCGCCAGACTCCAGGACAGGTTCGCCGAGACCCGACGGCGCGCGGCGCTCCTGGAGGAGCGGGCCGGCGCGCACCGCGAGGTACAGGCCCGCATGGAGCGGGGCCGCAAGGCGGAGACCGTGGCGCCCGCCCTGGAGCTGCGGGAGGCCGCCGAGGCCGAGCACCGGCGGGCCGCCGCCGCCGAGACCCGGGCGCGCGGGCGGCTGCCGGAGACCTTCGCGGACGCCGGCACCGCCGGGCTCGCCGCCGCCGCGCGCCGGGCGGCCGAGGAACGGGGCGGACTGGAGTCGGCACGCCGCGCCGAGCAGCGGCTCGCCGAACTGGTCGCCGAGCGCGCCGGCCTGGACCGTCAGGAACGTGCCGACGAGGACGTCCTGCGGGAGACCGGGAGCTGGCTGGCCGGCTGGGACGCGGCCCGCGCCGGGCTCCAGGCCCGGCTGGAGTCCGCCCAGGAGGCGGCCACCCGCGCCGAACAGCTCGCCGTGCAGCGCGAACCGGCCGGACGCCGGCTCGACGCGGCCCGACTGCGCGACCAGTTGGCCGGGGACACGGAAGCGGCCCAGGAACGGGCGCTCGGCTCCCAGGCAGCCGCCCTGGCGGCCCGCGCCCACTGGCTCGACCTCAAGGAACAGCGGCTGAACGGCATCGCCGCGGAACTCGCCGCGCACCTCACCGACGGCGAGCCGTGCGCCGTCTGCGGCGCCACCGAACATCCCGCGCCCACCCGCAGAGCCGTCGGGCACGTCGACCGGGAGGCGGAGGAGCGCGCGCTCGCGGCCCATCGGAGCGCCGACGAACAGCGCGCCGAGGACGAACGCCGACTGGGCCTCGTACGGGAGGCGCTGGCCGCGGCGACCGCCGAGGCCGGCGACACCCCGACGGAACGACTCGCCGCCCAGACGGAGGAGCTGGAGCAGGCGTACGAGCGCGCCCGGCGGGACGCGTCCGGGCTGCATGCGGCCCGCGAGGAACTGCGGCGTGCCGAGCAGGAGCGCGAGCGCCGCCTGACCGACCGGCAGCAGGCCGAGGTCAGGACCGCCTCCCGGCTCACCCGGAGGGAAACCCTCGACCGGGAACGCGCCGTTCTGGAGGCCGAGTTGGCGCAGGCCCGGGGCGCTGCCGTCAGCGTGACGGCCCGCGCCGGGCAACTGGAGCGGCAGGCGGCGCTGCTCACCGACGCCGCCGACGCCACCCGCGCCGCCGAGGAATGCGCCCGGCGGCTCAAGGACGCCGACGCCCGGCTGGCCGACGCCGCCTACCGTGCCGGCTTCGACACCCCGCGGGCCGCCGCTGCCGCCCTGCTCGACGACGCGGCCCACCGCGAACTGCAACACCGCCTGGACGCCCGGCAGGCCGAGGAGGCCGCCATGCGCGCGATCCTCGCGGAGCCGGACACGGCCGCCGCCGCCCAACGGCCGCCCGCCGACCTCGAAGCGGCCGAACGGGCCGCGGCCTCGGCGGCCGGGCGGCTGCGCGAGGCCGCGTCCGCACGCGACGCGGCGGCCCGCTGCTGCGCCGAACTCGACCGGCTCTCCGCCCGCGCCGCCGACGGCGTGCGCGGGCTCGCCCCGCTGCGCGAGGAGTACGACCGGGTGGCCCGGCTCGCCGCCCTCACCGCCGGCACCGCCGCCGACAACGAGCGCCGGATGCGCCTGGAGTCGTACGTGCTGGCGGCCCGCCTGGAGCAGGTCGCCGCGGCCGCGACGGTACGGCTGCTGCGGATGTCCTCCGGCCGCTACACCCTGGTCCACTCCGACGACCGCACCGGGCGGGGCCGCAGCGGGCTCGGACTGCACGTCGTCGACGCCTGGACCGGCCGCGAGCGGGACACGGCGACCCTGTCCGGCGGTGAGACGTTCTTCGCCTCCCTCGCGCTGGCCCTCGGCCTCGCGGACGTCGTCACCGACGAGGCGGGCGGCGCCGGGCTGGACACTCTCTTCATCGACGAGGGCTTCGGCAGCCTCGACGACCAGACCCTGGACGAGGTCCTGGACGTGCTCGACTCCCTGCGTGAACGGGACCGCAGCGTCGGCATCGTCAGCCATGTCGCCGATCTGCGCCGCCGTGTCCACGCCCAACTGGAGGTCGTGAAGGGCAGATCGGGTTCGGTGCTGCGGCAGCGGGACGCCGGATGACCGGACGGCGGCGCTGACCGGCGGACGGGCCGGCGTGCTGACGCAGGGTCAGCGGACCGGCGGGCGGACGAAGGCAGGTCAGTGAATCGTCTTGATCGCTTTCCGTGTAGGTTCTGCCCATGGCGCGATACGCGGATCCAGGCACGGTGGAGTGGGTGGAATCGGGCGGTGGCCCGCTGATCGTGGTTCCCGAGGCGGTGCTGCCGTTCTGGGCCGGGGCCGACGGCGAGGATCTCGCCACGGACTACGACCGGGCGTGCGAGGTCGACGGGTACGTCGGTCTGCTCCCGGTCGGGGACAGCGCGGCCCTCGTGCTCGGCGACGAACCGGCCGCCACCTCGTTCCTGCCGGACCACGAAATCTTCGTACGGTGGAGCGCCGCGGGCTCGGAGGACGAGCTGCTGGCGGGGGTGCCCGCCGCGCTGGACGTGGCCGTGTGGCAGAACGAGGTCAGCTGGCAGGTGCCTGGCCCGGTCGTCCTGTTCGACTCGGCCTGGCCCGGCAGCGCGACCGACCGCACCGAACACCTGCGCGTGCCGCTGGAGCCCGGCCGGTACACGGTCCGCGCGGCACACGCGCAGCCCGGCCCGGAGACCTGGCTCGGCCTGGTCCAGCTCCGCCGGCTGCCGGACTGAACGGATGGGCCGCCGGCCGGTCGGTGCCGCGACGGAACACGTGCGCACCACCGGCCGGGCGGGCACGCGCCGGGCCCGTCCAGGGCGTCGTCCCCGGTCCTGAACGGCGAGCCGTCCTGAACGGGGACCTGCGCCGAAACGGGGACCTGTCGGCATGCCCGGAACCGGCCCGTGCCGCGCCGGTCAGAGCGCGGACAGCTCGTCCACCAGGTCGTCCAGACCCAGCGAGCCCTGGGACAGGGCCGCCATGTGCCACGCCTTGAGGTCGAAGGCGTCGCCGTGCCGCTTGCGCGCGTTCTCCCGGCCCAGCAGCCAGGCCCGCTCGCCGAGCTTGTAGCCGATCGCCTGACCCGGAATGGTCAGATAACGGGTCAGCTCGCTCTCCACGAAGTCGGCCGGCCGGCTGCTGTGCGCGCCGAAGAACTCCTCGGCCAGCTCCGGCGTCCACCGCTCACCCGGGTGGAACGGCGAGTCCGCCGGGATCTCCAGCTCCAGGTGCATGCCGATGTCGACGATCACCCGGGCGGCGCGCATCATCTGCGCGTCCAGGTAGCCGAGGCGGTGCTCCGGGTCGGTCAGGTAGCCCAGCTCGTCCATGAGGCGCTCGGCGTACAGCGCCCAGCCCTCCGCGTTGGCGCTGACCCCGCCGAGGGTCGCCTGGTACCGGGAGAGGTTCTCGGCCACGTGCGCCCACTGCGCGAGCTGGAGGTGATGGCCCGGCACACCCTCGTGGTACCAGGTCGACATCAGGTCGTACTCCGGGAACCGGGTCTGCCCCATGGTCGGCAGCCAGGTACGGCCGGGACGCGAGAAGTCCTCCGACGGGGAGGTGTAGTAGGGAGCCGCCGCACCGCCGGGCGGGGCGATACGGGCCTCCACCTTCCGCACCCGCTCGGCGAGTTCGAAGTGCGTGCCGTCCAGCTCCCCGATCGCCCGGTCCATCAGGCCCTGCAGCCAGACGCGCACCTCCTCGACGCCCTCGATGTGCGCGCCGTGCTCGTCGAGGTGGGCGAGCGCCACCCACGGCGTCTCGGCACCGGGCAGGATCCGCTCCGCCTCCTGCCGCATCTCGCCCAGGATGCGGTGGTACTCGGCCCAGCCGTAGGCGTACGCCTCGTCCAGGTCCAGGTCCGTGCCGTTGAAGTAGCGCGACCAGCGCGCGTACCGCTCGCGGCCCACGGTGTTCGGGGTGCCCTCGACGGCCGGCGCGTACCCGTCCCGCATCCAGTCCCGCAGCTCGACGAGGGCTGCCGTCGCCGCGCGGGCCGCCTCGTCCAGCTCGGCCCGCAGCGCCTCGGGTCCGGCGTCGGCGAAGTCCTCGAACCAGCCGCGGCCCTTGCCGTCCGGGTCCGACCACTCGGTCAGCTGCTCGATGAAGGTGGCGGTCGGGCGCGGCGCCGCGTACAGCTTCCGCTCCAGGCCGAGCGCCAGCGACTCGCGGTAGCCCGCGAGCGCGGCCGGAACCGCGCGCAGCCGCTCGGCGACCGCCGCCCAGTCCTCCTCCGTCTGCGTGGGCGTCACGGTGAACACGTCGCGCACGGCGTGCCCCGGCGTGTGCATGTTGCCGACCGCGCGCAGGTGCTCGTCGGCATCGTGCACGGCGAGTTCGGCGGTGAGCCGCTCGCGCAGCAGACGCGCGCAGCGGCGCTCCACGGCGCTGTCCGCCCCGGGCTGCCGCTCGGCCTCGGTGAGCGCGGTGAGGGTGTCCCGCGCCAGCTCCGCCAGGGCCGTCTGGCCCGCGGGCGAGAAGTCCGGCAGCCGGCTGGAACTCTCCTTCACACCGAGGTAGGTACCGGTGACCGGGTCCAGGGCGACGAACGCGTCGACGTAGGCGTCGGCCACCTCACGGGGCAGCGGGCTCTTGGTTTCAGACATGCTGTCCATCCTGATACGGCGACGATGTCCGCGTCACCTGTACGAACCGATCTTCACCCCGATTCTGCTCAGGGCGTGGCCGGACCCTCGGCGGGTGGGCCGGGACGCCCGCCGCGGCGCTCAGTCCCGGTCGGCCGGCCGGCCGAACCGCTCCGGCCGGCAGTCGTACGGCGGGCGCGAGACGACCGGGGTTGCGTCCAGGCGGGCGGTGATGACCAGCGTGTCCTCCTCGACCTGGTGGTCGAGGGGCAGCCCGAGGCCGCGCATCGCGGCGAGCATGCCGGTGTTGGACGCCTGCGTCACGGCGTACACGCTGTCGCTGCCCGCCTCGACGGCCAGCGCCACCAGGCGGCCGAGGAGTTTGCCGCCGAGGCCGCGCCGCTGCCACTCGTCCTCGACGAGCAGCGCGATCTCCGTCTCGTCGCCGTCCCACAGCAGATGCCCGAGAGCGACGAGGCGGCCCGACGCGGTCCGCACGGCCAGCGTCCGCCCGAAGCGCGGGCTGAGCAGATGGTCGAGATAGCGGTCGGCGTCCCGGGCCGGCCCGTGGTAGCGCATGCCGAGCGTCCGCGCGGAGCAGCGCGCGTGCATGGCCTTCGCCGCCTCCAGGTCGCTCATGTCGGCCCGGCACACGGTGATCGCGGAGCCGTCCGCCGGTGTCAGCAGGTCGTGGCCGCGCGGGATCCGCGGGCCGAGCCGCGCGTCCAGCTCCACCAGTGCCCGGGCTCGCGCGAACTCGGTCGGCGTGAACGGCAGCCAGGGCCGTTCCACGGTGATCACTCCGCCTTCGGGCGCCCGCAGCCGTATCACCGTGCCCTCCAGCGCCTCGGCCGGCTCCGCCGCCTCCGGGTCGCTGCGGGCCGCCGTGGCGGGCAGCGAGCGTACGGTGCAGCGGCCCAGCAACTGCCGCAGTGCCAGCGGGAGTTCTGCCGCGTCCTGGGCGGTGCGCGCGGCGAGGCCGAGGGCCCGGGTCGGTGCGTCCACGAGGTCGTGCGCGTCGGCCCGCTCGATCCAGGTGTGCGCGCCCCCGGCCAGCGAGACCGCCCGGGTGATCTCGGCTGCCGTGAGAGTGGCCGGGGAACGCAGCAGGAACTCGTCCACCGTGCCCTCGGCCAGCGGGTGCGTCTGCAGGCTCAGCACGTCGACCCCGCGGCCCGCGAGGGCCGCGCAGAGCGCGGCCAGTGAGCCCGGCTCGTCCTGCACCGTCGTCCGCATCCGCCACAGCGCGCTCGCCCGGCCACCGGTCGCGGGTGTCGCTGCGGTTTCCTCGGACGGCCCGGTCCGCCGCGCCTCGGCGGGCGGCCGGGCGCCGGTATGGCTCGCCGGTGGGGCGTGTCCATGACGCCGAGCCCACCAGGTGTGGAACCCCGCCGTGGCGATCAGCGCGACCGCGGCGATCACCAGCAGCGCCGGGCCGTCGGGCCCGTGCCCGATCAGGTTGGCCACCACGTCCGCCACGGCGACGGCCGTGAAGAGGGCGGCGAGTTCGACGATGTCCCGTCGCCAGCGGTGTACGGCGCGTCCGCGCTTCGCACTTGTCACATCCGACATGTTTCCAGTCATGCACCCACTGTGAAGGAGCGGTGTTGCGTGATCACGAACGGTCTGTGACTGATAGGTAAAGCATGCTTCTGTCCCATTTAGCGCTTTTTGGTCATCCTTTTATTCGCAGCGGGACCCCTTGCGGGTCTCCGCCCCGGCCGTCCGTCCGTCCGGCCCGGGCCCGTGCTGCCGCCGCCCACTCGTCCTGCGCCGCCGCGTCGCGGCCCGACGGGTGGTGTGCGATCACCCGCCACCTCAACGGCCTGAAAGAGCGTCAGGAGAACACTTGAGAAATCGTCAGGTAACGAGCTGATGAGACGTCAGAAGACGTCTGCGGAGCCGCCGCGATTCGTCGCCGCAACCCGGCGAAAGCAGTTATCCGGACGCCGAGTTGGGGAGGAAGGCGAACCGTGCCGCGCACCGGGGGATGACGCCGGTGCGCGGCACGCCATTGAGGGTACGGGAGTCGGCCGCCCGGTGTGTTCCGCCGCGCCTACTGGCCGACGCGGCCCGGCTGCAACCGCTGGGTGAACAGCACCGTTCCGTCCTGTTCGTGCAGACGCACCGTCAGCTCCCCGCTGTCGCCGTCGATGTCGACCTGGCCGAAGAACTGGTAGCCGCCCGCCGGTGAGACGTTCGCCTCGGTCGGCGCCTTCACGAACACCCGCTCCGGACCGAAGGTGGCGTCGAGCGCGCTGGCCGGGAAGGCGCCCGCGTTGAGCGGACCGGAGACGAACTCCCAGAACGGCTCGAAGTCGGTGAAGGCGGCCCGCGACGGCTGGTAGTGCTGGGCCGAGGTGTGGTGCACGTCGGCGGTCAGCCAGACCGTCCCGGTGATCCGCCGGTGCTTGATGTGCCGCAGCAGTTCGGCGATCTGCAGCTCACGCCCCAGCGGAGCGCCCGGGTCGCCCTGCGCCACCGCCTCGATGTTCGGCCGGCCCTCCGTCGCGTCCGGCACGACCAGGCCGAGCGGCATGTCGGAGGCGATCACCTTCCACACCGCGCGCGACCGGGACAGCTCCCGCTTGAGCCAGTCCAACTGCTCGCGGCCGAGGATGCCCTGCGGGTCGACGGTCTGGTCGTCGGGCGAGTTGGCGTTGCGGTAGGTCCGCATGTCCAGGACGAACACGTCGAGCAGGGGACCGTACCGCACCGCGCGGTGGACGCGGCCCTCCGCGGCGCCCGGACGCAGCGTCGGGATCGGGAAGTACTCGCTGAAGGCCCGCCGGGCGCGCGCCGCCAGCACGTCGACACTCTTCTCGGTGTACCGGGCGTCCGAGTCGGCGATCACCTGACCCGGGTACCAGTTGTTGCGCACCTCGTGGTCGTCCCACTGGATGATCGACGGGACCTGCGCGTTGAACTGCTTGAGGTTCTCGTCCATCAGGTTGTATCGGAAGTTGCCGCGGAACTCCGCCAGCGTCTCGGCGACCTTGGACTTCTCCTCGGTGGTGATGTTCCGCCAGGTCCGCCCGTCCGGCAGGGCCTGGGTGGCGGCGATCGGGCCGTCGGCGTAGATGTTGTCGCCGCTGCACAGGAAGAAGTCCGGGTCGAGCCGGGCCATGGCGTCGTAGATCCGGTAGCCGCCGACGTCGGGGTTGATGCCCCAGCCCTGGCCCGCCAGGTCACCCGACCACAGGAAGCGCACGCCGTCGCGCCGGCGTCCCGAGACGGTACGGAACGTTCCGGTCACCGGCTCGCCGGTGCGCCGCGGGTCGTCCGGGTCGGCGAGCAGCACGCGGTAGTGGATCTGCTCGCCGGAGGGCAGCCCGCGCAACGCGGTGGTGCCGGTGAAGTCGGTGTCCCGGCCGAGCAGCGGGCCGTACCATCTGCGCGGGGTGCGGAACGACTCGGTGGCCGAGGTCTCCACGACCATCCGGGCCGGCCGGTCCGAGCGCACCCACACCAGGCCGGAGTCGGCGGTCACGTCGCCGACCTGCACCCCCCAGCCCGCCTTCGGACGTCCCGACAGGGCGAACGCCGGCGTCGCGCCTGCGCCGGCGGGAAGGGCCAGGGCCGCCGACGCGGCGAGCGAGCCGCGCAGGACGCTTCGGCGGCCGGGAGAGTGACGGTGCGACATGAATGCGCCTCCGGGGTCGGGGACCGGTCGATCTGCCGTGCCACAACTACTGGCGCGTCGCAGCCGGCACGGAAACCACGGGTGAACAACTGGCCCGGCGGACACGGGAATCGGAGGGCGCCTCCATGGTTGCGGCCGCGTCGACCGCTTCGGCACGCCGGTCAGCGGCTGCCGTCGAGGATCACCCGTGCGACGAGCGCCGGGTCGTCGCTCATCGGGCAGTGCCCGCAGCCGGGCAGCCGCACCAGCCGGGCCCGCGGGATGATCTGCTTGGCGCGGATCCCCTGACGGCGCACGAGCAGCAGGTCCCGGGTGCCCCAGGCGACCGTGACCGGGAGGTCCGCGAGTGCGTCGGTGAACCGGACGGCGGTTCCGGCTCGCAGGGTCGCGTCGAAGCCGGTGGCCCGGGCCAGTGCCAGCGTCTCGGCGACCACGGCCTGCGGTGGACGGCGGGTGGGCCGGGCGTAGATCGTGCTGGTCA
Source organism: Streptomyces sp. NPDC006012 (assembly GCF_042871185.1). NCBI lineage: Bacteria > Bacillati > Actinomycetota > Actinomycetes > Kitasatosporales > Streptomycetaceae > Streptomyces > Streptomyces sp. NPDC006012. The sequence continues at coordinate 72,797 of NZ_JBIAIE010000033.1, forward strand.
GGGCCGTCCGTCCGGCCGGCGTCCGGGCCAGCCGCTCGACCAGCGGCGGCGGCAGCCGTCGGGAGATCCGCCTCATCGCGAGCAGGACACCGAAGGCGTAGCGCCGTTCGGCCTGCGTCCAGAATCCGGCGGGGGACAGCGCGGTGACGGACCGTACGAGCTTCTCGCGGCCCAGTTCGAGGGCGAGCAGACCGCCGAGCGAGTTCCCGGCCACGTGCGGGTGGTCCAGTTCCAGGGCCCCGAACAGGGCGCCGAGTACGGCATTGGTCGACGGCAGGTCGTAGGTGAGGCCGTCCGGCAGACCCGGGGAGGCGCCGAACCCGGGCAGATCCACCGCGATCACGTCGCGTTCGGCGGCGAGGATGTCCATCACCGGGTCCCATGCCTGCCGGTGGTGGCCGATGCCGTGCAGGAGGACCAGCGGTTCGCCCTGCCCCACGCGCGCGTAGGAGACGGTGACGCCCCGGGGGCCGTACGGGGTGGGGACCTCGAAGGAGGCGGTCGCGGACATGGGTGTGCTCCTCCTCTGGGACGGGCTGCGGACGCTGTGGACAGCTTGTCAGCAATTGCTACCGCCGGGTAGCCCCCGGCTCCCGCGTGTCCCGCCCGGTCGGCGTGCCTCTGGTTCGCGCGGCGCCGGTACACGCGGCTCTGGTCTACGCGGCTCCGGTCCGCCCGGCTCCGGTCCGATGACCGGTCTGCCGTATTCCCGTCCCCGGTCCGCCGCCTGGACATCTCGGGACCGGTCGGATGGGATGGACCGGTGACCGTGGAGACCCCGACCGATGTCTTCGAAGCGCACCGTCCCGTCCTCATGGGTGTCGCCTATCGCATGCTCGGACGCGTGGCCGACGCCGAGGACGTGGTCCAGGACGCCTGGCTGCGCTGGTCCGCCGCCGACCGCACCCAGGTGCGTGAGCCGCGCGCCTACCTGGTGCGCATCACCACCCGGCTGGCCATCGACCGGCTGCGCCAGATCCGGGCCCGTGGCGAGGCGTACGTCGGTCCGTGGCTCCCGGAGCCGTACACCACCGACTTCGCGGACACCGTCCCGGACAGCGCCGAGCGCGCGGTGCTCGCCGACTCCGTCTCCTTCGCGGTGCTCGTCGTCCTGGAGTCGCTGTCGCCACTGGAGCGCGCCGTGTTCGTCCTCCGGGAGGCATTCGGCTGTCCGTACGCCGAGATCGCGGCCGTGCTCGACCGCGGTGAGGCGGCGGTGCGCCAGCTCGCCGGGCGGGCGCGTCGGCACGTCGAGGAACGGCGGCCGCGCTACACCGTCGATCCGGCCGAGCGGCGCGACCTGACGGAGCGGTTCCTCGCCGCCGCGGCCGGCGGCGACCTGGCCGGGCTGCTGTCCCTGCTCGCCCCGGACGTGCGTCTGGTGGGCGACAGCGGCGGCAAGACGAAGGCGCCGGTGCGCGTCCTGGAGACGGCGGACAAGGTGGGCCGCTTCCTCATCGCGGTCACCGGCGACGGGGCGACCCGGATGTCCGTGCGCTTCCTGGAGGTCAACGGCGGCTTCTCGGTGCTGGCCCTCAGCGACGGCCGGCCCGACACCGTCCTTCAACTGGACGTCGCCGACGGCCTCATCCGCACCGTGTACCTCGTCCGCAACCCCGACAAGCTGCGCTCCCTGACGGACCGCTGATCCGAACCCCGACAAGCTGCGCCGGTCCCTGACGGACCGGCGGTCCGTTCCGCCCCTGTCCTCCGGCTTCCTCCGCTGCCCTCCGCCTTCCTCTGCAGCCTTCTCCCTCTGCCTTCCGCCTTCTGCCCTTCGCCCGAAGCCCCGTTGTGTGCCGCCCGCGCCGGTACCACGGGCGCTTTGCCGGTACGACGGGCGCTTTGCCTGCGCGTAACGAAGACGGCTCCGTGCGAACGCTTCGTGAACGCTCCGCTGCGGACGGTCATTCCATGGCCCGAGGATTCGATGATTGGTCTTGACCAAGGGTGCGGTGCCGCCTTATCGTCACCGATAGTGCAACAACCTTTATTAAAGAAGGCGCTAAAACGCAGCCGGACCACGGCGACAGCGGAGGACAGGGTGGGGACCACGCAGCTGGAATCGGTGCCGGAACCGAAGTACTGGCATCTCAGGACCGTACTCAGCGAGGCACTGGACTCGGAGTTCTCGGTCGGTGAGATCCTGCCCAACGAGCGGGACCTCGCCGCCCGCTTCGGCGTGGCCCGCGCCACGCTCCGCCAGGCCCTCGAACAGCTCGAACTGGAAGGCCGGCTGCAGCGTCGCCGCGGTGTCGGCACGACCGTCGCCCCGCCGCGCCTCGGCGTCGCCGTCGGCACCGAGCAGCACGCCTGGCCGGGCGCCGACGCAGACGCCTGGCAGCCCGCCGAATGCAATCAGGCGGTGCCGCCCACGCATGTCGTCACGGCCCTGGACACCGCTCCCGACGAGCCCGTGCACGTCGTGCGCCGCACCCTGGTGTCGCGCGGTCAGCCGGTGGCCTCCGAACTGCTCTACGTCCCCGTCTCCTCGGTGCCCGACCTGCCGGCGATCGACGCCCCTTCCGGTCCCGCACGCGCGCGTGCCGTACTGCGCGAGCTGCAGCGCCTGGAGCTGGAGGGCCAGGACCGCGCCGTGGAACTCGGCTCGGCCCACGCGGACGACGCCAAGGAACTGGACCGGCTGCCCGGGGCGCCCGTCCTGGTCGTCACCACGCGCTTCCTCGCCGAGGGACGCACGGCCGCGCTCTCCGTCGCCCTGTACCGCGCGGACACCTGCCGGCTCACCTTCGCCGCTTCCGGCGGGGTGGAGATCCACCACGGGCCCGAGCGGCAGGCTTCGTAGCGTCGCCTTCCGCTCCCCGCGCGCCGAGGCTGCGCACGGCGGCGTTCCCCACCTGGGCGTGCTCCGGCCGACCGGCCGTACGTACGCTGACGGTGTGAGCGCCGTCGGTCAGCGCGGAGCCGTCGCTGTACCCTCCACCGCGAACAACTGCTCCTCCACGTGGTCGAGGGCGAGCCGCAGGGCCCCCATGGGCACGGCCGCCTCGCCGAGGAGGGAGAGGGCGACCCTGGGCGGGCGCAGACAGAACCGCGCGAGTTCCTGGCGCAGCGGTTCGAGGACACCGTCCAGGCCGGCCGCCCAGCCGCCGATCACGACCAGTTCCGGGTCGAGAGCCAGGGCGAGCGCCGCCACGTCGTGCACGAGCCGCTGACTGAACCGTTCGACAGCGGCCTGCGCCTGCTCGTCGCCCTTGCGAGCGAGCGCGAACACCTCGGCGACCGCCTGTTCGTCCAGCGGGGGAAGCGGCCGGCCCGTGGTGGACAGCAGGGTCTCCGGTGTCACCTCCCGGCCCAGCAGATGCAGTGCGCCGATCTCCCCGGCCGCCCCGCTGAAGCCCCGGTGCAGCCGCCCGCCGATCAGTGCTCCGGCGCCCGGGCTCAGTCCGGCCAGCACGAACACCACGTCGTCCGAGTCGGTCGCCACGCCCTTCCAGTGCTCGGCCACCGCGGCGGCATTGGCGTCGTTCTCCACCAGCACCGGACACTTGAAGGAACGGCTGAGCCGTTCACCCAGCCGCAGGCCCGTCCACTGGGGCAGCGCCGTACCGAGCCGTACGGTGCCGTCGGTCTCGACGATCCCCGGCGTGCCGACCCCGACCGCCCACAGCGAGCTGCGCGCCACACCGGCCCGTCTGAGCAGCTCAGCGACGGCGTTCCGCAGCCGCTCCAGCCGCTCGTCCGCCGCGGCCGCCTCGGTCACCTCTCTGGACTGCGCGCCCAGGACCCGCCCGTCCAGATCGGACAGCACCGCCGCGACCCGGTGCGCCCCGATCTCCAGGCCCAGCAGATGCCCGGCCTCGGCCCGGAACCGGAACCGCCGCGCGGGCCGCCCCTGGCGCCGGGTGGTGCCCTCCTCGGCTGCGCTCTCCACCACGAGACCGGCGTCGATGAGCCCTTCGACGACCCCCTCGACGGTCGGTCTGGACAACCCGGTCACCCGGGTGATCTCCGTGAGTGTCGCGAAGTCGGCCGCACGCATCGCGTGCAGCACCACAGTGGAATTGATCCTTCGCAGCAGCGAGGGATCGCCGCCGGTCAGCCGCCCCAACGTCCGTCCTTCCAGCTCGTGCGCATGTTGGCCGGATCGTACTCGGCGCCGTGAACCCCCGGCGAGTGCCTGGCACCGACTCCCTCTCGCCGCACGGGAGATGAGTCGGGAGATGTCATGGAAGATGCCGCGGAAGATGCCGTGTGAGATGTCATGTGGGATGTCGCGGGCGAGGGCACGGGTGATCAGCCCGGAGCGACGAAGCCCGACTCGAAAGCCGCGATCACCGCCTGGGTGCGATCCCGTGCCCCCAGCTTTGCCAGGACCGCGCTGACGTGCGACTTGACCGTCTCCGTGCCGACGACGAGCCGGTCGGCGATCTCCGCGTTGGACAGCCCCCGGGCCATCAACCGCAGTACCTCGGCCTCCCGTTCGGTCAGCCGGGCCCGCTCCAGCACCGCCCGTGCGGCCCGGTTGCCGTGCCCGTCGTCGCCGAAACGGGCCGCGAGCTGCCGCACCGACGCGGGAAACAACAGCGACTCGCCCTCCGCGACCAGCCGTACGGCATGGACGATCTCGGCGGGCCGGGCCCGCTTCAGCAGGAACCCGTCGGCACCGGCCCGCAGCGCGTCGTACACGTACTCGTCGTTCTCGAACGTGGTCACCACCAGGATCTTCGGCGGATCGGCCACCGTGCGCAGCACCGCGCGCGTCGCCTCGATGCCGTCCATGAGCGGCATCCGGACGTCCATGGCGACCACGTCCGGGCGCAGTTGCCGGACCAGCGGGATCACCGCGGCGCCGTCGGCCGCCTCGCCTACCACCTCGATGTCCGGCTGAGCGGCGAGCACCGCGCGCAGACCGGCTCGGACCAGGGGTTCGTCGTCTACGAGGAGAACGGTGACCGGCATCCGCCAAGCGTATGCGCTGCGACGGGGGTGCTGGTGGGTCGTCCGGCCGTGTGCGGGGGGCGGGGGGCTGGTTGCGTGGCTGCCCGCCCCCCTGGGTGCAGGGGCAGGTCCACGCGTACCTGCCAGTCGCCCGCGTCCGGGCCGGTCAGCGCGCTGCCCCCGAGAAGGGCCGCGCGCTCGCGCATGCCGCGCAGGCCGCTGCCCCGGCCGGCACCGGCCACCCCGTCCGGCAGCGGATTGCGCACTTCCAGGGCGAGGACACCGGCCGCCACCGTGACCCGGACCAGGACCGGCACGGACCCCGCGTGCCGCAGCACATTGGTCAGCGCCTCCTGGAGAATGCGGTAGCCCTCCCGTGACACCGGACCCGGAACCGTCTCCAGCGGACCGGTCGTCTCGGCGTCGACCTTGGCCCCGGAGGCGCGCGCCGACTCCAGGAGCCGGTCGGCGTCGGCCAGCGTGGGGCGGCTGCCCGCCGGCCGCTGCGACTCGCGCAGCACGCCCAGCACCCGTTCCAGATCCCCCAGGGCGGCGCGGCCCGTCTCCTCGATGGCGCCCAGGGCCCGGTCGGTGAACTCGGGATCGCCCGCGGCCCGCGCCGCGCCCGCCTGCACCACCGCGACCGTCAGCGCGTGTCCGATGGAGTCGTGCAGCTCGCGCGCGATACGGGTGCGCTCCAGAAGCTGTTCGGTCTGCTCCTCCAGGGCGGCCAGGCGCTCCGCCGCCGACGGGCCCAGCAGCCGGCGTGCGACGGCGGTGACCAGCTCGCCGAGGCCCACCGCCAGGCCGTACAGGGCGAGCAGGGGGAGCGGGGTGAGCAGCCCGTAGGCCCAGTGCGGCTGTACCTGGTCCAGCACCGGCACGGACGGGGTGGTGTGTCCGAGGGCGAGCCGGACCAGACCGCAGGTCAGCGCCGGCAGCCAGACGGTGCCGAACACGGCGGCCACGGAGAGTGCCATCCGTGCCTCCAGCCAGAGCACGGTGCGCATCCTGTCCCGCCAGGTCGCCGACGGCGTCACCGAGATGCCGGACTCCTCCTCGCCGGGCGTCAGCAGCAGCTGCGCCTGCACGCCCTCCCCGGTCCGCACCGCCCCGATCAGCCCCACCGGGAGCAGCGCCGCCGCGGGCACCCATGGCGTCGACATGTCGATGAACAGCCAGATGCTGACGATCAGCATGGGCACCCACAGGTGCAGCACGCGCGTGTACGTCCTCCCGCGCAGCAGCGGGCGCAGAAAACGGGCCATCGGCCCATCGTGGCACGCACCACCGACAACGGACCTCCCCCGGGCGGGGGAGAAGGTGCCCACCGGCGGGGGAGGAGCGGAGCCCCCGCGAACGGCCAGGGTGGTGCCATGACCTGCATCGACGTACGAGAACTCTGCAAGGCGTACGGCGCCCGGCGGGCCGTGGACCACGTCACCTTCACCGTCCGGCCCGGCCGGGTGACCGGTTTCCTCGGCCCCAACGGTGCCGGAAAGTCGACCACCATGCGGCTCGTCCTGGGCCTGGACCGGCCGACCTCCGGGACCGCCACGGTCGGTGGCCGGCCCTACACCGGACTCCGTGAGCCGCTGCGCACGGTGGGCGCGCTGCTCGACGCGCAGGCCGCGCACGGCTCCCGCACCGGACGAGACCATCTGCGCGCCCTGGCGGCCGGCAACCGCATTCCCGTGCGCCGGGTCGACGCGCTGCTGGAGGAGACGGGCCTCGCCGCCGCTGCGCGGCGCCGGGTGAAGACGTACTCCCTGGGCATGCGCCAGCGGCTCGGCATCGCCGCCGCACTCCTCGGCGACCCCGAGGTCGTCCTCCTCGACGAGCCGTCGAACGGCCTCGACCCCGAGGGCATCGTGTGGATCCGCGAACTGCTGCGCCGGCTGGCGGCCCAGGGACGCACCGTCCTGGTCTCCAGCCACCTCATGAACGAGACCGCGGCCTTCGCCGACCACCTCGTCGTCCTCGGCCGCGGGCGTCTGCTCGCCGACACCCCGCTGCAGGAATTCGTGCACGCGCGCGTGCGACCCGGCGTACGGCTCCGTCCGGCCGACGGCACGACCCCCGCCGACCTGCTGGCCCGGCACGGCTACGACGCCGTCCCGGACGCCTCCGGCAGGTGGGCCGTACGCAACGCGCGCGTGGAGGACATCGGGCGGCTGCTGGCCGACGCGGGCGTCCCCGTCCTCGAACTCGCCTCGGTGGAGCCCACCTTGGAGGAGGCCTATCTGGATCTGACGTCGGCCGAGACCGAGTTCGCCGCCCAGCCGCAGGAGGTCTGAGCATGTCCTTCCAGCCCGCACTCCACGCCGAGTGGATCAAGATCCGTACGCTGCGTTCGCTGGTCGGCAGTCTTGCCGCGGTGCTGCTCGTCACGGCCGCCCTCGCCCTGCTCGCCTCGACGGACGAGACCGGCACCGACTCCCTGTCGTCGATGTTCTTCGGCGTCTCCTTCGGCCAGATCGCGGCGACGGCGTTCGGTACGACGGCCGTCTCGTCCGAGTTCCAAGGGGGCGCACTGCGCCTGACCCTGGCGGCGGTTCCCGACCGGCTGCGCTGGTTCGCCGCCAAGGCCACCGCGATCGCGGCCCCCGTCCTCGCCGTCGGACTGGTCACCGGAGTGGCGACCTTGCTGGTCGGCCGTGCCGCCCTCGGGCCAGGACCGGACCGGCCGACGTGGTCCGAGGGGCTGCGAGCGGCGGTGGGCTGCGGTGTCTACCTGACGCTGATGGCGCTGTTCGCGGCCGGGCTCGCGGCGGTGCTGCGCAGCGGGGTGGCCACACTCAGCGTGCTGATCCCGCTGCTTCTGATCGTCTCGTTCGTGGTCGGTGATCTGTCTGGCGGCGTCGCCGACTTCCTGCCCGACCGGGCCGGCCAGGTGGTGCTGCACAGCGACTGGGACGGCAGTCTCGGTCCGTGGACCGGCCTCGCGGTGACCGCGGTGTGGACGGCGGGGGCACTGCTCGCGGGAGCGTGGAGCGTGCACCGGCGGGACGCCTGACGCGGTGCCGCCCGCCGGTGCGGGCTCCGCTTCCCGCGCGGACGCCCCGGCGGCGGGGAAGACACGGCCGGAGGCGGAGCGACGCGGGTGCCCGCTTCAGGGTGCGCAGGGCTCCCGCAGGGGCGGCTGCGGTCCCGGGCCGCCGTCGGTCCTGCGCGCACCGGCCCGGGAACGCGCCCGTGCGGCCCCGGGCCATGCGGCCCGCTCACGCCACGCCACCGGATTTCCCCACGCCCGTGCGGGCCACGTGCCCAGCCGTCGCGGCCACGTACGGACGGACCGGATCAGAGGATCGCGCCCGGGGTGTAACCGGCCGCCTGCGGGTGCTGCTCGACGATCTTCTCGATCCGGCCGACCACCGCGCCGACCTGGTCGGCCGCCGCTCCCGTGAAGGACAGCTTGTCGGCCATCAGCGTCCGCAACTGCTCCCGGTCCAGCGGCAGTCGCTCGTCGGCAGCCAGCTTGTCGAGCAGGTCGTTGCGTTCGGCGCCCTGCTCACGCATGGCGAGCGCGGTGGCGACGGCGTTCTCCTTGATGGCCTCGTGGGCGACCTCGCGGCCGACACCGGCCCGCACCGCACCCATCAGCACCTTCGTCGTGGCGAGGAACGGCAGATAGCGGTCCAGCTCGCGGGCGATGACGGCGGGGAAGGCACCGAACTCGTCGAGCACCGTCAGGAAGGTCTCCAGCAGGCCGTCCAGCGCGAAGAAGGCGTCCGGCAGCGCGACCCGGCGCACCACAGAGCAGGAGACGTCACCCTCGTTCCACTGGTCGCCGGCCAGTTCGCCGGTCATCGAGGCGTAGCCGCGCAGGATCACCATGAGGCCGTTGACCCGCTCGCAGGACCGGGTGTTCATCTTGTGCGGCATCGCGGACGAGCCGACCTGGCCCGGCTTGAATCCCTCGGTGACCAGCTCGTGCCCGGCCATCAGCCGGATCGTCTTCGCCAGCGACGACGGCGCCGCCGCGAGCTGCACCAGTGCGGTCACGACCTCGTAGTCCAGCGAGCGCGGATACACCTGGCCCACGGAGGTGAAGGCCTGCGAGAAGCCGAGGTGCCCGGCGATCCGGCCCTCCAGCTCGGCGAGCTTCGACGCGTCGCCGCCCAGCAGGTCCAGCATGTCCTGCGCCGTGCCGACCGGGCCCTTGACGCCGCGCAGCGGATAGCGGCCGAGCAGCTCCTCGACCCGGCCGTGGGCGACCAGCAGTTCGTCGGCGGCGGTCGCGAAGCGCTTGCCCAGGGTGGTGGCCTGCGCGGCGACGTTGTGGGAGCGGCCCGCCATGACCAGCTCGGCGTACTCGCCGGCCAGCTTGCCCAGACGCGCCAGCACGGCCACCGCGCGGTCGCGCATCAGCTCCAGGGAGAGCCGGATCTGCAGCTGCTCGACGTTCTCGGTCAGATCACGGGAGGTCATGCCCTTGTGCACGTGCTCATGTCCCGCGAGGTCGTTGAACTCCTCGATCCGGGCCTTCACGTCGTGCCGCGTGATCTTCTCGCGCTCGGCGATCGAGGCCAGGTCGACGGTGTCGAGAACCCGCTCGTAGTCGGCGATCGCCGCGTCCGGCACCTCGATCCCGAGATCCTTCTGGGCCCGCAGCACGGCAAGCCAGAGCTGTCGCTCCAGCCTCACCTTCTGCTCGGGGGACCACAGCGTGGCCAGTTCGGCGGAGGCGTACCGTCCGGCGAGAACGTTCGGGATGCGGGGCTTGGCGGGCGCGGAAGTCACGTGGACAGATTCTACTGGCGATTCCTGCAGGCCAGCGCCACGGGGGGATTTGGTGGAAGCTACGAGGGGCCGCGGGGCACCAGGACAAGGGGCTACGAGGAGCTACGGGGGCCGCGCGGGGCCACGGCGGGCTACGGGGAGGCTGCCGGTGATCGGCAGCCGACGCTGCCTGCCGCCGTTTCGTCAGGCGTGCCCGGGGCGGGAGTCAGGGCGTGTCGTCCGTGTCCGCCGGCTCCGCCAGTACCTGCGCGTGGCACAGCTCGGGGACGCACCAGCAGGCGAGGGTCCTGCCGCGCAGCTCGGCGACGAGTTCGAGCAGTTCGGGGTGTTCCAGGAGGTACGCCCGGTACATCGCCATGACCTCGGCCCGGGTGCCGTCCCGTCGCTTGGCCGCCGTGTCGTGGGCGAAAGGGTTGTACACGGGGTGCCGGGGCAGGTCCCAGCCTCCCAGGGTCCAGCGGCGGCCCACGTGGACGACGTCCGCGGGGGCGTCCTCCAGCCGGGGGCCGAAGTCGTGGATCCGGCCCCTGAGGTCGATGACCTCGGTGGTCATGGCCGCGGTGCCCCGCCGCCGGGCTCCTCCCGGCTCTCGTACGGGAGCAGGTCGGGGCGTTTGGCCGGGCGGCCGTCACCGGAGGAACGGCCGGTCAGCCGGCGGCCTATCCACGGCAGCAGGTGCTGCCGGGCGAACCGCACGTCGGCGGCCCGCCGGGTGACCCAGCCCGGCGGCAGGTCCGCGAGCGGCGGGACGTGCCACTCGGTGTCCTCGGGGGCGTAGCCCAGCTTCTGCCAGATGGCCTCCGCGACCCGGCGGTGCCCATCGGCCGTCAGGTGCAGCCGGTCCACGTCCCACAGCCGCGGGTCGGCCAGCGACGGCGCCGCGTACAGATCCACGACCAGGGCGCCGTGTCGCTCGGCGAGGTCGTCGATGCAGGCGAACAACTGCTCCATGCGGGGCCGGAACCGTTCCAGGACCGGCCCGCGGCGGCCCGGGCTGCGCATGAGCACCAGTTGCTTGCAGGCCGGTGCCAGCCGTTCCACCGCCTCCGTCAGCAGCCCTTGTACCCGTCCCATGTCGCACCTGGGCCGCAGCGTGTCGTTGAGTCCGCCGACCAGCGTGACCACGTCGGCGTTCATGGCGGCGGCCACGTCCACCTGCTCCGCGACGATCTGTCCGATCAGCTTGCCGCGTACCGCGAGGTTGGCGTACCGGAATCCCGGTGTGCGGGCGGCCAGCCGCGCCGCGAGGACGTCCGCCCAGCCTCGGTAGGAGCCGTCCGGCAGCAGGTCCGACATGCCTTCGGTGAAGGAGTCGCCGACCGCGACCAGGCTGGAGTGCGTGGGTTGCGAGGGGATCGTGTGCATGGCGAGTGCGATGCTATCCCGGCGTCGCGGGGCCGTACCCACCGGTCGGTCCGGACCGGGATCCGGCTGGCCGGCCAGGGCCCGTGTGTGCTGGTCGGCCCGGGGGCGGTACCCGCCGGTCCCGGTGCGTTTCCGCCCCACCCGTCCGGGTCCGTTTCCGCTCACCGGTCCGGGCCCGTGCCACGGCGGGCCGCCGTGGCACGGGCCCGGTGGGGCTCACGCGTGCTGGCCGAACAGTTCCCGCAGCAGGTCCTCCATGGTGACCAGGCCGGCCAGCCGCCCGTCGGCGCCGAGCACCGCGGCCAGATGCGTACGGCTGCCGCGCAGCGCGGTGAGCACGTCGTCCAGCGGTGTGTTCTCCCGTACGCGCGCGATGGGCCGCATGTCCTGCTGCCGCAGCGGCAGGTCCCGGGGCGAGGCCTCCAGCGCGTCCTTGACATGCAGATAGCCGACGATGTGGCGTCCGTCGTCCACCACTGGGAAACGGGAGAAGCCCGACTGGGCCGACAGCCGCTCCAACTGCTCGGGCGTGACGCCCACGCGCGCGTACACCACGTCGTCCAGCGGGACCACCACGTCCCGCACCGGCCGTCGGCCCAGCTCCAGGGCGTCGTGCAGCCGTTCCCGCGCCCGGTCGTCGATCAGGCCCGCCTCGCCGGCGTCGCGCACGATCTGGGCCAGCTCCGCGTCCGAGAACGTGGCGGTGACCTCGCCCTTCGCCTCCACTCTGAGCAGCTTGAGCAGGGCGTTCGCGAAGGCGTTGACCGTGAAGATCACCGGGCGCAGGGCCCGGGAGAGGGCGACCAGGGGAGGGCCGAGCAGCAGTGCGCTGCGCACCGGTTCGGCGAGCGCGACGTTCTTGGGCACCATCTCGCCGAGCAGCATGTGCAGATAGGTCGCCAGCGCCAGCGCGATCACGAACGACACGGCCTGGCCCGCGCTCGTGGGTATGCCCACCGCGTGGAAGACCGGCTCCAGCAGATGCGCGATGGCCGGCTCGGCGACGACGCCGAGGACCAGCGTGCACAGCGTGATGCCCAGCTGGGCGGCGGCCAACAGCGCGGACACGTGCTGCAGCCCCCACAGCACGATCTTCGCCCGCCGGTCGCCCGCCTCGGCGTGCGGTTCGATCTGCGAGCGCCGCACCGAGATCAGCGCGAACTCGGCGCCCACGAAGAAGGCGTTGACGACGAGCGTCGCCAGCCCGATCAGCAGCTGTACGGCGGTCATGTCCCGTCCTCCGCGCTCTCCTCGGTCATGTCGTCCGGCGGGGCGTGCAGCAGCAGCCGGGCCGCCCGGTGTCCCGACGCGTCGACCACGTCGAGCCGCCACCCGGCGACCTCGACGCTGTCCCCGGCCACGGGGATGCGGCCCAGCTCGGCGGCGACCAGGCCGGCCAACGTCTCGTAGGGCCCCTCGGGCGTCCGCAGGCCCACCCGGGCGAGCTGGTCGGTGCGGGCGGCGCCGTCGGCCGAGTACACCGCCCTGCCGTCGGCGTCCGCCCCGGCGGGGGCGAGGTCGGGTGTCTCGTGCGGGTCGTGCTCGTCCCGCACCTCGCCGACGACCTCCTCGACGATGTCCTCCAGGGTCGCCACGCCCGCCGTACCGCCGTACTCGTCGATGACGACCGCCATGGTGCGCTTGCCGGAGAGACGGTCCAGGAGCCGGTCGACGGTCAGCGACTCGGGGACGAGCAGCGGCTCGCGCATGATCTGCGCGACGTTGCACCGGGCCCGCTCCTCGCCGGGCAGCGTCAGTACGTCCTTGATGTGCGCGATCCCGACGACCGTGTCCAGGTTCCCGCGGTAGACCGGGAACCGGGACAGCCCGGTCGCCCGGGTCGCGTTGGCCACGTCCTGGCAGCTCGCCTGGGTGTCGAGGGCGACGACCTGGACCCGCGGGGTCATCACGTTCTCCGCGGTGAGGTCGGCGAGGTTCAGGGTCCGTACGAACAGTTCGGCGGTGTCCGGCTCCAGTGCGCCCTCTTTGGCGGAGTGCCGGGCCAGCGCCGCCAGCTCCTGCGGTCCGCGGGCGGAGGCCAGCTCCTCGGCCGGTTCCACGCCGAAGCGGCGCACCACGCGGTTGGCGGTGTCGTTCAGATGCGCGATGAAGGGCCGGAAGACGGCGCTGAACCAGCGCTGCGGACTGCCCACCCGCTTGGCCACGGCCAGCGGCGAGGAGATCGCCCAGTTCTTGGGCACCAGTTCGCCTACGACCATCAGGAAGACCGTGGACAGCGCGGTGCCGATGACCAGGGCGACCGTGCCTGCCGCGGAGGACGGGACGCCGAGCGATCGCAGCGGGCCCGCGATCAGCCTGGCGATGGACGGCTCGGAGAGCATGCCGACCACCAGGTTGGTGACCGTGATGCCGAGCTGCGCACCGGAGAGCTGAAACGTCAGATGCCGTACGGCCTTGAGGGCACCGGCGGCGCCGCGCTCACCGCGTGCGGCCGCACGTTCGAGGTCGCCGCGTGCGACCGTGGTGAGCGAGAACTCCGCGGCGACGAAGGCACCGCAGGCGAGCGAAAGCAGCACCGCCACCAGCAGGAGGAGCACTTCGGTCATCGGGTCACCTCCGTCCCATGATCGGCCAGGGCGGGGCGGAACGCGCGATGTCGCGGACTGGGAGGTTCGTCCATGGGTGGACGCTCACACCTTTCGTCGGGGAGGCGGGGGAGACGGGGAGAGAGGCCGGTCGGCCACTCGCCGTCCTCCAAGGGTAAAGGATCAGCAAAAGGAACCGGCTGGGCGGTGGGTCCCAGGCCGGGGCGACGGCCGGTCAACCTGACGGACACGGCGAGTGACGGCAGGTGAAGTATTGGAGAACGTTGCGAGTCGACTCGGCGAGCGTTGCGGTAACTCTCCGTCACGTCATGCGCGATTTAGTCGTCCCTGCCCCTAAGGCGTGGAAGGCCTGGCCGTAGCGTGAACCGTCCGTGGACCAATGGTCCTGGTTGTCTCAAGAGGGATTGGCTTAGCTCTGATGCACGAAGTGCGCGGCAGAACGTCGACACCCGCCGGTGGCGTCGCACTTGCCGAGAGCCCGCCCAGACCCGCGGGCCACCGGACACCGTCGGCCGCCGGCCGGAGCCGCCCTCGGCTGTACGTCGTCGACGGCATCCGCCTGGTGGCCGCCCTGATGGTGGTGCTGCACCACTACGCCGGCACGAACCGGGTCAACAAACCGGGCAACGCGATCTGGGACCGGCCGGTGTCCGACATCATGCCCACGGTCTTCCGGTTCGCCTCGTTCGGCTGGATCGGCGTCGAGATCTTCTTCGTGATCAGCGGCTTCGTCATCTGCATGTCGTGCTGGGGGCGTACTCCGCGCCAGTTCTTCGTCTCGCGGGTGATCCGCCTCTATCCGGCGTACTGGTTCGCCATCGTCTTCACCACGGCCGTGCTGGTGGCGCTGCCCGGGGTGTGGCAGCGGCTGGCTCTGCACGACATCCTGGTCAACTTCACGATGCTGCAGGCCGGCGTGGGCGTGCCGCACGTCGACTCGGTCTACTGGACCCTCTGGTCGGAGCTGCGCTTCTACCTCCTCTTCCTGATGGTCGTCGCCATGGGCCTGACGTACCGCAGGGTCGTGATCTTCTGCTGTGTGTGGGGCGTGGCGGCGATGATCGCGCCGATCGCCGATTTCCGGCTGCTGGAGGTGGCGGCCGATCCGACCGGGGCCTGGTACTTCATCGCGGGTCTCGCCCTCTACCTCATGTACCGCTTCGGCCAGGATCTGCTGCTGTGGGGCATCCTCGCCATGGCCTGGCTGATGGGCCAGCAGGAACTGGGCAGCCGGGTGGCCTATGAGGGCGTCTCCAGCTGGCGCGGAGCCGTGCTGATCTTCACCGTGTTCATGCTCGTGATGGTGGCCGTCGCCCTCGGCGCGACCGACCGCATCCGCTGGAAATGGCTGATCACCGCCGGCGGCCTGACCTACCCCGTCTACCTGACGCACTACCTGGCGGGTACGACGCTGATCCACCGCCTGCGTGATGCCATGGACCCCCGGCTGCTGGTCGTCGCCGTGATCGCCGGGTTCCTGGTGCTGGGCTGGCTGGTGCACCGGTTCGTGGAGCGGCCGGTGGCCAAGACGCTGAAGACCGGTCTTGAACGCTCGTTCGCCAGGGCTGCCGGGTAGCAACAGGCCGGCGGCGAACGGGGGCCGCGGCGCGGCGGGTGTGACAGGGGGTTCGCTCAGTTCGTCGGCGGGCGTGGCGCGGTGGCCCGTTCAGTTCGTGGGCGGGCGGAACTCCGGCTGATCGATGAGGCGCAGCCAACTGCCGTCCGCCTGCCGCCTGACCACCTGGGCGCGGGCGCCCGCGCCGTCCCGGGGCGGCGTGGCGGTCAGCGCGATGTCACCGCAGACCAGGGTCGGGAGCGGCTGCTCCGGTTCGAAGCGCGGCACTCCGGCGAGCACCTTCTCCCACAGCTGCCGGATGGCCTCGCGGCCCACCGTCACACTGCCCGGCGGGTAGGCCATCACCGCCTCCTCCTCGTACAGGGCGGCGAGACCGGCGGCATCACCGGCGTTGGCTCGCTCCACGAAGAGACGGGTGAGGTCCTCCGGGTGTACGGCCTTCTCGTGCTCGGGCATGATCGTTCCCTTCCTGCCCTGTCGTTCAGGTGCGGGCTGTTCTGTTCCGTGGTCCAGGCACCGGCCGCGGTCCCGGTACCCGGGAGCGGCGTGGCGATTCCGGTACGGGGACCGGCGTGGCGATTTTCCGGCGGAGACCGAGTAGAAGTCCAATCAATAGTTTGGATCGGCCTTAGAATAAAAAGTTATGGATATCAGGCAGCTGAGGTACTTCGTCGCCGTGGCGCAGGAAGCGAATTTCACCAGGGCCGCGGAGCTGATGCACATCAGCCAGCCTGGAATCAGCGCACAGATCCGACAGCTCGAAAACGATCTCGGGGCCACGCTGCTCGACCGCTCGGGGCGTACGGTCGTGCCGACCGCGGTCGGCGAAGTGGCGCTGGCCCATGCGCACTCCGTCCTGTCCTCGATGGAGGCGCTGCGGCGGGCTGTCGACGAGATGAACGGGCTCGTGCGGGGCAGGCTCGTCGTCGGCATGGTCACCGCCTGCACCGTCCAGCCGCTGTTCGACGCACTGTCGAGCTTCCACCTCGCCCATCCAGGTGTCGAGATCAGCCTCGTCGAGGACGGCTCCGCGACGCTGGCCGAGTACGTCCGTGCGGGCAGCGTCGACCTGGCACTGATCGGGGCGGCCCGCCAGGCTCCGGAGGACCTGGACGGCTGGCCGGTGATCAGCGAGCCGATCGTCGCCGCGGTCCCCGTCGGTCATCCGCTGGCCGAAACGGACGGGATCACCCTCGCCGAACTCATGGCCCATCCGCTCATCTGCCTGCCCGAGGGGACCGGTGTCCGGGCGACGCTCGATCAGGCAGCCGCGGCGCGCGGCCTGACTCCGGCCGTCGCCCTCCAGGCGAGCGCTCCCGCGGCGGTGGTGAACCTGGCCGAGCGCGGGCTCGGTGTCGCCGTGCTCTCCGCCACCATGGCCGCCCCGCACACGGGTCTGCGGACCGTTGCCATCACCGACGCGGACGTGCCCGCGGTGCTCGCGCTGATCGCGGCGCAGGTCAAGAGCCCGGCGCTGCGCGAACTGCTGCGGCACTGCCGGCAGTCCTTCGGCGGATCGCCAACGCCGGCCGGGGCCGTCCCCGCCTCGTCGGCCGGGGCGTAGCCGAGCGGCCGGGCCCCGGATCCGACGCCCGTCGCTGGGCGGGCTCCGTGCGGCCCGCGGCCAGTTCCCGGTAGAGGGCCACGCGCTCGTCGAGTTCATCGGGGCCGACCGGCGCCAACTTCCCGGTCGTGCTCCCCGGTACCGCACGGACCGCCGTGAAGGCCGCGATGTCCGCGTGCTCTGCGGTCAGCCGCAGCATCCGGTCGCCGTTGGCGCCGATCAGCAGCGGCACCCATCAGCCGTACGCGAGGGTCGCCAGCCCTTTCGCCCGGGGCGTCCGCGTCATGCGGTACGCACGGGACGAGCGCGGCCCGAACCGCCGGCCCCGGCCGAGCCCGCCCCCGCTTGCCACCGCTAGCATCCTGGCGCTAGCGTCGACGTATGGCCAAGACCCAACTGAACGTGCGAGTGGACGAGGGCACCGCCCGCGCCGCCCGCGAGCGTGCCCAGGCCCGTGGCATGAGCGTCAATCGCTATATAGAGGAACTGGTCCAGCAGGACACGGGGGAGGCGGGCCGCACCTTCGTGGAGGCCGCCGCCGACTTCATGAAGCAGTACGAGGACGTGTTCGCGGAGGAGTTCGGTGACGGCCGGGACACCGTCCGGATCGAAGGCCGGCGCTGAACCGTTGAGCGATCTGACCATCGACCTCGCCTGGCTCCTCATGCTCGCCGAACAGAAGACTCCTGGGGACCCGCAGGTCAGCGACTGGGGTGCCCTGGTCGCCGCGGTCGAGCGGCACCGGGCCGAGATATTCGGCATCCCCGTCTACGAGGGCCCGCACGCGCGTGCCGCCGCGCTGCTCCAACTGCTGATCCACATTCCCGCGCTGGAGCGTTCCAACGCCCTGTTCGCCTCCGCCGTCGCCTATGCCTATCTCGTCGCCGGCGGCCTCGGGGTCGCCACCTCACCGGAACAGGTCCGCGATCTCGCGCGGCTGGTCAAGAGCGGAGAGGCGTCGGTGACCGACATCGCGCGGGAGCTGCAGCAGTGGACGACGGACCATTGACCGGTTCCGGGGGGTCACCGGGCCCGCGCCAGCGGGTCGTCAGGTCTGTGCCGAGCGTGTGACAGCCGGGGTACGTGATCGTCAACTGCCTGTGACGGCACGGCAGTTACTGGGGAGTCTTGCAGAAGGCCCGGGCGTTCACGTCGGGGGTGAATGCGTCTCAAGGCTGCTCTGACGTGCACGTCAGAGCGGACGTTTTTGCTGCTCGATGTACTGGCGGACGATCGTCAACGGTGTTCCGCCGCATGATGCGGAGAAGTACGGGGGCGACCACAGGTGTCCGTGCGTGATGGCGGGGTTGATCCGGCCGCTGGTGAACTGTCCCCCGGTCTTCGGCCGGGAGGTGTCCCCAGCCGTATCCGGCGGGCGGAGACGCCTTTGAGGCTGTTGACCATTTTTGAGATTGGCGGCCTTGGGCGGGATAGGGGTCTGTCCTGCTCGAACGGAGTCGAGAGCTTGGGGAAGCACCAGCAGGTGGATGTGATCGGGTTCGCCGTTGAACTCCTTCAGCTCCGCTTCGAAGTCCTCGCAGGCCTTGCGCATGATTTCTTCGCAGCGTGTCAGCATCTCGTCGTTGAACACCCCGCGCTGGTACTTCGTCACGAAGGCCAAGTGCACATGCATCGCCGAAAATAATGTGTCTGCCACGTCTGTAGTCGTTCTGTCCGTCTATGAGGCCCGTTGCAGTTAAGGTCGTGGTTGTGCAGCTCCGCTACAACTACCGGGCTTACCCGGATGCCGCCCAGCGCGGTGCGCTGGCGAGTGCGTTCGGGTGCGCATGGGTGGTGTGGAACGACTGCCTGCGTGACCGGAAGGAAGCGCACGCGGCGGGGCTGCCGTATGTGAAGTCGGCGGAGCTGTCCCGGCTTTGTATCACCCAGGCCAAGCGCACCGGGGAACGTGCCTGGCTCGCCGACGTGTCGGCGGTCGTCCTGCAGCAGTCCCTGCGGGACCTGGATGCCGCG
>NZ_JBIAIE010000034.1:0-72860 GCF_042871185.1 Streptomyces sp. NPDC006012
AATACCGCTTCGAGTACTGACTACCCACCTGGCACTACTTCCTCTGGAACCTCATGTCCCAGTCTCCAGGTGTCCAGTCACAAGGGGAAGCTTCACTTCGGTGAATACCCCACCAACTTCAACAAGGGCGCCGAGGAAGCACCGTCCAACCCATTCGGGTTCACCGGCGAGTACACCGAACAGACCATCAAGCACGACTACGACGCGGTCGCCACGGTAATCAACCTCCGCGCCCGAAACTACGACCCGGACACCGGCCGCTTCACCAGCCGTGACCCGTACGTCCCGGACGCGACCACCCCCTACACGCAGCCGTACGCCTACGTAGAGAACAGGCCGACCAGCCGCACCGACCCGAGCGGCATGTGCAGCATCACCACGCAGATGAAGGACCTCTTCACCGGAAACTTCGGCTGGAACAACAACTGCGCCCAGGAAGACCGCGAAACCGCCGCCAAATCCCCCGCCGCCCAGTCGGCCAAAGCCCTCTCCGACAACCTCACCAAAGCAGGCGTCGAGGTCTTCGGCAACACCGGTATCGGGCTCCTCGACGGCTTGACCCTCGGCGGATTCAGCTACCTCACCGGCGCCCAGATCACCTGCCCGCCGGCCTACAACGTGGGCCTCTATGCAAGCATGGTGCCCTTCCCTGTCACTGGTGGTGGGAAGAGGTTCGCAGCAGAGGTTGCCGAGCGCGGATTGTGGAGGCTCACCGCCGAAGGCTCCTCTAAGATCATGAAGGGCGGTCCCTTCAAGACGACGTTCTATAAGAGCAGTTCGGATGCAACATGGTGGACATCGGACATTACGGGACACGGAGGTTCTACCTTCAAGGTCTACCGAGAGACCAAGAAGGGGCTGGAATGGATCGCGGACGCAGATCGATACGGTACCTACATGGAACACAAGTGGAAAGGCGAAACAGGTCGATTCATCCCCTGGAGTCAACTGAGGGGCGTAGCGAAATGATCGAGTCAGTCGAGGAGTTCCTGAGGCTGTGCTCCAGTGACGACCCTGACGAGTATTATAGGGCAAACACAGAGCCGGCGTCTCTGGAAGTGTGGAGAGAAGTGGTCGACCGCTATCCGGACGCCCGTTTCTCGGTCGCGCACAACAAGACGGTTCCCCTGGAGATTCTCAGGGTGCTTGCAATCGATCCTGATCCAAGGGTCAGGTCCATGGTCGCGATGAAACGCAAGCTGACCGCCGACATTCTCAAGGAATTGGCGATGGATCCCGATGAATCTGTCAGACTAACCGTCGCCCGCCACAAGCGCGTGCCCAAAACTGTTCTGGAAGATTTGCGGTCGGATGATTGGGATGTGATCCGAGAGGTGGCGCAGGAGCGGATCAGGAACGATTACTGACCTCAGGGTGCACTCTCGGATCTGAGATGAGGCGCTTCCCGTGGATGCGAAGTAGAGCGCGGGAAGCGCCTCATGGTATTGACCCTCATGCACCTGGAACGGTCACGGAGGGTGTCGATGCGTGGAGTAGCCGAGCTTCAAGCTCTTCTTCGGCTTTCAAACCAGCGAGCGCTGAGTCGGTTGATCTCAAGAGTCGTTGGCGAGTTTCCTCTGGAACTCGGCGAGGGCAACAGCAAAGAATACTGGAAGGACAGCAAGCTCCAGGACGTTCGCTTTCCGATCCTGCTGGACAAGGAGGAGTATCCGGGGCAATTGCTTTGCCGGATACTCGCTGCTGGTTGGTCGGTGGCCAGACCTTGGACCATGTTTAGTGTGGGCGAGCTTTTCATGTCAGGATGGGAATTTGTCGCCATCGCCACAGGAATGCTGACATGAAGATTCCCGGTGTGGAATGGTTGAGGATCTCACTTATTCTGGATGATGTTACGCCAGGATGAATATACGGAGTTTGATGGGTGCGGCTCACAGTCCGTTGGTGTGAGATCTTCACGCAAGGCGCGGCTGACGAAAAATCTGCCTCAAATTCTCTAGTGCAGAGCGATCGTAAGATGCCACACTTCTCTCGCTTGATTCATTCGGTTCACTGGAACTAGGAAGTGGCTCATGGTTTTAGGTATACGCCCGAATGTTTTCGTCGCCATCGGTGGAGCGTTGGCAATACTCGGTGGGGCCGCCGCGCAAACAGCTACGGCAGAGCCGCTGTCCGAGGCGCACATTCAGCGGCAGCAACTGGTACACCAGGCCGCGGGCGACGTACGGGCGGTGGACGCCGAGGTCGCCAGCGCGGGTTTCCCCTTCAGCCTCACCCGCTTTTATCACTGGGACCCGGAGGCACCAGCGGGTCTGCTGGGCAAAGGCTGGAGACTCAGTCTCGAAGCCAGACTGGTTCCATCCGCGAACACGGTGACCCTCGATGAGGCGGACGGCACCGACACCGTCTTCACTCGACAGGCCGACGGTTCGTACACCGCGCCGGCGGGTGCGCAGTATGCGCTGACGGCCGCGGCAAACGCGGGCTACTCCCTCGTCTCCCAGGACGGTTCGTCCCGCGAATTCGACGCGACCGGACGTCTCACCCATTGGCTGAACGCGGCCGACGAAGGTTTGCAACTCGTCTACACCCCGACCGGTCGGATAGCCTCCGTCACTGATGCGGAGGGACACGCGGCGGCCTTCTCCACCGATAGCGAGGGGCGACTCCTGCGTGTCACCTTCGTCGGCGGCGTCGTTACGTACGTCTACAGCAGCCAGGGCTATCTGACCAGGGTGGCAGGCGTCGACGGAAGCGTGCGGACATACGCCTACGACGCACAGGGACAGCTCATCTCCTGATCCACGTCTGAAGAGCCAGGGCCTCTCAGCAGCTCGCGGATCCGAATCGGATTGTGCCCTTCCGGGAGGCCCTGGCTCGTATGTTGCACATGTCCAGGCCCGACCGCTTCAACTCGGGCGAACGAGCGCGTGATTGCATCGCGCGATCGGCGGCCTGCGGGCAGGGGCGAGCAATCGTCGGATTCTGTGGATCACGGGCTGCTCATCTTGCTCGTGGCCACGCATCGACTGCGCCGGAACGGAGGTCGGCCCGGACGAGTCGCACTCCGCCCGTCCGAGCCGTCCCCCGTTCCCGCTACTCGTTGCGTGCCGTTTCGGGTCCCGTGATGCGTCTGAGCAGCGGCATCGTGGATGCGATGACCCCCAGCGAGACGATGAGCCCGGCGAGCACGATCGCGTAGTACTGGATCCCCGGTGCCTGGATCGAGTACCTGAACTGGGCCTGCAAGAACAGCTGGGCGGCCAGGAAGCCCGTTCCGATCGCCACCACGGACACCACCAGGAGCGGGACCGCGCTCTCCAGCAGCACCACCCGGCGGAGCACCCCGAGCTGGACGCCGGTCAGCCGCAGCAGGCTGAAGGGGCGCTTGCGGTCGCGCAGGCCCCCGGCCACGCTCACCGCCAGGCTGCAACCCGCGATGGGGAAACTGACCAGGATGACGACGTCGGCCAGTTGCCGGTACCCGGCCAACTGTCCGCCCCGTTCGGCATGGTCCTCGCGGACGGTCCGTGGGACGTCCTGGCCGGGATAGGTGTTCGTGAGGATGGTGCGCGCGCGTTCGATCGCCGACGCCGATCCGTCGGTGGCCACGACGATCTCCTGGACCGGGAGGCGGGCCAGCCGCTGGGCGGAGATGCCGGCGGCGGGCCATGCCGTGGGCCAGTGCTCCCAGTCGTACGTGCCGAAGGTGCCGTAGTTCTGGGTGACCGACGCCGCTTCGGCTCCGGAGGCGCAGGCACTGTGGGCCGGCATTTTCGCCAGCTCAGCGCAGGAGGCCAGGCCGGCCACCAGCGGTGACGCTGAACCGTCGGAGTCCTGGTCGGCCGGGTCCGGGGTGCCGAGCGGGTTCGTGTGGATCATCAGCACGCCCGTGACGCCCGGTACCGAGTTCAGGTCGCCGAGCGCGGCCTTCGACAGCGGGGGCACGCTGCCGGTCTCGCGTCCGGTGGCGCCGTCGAAGCCCTGGGTGTAGTGGCCGCCCAAGGCGCCGGCCACCGTCTTGCCGGCCTGCGGGATCCCGCGCTCGGCGTTCAGCGAGCCGATGATCCCGACGGCCGTGCTGGTGACGCACAGGGCGAGCACCAGCCCGCTGACCGCCCGGAAGCCGGCCTTCGGGTCGTCCGCGAGCCGCCGGCCCGCCACGAGCAGCGCGGGCCGGCTGGTGAACCGGGCCAGCACGCGGGCTCCGGCCATGGTCAGCCAGGGGCCGGCGATGACGAGTCCGGTCAGGACCAGCAGGATGCCCGGGACGAAGACCAGGATCTGGCCGTTGGTGCTCCTGGGCACCCGGCCGATGACGTACGAGAGTTCGGCGATACCGGCGGCCAGCGGGATCACCCGGTGGACCCGCGGCGGGCGCGGCGTGACGCGCCGGGTGACCCCGAGCGGGGAGACCTGCACGCGGCGCAGGGCGATCCGGGCCGCAATAGCCGCTCCTACCGGGACGGCGACGGCGACGAGAAGGATGTCACCGGCGCCGAGCGTGAGATCGTCGGCGAAGTACCGCGTACCCGTGAGGTCGACCGCCGTCAGTTGCGTACGGAAGAGGGCGAAGAGGCCGAAGCCGAGGGCCGTGCCGATGAGTGCGGCGGCCGTCGACTCGACGGCCGAGATCATCGAGATCTGCCGCGGCGTGGCGCCCACCAGGCGCATCGCGGCGAAGCGCTGCTCACGGCGGGCGGCTGCCAGCCGGGTGGCCGTGCCGATGAGGATGAGCACGGGGAAGATCAGCGCGGTGCCCGCGACGGAGAGTATGAGCTTGATGCCGCTGCTGTCGATGCCCGTCCTGACCGTGCAGTTCGTGCCGTTGCAACTGCTCGGTGTCACGGCGGTGATCGAGGTGACCCGGGTGGCGCCGGGCTGCTTCGCGAGTTGGCCGGGGCGGTGGCCGATGACGACGAGCAGGGAGTCTGGGCCCGGGAGCGCCGCCTTGCCGACCGTGCCGACCTGCCGGCCGGGATAGCGGTCGGCGAGTTCGGCGGCCGGGGTGGAGCGGAGGATCTTGCCGAGGGCCGGTGAGGCGTAGAACTCGCCCGGCCCGGGAAGGCGCGGGAGTCCCGGTGGGATGGGGGAGTCGGGGCCGGTGGCGGCGACGTCGACGCGGCCGATGGTTTCGCCGTCGAACCGGTCCGCCCTGAGCAGCCACCACAGCGGGTCCGCGCCCGTCTTCGCCGTCGACCGGCTCGACTCGCTCGTGCCGGTCCCGGTCCCGGTGCCGGTGCCGGTGTTGAGCCAGGCGTTCCGGCTGTTCTGGGTGGCGGTGGCGTTGACGGCCGCCAGGATACCCAGCAGCAGACCGACACCGAGGGCGACGGCGGTCGCGATGACGGCGAGACGGGAGGCCGCCTCCCTGCCGCCGCTCAGGGTCAGGCGCAGGCCGAGGCGGATCACGAGGCGAGCCGCCCGACGGACAGCGGCGTCACCTTGCCGTCGCGGACGATGACTTCGCGGCTCGCGAAGGCGGCCACCCGCGGCTCGTGGGTGACGAGGACGACCGAGGTGCCCTCCTCGCGCACGGAGGCGACCAGCAGGTCCATCACGTGTTCGCCGGTGAGCGAGTCGAGCGATCCGGTCGGTTCGTCGGCGAACAGCACCCTGGGCCGGGAGACCAGGGCGCGGGCGAGGGCGACGCGCTGTGCCTGCCCGCCGGAGAGTTCGCCCGACCGGCGACCCTCAAGACCGTCCAGACCGAGCCGCCCGAACCACGGCCGGGCCTCGGCCAGCGCGCTCGACCTGCGGGACTTGGCGAGCAGCAGCGGCAGGGCGACGTTCTCCTCGGCGGTCAGCTCGGGGACGAGCTGACCGAACTGGAAGACGAAGCCGAAGTGGTCCCGGCGCAGCGCGCTGCGCTCGGGCTCGCGCATGGTGTCGACGCGGCGGCCGTCGAACCAGATCTCGCCGGATTCGGGTACGAGGATCCCGGCCAGGCAGTGCAGCAGGGTGGACTTGCCGGAGCCGCTCGGTCCGGTGACGGCGAGGATCTCGCCGGCCCGCGCCGAGAAGTCCGCACCCTGCAACGCGGGCGTCTGCCCGAACGACAGGACTGCGTCGCGCGCTTCTACGAGGAAGCCGTCGTCCGATCTCATGAGCGCACCTCCGCCGCCAGGGCGCCGAGACGTGCCACGGTCTGGTCCATCCACCGCAGATCGGCCTCCAGGTGGTACACGCCGTGATCGGAGAGCAGCGAGTCGATCGTGCTGCCGGACCGGCGCAGTTCCGTCAGCTCCCGCATCCGCTCCATGTGGGAGGCGCGCTGGATGTCGAGGTACGCGCGAGGGTCGCGCTCCAGCAGCAGCGCCAGTACGACCTTGGTGAACAGCACCGTCTGAAGGTGCGGTTCACCCGCGACCGGTTCGGTCAGCCAGGTCTCGACCTGCGTGACCCCCAGTTCGGTGATCACGTAGCGCTTGCGGTCCGGTCCGGACCCGGGCTCGGTCTCGCCGGCCTCGACCTTTCCGTCGCGGGCGAGGCGGCCCAGGGTCGAGTAGACCTGCCCGGCGGGCAGCGGCTTGCCCCGGCCGAAGTAGGTGTCGTAGTCGCGCTTGAGGTCGTAGCCGTGGCTCGACTCCCGTTCGAGGAGTCCGAGAAGTGCCAGTGGGACAGTCATACCTCAGTGTCTACACTCAGTATCTACTCGGCGTCAATCGGCGGATTGGCGGGGCCGACGGGCTGAGAATCCGGCAAGGCTCCGGAAAATCAGGGCCGGGGCTGGGCAACGGAAGGGGCTGGGAATGCGTGAAGACCGCGGACGGCTGGTTCGAACCGGCCCGGTGGCGCTCACGGGGCCCGCGTCGGATGTGGACACCGCGTGAGGTATGTCGCGGTCAGACCGCCCGTTTGTCACAGGAGTGTGCTGGCCCGGCCCGCCTGCGAACAACTCCTGTTCCGCCGCCCTCCAACTGCGCAGAAGGGCCCGCACCGGGTGGTGGGCCGGAATCCCGACCTACGGAGAAGCGATGCGCAGCAACAAGAAGCTCTCAGTTCTCGCCCTCGTCGTCGCGGCCGCCGGCCTGTCCCTGACGGCCTGCAACCCCAGCGAAGCCGGCGTCGCCGGTTCGGCGTCGGCGTCGGCGTCGGCGTCCGGCGGCGCAGCCGACCAGAACGGCACCTCCGGCAGCGGGTCCTCGGGCAGTGGTTCCTCCGGCAGCGGTTCCAACAGCGGCGGCACAACCGGCGGCTCCGGGTCTTCCGGTTCGGGTTCCGGTTCCGCATCCGGCGGTATGTGCAAGACCGCGAACCTCACTTTCTCCGCCATGCACGGCATCTCGGGTGAGGGTCAGGAGATCGTCAGCCTCACGAACAGCGGCTCCAGCACCTGCACGATGCACGGTTTCCCGGGCGTCGACCTCTCGAACGGCTCGGACACCACCGTCAGCGCCGACCGCAGCAACTCCGACGTTCCCACCGTCAAGCTGGCCCCCGGTGAGAAGACCGAGTTCGTCCTGAACTACCCGTTCAACAACAGCGGCGGCACCGGCTTCACGTTCACCACCCTGATCGTCACCCCGCCCAACGAGACCCACTCCAAGACCCTCAGCGCGTCCATCAACGTCCCCGTCGACAACCCCGACCAGCCCAGCAACGGTGGCATCACCGTCAACGCGGTCGGCGCGGGCAAGTAGCCGCCACACCCTGGGGCTCAGCCCGACCCCCGGCCTCAGTTCGACCCCCGGCCTCAGCCCACCCCCGGGGGTCGCGGCCCGCCCCCGCCCTCAGTCCGACCGTTCCTCCAGGTACCGCGTGTGCGACTCCTGCCGCCGTGCCTCCGCCTCGCGCAGCGCCGACGCCAGTCGTTCGGCTTCCTCGTGCAGCAGGGTGAGCTGTCGTTCCAGATGCCGTTCCGGCGGTTCGGTGCCCGGCGTCAGCCGGGTCCACCACCGGGTGCGGACGAACGTGTCGACCGCCTCCGGGATGTCCTGCCGTACGGCCCGCGCCAGCGCGTGCAGGCCCTCCGGGTCCTGGGCCAGCACCTCGGTGACCCAGCCCGGGTCCAGCAGGGCGGTCAGTAGCTCGGTCAGCTCGGTGAGCCGGCCGGCCGCGGCGGGCGGCAGTTCGATGTCCGCGAGATAGCCGCGCAGCTTCTCGTAGTCGCCGCGCAACTCGTCGAGCTGGGCGGTTGGGTCCGGGAAGTCCGGCACCGCGGGGCGCTCCGGCGGGGCGATCAGCGCGCCCGCCCCGTACAGCCCGGCCACCACGACCGGCCAGTACGGTCCGGCCACCCCGGTGAAGGTCAGCACGAGCCCCGCGAGGCCGCCGGCGCCGCCCGCGATGTTCTTGCCGGACTCCAGATAGCGCACGAACCTACTGGTAGCCACGGATCTCCTCGAAGGCGCCGTCGAGCGAGCCCGTACGGGCGTCGAACAGCCGGCCGCCGGTCAGGTCGGCGATGTGCGTCAGCTCCGCCCGGTCGGAGTCACCGAAGAGGATGGGGAAGACCGGCGTCTCGCGCCCGGCCCGGTCGAGCCCGCGGTAGAAGGCGTCGAACTCCCCGGCCTTCGCGCCGGTGGTGTTCTGGCCGTCCGTCATCAGCACGATCGAGGTGAAGGTGTCGCCGCCGCTGCCCAGGTGCTGGTACGCCTTCTCCAGTGAGGTGTAGACGGCGGTTTCGCCCTGCGCGGTCAGCGCTTCGGTGTCCGTGCGGATGGCGTCGAGGCCACGCTGCGGGTCCGCCGGGCCGACCACGTGGGTGCGCACGCTTTTCACGTCCGACCCGAACGGCATCAGGGTGACCTCCTCGCGTTCGCGGAAGTCCCCGGTGAGATCGGTCAGGGCCTTCTTCAGCCGGGCCAGCCGGTCGCCCCTCATCGAGCCCGAGGTGTCGAGTACGTACACCGTGCGTGAGGGGCGGCGCAGCTTGTTCTCGTACGCGTCGACCAGCCCGTCGGCGACGGAACGGGTGCCGGGGAAGGGCAGTTCGCGCCGCCGCCCGGTGTCGAGGCCCGCGGCCGGCTTCACCGAAGGGACGACCGGACGGCGGTGCGTCTTCTCGGTGATCATGCGCTGCACGGAGTCGGTGCGCAGTGCGTCGGTGAGCCGGCGTACGTCCTGTCGTGCGGTGGCACCCGCGGAGGCGAGGGAGGAGAGCGGGTAGTCGGCGGTGATCACACCGTCGGTGGGCCGGATGACGGTCAGGCCCGGGATGCCCTTGAGGACGGACTCGTAGTTGAGCAGGGCGCCGACGTTGCCCCGCCGCTCGTACGCCTGCGCCAGCCAGCCCGACGAACCCGAGGTCAGCTGCTGGCCCTTGAAGAACTCCTTGAGCCGCGGTGCCGCCTTCGCGACATCCGCGTCGGTCAGCGCGGACTGGGCACCGGAGAGGGCGGAGGCGACCGAGACCAGTGCGGAGAAACCGGAGTTGGAGCGCAGCGGGTCGGTCATGCCGTACGTCAGCTTCCCGTCCTGCACGGCCTGTTCGAGCCGGGCCCAGGTGACGTCCGACGGTTTCCAGTGCAGCCGGTTCAGCACCGGCTGCGGGATGCCGATCGCGACCGGACTCGACATGATCGGCGTCTCGGAGACGACCTTCTTCGTCGCCTCCGGACGCAGCCGCAGGTAGTCGTCCGAGGACAGCCACAGCGCGTCGTACTTGCCGTCGGTCAGTCCCTTCGCCACCAGGGTGATCGCGTCGAGGGTGCCCATGTAGGTGGGCTTGACGGTGATGCCGGTGTCCTTGCGGATCCGGTCGAGCACCGGCGCCATGTCGGAGAGTTCGCTGGAGGCGAGGAGGCGTACGGTGCCGGGCCTGGCCCGGTCGCCGTCCGAGCCGTCCTTGTCGTCCTTGGACCCCTGGGTGGACGTGCAGCCGGTCAGCAGGGCGGCGGCGGTCGCGAGGACGGCGAGGCGTCGTCGTATCACGCAAGGCCCCCGTCCAGGGCGCCCCGGTTCCGGCTGCGCTCCAGATAGCCACTGGCGTGCTGGAGTTCCGCGGTGAGGTTCTCGACGGTCGTCGCCATCGCCTCGGTCGCCTGGACCTTGTAGGTGTCGATCGCGTCCAGGGTGCGGTAGATCTGCTGGAAGGCGGACCGCAGGGTCTCGGCACCGACGGCCGGGTCGGCGGCGATCCGCTGGATCTCCCCGCTCTGCGTGCTCAGCATCTCCGCGTTGCCGCGGATCAGGTCCTCGGTCGTCCCGCGCAACGCGTTGACCTGCTCGATGACCTTCTTCTGGTTGTCCAGGGCGGAGGCCAGCATCACGGAGATGCGCAGCGCCGAGACGGTCGTGGTGGCCGCACGGTCGACGCCCTTGATCAGCTCGTCGTTGTTGCGGCGTACGACGTCCATGGACAGGTAGCCCTGGGCGCACACCGCGAGCTGGGTCAGCAGGTCCTGGTGCTTCTGCCGGACCGGGAAGAGCACGTCCGCGCGGAGGGCGTCGGCCTGCTGCGGATCGCCGGCCTCCACAACGGTTATGTGCGACTCGACGGCCGAGTCCAGGGCCTCGGTCAGGACCACGTACTCCTGGAGCTTGCCCATGGTCTCCCACAGCCGCACCCGCTCGGTCTGCAGCGCGGCGTTGTCGCGGCGCAGCTCGTCCTGGCCGCCGCGCAGCGAGCCGACGATCTTGTTCAGGGTGCCCTGCGCGGAGGCGTACTTGGCGACGTGGTCGCGCAGCCTGTTGCCGCCGGGCAGCTTGGACAGGAACTTGCGGCCCTTGTTCACGGGCAGGTCGCGGGGGTCCAGGTCCTCGACGACCCGGCGGAGTTCGACGAGCGATCCGGCCACCTTGGACTGGGCGTCGCCGCCCTTGCTCGGCAGGCTGTTGACGGCGCGTTCCAGCATGCGGTTGGACTGGGCGGCGGCGCTGCGCATCTCGCCGGAGCCGAGGCCCGTGATCTCCCCGACCTTGCCCGCGAACTCGGGCGAGCGGGAGTCGAGGGCGGCCAGTCCCTCGATGTACGCGGCGGCCTTGCGGGCCATGTCGGTACGGACGCTGTCGTCGACGGGCACGAGACCGCCGGCCTTCTCCCGGGGCACGGGGGCCACGGCCTCGGGCGGGATGAGCGTGAAATCGCTGTCGGCACTGGTCACTTGGAAGATTCCCCCTTATCCGCGGGCCCGGCGTGCCATCTGGTGCAGCACCT
The DNA here is from genome assembly GCF_042871185.1 of Streptomyces sp. NPDC006012. Taxonomy (NCBI): domain Bacteria; kingdom Bacillati; phylum Actinomycetota; class Actinomycetes; order Kitasatosporales; family Streptomycetaceae; genus Streptomyces; species Streptomyces sp. NPDC006012. The sequence continues at coordinate 11,060 of NZ_JBIAIE010000034.1, forward strand.
CGGAGGTGGGCACGGGCGCCTGCCGGACTCCGGTCAGCTTCTGGTTGAGATAGGCGGCGTCGTCGGCCGTGGCCGAGACGAACTCGGCGGTGTCGCCCTGCGGGCGGAAGCCGTGCTGGACGGCCAGCTTGCGCAGGGCCGGGTCGGTGCTGAGCAGGTCACCGAGTTCGCGGCCCGCGTCGGTCAGCGGGACGACGGTGTGGTCGCTGTTGACGGTGGTGTCCGGGTAGAGGACGACCAGGTCGTCGACCGAGTGCTGTTCGCGCAGGAGCGTGGCGACCTGTGACTCGTACACCAGCACCAGCGGATTGCCGGCCCCGCTGATGAAGTCCCGGAAAGGCCCGTCCGAGCTGGACTGCTGGGCGCCCTGCACGGCGATCAGCTTGTGCAGCAGCGGTGCGGTGCGGTCGATGTCGGCCGTGCTCGCGGCCACCTTGCCGCCGCCCGCCACGTAGGAGGCGTCCGCCAGGTAGAGCGCGCCGGAGTTGGAGGACTCCGGGTCGGTGCTGGTGATGTAGAGGGTGCCCGTCAGCTCGGTGTGCCGGGCGGCCCCCTTGAGCTGCTGCCAGGTCCGGTCGTGGGCGGCGGCGTCGAGGTAGGCGCCCATCTTCAGGGTGCCGCGGCTCTTGCCGGCGAGCGTGGCCAGCCCGTTCGCGGCGAGCACGTCGGCCGCGTTGCGGTGCGCCACGACGACGAGCGGCGAGTAGAAGGGGCGCGGCAGCGGCTGGCGCGCGTGGTACTTCCCGGCCAGCGCGTCGGCCGGGGCCTGGCTGGACGGGAAGGCGAAGTCGTACCCCTTGAGGTCGAGGTCCTCCATCGCCCATGACCCGGACGCCTCGGTCTTGACGGTGAAGCCCTTGGCGGCGAGGGCCTTCACCACGGTGGGATCGGCGAAGAACTCGGCCTTCTCCGATCCGATCACTCCCTGCACGGTCTTCGTTGCCGTGCCCTTGTCCCCGCCCTGTGGATCCTGTCGGCCCTGACGGCCCAGCGCGACGGCCGCCACCACACCGCCGACCAGGAGCACCGCGAGGACTATTCCCGCTATACGTCTCACGCCGGGGACACTGCTCCCGGAATTCAACGTTCAGTAGCTGCGTGGATGAACGAGGGGTGTCGGACCGATCCCGTTATGCAACGGGAATCGGTCATTCCCCTTGCTGCTGTGGGGAGTTGGTCCAACGTGCGGGCGCCCTGTGCGCATCCGGCCGTCGCCGGTCCGGGCCGAGGCGCCCCGTCCGCTCAGACGGCGATGTCGAAGAAGAAGAGTTGCACCAGACGGTGCGTGCCGTCGTCCTTGCCGGCGAAGTGCTCGTACGACGTGGCCGAGTGCATCAGCTTCGCGTCCCAGATCACCAGTCGGTTGTACTGACCGGAGATGGACTCGATCAGCTCCCAGTTGTCCTCGTGCTGGATGTTGTACGCGTCGTAGACGACCGAACGCGCCGCCTCGACGGCCTCCGGACTGCCGAGGCGTGCCTCTTCCTTCGGGTGGTGGGGCGCACGCCGGCAGCCGTAGGTCCGGTCGCGCCAGAAACTCGTGCCGGCGCCGGCCGGCGGGTTCGGGTTCAGGTAGATCGCGGCGGCGTAGCTCTGCGTGTCGTGGTGCCAGACCAGCGGGTCGTCGTGTGCGGTCTGCTGGAAGACGCCGTTGGCGCCGTGGCCGAGCCACTCGGTGACCGGAGTGCCGAGCAGCCGCGAGAACTCCTCGCGCAATCCGGGCCAGAGGTACCGGTGGTCGCTGCGCAGTCCCTTGAAGTACGCCAGATCGCTGTGGAATTTGGTGTTGAGCGCGATCCTGCGTACCTCGTCCGGGTCGTCGAGGAAGTCGTCCACGGAGAGCAGGTGCGGTGCGGTGGGGGTGAACAACCGCTTCGCGGCGGGCCTGCGCTGTGCGTCTTCCAGGACGTCGGCGGGGATCACGAACGGCAGTCGGGCCGGGCCGCTGGAGATCAGATAACCGTCGTCACCGCGGTCCTCCAGCACGATGGCGGATTCTCCGCCGAAGTTGACCTGCTCTCCCTGGGTGAACGACATGGGCCGGACTTCCTTCGCCGTACGCTGATGGACACCCGAAGATTACGGGGCGACTTCTCGCAATCGCCAGGTTTCACGGCGTAAGTACCCTTATCGGCGCAGTCGTCGGATCAATACTGCTGCGGTATGCGGTCCCGGGCTCCGGGCCGTGATCAGGAATATCTTCCGCTCGCCCGGACCGGCCGACGGGTGGGCGGCAGGCCCGTTGTCACCGTTTTTGAGAGCAATTCACCTATCGTGCTGCCCATGCGCGGAATTCTGCTGGCCGGCGGCACCGGCTCGCGGCTGTGGCCGTTGACCCGCTCGGTGTCGAAGCAATTGCTGCCGGTCTTCGACAAGCCCATGGTCTATTACCCGCTTTCCACACTCGTGATGGCCGGAATCCAGGAGATCCTGGTCATCACCACGCCCGAGGATCAGTGCCATTTTCGTCGACTGCTGGGTGATGGCAGCCAACTCGGCCTGCGCCTCGAATATCTGACACAGGAGCGCCCCGAGGGAATTGCTCATGCATTCGTACTGGGCGCCGACTTCATCGGCGGTGAGTCGGTCGCCCTGATCCTGGGCGACAACATCTTCCACGGGAGCGGCCTCGGCACCAGGCTGACCCGGCAGGACGATCTGACCGGCGGTAGGGTGTTCGCCTATCAGGTCGCCAACCCGTCGGCGTACGGCGTGGTGGAGTTCGACCACCAGGGCCGGGCCCTGTCCATCGAGGAGAAGCCGGCCCGGCCGAAGTCCCGGTACGCCGTGCCCGGACTGTACTTCTACGACAACCGCGCCGTGGACATCGCCCGCGGCCTGCGGCCCAGCGCCAGGGGCGAGTTGGAGATCTCCGACCTCAACCGGGTCTATCTGGAGGCCGGGGCGCTGCAGGTCACCCGGCTCGACCGGGGCACCGCCTGGCTCGACACCGGGACCTTCGCCTCCATGGTCCAGGCGTCGGAGTTCGTGCGGGTGATCGAGGAGCGGCAGGGCTTCAAGATCGGCTGCGTGGAGGAGGCGGTCTGGCGGGCCGGCCTGATCGACGACGACAGGCTCGGGGAGTTGGCGCAGCCGCTGCTCAAGAGCGGATACGGCCACTATCTGCTCGGGCTGCTGGAGGACACCCGGCAGCGCGTCATGCCCCAGCGAAGCCGATCCTGAGGGAGCGAACAGGTGAGACAGCTCGGTATCGAAGGGGCGTGGGTGGACACGCCCCGGGTGTTCACGGACGACAGAGGCCGATTCCACGAGTGGTTCAAGGACGACACGTTCCGCGGTTCCACCGGCCAGGGGCTCCACCTCGCGCAGGGCAACTGTTCCCGCTCCGTGCGTGGGACCCTCCGCGGCATCCACTACGCGTCCGTCCCCCCGGGTCAGGCCAAGTACGTCACCTGCGTGAGCGGCGCCGTCCTCGACGTGGTGGTCGACATCCGCACCGGCTCCCCGACCTTCGGGCGATGGGAGGCGGTACGTCTCGACGACTCGACGCACAACTGCGTCTATCTCTCGGAAGGGTTGGGCCACGCATTCATGGCGCTGGAGGACGATTCCACCGTCGTCTATCTGTGCTCCCAGGGGTACGCGCCGCAGCGTGAGCACGGAATCAATCCGCTCGACCCGATGCTGGCCATCGACTGGCCCGGGCATCTCGAGCCGCGTCTTTCCGAGAAGGACGCGGCGGCGCCCACGCTGGCGGATGCCGAGCGGCAGGGACTGCTGCCTTCCCTCAAGGACTGCACCGCGTATCGCGGTGGTCTCGTGGAAAATGCCAGGTAATGCTTCTGGACCGGCCGGCCGGGATCCGTGACAAGGGAAATCTGCGGGGAAGGTGCTATGCGGTTTCCCTTTCTGCTCTCGGACGCTGATAAAACGTTACATGCGATGCGTTGGGGCCGCACGGGTGATCCTTGTCCGAGGCGTTCCGCGAGCCGTAACCAATCAATTGCCTACCGCTTGACAATGGCTTCGTTCGTTGCCAAAGGCGACGCAATCCGCATGCGTGGAAAGCGCACTGAGTGTGCACGTTCGCGGTGTGATTCCCTCCCATCCCGTGAGGAAGGTTCTCTTGAGCCGGAAAAGTGTTCGAAGTTCAAATCTGAGGTCTGCCACGCTGGTGACGGCGGGTGCGGTCGCGGTGGTGCTCAACGTCGCGCCGAGCGCGACGGCCATTGCCGATGCGATCCACCGGTCCAGCAGTGCCGGTGCCGTTCCCTACGCGGTTCCAGGACTGCGTGCTGGAAACGAGGGTGTGCGCCGCGACGACGACGGCAAGTACGGCGACCGCGATGGTGCGTACGGCAAGGACCATGGCGTGTACGGCGACGATGCCAAGGGTGGCGACCGCGGCCACCAGGGTCACCAAGGCCACCAGGGTCATCAGGGCAAGCCCGGCCCGCAGGGCCCGCAGGGCTTCCAAGGTGCGCAGGGTTTCCAGGGTGACAAGGGCCACCAGGGCGACCGGGGCTTCCAGGGCCACCAGGGCTTCCAGGGTCACCAGGGTGCCAGCGGTGGCGCAGGCAGCCAGGGTGCACAGGGCTTCCAGGGCTTCCAAGGCTTCCAGGGCTTCCAGGGTCACCAGGGTGCCACCGGTACGGTCGCTGGAACCTACGTCAACACCGCCTCTGGCCGGCGGACCGTGACGGCCTCCTGCAACACCGGCGACTTCGCCACCGGCGGCGGCGCCCTGGCCGCGAACGGCGACCTCGTCGAGACCTTCCCGGCGAACGGCAGTGGTACCACCTCACCCACGGAGTGGACGGCCACCACCACCGCCAACAACCCGAACAACATCACCGCCTACGTGGTCTGCGTCAAGACGACGTGAGGCAGTTTCCGCCCGGATGACGAGCGATCAGGTGCCCCGGGGCTTCGGCCTCGCGGGCACCGTTCGCTTGATGCAGGACGAATCGACCCGGCGCCGGACGCCGGGAGGCAGGGACACTCGGAGAACCATGCGCATCCTCGTGACCGGCGGCGCCGGATTCATCGGTTCGGAATACGTCCGCCTACGGCTGGAATCGGATCCGGAGACGCGGATCACCGTCCTGGACAAGCTCACTTATTCGGGGGTCGAGGCGAATCTGGAGCCCGTGGCCGAGCACCCCGGATACACCTTCGTCCGAGGCGACATCTGCGACCCGGACGTCGTCGACCAGGTGATGGCGGGCCAGGACGCGGTGGTGCACTTCGCCGCCGAGTCGCACGTGGACCGGTCGATCGACGGGGCCGGCCCCTTCGCCCGCACCAATGTGATGGGCACTCAGGTGCTTCTCGAAGCGGCCCGGCGACACGGAACCGGCCGCTTCGTCCAGGTGTCCACCGACGAGGTCTACGGCTCGATCAGCGAAGGCTCCTGGACCGAGGCATGGCCCCTGGCGCCGAACTCCCCCTACGCCGCGTCCAAGGCCGGCGCCGACCTGCTGGCCCTCGCCCAGCACCACACCCACGGCCTGGACGTCGTGGTCACCCGGTGCACCAACAACTACGGGCCGTACCAGTTCCCCGAGAAGGTCGTCCCCCTCTTCATCACCAACCTGCTCGACGGGAAGCCGGTCCCCCTGTACGGGGACGGCCGCAACATGCGCGACTGGCTGCATGTCTCCGACCACTGCCGGGGCATCGACCTGGTCCTGCGGGGCGGCCGGGCCGGAGAGGTCTACAACATCGGCGGCGGAACCGAGCTGTCCAACCACAAGCTCACCGGGCTGCTGCTGGACGCGGTGGGCGCCGGTTGGGACCGGGTCGAGTACGTGGCCGACCGCAAGGGCCACGACCTGCGCTATTCCCTGGACGACGGCAAGATCCGCGAGCAGCTCGGCTACGTCCCGCAGGTGTCCTTCGCGGACGGCCTGGCCGCGACGGTCGCCTGGTACCGCGCCCACCGCTCCTGGTGGGAGCCGCTGAAGGCACGGGCGGCCCTGCGATGACCACGAGCTGGCTGGTGACCGGTGCGGGCGGCATGCTCGGCCAGGACGTGCTGGCCGAACTCGCCGCCGATCCCGATGCCGTCGTGACGGGACTGAGCCGGCAGCAGCTCGACATCACCGACCCGGCGGCCGTCCGTGCGGCCGTCCCCGGTCACCGGGTGGTCGTCAACTGCGCGGCCTTTACGGACGTCGACGGCGCCGAACGGTCCGAGCCGGCGGCCACCGCCGTCAACGGCACGGGCGTGGGCCATCTCGCCCATGCCTGCGCGGACGGCGGCGCCATCCTGCTGCACGTCTCCACCGACTACGTGCTGCCCGGCGACGCCCGCCGGCCCTACCCCGAGGACGCGCGGACGGGGCCCGTGAACGCCTACGGCCGCAGCAAACTGGCCGGGGAACGAGCAGTCGCCGAACTCCTCCCCGAGACCGGCTACATCGTGCGTACCGCGTGGCTCTACGGAGCACACGGGCCGAACTTCGTGGCCACCATGCTCGAACTCGCCGCCGCCCGCCGGACCTTGGACGTGGTCGCCGACCAGCACGGACAGCCGACCTGGTCCCGGGCTCTCGCCCGGCAGCTGGCCGCCCTGGGCCGCGCCGCACTGACGGGACGGGCACCGGCCGGCATCTATCACGGCACGGCGTCCGGCCGGGCCACCTGGTGCGGTCTGGCACGGGAGACCTTCCGGCTCAGCGGCCTCGATCCGGAGCGGATCCACCCGGTCGGATCGGACAAGTTCCCGCGTCCTGCACCGCGCCCGGCGTTCGGTGTCCTCGGCCACGGCAACTGGCGGAAGGCCGGGCTGGAGCCGCTCCCGCCGTGGGAGGACCAGTTGGCCTCGGCCCTGCGTGCGCCGGCCTTCACCGCCCTGGCCGACGCGGCGCGTTCGACCGAGCGGCCCTGAACGCACGAGGCACCCCGCGGGATTCGAACATCCCGCAGGGCGCCTCGTGGGTCACCGCCCTAGACCAGCAGGGGACCGCCGCATCGTGCGGCGCCTTCCTTCATCGCGATGAGGTTCGCGACCACGTACGAGATGTCGTTCCGGGAGTGCCACTCGGACGGGTAGTAGGTGGCCAGCCGCGACTCCTGGAACCTCGCCTCGATCTCCGGCACGAAGGCGCGGTACTGGTTGTCCGTGTAGTACCAGAACGAGTTCTCGTTGTAGTAGGCGACGTGCGTCGGGTCCTGGTAGGCGCCGCGGCCGTCGGAGCTGGGCGTCATGCTCAGGAGCATGCCGCCGGGTGCCAGCAGCCGGTACAGCTCGTTGATCAGCGGAACCTTCGACGGCACGTGCTCCAGGAAGTCCACCGCCCGCATCAGGCCGACCGAGTCGTCGGGCAGATCGAGCTTCCCCGGCAGGGTCGCGACGATGTCGACGGCCTCACCGGGGTACTGGTCCACGCCCAGGTAGCCGGGCGGCTTCCGGTGCGCCGCGCCGAGGTCCAGCGCGAGCAGGCCCCGCCGGGCGGTCCAGGCGAGGGCGTTGGCCTCGATGTACTTGTCGTACAGGGCGACCGTCTCGCGCTGGATCTGTGCGTTGATCTCCGGGTCGCGCTGGGTGTTGTCCGGGTGCATCCGCTGGAGGTACAGACAGCGTGGGATGTGGTGGAAGTCGCCGATGTGGAACAGGCGGCACATCAGGTCCTGGTCGTCCAGGACCGTACGGGCGGCGTCGTACCCGCCGGCCTTCTCGTAGGACTCCTTGCGGAACGCCCGCACGTGGTTGGGAGCGTACCAGATGTAGGCGACGTTATGGGGCGTGGGGGCCATGGACTGCGCCTGGAGCAGCCTGCGGCCGTCGACGCGCACCTCGCTGTACTGCCAGCCGTGCGCCTCGTTGAAGCGGGAGTCGTCCCGCTTGCCGTCCTCGGTGATCTGCGCGCTGTTGCTGTAGACGAAGACGACCTCGGGATGCGCGTCGAACGCCTTGCCGACCTCCGCCAGGCACGACTTGGCCAGCAGGTCGTCGTGGTCGAGTTCCACCAGGATCTCTCCGCGCGCCAGTTCACAGGCCCGGCGCTTCGCCGCTCCGACCCCCTGGGCGTCGTCCGCGATCTCCACCCGGACCCGCTCGTCGGGTCGCTCCGGCCGCCAACGGGCGCCGTTGTTGAGCAGGACGATCCACTCCCAGTCGGAACGGGTCTGCGCCTGCAGCGTCGCCAGACAGTCGTCGAGGAAGCGGGGCCGGTGGCTGGGGGTGAAGACCGAGAACCTCGGTGTCGCCGTCGACGTCATCTGCTGCTCCCTGTGTGGCTCGGCGAGGTGGGTGGAGGGCTTACGGAATCCCGGAACTTGTTCTGAGGGGCTAGTTCCAGAACCCGCCGGTAGCTACGGGCAGCCCCTTCGGAATTGTGTTGCTGCTCTTGGGAAATCCCGGACCGCAAAAGCATATTGGCATTTCGGAGCATGTGGTTCACTGGTGACGGAGCCTTGGATTCCGAGGGCCGGCCGACGCGGAATCAGTTGCCCAGAGAATCATCCCGGCGGCAATCGCTGTCGTGCCCGCGAGCCCTGCCCGCAATCTTCTACGTTTCACTTTGTCACATCTCGTGGAATAGTGGAAAGCGGATGGAACCGGCTCATCTCGGTTGGTCGGCAAAGAGATTACGACGCCGCTTTGATGGCGCGGACTTTCGGCAGGCACTCGGCGAACGCGAACCACCCGGATGTACGAGTTGAAAACGGTTTTTCCGGGCCGGCCCGATCAACAGCATCGGGCGAGGGCGTGCACGGACGGGGGAAACATCCGCCCGATGCCCGCGGCCGACGTCATTCGTCATCTCCCGCTCGGCTGGTTGCCGGTGAAGGGGCGAGGGATTCCCGGTACGACGGCGGCACTTGGGGAAACAGCGAGGGGTCGGCCGCCACCGCGCGACGGTACTCGTCCACGGCCTCGCCGACCCGTTTCTGCTGTGCCAGGATGTCCGCGAGCTGCAGGTGGGCCGTGGAAGCTCCGGGTTTGGCGGCGATGGCCCGTCTCAGGAGTCCGATGGACTCGGCGGGCTCGCTCGACTTCAGCAGGATCGCCTTGTTGAAGAGAGCCTGCGGGAGCGACGGATCGGTCTTCAGGGCCTCGTCGTAGTCCGCACGGGCTTCGCTCGTACTGCCCGCCCGCTGGGCGATGACGCCCAGGTTGTACCAGGCGAACTTGTTCCGGGGGTCCAGTTCCAGAACCCGCCGGTAGCTACGGGCAGCCCCGTGGTAATCCTGTTTCTGATCTTTTCTAATTCCCTCCTGCAGAGCCGAGTCGGCCTCCCCGAGAACCCGGTTCGCCGATGTCCGGGCCTCGGAGTCCGGGTCCGCCGCCAAGTGGGACGCAACCGCCCATGCTGTCACCCCGGTGACAACAGCACCCGCGCCGGTGAGCGCTGCCAGCAATCTCCTGTGTTTCACGTTGTCACATCTCGTGGAATAGTCGAGGACGGATGGGTGTCTCATCCCGGGTGGCCGGCACCGAGATTACGACGGAATCCCGATGGCGCCGCTACTCGGCAGGCGCTTGGCGAGACGTGATCCACCCGAATGCGCGAGCCGGAAATGAATGGTGCGGGCCAGCCTCATTGCACGGCGCCGAGCGTCTGGATACGGTCACGCATCGTTTGTGTGCTGCCGCTGAGTTGGATGGGACCCGTGAAGTCAACGATCTGTCTGAACATGATCGTCAAGGATGAGGCCCCGGTGATCCGGCGTTGCCTCGAATCCGTACGGTCCTTGATCGACAGATGGGTCATCGTGGACACCGGTTCCACCGACGGTACGCAGGACATCATCCGCGACGTCTACCGCGATCTGCCCGGCGAACTGTACGAACGGCCCTGGAAGGGGTTCGACGGCAGCCGTACCGAGGCGATCGGACTCGCCCGCGCCACCGCGGACTATCTGCTGTTCATGGACGCGGACGACGTGATGGAGGTGCCGCCCGGCGCCCGACTGCCGCAGCTGGCTCTCGACGCCTACCGGGTCGGCATCAGCAGTGGGCCCCACAGGTACCGGCGGCGTGCCCTGGTCTCGACCCGCATGCCGTGGCGGTACGTCGGCGTCCTGCACGAGTACCTCGACTGCGGTTCGCAGTACACCGTCGGGACGCTGGAAGGCGCCACCATCGTCGTCCTGGGCGACGGGGCACGCAGCAGGGGGAAAAGCCCGCGGGAGAAGTACCTGGCGGACGCCGAACTCCTCCAGCAGGGCCTGATCGAGGAGCCCGACAACGAGCGCTATGTCTTCTACCTCGCCCACAGCTGGCGCAGCGCCGGTGAACCCGAGAAGGCGATCGAGAGCTATGACCGGCGGGCGGGCATGGGCGGCTGGGACGAGGAGGTCTTCTGCTCCCGGTTGTTCGCCGCGCAGTTCGCCGAAGAACTGGGGCGACCGCCGGCCGAGGTGATGGACCGCTACCTCGGCGCGTACGCGAGCCGCCCGACCCGTGCCGAACCGCTCGGCGAGCTGGCGCGCTGGTGCCGCGTCAACGGACAGCGGTGGCCCCTTGCCCACCTCTTCGCGCGGGAGGCGGCACGCCTCCCGTATCCGAGCGGCGATCACCTGTTCGTCCAGGCGGACTGGTACGACTGGCGCGCGCTCGACGAACTCGCGGTGTCCGCCTACTGGTCCGGCGAGTACGAGGAATCGGAGAAAAGCTGTGAACGCCTGCTGATGGGCGACAAGCTGCCCGCCGAACACCGTGACCGCGTGATCCAGAACCTGGAGCTCTCACGACGCCACCTGCGCTCGAAGCAACTGGTCGGGGTCTGAGGGCCGGTTCACGGGCAGGCCGGTACCTGCGAGGTCAGCGCCGACAGGCCGTCCAGGGGACCCCGGGTGGGGGTCAGCGAGCCCCGCTGAGTTCCTGCGGGCCGGCCAGCGCGGCGGTGTGCGCGTCCAGGCGCTCGGCGGACAGGATCGCCGCCGAGGTGTCGGCGCGGGAGGCGGCCACGACGAGGGCGCGGCCGGCGAGGGCGTGCGCCCGTTCGTGCAGCGCCCGGGAGTCGGCCGAGGTGCCGGACGCGCGGGCCGCAGCGCGTCCGCCGCGCAGCCGCGCCACCTGCTCGGCGAGCCGTTCGGCCGCCAGATCCAGGTCGGCGGAGGGCACGATCGCCCGCAGCTCGTCCGTGACGGCGAGCAGCGCCGCGAGGTGTCCGGCGAGCTGGATGTCCAACTCCTCCTCGCGCGACCGGTGCGGGAAGTCCGAGGGGGCGCCGGCCATCGGGTCGCTGTGGACGGACCGGGGGGACGGTCCGGTGCGGATCGGTTCGTACATGGGAGATGGCCTCCTGTGCGCTGACAGAAGACCATCCTAGCTTGGATTTCGTCTAAAGTTGTCCTGGCCCCAGAAGCGGGCGATGTCGGTCACACGGAGTGAATCCCGGCGGCCGGCCGGGGTCGAGGCCGGAGCGGGCGGCCCGGAGCCGGTGACGGACGGACTGGGCCGGTGACGGAGGGATCGGGGCCGGGACTGCCGGCGGACGGGTCAGGGCTGGGAGTAGCCGTCCAGGAACGTCCCGATCCGGGTCACCGCGTCCCGCAGGTCCCCGGCCGTCGGCAGCGTCACCACGCGGAAGTGATCCGGCTCCGGCCAGTTGAAGCCGGTGCCCTGGACGACCATGATCTTCTCGCGGCGCAGCAGGTCGAGGACCATCTGACGGTCGTCCTTGATCTTGAAGACGTCCGGGTCCAGGCGCGGGAAGAGGTACAGCGCGCCCTTCGGCCGTACGCAGGACACGCCCGGGATCTGGGTCAGCAGGTCGTAGGCGACGTCCATCTGCTCCTTCAGCCGGCCGCCCGGCAGCACCAGCTCGTTGATCGTCTGGCGTCCGCTGAGCGCGGCCACGACGCCGTGCTGACCCGGCATGTTCGCGCACAGGCGCATGTTCGCCAGGATCGTCAGGCCCTCGATGTAGGAGTCGGCGTGCGCGCGCGGGCCGGAGATCGACATCCAGCCCACCCGGTAGCCGGCCACCCGGTACGCCTTGGACATGCCGTTGAAGGTTAGCGTCAGCAGGTCGGGGGCGACCGCGGCGGTCGGGGTGTGCGTGGCGCCGTCGTAGAGGATCTTGTCGTAGATCTCGTCCGAGCAGACCAGCAGGTTGTGCCGGCGGGCGATGTCCGTGAGGCCCTTGAGCATCGCCTGGTCGTAGACCGCGCCCGTCGGGTTGTTCGGGTTGATGATGACGATCGCCTTGGTGCGGTCGGTGACCTTGCGTTCCACGTCGGCGAGGTCGGGCATCCAGTCGGACTGCTCGTCGCAGCGGTAGTGCACGGCGGTGCCGCCGGAGAGCGAGACCGCCGCCGTCCACAGCGGGTAGTCGGGGGCCGGTACGAGCACCTCGTCGCCGTCGTCGAGCAGCCCCTGCATCGCCATCACGATCAGCTCGGAGACGCCGTTGCCGATGTAGACGTGCTCCACGTCGGTCTCGATGCCGAGGGTCTGGTTGTGCATGACGACCGCCCGGCGGGCGGCGAGCAGGCCCTTGGCGTCGCCGTAGCCGTGCGCCGACGACACGTTGCGGACGATGTCCTCCAGGATCTCGGGCGGGCACTCGAAGCCGAACGCCGCCGGGTTGCCGGTGTTCAGCTTGAGGATCCGGTGTCCGGCCGCCTCCAGCCGCATCGCCTCCTCAAGCACCGGGCCCCGGATCTCGTAACAGACGTTGGCGAGCTTGGTCGACTGGATCACCTGCATGCCCGCGAGCTTACGGCCCGGTAACGCCTTCCGTGCCGTGTTTTCCGCCACGTGAGACGCGAGGTTTGCCCAGATATCACCGAAAGCGGCAATGGGGCCGCCGACGGCCCGTGCGATCCGCCTCCCTGTCCGTCGAACGGATATGCGGGGACCCGGCCTCTTCGTGTGCCTTGTCCCGGTTTCTCCGTAGAGGGAAACCCCTATGTCTTGATCCGGCTTCTTGTTCCCGCCCCTCTGCGTGCTGAGAATGCGCATGACAAGCAAGGGCGACCGGAAGATGTCCGGTCGCCCAAGTCGTCAGAGGGGACCCCCACATGAAGAAGCCTCTCCTTGCCGTGCTCGCGGCCCTGGTGATCACCGGTGCGGGCATGGCGCCCGCGGCCGCCGCCACGGTGGACGCCGCCACCGGCGCGGCGACGCAGGCCGCACCCGGCAAGGCCGCCCCCGCACAGTCCGCCCCCGCGAAGCCGGCGCCCGCGATCCGGGCCGTCAACTTCGCCGGCACCGTCGCGCTCAGCAACTGCTCCGGCTCCGTCATCCGCTTCCCGAACTCCACCGACACCGACCCGGCCCTGGTGCTCACCAACGGCCACTGCCTGGAGACCGGCTTCCCGGCGGCCGGCCAGGTCATCGTCGACCAGGCGTCCAGCCGTACCTTCGGCCTGCTCAACGCGTCGGCCACCCAGGTCGGCACGCTGCGCGCCAGCAAGGTCGCGTACGCGACGATGACCGACACGGACGTCACGATCTACCAGCTGACCAGCACGTACGCGCAGATCAAGAGCACGTACGGGATCAACGCGCTGACGGTGCAGAACACGCACCCGACCGCCGGCACCGCGATCACGGTCGTCTCCGGGTACTGGAAGCGGACCTACGCCTGCAACATCGACGGCTTCGTCTACCGGCTGAAGGAGGGCGACTGGACCTGGAAGGACTCCGTCCGCTACACCTCGGCGTGCCAGACCATCGGCGGCACCTCGGGCTCCCCGGTGGTCGACAACGCCACCGGCCAGGTCGTCGCCGTCAACAACACCGGCAACGAGGACGGCGCCCGCTGCACCGTGAACAACCCCTGCGAGGTCGACCAGAACGGCACCGTGACCATCCGTCAGGGCATCAACTACGCCCAGGAGATCTACCAGATCCCGGCCTGCTTCACGACCGGCAACAAGCTGAACCTGAGCGCGAGCGGCTGCACCCTGCCCAAGGGGTAGCCGGTGGTCCGGGCGGTCGCCCCTGCGCCGGCGCCCGCCCGGCCGTGCCCGGCGACGGTCAGCCGACCGGCGTCCGGCGGACCGCCCGCCCGGCCAGCACGTCGGTGCGGCGCCCGTCCTCGATCACGAACCGCCCGTCGACCAGGACGTACGGAATGCCCACGGGCAGCGTGCGCGGCTGCTCGAAGGTGGCCCCGGCCGCGACCGTCGCCGGGTCGAACAGGACCAGGTCGGCGCGATGGCCCTCGCGGACGAGACCGCGGTCCGCCAGCCGCAGCCGGGCCGCGGGACGCGAGGTGAGACGGGCGACGCACTCCTCCAGGGAGAGCACCCCCAACTCCCTTACGTAGTGACCGAGATAGCGCGGAAAGGTGCCGTACGCCCGCGGATGCGGCTTCGCGCCCCGCAGGATGCCGTCCGAGCCGCCGGTGTGCGCCCGGTGCCGCATGATCGTGCGGACGTTCTCCTCGTGGCCCACGTGCTGGAGGATCGTCGGACCCAGCCGGTCCTTGAGCAGCAGCCGGCGGGCCGTCGCCCAGGGGGCCTCGCCGCGCCGTCGCGCCGACTCCAGGACGGTGCGGCCGACGTGGTCGGCCAGGGCCGGGTCGGTCACCCCGGAGATCTCGATGGTGTCCCAGTCGACCGGCACGCCGTGGCAGCCGTCCGCGCCGACGACCTCCAGGTCGTGCCGGATCCGCTCCGCGGTCGCCTCGTCGGCCAGCCGCCGCAGGGCCTCCTCGGGGCCGCCCTCGTTCGCCCAGCTGGGCAGCAGCGCCGCCAGCGTCGTACAGCCCGGGGTGTAGGGATAGGTGTCGAGGCTGATGTCCACCCCGTCGGCGGCGGCCCGGTCCAGGAGGGCCAGCAGGTCGGGCGCGCGGCCCTCGTTCACGCCGAAGTTCATCGTGGCGTGCGCGAGGTGCAGGGCGCAGCCCGCGGCCCGGGCCACCTCCACCATCTCCGCGTACGCCGCCTGCGCACCGGCCCCGTAGGAGCGGTGGTGCGGGCAGTAGTAGCCGCCGTAGCGGGCCACCACCCGGCACAGCTCGGTGAGTTCGGCGTCCCCGGCGTACATGCCCGGCGTGTAGGTGAGTCCCGACGACAGGCCGACCGCGCCCTGTTCCAGGCCCTCGGCGACGAGCCGCCGCATCCGGTCCAGCTCCGCGGGCGTGGCCGGCCGGTCCGCCCAGCCGACGGCGAGGGCGCGCACCGTGCCCTGCGGGATCAGATAGGCGGCGTTGACGGCGATGCCCCGGTCCAGCCGGTCCAGGTACTCGCCGACGGACCGCCAGTCGAAGTCGATGTCCTCGCCGTAACCGTTCCAGCCGGTGATTGTCCGGCGCACCTCCTCCAGCGTGCGGTCGTCGACCGGCGCGTACGACAGTCCGTCCTGCCCGATGACCTCCAGCGTCACGCCCTGCGCCGCCTTGGCGCTGTGGTCGGGGTCGCGCAGCAGAGCGAGATCGCTGTGCGCGTGCATGTCGATGAAGCCGGGGGAGAGGACCAGACCCTCGGCGTCCAGCTCCCGGCGGGCACGGGGCCGCTGGCAGCCGGCCTGCGCCGCCTCCTGGACGATGGCGACGATCCGGCCGCCGTCGACCACCACATCGGCCCGGTAGGACGGCCCGCCGCTGCCGTCCACGACGTCCGCGTCCCTGATGACCAGTTCGTCCACCGGCTGCCTCCTCGCGAAACGTACGGATGCACGGACATACGGCCTGCCCGTACCTCCCATGGTGGAGGTACGGGCAGGCCGTACTAGAAGAACGTACGGATGTAGTCCACGACCGTGCCGTCCGCCTCGGCGAGCGGGATCAGCTGCCACTTGTCGAAGGACGTGCACGGGTGCGACAGGCCGAGCCCGATCCAGTCGCCGACCTCCAGGTCCGCGTCCGGTTCCGTGCGCAGCCAGGTGTGCTGGTCGGACAGCGCGGTCACCGAGACGCCGGTGGCCGGCCGCTCGGTGCCGTCTCGGCGTACCACCTGGGCGGAGGGCAGGTCGAGGTCGTGCGCCGCATCCCGCTTGCCCGCGTTGGCGAACGCCTGCCCGGCGGACGGCCGGGAGACGATCTGCGCCCACAGCCGGAAGGCGGGCTCCAGGGCGCCTTCCTGCGGGACGCGGTTGAAGGGGGTCAGCCTGCGGTAGTGGCCGTCGTCGTGCGAGACGTAGGCGCCGGAGCGGAGCAGCTTCAGGACCGGGCGGCTCAGGCCGGGGATCTGGGCGAACACGTCGGCCACCGCGTCGAACCAGGCGCTGCCGCCCGCGCTGACGACGATCTCGCCGGCGTCCGTGAACCGGCCCGCCCGGTCGAAGTCCGCGGCCAGTGCCACCAGCCGGCGCAGCCACGCGCGCACCCGCTCGGGGTCGGCGTCCGGCACCTCGCCCTCGTACCCCGCGACCCCGGCCAGCCGCAGCGTCGGCACGGCCGCCACCGCGTCCGCCACCGCCGCGCACTCCGCCTCCGTACGGACGCCGGTGCGGGCGCCGTCGCCCGCGGCCAGTTCGACGACGACGTCCACCGGACGCTCGGCCCCGCGCAGCGCCGCGTCCATCAGCTCCACGCCGCGCACGGAGTCGACGTAGCAGACGAAGCGGAACGCCGGGTCCGCGGCGAGTTCCGCGGCGATCCAGCGCAGCGCCGCCGGGTCCACCAGTTCGTTGGCGAGGAAGATCCGTGCGGTCCCGAAGGCCCGTGCCACCCGCACCTGGTGCGGCACCGCGAGCGTGATGCCCCACGCGCCGTGCGCGAGCTGCCGGTGGAACAGCTGCGGGGCCATGGAGGTCTTGCCGTGCGGCGCGAAGGCGAGACCGTGCCGGGCCGCGTACGTCTCCATGAGCTTCAGGTTGTGCTCCAGGCGCTCGGCGGACAGCGCGAGGACAGGCGTGCCGAAGCCGTTGGTGAACAGGTTGCGGCGCTGGGCGGCCAGCTCGCCGACGGTCAGCCCGGCGGCGTCCGGCGGAAGCCCTTTGAAACGGTGGTCGACGCGGTCCTCGGCCAGGCGGGCGAGTGCCTCGGTGTTCATGGAGCCTCCCCGATCAGGTGCGTTGCGCACACTGCAACTACCGTTGCGTATATCGCTCACTGCTGTCTAACATCTCGCTCATCGTGGGTCAACGGAGCCGCCGCGACCCGAGCCCGCAGCGAGGAGCCACGATGACCGTGACGGACACCGGATCCCGCACCGCTCCCGACGCCGTGGACGTCGTCGCGCTCGGCGAGTCCATGGTCACGTTCCTGCCCACCCGGGCCGGCCGGCTCGCCGACGTGCCCTCCTTCGACCGTGCCATCGGCGGCGCCGAATCCAACGTGGCCTGCGTGCTCGCCGCCGCCGGACACACCGCGCGCTGGGTCAGCCGGGTCGGCGCCGACGGCTTCGGCGACCATCTCGTCGAGGCGATACGGGCCTACGGCGTCGACGTCGCCGCGGTGGGCCGGGATCCGGCGCGACCCACCGGGATCTACTTCCGCACCGCGAGCGACCGGGCGGGCGGCGACCACGAGGTGGCCTACTACCGCGCCGGGTCGGCGGCCTCCGCGATGACCGCCGACACCGTGGACCCGGCCGCCCTGCGGGCCGCCCGGGTGCTGCACCTGTCCGGGATCACGGCCGCGCTGTCCGGCGGCTGCCTCGATCTGCTCCGGCGGCTCACCGGACCCCGGCCCGGCGGCGGCCCCCTCGTCTCCTTCGACGTGAACTTCCGCCCGGCCCTGTGGCGGGACGCCGCCGCGCCCCGCGTGCTGCTGGACCTGGCCCGCGGCTGCGACCTGGTCTTCGTGGGCGCCGACGAGGCGGAAGCGGCCTGGGGCATCGACGGCGGCCCCGAGGCGATCCGCGGCGCGCTGCCGCAGCCGCGGGTGCTGGTGGTGAAGGAGGGCGCGCACGGGGCGACGGTCTTCGAACGCGCCGAGCCGGCCGAGCGCGTCGATCACGGTGTACCCCTCTCGCGCGCCGAGCGCGCCGTCGGAGGCGGCAGCACCCCGGACACCCGTACCTCCGTGCCCGCCCTGCGGGTCGACGTCGTCGCGCCCGTCGGGGCCGGTGACGCCTTCGCCGCCGGATTCCTCTCCGCGACGCTGCGCGGGCTGCCCGTACGGGAGCGGATCCGCTCCGGGCACCTGATGGCCGCCGCCGCCCTCACCGTCCCCGGCGACCTCGCCGTACCCCCCTCCCGGGACCACGCCGACCGCCTGATGGCGCTGGACGACACGGCATGGGGGAGACTTCGACTCGGCCCCGGCTGGACCCGGGCCCCGGGCCGGGCCGACGAGGAGGTACCCACGCCATGAGCCAGACCGTCGACCGGGCGCTCACCATCCTGCCGCTGCTCGCCGAGGGCCCCGCCGACCTCGGCCAGGTCGCCGACCGGCTCGGCGTGCACAAGTCCACCGCCCTGCGTCTGCTGCGCACCCTGCACGAACACGGCCTGGTCTACCGCCAGACCGACCAGCGCTACCGGCTCGGCGCCCGCCTCTTCGCCCTCGCGCAAGAGGCGATGGAGAACCTCGACATCCGCGAGATCGCCCACCCCCACCTCGTCCGCCTCAACGAGAGCTGCGGACACACCGTCCACCTCGCCGTGTACGAGGAGCACGAGGTGCTGTACATCGACAAGGTGGAGAGCCGCTACCCGGTGCGCATGTACTCGCGGATCGGCAAGCCCGTCGCCATCACCGTCGCCGCCGTGGCCAAGCTGCTCCTCGCCGACCTGTCCGGTGCTGAGCGCCGCGTGCTCGTGGAACAGCTCGACTACCCGATGTACACCGCCCGGTCGACGCCCGACGCCGCCGCCTTCCTGCGGGAGCTGGACAAGGTCCGGGAGCAGGGCTGGGCCACCGACCTCGGTGGCCACGAGGAGTCGATCAACTGCGTGGCCGCGCCCATCAGGGGCGCCGACGGCCGGGTGGTCGCCGCGATGTCCGTCTCCGCGCCGAACGTCGTCGTCACCGCCGACGAACTCCTCACCCTGCTCCCGCAGGTGCGCCGCACCGCCGACGCCATCAGCGCCGAGTACTCCGGCCGGACCCGGGCCGAACCGCAGTGACCCCGTCGACGCCGACGACCGGTCGACCCCGGCGACGCCGGCGACCCGGCCGGCCCCAGGGACCAGTTGACCCCGTCGACCCCTGTGCCCCCCCCGGCCCCGTGACACCGTGACACCCGTGGCCCCCGGCCCGTGACACCCGTGACCCGACGAAGGACTCCCGCGTGACCGAGAAGACCGCGACCGAGAAGACCGCGACCGAGAAGTCTGTGAACGAGAACTCTGTGAACGAGAAGTCCGTGACCGAGAAGATCGCGCTCACCCCCGCGACCCACACCACCCCGCCCGCGCAGTTCTCGCACGGGGTGCGGAAGGGGAACATCCTCCAGGTCGCCGGCCAGGTCGGTTTCCTCCCCGCCGAGCCGGGCAAGCCGCCCACACCGGCCGGTCCCCACCTGCGCGAGCAGGCCCTCCAGACGCTCGCCAACGTCAAGGCGATCCTGGAGG
Organism: Streptomyces sp. NPDC006012; assembly: GCF_042871185.1. Lineage (NCBI taxonomy): Bacteria > Bacillati > Actinomycetota > Actinomycetes > Kitasatosporales > Streptomycetaceae > Streptomyces > Streptomyces sp. NPDC006012. The sequence goes on from NZ_JBIAIE010000034.1 coordinate 30,393, forward strand.
AGGGCGGCGCGAGCTGGGAGGACGTGGTGATGATCCGCGTCTACCTCACCGACGTCGCCCACTTCGCCGAGCTGAACGACATCTACAACGCCTATTTCGAGGAGCAGCGGCTCACCCAGCCGCCCGCCGCGCGCACCACCGTGTACGTCGGGCTGCCCGCCGGACTGCTGATCGAGATCGACGCGCTCGCGGTACTCGGCTGACCGCACCGCGAGTTGAGCGGACGCGTGTGCGAGAGCGTCACCAGGTTGAAACCGGAGTGACGGGCGGGCTGACTGGTTCCCGCACAGCAATGTCGTCCATACTGCCCGCGTGGAGCAGCGCATAGGATCGAGCAGCCAGCCCCTTGAGGGCGCCGGATTCGACCCGGCCTTCATCCCCGGGATCACCGCGCCCGCGCCGGCGGACCGGCAGGGCACCGAACCCGAGGACGCCGCCGAGACCGACGGCACGGCCTCGGCGGACGCGCAGGCGCCCGCCGCGAAGGTCTCCGAGCCGGTCTCCGGGAAGGCCACCGAGAAGAAGGAGTCCGAGTCCGCGAAGGACCCGAAGTCCGCGGAGGACGTGAGGTTCGAGAAGGACCCGAAGTCCGACAAGGACCCGGAATCCGATGCGGACCCGGAATCCGGGGAGGGCGTGGCGTCCGCGGCGGACGGTGCGGACGAGCGGGACGGCGAGGACTCGTCGGACCGCCCGGTCTTCGAGGCCGCCGACCGCCGTGCCCGGATAGTCGCCGACCAGAAGGGCGTCCGGCTCCGCCTCGACGAGGAGTCCTGCGAGTTCCGCTGGGACGAGATCGGCGCGGTCGAGACGGAGTCGCCCCGCTTCGGGAAGCGGTTCACCATCACGGTGCACACCCCTGACAACCGTTGGTACCCGATCGAGATCGAGGCGACGGCCAGGGCGCGTTTCAAGGAGTGGGAGGACCAACTGGACGCGGTGCTCGACGCCTACTTCGAGGAGTAGCGCCGAGGCCCGCGGGCCGCGGTACGGGCAGTACGCGAGAGGGGCGGCGACCGAAGTCGCCGCCCCTCTTTTTCGCTTCCTACTTTTCCCCGCTGCTACGGCAGGTCGTTCCCGTCGTCGTCACGGCATGGCGTCCACGTGCGGGCCCACCGTGTTCGACCAGGCGTTGCCCGAGGACGCGTCCCAGTTCGTCGACCAGGTCATCGCGCCCCGCAGGTCGGGGTACGTCTTCGACGGTTTGAAGGAACCGCAGCCGGTGCCCTTCGACAGGCAGTCCAGCGCGTTGTTGACCACCGTCGGGGAGACGTAGCCGCCGCCCGCGGCGCTCGTCGAGGCCGGCAGCCCCAGGCCGACCTGCGACGGCGCGAGCCCGCCTTCGAGCTGGATGCAGGCCAGCGCGGTCAGGAAGTCCACCGTGCCCTGTCCGTACACCTTGCCGTCACAGCCGAGCATCGTGCCGCTGTTGTAGTACTGCATGTTGACGACGGTGAGGATGTCCTTCACGTTCAGCGCCGTCTGGAAGTACGAGCCCGACGTGGACTGCATGTCGATCGTCTGCGGGGCCATCGTCAGCACCAGCGAGGAGCCCGCCTTCGAGGACAGCGAGCGCAGCGCCTGCGTCATGTACGTCGCGTTCAGCCCGTTCTCCAGGTCGATGTCGACGCCGTCGAACCCGTACGTCTGCATCAGCGAGTAGACCGAGTTGGCGAAGTTCGACGCGGACGCCGAGTCGTTCACCGAGACGGTGCCCTTCTCGCCGCCGATCGAGATGATGACCTTCTTCCCGGCGGCCTGCTTGGCCTGGATGTCGGCCTTGAACTGGTCGACGGTGTAGCCGCCGAGGCCGGCCGAGTCCAGGTTGAAGGTGACCGCGCCGGGGGTCGAGGTGGCGTCCGCGAAGGCCACCGCGATGATGTCGTAGGCCGAGGGCACGTTGGAGATCTTCTGGACCGTCGCCCCGTTGTTGAAGTTCTGCCAGTAGCCGGTCACGGCGTGCTTGGGCACCGTCCCGCCGCCCCCGCCGTCGGTCGTGCCGGTGGTGGCGGTCACCGCGGCCGACTTGCCGGACTCGCCCGCCGAGTTCGTCGCCGTCACCTGGAACGAGTACGAGGTGGCCGGCGTGAGGCCGGACACCGTCGCCGACGTGCCGGTCACCGCCGTCACCTTGGTGCCGTCGCGGTAGACGTTGTAGCCCGTGGCGCCGGAGACCGTGCTCCAGGACAGGGAGACCGACGAGGACGTCTTGCCGGAGACGGTCAGGCCGCCCGGGGTGCCCGGGACCGTCGGGGCCGGGTCGCCGCCGCCTCCGCCGTCCGGGCCGAAGACGGACACGTCGTCCGCGAGGTAGGCGGCCTGGCCGTACCAGCCGTGCGTGTAGACGTTGACGGACTTGGTGGAGGCGCCCGTCGTGAACGTCGTCGACAACTGCTTCCACGACGACGTGTCGGGCGTCCAGGTGGACACGTCGGTGGTGCCGGTGCCCGTCACGCCCAGGTAGGTGTAGCCGCCCTGCACCCACGCGCTCAGCGTGTAGGCGGAATTGGGCTGCACCGCCACGGCCTGGGTGCACTGGGCGTTGTCCTGCCCGGCGGGCGTGGCCTTCAGCGCGCTGGCGCCAGAGTGGGTGGGCGAGGAGACGGTCGTACCGCTGTTCGCGGAGCAGGTCCAGTTGGTCAGACCGGACTCGAAGCCGGTGTTCTTCACGTTGTTGACGTCCGCCGCGGACGCGGGGGTGGCGGCGAGTCCCGCCACGGACAGGGCGAGCGCGGCGGTCACGGACCAGGTCCGCAACCGCCGTCGGCGGAGTCTGGGCATGCCGGGTGCGCGATCCACTGGGGCCTCCGGGTGGGGAGTGGGCGGGAGGATGGGCGGGGAGAGAAGTGGGGGACGGTGGCCATCGTTGGGCTGACAATTTGGTCCAGACCAATTGGGCTGTCAAGAGGTCCAGACCTAAGTCCGTGGGTGAGGGAAGTTCAACCTGTCCGGATTTGGAGTGAGTTGTGTGAAGGTGGATCGCGTCCGGCTCCACAAACGGTGTTCTCCGGCCACTTCGGCGTGGATACAGTGCTCACGTAGTCACGCAGTGAAGTCGTCCCGGAGCACGGGAGTACCACCGAAGGGCCCACGGACGCGAGGATCGGGGAGCTGCGCGTGCCCACTGCCATCGCCGTGACCAGTGCCGACCTGGCGCTGCCCGCGCAGGACGAGAGGACCGTGCCCGCCGTCGTCCTGCGGGACCTCGACAAGCGGCCGCTCGACCATGCGCTGGCGGAACTCCAGACCCTCGTCGACCAGCACGGACATGTGATCGTCATCGGCTCGCAGGCGGTACCCGCGGCGGTGACGCAGCGGCTGCACACCCTCAGGTCCCTCATGGAGAGCGACCGCATCGCCCTGTTCCGGCCCGGCCTGCCGCCCCTCGGCATCGCTGTCCTGGCCCGCCAGTTGAGGCAGCTCGCCTCCTGCGACCTCAGCCCCGGCGTGCTCGCCTCCGCGGGCCGCCTGCTCACCCACTACATCCACGCCGGCGCGGTCCTCGGCTCGGTCGCCAGGCTGGACCGGGTCCCCGTGGGCCTGAGAGCGCACGCCAAGTCCTGGGTGCCCGGCAGCCAGTTCGCGGTGGTCGCCCACCCCGAACCGCAGCTCGTCCGCGTCGGACCCGAAGCGACCCTGCCCGGACCCGAGTTCAGCACCTGGATGCTGGTCGCCAAGGGCCAGCTCCAGTCCGACTGGCTCGGCACCCTGTCCAAGGCCTGGGGCGCACACGGGCTGCGCGAGACCCCGCTGCCGGCCGAGTCCGCGCGCTGGTGGGGCACGGGCCGGATCATCGAGTTCTGCAGCTATCTGGCCGACCTGCCGGTCCTCTACCAACTGGTCACGTCGGTACGGCGGAGCACCTGCCACTGGTGCGGCATCGACGTCATCGGCGACCGCTGCGTCTTCTGCTCCGCGATCCCGCCCGGCCACGAACCACCCGCCCCGCGGGCCCTCGAACAACGCGCACCCGCGTGACCGCCCGGCCTGCCGCCCCACCCGCACACCGCCACACCGCTCACCCATACGACTGCGCACGACCGATTCCCCCAATGAGGTTGCACGGCTCATGAACTCCCGTCAGCGCCGCGGCGTGATACTCCTGATCCTGTCGGTCGTCTGCGCCCTCGGCGCGTTCGCCGGCGTGCTCTCCGTCATCGACGACGTGAAGTCCAAGGTCGGCCCCGAGGTCGCCGCGTACCAGGTCAAGTCCGACGTGGCGCCGTACACGCCGCTGGACACCGGCCAGTTCGAGAAGATCCGGATGCCCGAGCGATGGCTGTCCGCCAACGCCGTCACCAGCCTGCGGCAGATCCAGGGCAAGATCGCCGTGACCACCCTGCGCAAGGGCTCCCTGCTGCAGAGCGACATGATCGTCGACCGGCCCGCGCTCCAGCCGGGGCAGCAGGAGGTCGCCATCATGATCGACGCGGCCACCGGCGTGGCCGGCAAGATCACCCCGGGCTCCCGGGTCAACGTCTACGCCACCTTCGAGGGCAGGCAGCAGGGTGCCCCCGACCAGTCCAAGATCATCGTGACCGGCGCCCGGGTCATCGACGTCGGCAAGCTCACCTCCCTGGAGCCCGACGACAAGAGCCGGCAGCCGACCGACGCCGTCCCGATCACCTTCGCGCTGTCCACCCTCGACGCCCAGCGCATCACGTACGCCGAGTCGTTCGCCCAGCGGGTCCGGCTCGCCCTGGTGGCACCCGGCGGCGAGACCACCGTCCCGGACAAGGACCGCACGTACGAACTCGCGACGGACAAGTGAGAGGCGGCCCGCATGCCCACCAGGATCCTCCCGGCCGTCGGTGACCCGGACGCCGCACGCTCCCTCGTCACCCTGCTCAGCCAGCTCCCGGACGCCGAACCGCTCCCGCCGGTCGTCGACTCCACCCAGCTCGTCGACGCGCTCGCCCGGCTCGCCGCCGAGTCCGTCGACGAACTGCCCGAGGCCGTCGTCGTCCACGAGCGCATCGGACCCGTGCCCGCGCTCGAACTGGTCCGCGAGGTCGCCCTGCGCTTCCCCGCCGTCGGCGTCATCCTCGTCACCAGCGACGCCGGCCCGGGACTGTTCTCCGCCGCGATGGACGCCGGGGCCCGTGGTCTGGTCGCCCTGCCGCTCGGCTACGACGAACTCGCCAGCCGGGTGCAGGCGGCGGCCCAGTGGTCGCGCGGCGTACGCCGCCACCTCGGTCACGGCGGTGACGCGATCGGCGGCGCGGGCGGCACCGTCGTCACCGTCAGCGGCGCCAAGGGCGGCGTCGGCACCACCCTCACCGCCATCCAACTCGCCCTCGCCGCCCAGGCGTCCGGCCGGGCCACCGCCCTGGTCGACCTGGACCTGCAGACCGGGGACGTCGCCTCGTACCTGGACATCCAGTTCCGCCGCTCCGTCGTCGACCTCGCCGCCATCGCCGACATCACCCCACGCGTCCTCGCCGAGGCGGTCTTCCGCCACGACACCGGCCTCGCCCTGCTGCTCGCCCCCGGCGAGGGGGAGCGCGGCGAGGAGGTCACCGACCGCGCCGCCCGCCAGATCGTCGGGGTGCTGCGCTCCCACTACGAGGTCGTCGTCGTGGACTGCGGCGCCCAGCTCAGCGGCGCCGGCGCGACCGCCGTGGAGACGGCCGACACCGCGCTGCTGCTGACCACCCCGGATGTGGTCGCCGTACGGGGCGCCAAGCGCACGGTGCGCATGTGGGACCGGTTGCAGATCCGCAAGGCGGAGGAGACCACCGTCGTCGTCAACCGGCTGACCAAGAGTACGGAGATTCAGCCGCAGCTCATCCAGCGCATCACCGGCACCGCGCTGGCCCGTACGGCGGTCCCGGCGGCCTTCAAGGAACTCCAGGGCGTCGTGGACGCCGGGCGCCTTCATGAACTCGACAGCCGGAGCTCGGTGAAACAGGCCCTGTGGGCGCTCGCGGGCGAACTGGGGCTGGCCCGCGCCCCCGACGGACCGGCCCACCGCGGCGGCCGCCCGCGCGGCGACCGCGGCGCGGTGAGCTTCCGGCGCCGGAAGGAGTGACGGGATGGCCCGACTGAGGCGGCTTGAGGGGGTGATCCGGCCGAAGAGAGTGCTCCCGCAGGAGCGGGCGAATCCGCGGATGCACCGGTCGAACCGGCTGGGCCGCCTGGCCCGGCCGGGCCAGGATCGGGGCCAGGTCACTGTCGAACTCCTCGGCATGACCCCGCTGATCCTGCTCACCCTGGTGCTGATGTGGCAGTGCGTACTGGTGGGGTACACCTACACGCTCGCGGGGAACGCTGCGGACGAGGCGGTACGGGCCGCGACGGCCGCGACGCCGGCCGAGCGGCAGGCCGCCTGCCGGCAGGCGGGCCTGGGGCACCTGTCGGGGGCGTGGAGGGGGAATGCCACGGTGACGTGCGGAGGAAGCGGCTATGTGACCGCCGACGTGTCCCTGAAGGTGCCCGTCCTGTTCCCGGGGACGGTCGACTTCCCGGTCACCGTGCACGGCCACGCGGGCGCGGTCGAGGAGGCGAAGCACTGAGATGCGCCACGACCACGCAGGCGTCCGCCTCCGCACACCCCGCCGCGACCGCGGTCAAGTCGCCATCGAATACCTGGGGTTCATCCCTATCCTGCTCATCGTCGCCCTCGCCGCCATCCAGGTCGGTGTCATCGCGTACACAGCGCAGCAGGCGGGGACGGCGGCGCGCGCGGGCGCGCGCGCCGCCTCGCTGCGGCAGGACGCCGGCCAGGCATGCGCGGGTGCGGTCAGCGACTGGCTCGCCGGCGGCACGCGGTGCGCGACCGCGGAGCTGGGCGACTCGGTCGAGGTCACCGCCACCGTCCACATCCCCACCGTCGTCTTCGGCTGGAACTTCGGGGACGCCCGCAAGTCGGCCACCATGCCGCTCGACCACTGACCGAGGAGCAGCGAAGCCATGAGCCTGCGGGCACGCATCAACTCCCCCGAGGAGCAGGGCAGCCGGGGCGAGGACGGGCACCTGGTCGCCTCCTACCGGGCCAAGCTCCTGGAGGAGATCGACCTCGCGGAGATGAGTTCGCTGGTCGCCGCCGAGCGCCGGGGCCGCCTGGAGCGGGTGCTCGGGCACATCATCAGCCGTGAGGGCCCGGTCCTGTCGACGTCCGAACGCGCCCAGCTGATCCGGCGCGTCGTCGACGAGGCGCTGGGACTCGGCATCCTGGAACCGCTGCTGGAGGACGCGTCCATCACCGAGATCATGGTGAACGGACCCGACGCGATCTTCGTGGAACGCGGCGGGCGGGTGGAGCAGTTGCCGTTGAGCTTCGCCTCCGCGGACCAACTGATGCAGACCATCGAGCGGATCGTCTCCACCGTCAACCGCCGGGTGGACGAGTCCAACCCCATGGTCGACGCCCGTCTCCCCTCCGGTGAGCGCGTCAACGTCATCATCCCGCCGCTGTCCCTGACCGGCCCCGTCCTCACCATCCGCCGCTTCCCGCGCTCCTTCACCCTCCAGGAGCTGGTCGGCTTCGGCTCCCTGGACGAGCACATGGTGTTCCTGCTCGCGGGCCTGGTGCAGGCCAAGTTCAACGTCATCGTCTCCGGGGCCACCGGCACCGGCAAGACGACCCTGCTCAACGCCCTGTCCGGGCTGATCCCGGCGCACGAGCGGATCATCACCATCGAGGACTCGGCCGAACTCCAGCTCCAGCAGACCCACGTGGTACGCCTGGAGTCCCGCCCGCCGAACGTCGAGGGCAAGGGCCAGGTCACCATCCGCGACCTGGTGCGCAACTCGCTGCGCATGCGCCCCGACCGGATCGTGGTGGGCGAGGTCCGCGGCGGCGAGTCCCTGGACATGCTCCAGGCGATGTCCACGGGCCATGACGGCTCGCTGGCGACCGTGCACGCCAACAGCGCCGAGGACGCCCTCACCCGCCTGCAGACCCTCGCCTCCATGTCCGACGTAGAGGTCCCCTTCGAGGCGCTGCACGACCAGATCAACAGCGCCGTCGACGTCCTCGTCCAGCTCACCCGGTTCGGTGACGGCGCCCGCCGGATCACCGAGATCGCCCTGCTCGACAGCCGCGGCAGCGAGCCGTACCGGCTGGCCACGGTCGCCCGCTTCGACGCCCGGCCGATGACTTCCGACGGCCGTGTGCACGGCATCTTCCAGTACTTTCCCCTCCCGCGCCGCACCGCCGACCGCCTCTACATGGCGAACCAGCCGCTGCCGCAGGCTTTCGGCGTGGCCCGGAGCGCGGACCAGCTAGCGACCCGAGAGGCCAGGTAGACGCCACCCATGGATCTGTCCACGCTCGTCACGCTCACCACCGGCGTCACCCTGCTGACCTGCGTCCTGGCCGTCGTCGGCGTACACACCTACGCCTCGGGCCGGGCCCAGCGCGCCGCCCTCGTCGAACGCCTCAGCAGCGCCGGCCAGATCCCGGACACCGGCCGTCGGCGCCGCTTCCGCAATCTCGACCGCAGGCTGCGTCGCACCGGGTTCGGCCGGAAGCTGGAACTCCGGCTCCTGGCGACCGGTCTGGACGTCACACCCGGAGAGTTCGTGGCGTACATGCTCGCCGTGATCGCCGCCCTCTGGCTGATCGGCCAGGCCGTCCTGGCCCCCTTCTTCGGCCCGATCGCCGGGCTGGCCGGAGTGTGGGCGGCGCTCCTGTTTCTCAACTGGCAGCGCCAGAAACGCATCGAACGCTTCATCAACCAGCTTCCCGAACTCGCCCGCATCCTGGCCAACGCCACGCAGGCCGGCCTCGCCCTGCGCACCGCGATCGGCATGGCCGCGGAGGAACTGGAGGCGCCCGCGGGCCAGGAACTGGGCAAGGTGTCCGACCAGTTGGCGATCGGGCACTCCATGGAGGACGCGCTCGGTGAACTCGCCGACCGCCTCCCCTCCCGCGAACTGGTCGTCCTCGTCACCACCCTCGTCCTGTCGAACCGCGCGGGCGGCCAGGTGGTCGGCGCGCTGCGCAACCTGACCGAGACGCTGGAGGAGCGCAAGGAGACCCGGCGCGAGATCCGCACCCAGCTCTCCCAGGTGACGATGACGTCGTACGCCGTTCCCGCCCTCGGGGTGGGCGCGTTGTTCCTGATGAACGGGGTCAGGGGCGGCACGCTCGACCGCCTGACCGGGTCGGCGCTCGGCCAGGTCTGCGTGCTCGTCGCGTTCGCGTTGTACGCCGTCGGCTTCGTCCTCATCCGCCGGATGAGCCGGATCGACGTCTGACGGCCGGGCACGGAAGGAGGGGATCGGTATGGAACTGCTGTTCGCGGCTGTGTTCGGCCTCGGCGTCTTCGGTGTCTTCGCCGGGATCCGGATGTACCGGGCGGACGCCAGGCTGCCTCGGGACCTGGCCGTGGCGCTGGAGGTGGGCGCCACCCGCACCGGCGCGGTGGGCTCGCTGATCGACCGCATGGGCATGCGCTACGCCCCGCTGGTGCTGCGCCTGATGGGACCCCGACGGGTTGCCAGGTACCGCCGCAGGATCGACCTTGCGGGCAACCCCGACGGCCTGACCATCGACCGGTACGCGGCCCGCCGGGCGGTGTACGGGGCGCTCGGCGGCGTCGGCTTCCTGGTGATGGTGATGCGCGACCAGTACCTCGCCGCGCTGCTGCTGCTCGGCTTCGGCGCGTTCTGGACGGAGGTCGGCCTCTGGTCGGCGATCCGCATCCGCAAGGACGTCATCGAGCGGACCCTGCCGGACTTCCTGGACGTCCTCGCGGTGGTGGTGAGCGCGGGGCTCGGCTTCCGGCAGGCGCTGGAGAGGGTCGCGGTCAGATACGAGGGACCCTGGGCCGACGAACTGCGCATCACCCTGCGTCAGATGGACCTCGGCATGAGCCGCCGCCAGGCGTTCGCCGAACTGCGCCGGCGCAACGACTCCGAACCGGTGGCGATGTTCGTCACGGCGTTGCAGCAGGGCGAGGAACTGGGTGCGCCGATCGTCGACACCCTGGTGGCGCTGGCCAAGGACATGCGCCGTACGGACGCGCAGAACGCCCGCCGCAGGGCCGCCCGGGCGGTCCCCAAGGCCACGTTGATGATCACCACGTTCATGGTCCCGGCCACCATGCTCCTGCTGGGCGCCGGACTTCTGCTGGGCTCCGGGGTGGACTTCGGCACCATCACGGGGAACTAGACGGGGGACGGGCGGGGGTGGGGGTGGGAGCGATGACGACGACGAGTGGCGGCCAGGACCGCCGCCGCGTACGCCTGCCGGGATGGGCGAACTCACCGGCCCGGCAGCGCAGCGCACCCGGGATCACGGCCGCGCCGCCCTCGGCCGCTCCCGGCCCCGAGGACATCGCCGTGCCGGGCACGCCCGCGCCGGAGAAGCTGCAACTGCGCGCCCTCCAGGCGATGTGCCGACAGGTCTTCGGGTTCCGGCTGGCCATGATCGTCCTGGCCGCCCCCGCCGCCCTGCTGAACGCGTCCCCCGGCCTGGGCGCCCGACTGGTGGGCGCCGCGGTGGTCATCACGTTCATGGTGTCGTACGTGCTGTTCCGCGACTGGCAACGGTTCGGCCCGCTCCTCCTGCGCCACCCCACCCTGCTGGCCGCGGACACCCTGACCGGCTCGCTCCTGCTCGTCTCGGCGGGCCCGGACACGACCCTCGCCTACGTCAGCGTCTGCACCCCGCTCCTGGCCGGCCTCCTCTACGACTGGCGCGGCGCGGCCTGCTTCGCCTCCCTCCAGTCCCTGATCCTGTTGCTGGTGCACGCGACCCTGCGCCAGGGCCACCCGGCCGGTGTCGCCGAGTCGCTGCTCCTGCCGGGCCTGTGCGTCATCACCGGAGCCATGGGCTCGGCCCTGCGCAACGTGCTGCTCCGGTTCGGCGCAGCGACCCAGGCCCTGACGACGGTCCAGGCCCGGCTCGCCGCCACCGACGCGGTGACCGCCGAACGCGTACGGCTGGCCCGGGAGATGCACGACTCGGTGGCGAAGACGCTGTACGGGGTGGCCCTCGCGGCCGACGGGCTGGCGGCCTCGGCCGCCGCGGGTGCCCGCACCGACCCCGCCCTGATCGAGCAGCAGGCGCAACTGGTGTCCCGCTCGGCCCGCAGGGCGGCGGCCGAGGCCCGCGAACTGCTCACGGACCTGCGCCGCGACCGGACTCCCGGGGACGGCGACGCTTCGGCGTACGGCGACGTACCCGCGTACGGCGACGCACCCGCGTACCGCACCCCTTCCGCACCCGGCGACGACACCGCCCCCGACCGAACGACCCCCGCACCCGGCAATCCCCCCGACCCCGACCCCACCGCTATCCCCACCCCCGGGCTGCTGGCCGACCTGGCGGTGCTGGTCGCGGACTTCCGTACCCGTACCGGCCTCCCGGCCGGTTTCCGCAGGGCCGGCGACCGGGAACTCCCGCCGGTTCCGGCGGCAGTGGCACGCCACCTGCGCTCCATCGTCTCGGAGGCTCTGGAGAACGCCCACCGCCACGGGGCACCGGCCCACGTGGACGTACGGGCGGACGTGCACGCCGACCGGCTGCGGCTGAGCGTCCATGACGACGGCCGGGGCCTGCCTCCCGGCACCACGCTCGTACAGCTGCGCCACTCCGGTCATTTCGGCCTGGTAGGCATGGCCGAGCGCGCTGCGTCGGTGGGGGCCCGCCTGCGCATCGGACCGGGCCCGCACGCCCGGGGCACGGAGGTCGTCGTGGACCTGCCGCTGACGAGGCCGACGACCCCACCCCCCACCCCGGACGCGACACAGGAGGCCCGAGACCTATGAGAGGAGGCCACCCGATGCAGGCGAACCCCTTCGAGGACCTTCCGCCGGCCGCTCCCGCCGCACCGCTGCGGATCGTGGTCGCCGACGACAACCCGGTGGTCCGGGCGGGCCTGACCGCCCTCCTCGCAGGCCGGGCGGACACCACCGTCGTGGCGGAGGCCGCCGACGGCCGTGAAGCGTACGAGGCGACCTTGGAACACCGCCCCGACGTCGTCCTCCTGGACGTCCGGATGCCCGGCGTCGACGGACTGGCGGCACTTCCGCACCTGGCGCGGCTGGCGCCGGTCATGATGCTCACCTACAGCCACGAGACGCAGACCGTCCAGGAGGCGGTACGGCTGGGCGCGGGCGGCTACCTGGTGCACGGCGAGTTCACCGTGGACCAACTGATCACGGCGGTACGGGACATCACCAGGGGCCGCCCGCACTTCACCCCCGCGGCGGTCGGCGCCCTCATCGCCCAGCTTCGCCCTCAAAGCCATGCAACTGCACACACCACACCTCAACTCCCCGTCAATTCACTGACTGTTTCTCCTCAGAACCTTTCGCAATCGCAATCTGATATGGGACAGTCGGAACGGTCGCGGTTCCAGCTCAGTACGAGGGAGGCGGAGATCATGGACCTCATCGCGTCCGGTCTGAACAACCAGCAGATCGCCGCCGTGTGCTTCATCAGCGAGAAGACGGTCAAGAACCACATCAACCGCATCTTCGCCAAGCTGCACAGCACCAGCCGCGCCCAGGCCACCGCCAAATGGCTGGGGGTGGGCTGACATGCCGGAGCACGGTGGGAGTTGGGCCCGGCTATGGGCCCTGGGACCCTGTGCGCAGCGGAGCGAGGCGTCGTACGTTGCCCGGATCGAAGGCGGATCCGGAGGGGGGCACGATGAGCGACCTGATGCTGAGGGCGTCCGTGGCGGCGAAGGTCCGCGTCAACGGCTGGAAGAACACGACGGTCGAAGCCGTTCGGCGCCGGGCCGGCGACCGGGGGCAGACCGCGGTCGAGTACCTGGGCATCATCGCGGTCGTGGTGGCCATCGTCCTGGCGATGACCGGTACGGACATCGGCAAGACGATCCTCGACAAGATCAAGGCCAAGATCGCCCAGCTCACCTGAACCGACAGCGAAGACGGGGCGACGCAGGGCAGGCCTTCCCCATCTACCTCACGGTGGTGGCGGGTCTGCTCTTTCTCGCGTTCGCCTACCTGGCGGTCGGCCAGGCGGGCGTCAACCGCAACGGCGCCCAGACGGCGGCCGACGCCGCGGCGCTCGCGGCGGCCCAGAACACCCGTGACCAGCTCGCGGGCGCCTGGGTGAAGGACTTGCTGGACCCGGCCACTTGGCAGGACATCTTCGACGGTGACGTGGAACTGAACCCCTCGTGCTGGCGTGCCGAGCAGCTCGCCGGGCAGAACGACGCGACGCTGCGGAACTGCGACGCGCCCGATCCACTGACGTACGACGTCGAGGTCCAGACCGACAAATCCGTCGGGCGCTCCGCAGTTCCTGGTACGGAGAACATGCGGTCGACCGCGTCCGCGAAGGCGGTGATCGAACCGCTCTGTACGTTCGAGCTTCCCGGCGAAGGGGCCGTGGGCGACGTACTGCCCCGGCTCACCTGCGAGGACCGGAACTGGGAACTGAACCCGGACGATCCCCTCGACCTTCCGGGACCGGAAGATCTCTTTGACGTGCACCTGGCCGACTGACAAGCGAACGACGAGTCAAGAAGGAAGCGGAACGATGAGCATTCGGGGCACTGCGAAGGCTCGCAGAGGTGTGGCCGCCGTGGCCGTCACGGTCGGGCTGGCCGTCTGCGTGACCGGCTGCGGCGGAGGCGGGGGCGGGGGCGACGACGAAAAGCCACGCACTTCGTCGTCGGCTTCACGAGGCGGCGGATCGGATCCGAGCGCGCAGGAGGGCAAGTCGCAGGAGCCCCTGGCCGAACTCCGGGGTCCGGACGGACTGAACCTTCAGATCACGTCGGCCGAGCGGGACCCGGGCGGATTCGTCACCGTGAACGCGCAGCTCAAGAACGACGGCAGCCAGGATGCCGTGCTCTCCTCGCAGCTCACCGGCAACGAGACCGAGATCATGAGGAACGGCCAGTCGTTCGGCGGAGCCACGCTGGTGGACTCCAGGAGCAGGAAGCGCTACTACGTCCTGCGCGACACCGACGGCCGCCCCCTCACCACCACCGGTGTCCAGACGGTCAGGGCGGGCGACACCGTCCCCATCTTCATGCAGTTTCCCTCGCCCCCGGCGGACGCGGCCGAAGTGACGTTCCAACTGCCGACGTTCTCCACTGCCACCATCCAGATCTCCGGGTGAGGCAGACGTGACCACCAGACGCCGCCTCCCGCTGGCCGCGGCCTGCGCCGCCCTCCTCGTCGCCACGACCCTGCACGGCGCCACCACGGCCGCGGCCGACGGGACCGACCCCAGCGTCCCGCCGGGCACCGAGGCATCGCCCTCCGCCCCGGTCGAGGTCGACCCCAACGACCCGGATCTGAAACTCCCCGAGGGCGCGACGCTCGCCTCACCCAAGGTGCTGGACATCAAGTCGGTGGTGGAGGACCAGAGCGGCGACGAACGCCGCGAGGACACCAACGCCGACGTGACGTTCGCCCTCCAGGCCGAGGTGCTGTTCGCCAAGGACAGCGCCAGGCTGAGCGCGGACGCGAAGGCCCGGATCGCGTCGATCGCGGAGGAGATCGGCAAACAGCACGCGACCCAGGTGAGGGTGTTCGGCTTCACGGACGACCTGGGCTCCGCGGCCCACGGCGACATCCTCTCCAAACAACGGGCCAACGCCGTACAGGCGGTCCTGGACCAGGACCTGAACGACCCCACCGTCACCTTCGAGGTACGCGGCTACGGCGAGCAGTACCCGATCGCCGACAACTCCTCGGAGGCGGGCCGCAAGAAGAACCGCCGGGTGGAGGTGACGTTCCCGCGGACGGGGGCTGACACCGGGGAGGGCAACCCCTAAAGCAAGTGATCCGCTTTGCCGGCCTTGATCTCCCGGACAAGGGCTCGCAACGCATCACGGCTGTCCGTGATGAAGTGCTCCTCCTGCCCGGCGACGGCGAGATAGGCGTTGCCGTCGGCGTCGGTGCCTATGCGGAAGCAGTTGTTGCCTTCGCCGCAGAAGGGGTCTTCCCAGGTGATGCCTGTGACCATTGTTGGCTCCCTCAGAGTTCGCGGGCGACATTGCGGGTGATGTCACGAGAGGCTGCCGAGGGCAGTGCCGCATGCTCCATCCAGTCCAGGTGGGTACGGTACTTGGCGAGCTGAGCCTCCGCGCCGGTGAATTCCGGCCCATGAGCGGAGTCCAGTTGCACGGTGTCGAGTTGTGGCACCGCCCCATCCGCATAGAGCAGCGCGTGTCCGGCTCCAGGGAAGCCACCCGCGCTCGCAGGGATGACACGTACGTCGATGCTGTCCCGCTCGGACTGGGTAGCCAGGTGATCCAGTTGCCGCCGGGTCACTTCTGTGCCGCCGTAGGGCATACGCAGCGCGGCCTCATGGATGTATGCAACATATGGAAGGGGCAGATCCCGGTCGAACACCTGCTGTCGTTCCATGCGATGGGCCACTCTCAGTTCGACTTCGAGCCGGCTCAGCGGTGGCAGTACAGCGGCGAAGACGGCACGGGCGTAATCCTCGGTCTGGAGCAGCCCGGGTGCATGCATGATCTGTGCAGTCCGCACCCGCGAGGCGTGCCACTCCAACTCGGCGATGTCCAGAAGTCCGGCGGGCAGGGTGCCCCGATACTGCTCCCACCAGCCCCGCTCCTTGCCCTCGGCCATGGTGACCAGAGCGTCTACGTAACTCTGTTCCGTGCAGGGGTAATTGCAGGCCAGTGTCTGGATGCGCTCGGCGGAGAAGGGCCGGATGCCGGACTCCATGTTGGACAGCCGGGTCCTATCGATGCCGAGGAGTCCGGCGGCGTACTCAGTGGTGGCCGCGGCCGCGAGCCGCATCTTGCGCAACTCGGCGCCCAGCCGCTTCTGCCGCTCCGTCGGCGTGCTTCGTGTTGCCATGCTGCCCCTTCTCGCACCGTGGTGCGCCCCAGTCTGCCGGTTGGCGTCGCCGCCGGTCCACCAATGGTGGGGGTAATTATCCCTGAATCGTTGGACACTGTGCCGTCAGGTCCCTACAGTCAGTGATGGATCGGTTACGACGATCCGCCGGCCGGAAGCGCATCGCGCGAGCCTGCCCGCATCCTCCTGCCCTGGGAGCGGCGGGCCCGCGTCAGGGAGACAGGCCACCGGCCGTACACACATCAATCCACCAGCATGCCAACGGAGTTGCCGCCATGCCCGCACCCCTCACCACCTGCCCGCCGCAACCCACCCCCGACCGTCCTCCGGCACACCCCACGCCCGAAACACTCGCCTACAGCTTCACGCTCCCGGCGGCGTCGTACAGCCCGGCGATCATCCGGGCGGCGACCCGCACGATCCTGCGTGCCCACGGCCTGGAGGACGTGACGGACGCCGCAGTACAAGTGGTGAGCGAACTGGCGTCCTGCGCCTGCCGTTTCACCACCACGGAGGTCTACGTGTCCCTCCGCTACCGAGACCGGGCTCTACGCGTGACCCTCTACGACGGCCACCCCGACCACTCCGGCCGCCACGCGACATCGGTCTGCGAAGCACGTCGCCGAGCGGCCCTGCGCGTGCTGTCCGCCGTGGTCAAGGCATGCAGTGGCGCCTGGGGCTTTGGCGGCGCCAGCGAACCGGCCTGGGGTACGCGCATGTGGGTGGTGCTGCCGAGGGAGGGCGCACGGGCCTACCTGACGGAGCCGCGCGAGCGGCCGACGGGCAATCCGCCCGTCTGACTCACCCGCCCTCCGCGCCCGCTCCCGCCGTGATCTCCACCGTCCCCCAACCCGAACGCCCCACGCTGCCATCGCCCCGGCCTCCGCCTCCAGTACATGCCGGGAACGGAGCCGGGGCAGCCCGAGCCGCCCCGGTTTCGTGTATGCAGGGGTGTTGGCCCTCTTCTGTACACAACTGGAACATCGGATTCGCTGCAGTACATCGCGAACGGGCTGGCGTCCGAGGTAACGGTTGGATCGCAACAGAGTTGGTGAAGAGGTGATTTGGGCTCATACGCTCTGTCGGTCGAGCGGCGTCATCCTGGTGTGGTGGCGTGTCCGTGGATAGCGTTGGTTCGCTGAAGAGAACCCTCAAGTCACCGGGAGCCGACCGTGAACCGCCGCCCCACCCTGCTCGCAGCGATCGCGCTGACCGCCACCGCGGCCCTGTCGCTGTCCGCGTGCGGGAGCGATGACAGTCCCAAGGGGAAGGACAGCGACAAGATCGCGGGAGCGGACACGGGGAAGGAGACATCGGCCTCCCCGAGCCCGAGCGCGTCGGACTCCGCTGGCCGCCCGAAGATCACCTTCCCGTCCGACGCGAAGAATGTATTCGAGTACGAGAAGACCGGTGACGCGGTGAAGGATGCGGTGCTCGCGGACAGCACGTTGAGTGTCAACTCCGTTGACGAAGCCATCCTCAAGGGCACCGCCGACACGAAGGCGCTCGGCTTCTACAACACGGGCAAAGCCTTGGAATCGTCGATCACGTACGCTCAGCAATACATCGACGGTGGGGACACCTGGACCGGAGTGACCCGGTACTTCAGATACAAGGTGAACCTCTCCGGAGAGAATAAGGCATACGTCACATACTGCTCCGACGAGAGCAAGTCCTATGTCAAGAACAGGAAAACTGGGCAGGTCGACAAGTCGCCTGCGGTCGCGGATTCCTATCCGCTCTACCACACGAGTCTCACCAGAAATGCCGACGGCGTCTGGCAGACCGCCAGTATTTCTTCAAACGGGGGAGACAAGTCGTGCCACCAGTGAAGGTCTCGGCGCGGGCAGCAACAGGGCAAGGCTGACTAGACCCCGCCGTGCGGGGTGAAGTACCTGCGCTCCTCGGGTGGGGGTTCGTACCCGCTCAGGGCCACGGTCACCTGGAAGATCACCTGGACCGGTACCGGTGGCGCCGGTGGTGATCTGCCTGATGGCTCGTTCGGCGCGACGCAGGACGTGGTCGTACAGGAGATCCAAGCCGTCAACCGCTGACGAACCGGAAGCGGTCCGAAGTGATGCCGGACTCACGCGATCACGAAACGGACGGCACACCGCCTCGTCGAAGCCCTACGCCACCCTCGCCCTGGCCGCCCTGCGAGGACATGTCTCCACCGCGCCGGTGAGGTGGCCTTCAAACCTCACCTCCCCATTGACTTCTTCACTGGAGCAGTGCTCCCCTGGATTGAACTGGCGCCCCGGCTTGAACCATCTGTTTGACCTTTTTCCTGCTCCAACTTGCGCGGTGTCCAAGAAACCGAAAGGCCTTCTGGCTGTGAGCGAGCAGCAGCTGCTACTTGAGACTGCCGCTCAGGGGGCGCGGCGCTCTCTACGCGCACCTTCGGCGGAATGAATTCCGGCTTATACGCTTCCGGGCGATAGTGATAATTGTATGCCTGTGTGAACTTGGGGTCCTTTTCTGCCATGAGGTTCGCATTGATGACACGTTGAGCCCAATTTCCGTCGTCGAGAGCACCGTCCATGTGCAGGGCGAGAACTCCCTCATGCATTCTTTCGAAGTTTTCAAATACCGTCAGGTCCCCGTACGTGTCGTGCCAGAGGGGATGATTCTGGGAGGGGTTCTCCTGGTAACCCGGCGTAGACGCGTCTTCCACAGTCACTCCTTTGGTGTGCTGACTGGATCCGTACAGAATGCCGAAGAACATCGCCGATCTCACGCCATCGTAAGAAGTGGAAAGCCCTCCGGCGGTATGAGGCGGCCTCGGCGCATGCCTCTACAACGGTCGCGACCATCCAGGGGTTCAATGCCGACCTGGCGCGCTGCGTGGTGGAACCCACGGGCTCGCCCGCTCGTCCGCCCGGGCAGGGCAAGGCCATCTGGCGGACTCGCGCGAGCGACCGGCAGGCAGTTCACCTGCCTGACTCACCCGCCCTGCGCGCCTGTTCCCGCCGTGATCTCCACTGTCCCCCCGGCCCGTACGCCCCATCCCGCCATCGCCCCGGCCTCCGCCTCCAGTACATGTCGGGAGCGGAGCCGGGGCAGTCCGAGTCGCCCCGGCTTCATGGTGCGTACGGCGATGACGTTCAGGCGGCGATCGAGGTAGGCGACGTCGATGGGGATGCGCATGCCGAAGGTGTGCACGCTGCCGGCGGGCGAGAGCATGATCGCCCCGTGGACGGCTTCCCGCCCGAGCAGCCCATGGGTACGGGCCCGATAGGAGGCGGCGATCTCCAGCGGAACCGAGACCTCACCTCTCTCCCCCCGAACGATCAATGTCCCTTGTCCGTCCCGCAATCGCCCCATCCTGGACACCTCCTGTGGCAGTCTTCCGCGCTGTCCGGACGTGTATGCAGGGGCGTTGGCCCTTTCCTGTACACAACTGGAACATCGGATTCGCCGCAGTACACCGCGAACGGGCTGGCGTCCGAGGTAACGGTTGGATCGCAACAGAGTTGGTGAAGAGGTGATTTGGGCTCATACGCTCTGTCGGTCGAGCGGCGTCATCCTGGTGTGGTGGCGTGTCCCTGGATAGCGTTGGTTCGCTGAAGAGAAGCCTCAAGTCACCGGGAGCCGACCGTGAACCGCCGCCCCACCTTGCTCGCAGCGATCGCGCTGACCGCCACCGCGGCCCTGTCGCTGTCCGCGTGCGGGAGCGATGACAGTCCCAAGGGGAAGGACAGCGACAGGATCGCGGGTGCGGACACGGGAGGTGAGACGTCGGTGTCGCCGACTGCGTCGGCCTCGGTGAGTGTCGAACGCCCGAAGATCAAACTACCGTCCGATGTTACATACAAGTTTGAATGGAAGAAGACTGGCGATCCGGTCAAGGATGCGGTGCTCAATGATGCTGAGCAGCGCATCAAAGCGGTGGACATGGCCATCGCCGAGCAGAATTCGCTGCATGCGGCTTATCGGTTCTACTCGGAGGGCGAGGCGGCCGCGGGGAGTCAGAAGTACATCCAGGATTTCGTCGACTATAAAGCGCGTACGACCGGACTGACCCGTTATTACAACGAGGGCGTGACTGTCGAAGATAACGGCACGGCAGCACTCGTGTACTGCGAAGACCAGAGCAAGGCGTTCAACAAGTTCTTGAAGACGGGAAAGACGGATGTCACACAGACGTCGAAGGACGACTACGTCATCTATGCCAGCAAACTGCGAAAGAACAAGGACGGCGTCTGGGTGACTGGGCATCTGGAGTCGCAGAGGGGGAGTGCAAAGTGTCAGCCTTGATCCGCCGTCTGATCCTTGTTTCCGGACTGGCAGCCCTTGTGCTCGCAGGTACCAGTCCCGCTTACGCTAAGAAAGGACTCGGCGGTGGGACGGAGGGCCAGACACAGCAGAAAGCTAACGCCGACGACGACGGTGGCCTCTCTGTCACCGTCGGCGCCGTAGCCTTCGACCCTCCGAAGAACGGCACCGACAACTCCAAGGGTCGGCTGACGCCTATTACTTCCTGGAAACCGCCGGCCTGCTGGTACGCTCCGAAATACACTCCAGAAAACTTGCAGGCACACTTGGAGCCGATCTGGGCGGCGGATTCCACGGGTTACGAGTGGGATTCCAAGCAGCGCGAGAAGTACAACGCTCTCGACCCTGACAAGGGCTTCAACAAGGACAAGGCTGGCGACGGCTACTGGTGGGGCTCGTACGTCAACGAGAGCTATCCCCCGGGCTGGGACGCCTGTTACGACAAGGAATACTTCTGGGTGGACAAGGGTGACGCCCCGCCCGCCGGCATAAAGAACGTCATCACGCCGGAGATCCTGGCCGGGCTCGCCTACAACGAGATCCGTGTCCCAGGGACGAAGGTGACCTTGGCGCCCGCCGGGCAGACCAAGGTGAACCTGCCGACCTGGGCGTGGCTCGACGGGGCCGATTTCAAGCCGGTTTCTGTCACCGCGTCCGTTCCGGTGCTCGACCTGACGGCGACGGCGACGGCGGAACCGCTCTCATTGAAGATCGAGCCGGGCACCGCGGACGCCGTCACCTACCCGGCGTCCGGTGTGTGCGGGATCAGCAACGGCAGCATCGGAGAGCCCTACGCCCGGGGCAAGGCTGAGCAGACCCCGCCGTGCGGTGTGAAGTACCTGCGCTCCTCGGGTGGGGGTTCGTACCCGCTCAGGGCCACGGTCACCTGGAAGATCACCTGGACCGGCACCGGCGGCGCCGGTGGTGATCTGCCCGATGGCTCGTTCGGCGCGACGCAGGACGTGGTCGTACAGGAGATCCAGGCCGTCAACCGCTGACCGCCTTGGATCGGAAGCGACACGGTCGGGCGAACTCCCGCCATTCACGCGGGGGATCGCCCGGCTCGTCCTGGGTGAAACGGATAAGCTGGCAGGCTTATGCACGCTGCAAGCAACGGGGAGAGGCGGCAGATCGAATGGCGGACCGGCTGGCCGTTGACGATGACGAACTTGCCCACTTCATGAAGATGTTGAAGAAATCGAGCGACTCCCTGAAGGGGCTCCGCAAGGCGTTGAGTGATGCCACCGTCACCGGGCTGGGCACGGACGACCTGGACGCCGCGTGTGAGGACTTTCAGCAGGACTGGAAGTACGGCACTGAGCAGATCGGCAAGCAGACCGAGGCCCTCGCCGAGATCATCGGGCAGAGCAGGGACAGCTACAACGAGGTGGACAAGGCCCTCGAAGAGGCGCTGAAGAAGGCCAGGGAAGGCAAGAGCAAGTCAGCGAGTTCTTCGTGAGCATTGACTACCCGCACCTGGGTTTCGATCCCGCGCCGGGCAGCACGGACACTGTCAGTGATCTGCACAAGAAGCTCGGGAACTGTGCGATGGCCCTGGAGGAGAGCCGTGACCTGGTGACCAAGCTGATGGACGGCAGCTACTGGCAGGGCGATGCGGCGGTTGCATTCCGAGAGGAATTGCAGGGCGGGGCACTGCCTCTGAACCTCAAGAACGCCGAGCACTCCATCCGCAAGGCCGCCCGGCAATTGATTCGTTGGGAAGGCGAACTTGACGACTTCCAGCGTCGAGCCGTGCGTCTTGAGAGCGATGCGAGGGACGCGCAGGCGGTGCTGGACTCTGCGAAGGGGCGGGCGAGCAAGGCGGAGAACGCCCCCGACCTGGAGAAGAAGGGCACCCGCAACGACGACGCCCGAAAGACACTCACCCACGCGAACACCGCGGTCCAAGAGGCTCAGGCCGACCTCGACGAGATCATCGGCAAGGCGAGGAAACTCGCCGAGGAACACGCGGAGCAGGCCCGGTACCGCGCCGGAAAGATCAGCGACGCCACGACGAAACTGGCTCCGCACGAGCCGGGTGCGTGGGACAGGTTCACGGACTGGCTGGGCGACAATCTGCCCGACATCCTCAGCGCGTGTGCGGCGGTCTTAGGCGTGATCGCCTTGTTCGCGACCGGACCGCTGGCGGTGGCGATGCTTCTCGTCGGTGCGGCGTTGCTCAGCGGAACATCACTCGCTCTGCGGCTGCAGGACGACGAGGTGTTCGCTTCTTTGGAAGACGGATTCACGAAGGGTGAACTCGATCTTGATTTCTGGACCAATATCGTTGCCGTTGTCGGAGACGGACTTGGCGCCATTCCGGGGATCGGGGCCGTGGGCAAGGGACTCCTGAAGGCGCCCGAAGCATTGTCTGTCGCAGCACGTGCGGCGGACGGGACTTTCACGTTCACGCAGAGGGTTGCCACGGTTGGAGCGTCGATCCGCGAGGAGGCCGTCGCGATCTCCGATGCACCGGGCGTGCTGGAAGGCATGAGAGTTTTCGGGGCGCGTACTGAGCAGATCCTGCCGAAGGTGGAGGCGACAGCAACATGGCTCGGAGCGGGAACGGCCGTCTACGGGCTTGCGGGTAGCGTCTACGACACGTTGGACAGCGACGGGGCCAAGATGACGTCGAACGTTCTGGACGGAGTTCGAACAGGCGCGATTGACGGGACAGGCACGGCCAGCATTCTGAAGTACGTCTTCAGGGGGGTGTCGGAAGCTTCATGAGCTCGGACGCCTTCGCCATTGACCCGTCCGCGCAGATGCCCGACGCGGATATCTGGTTCGCGCTCCCACCGGGCTTCATGCCGTTTCCCGTCGAGAGGATTCTCGCAGGGGAGGGCACATCGGGGGGCGAGGAGCACGTGGGCGGTCCTTCGGCCGAACGCTTGGCGGTGCCGGACGGCTCTCCGGGCCGAGAACACCTTGTGCCCCCTCTCGCACCGGTGCGCCGTCTCACCTATATGTTGGCGTGGACCCGGGTCATCCATTGTTCGGTGGGAATGCATCGCGACGACGAGGGAGGCGACAGTCTGCTCTTGTCGCTCTTTACGCTCGCCTGGCGGGAAACCGCTTGGGCACCGCGCAGCGTGACAGCTGCTCGTTCGGCTGCGGCGGTCTCCGATGCTGTGCACAGGGAGATCCTCGATCTGCCTTGTGGTCCAGGCTCTCTGGTGGAAACCCGCGTTACGCCGCAGGTCGACGGCGTGACGCAGGAGTTGCTTCAGGCCACCGCCTACGTGCCGTATCCAGATGCGCGGAGGCTGGCCATCCTTACTCTCTCGACAACGGCCACGCACCACAGCGACCACTACCGGAACCTGCTACGGGAGACTGCCCGCATGGTTACCTTCGACAATCCGCTACCGACCCATGATGGCGATGTGTGACATGTCCTCCACGTCAAACTCACCGGCGTCATCCGTCGCTTGGGAAGAAGCCGCAACCAAAGACGCCTGGACAAAACTTTTCACCTTTGCCGTACTTGGTCAGGTACTCTGGCCAGTAATGAGCCTCGGCGCCTTCGTGCTCATGATACTTCTGGGGAAATGGTCGATGTGGTTCTTGTTGCCACTCTCCCTCTACGCGTTGTACCGAGCTTTTATCCAGCGTCAGTACATTGTCTCAGCTGTGCAGATGCGCCGAATCCTGAAGGTGTATCCGTGGCGGAGTCAAGAGACTCCTGAGAGCGGGATCGGGCAAATCCCCGGGGCAAAGCTCGGTGATGTCTGGCTTGCGTTTCCTAATCCTGACCGACCAGACACCTTGGTTCGGGTCATCCTTCACGGTCATGTGCGATCCGTGTGGTGGCGGCGTCGTCTCGGCCGTGGCTATGAGACCGAGAAGACCGCTCAAGTGGCGACAGTCTGGTTTGCTGGCGACCCACGTTTTGCTGGAGTCGTCGCGGTTCCTGGCCCAAGGCGTCTGTTCGTGCTCTACCAACTCGCTGCCGCGACGACGGGCGGCGAGCGAGGGTTCTCTCCTGAGGCACTCTCCCGAGCCCAGCTTGCCGGCGTGAAGCGCTCCGTTGTCGGTCAGCGTTCCACTGGATGACGCCGGCCGCCGTTCTCTGCGTGCAGACAGCCACTGCGTCAGCGATGTGTCGCTCGACCTCGAAGCAAGTTGAGTTGATGGGAACCACCAGCAGGGGCGAGCCCCAGCCCCGTGTTCATGGTCAAACAACCCACCCCGTAGAGAAGTTGTCCCACCCCGACCCGACCATCAGGAACTCCCCATGACTGAACTCGGCGCCGTCTTCCGTCCCCAACTTCCCCCGGAGCGGCTTCAGGCGGTGGCGCGGCTGGCGGACGATGCTGGTCTTGAGCAGCTCTGGCTGTGGGAGGACTGCTTCCGCGAGGGCGGGATCTCCACCGCGGCCGCCGCACTCGCCTGGACCGAGCGGGTGCGGGTCGGAGTCGGGCTGCTCCCCGTGCCGCTGCGGAACGTCGCCATCACGGCGATGGAAGTAGCCGCGCTGCACCGGATGTTCCCGGGCCGGCCCCTCGTCGGTGTAGGGCACGGTGTGCAGGAGTGGATGGGGCAGGTCGGGGCGCGTGCCGAGTCCCCGCTGACGCTGCTGCGGGAGCACCTGGATGCGTTGCGCGCCCTGTTGCGCGGTGAGCGGCTCGACGTCGAAGGGCGGTACGTCAAGCTGGACGACGTCGCACTCGACTGGCCGCCGGAGTCGGCCGTGGACGTGTTCGCCGGTGCCACCGGCCCCCGCACGATGCGGCTGACGGGCGAGGCGGCCGACGGCACGATTCTCACGTCGGACACATCGCCGGACGGCGTCCGCCGGGCCCGGCAGCTCATCGACGAGGGGCGTACGGCGGCGGGGCGTACCGGTCCGCACCAGGTCGTCGTCTATCTGCTCGCGGGCACCGGCGCCGATGCCGCCGCCCGGGTGCGTGCCGAACTGGCCGCCCGGGGGCAGGGCGCCGGGGCCGACGTCGGTGTCGCCGGGGACGCGGCAGCCGTGGCCGACGCCGTACGGCAGTACGCGGCCGCCGGGGCCGACAGCGTGGTCCTGGAGCCGACGGGGGACGAGCCGGACCCCGAGGGCTTCGTGCGGTTCGCCGCCGAGGAGGTCCGGCCCCTCCTGCCGTAGGCATTCGGCCGTATGCGTCCGGCCGTAAGCGTCCCGCCCTAGGCACTCGGCTATGGGCATCCGGCAGCAAGCCTTCTGCCGTAGCCATCCGGCTGCATGCCTCCCCCGTAGGCGTCCGCCGCCCCGGGATTGTCAGTGGGGCCTGCAAGACTCGGTTGCCAAGACGGAGTCCGAGCCGGAGGCAGGTCCGGTACCGGGAGGGGGACGAGATGAGTGCAGGGCGATCAGGTGAAGGGTCTGGCAGGCGTGCGGAAGCCGGTGTCGTCGGGCTGCGTCCGGTGGTCGATGCCGATCTGGAGGTCTTCCTCGCCTACGAGCACGATCCGGAGGCCGTCCGGCGGTCGAGGTTCGTGCCCCGGGAGCGGGACGCCTTCCTGGCGCACTGGCGGGGGCGGGTGCTCGGCGACCCCGACTGCCGGGCGTGGACCGTCACGGAGGACGGTGAGATCGCCGGGAACATCTGCTCCTGGGGGCAGGACGGCCGCCGGTTCGTCGGGTACTGGCTGGGGCGGGCGTACTGGGGGCGGGGCGTCGGGTCCCGTGCCCTCGGCCTCTTGCTCCGCCAGGAGCGCACCCGGCCGCTGTACGCCGACCCGTTCGCCGGCAACACGGCATCCGTCCGCCTCCTCCAGCGCCACGGCTTCGAGGACTCCGGCAGCGGTCTCGACGACGAGGGACATGTCCTCCTTGTCCTGCGGACGCCGGACGGTACGGACGGTATGGAAGGTACGGAGGGCTCGGGGGATCTGCGGGCTTGAAGGTCTCGGCGGATCTGCAGGCCCAAAGACAAAGATGACGGACGTACGGAGCGGGAGAAGGCGGGGCCGGTCGTGGGCCGGGAAGGACAGAAGAAAATCAGCGGTGGTCGGGGAGGCGTCCTGCGACGATCTCCCCATGGACGAGACGAGTCTGAGCGCTGCCGGTGCGGATGCGGGCCCGGGTGGAGGCGCGGATGCGGGTGACGGCCGTCCGTCGGCCGGTCGCGGGCGTTCCTTCGGCGAACTCGTCGCCGAAGGCGCCGCCGTGCCCACCGAGGGCTGGGACTTCTCCTGGTTCGAGGGGCGGGCCACCGAGGAGCGGCCGTCCTGGGGGTATGCCCGTGCGGCGGCCGGCCGGCTGGCCCGGGCGGGCGCGGCGCTGGACGTCCAGACCGGGGGCGGCGAGGTGTTCGACTTCGCGCTGGGCGCGGCGGCCCCGGCCCGGCCCGCGCTCCTCGCCGCCACCGAGGGCTGGCCGCCCAACGTCGCCAAGGCCACCGCCCTGCTCCGCCCGCGCGGTGCCGTGGTCGTCGCCTCGCCGGAGGACGCCCCGCTGCCCTTCGCCGACGAGACCTTCGACCTGGTCCTCAGCCGGCATCCGGTACGGCCGCACTGGGACGAGATCGCCCGAGTGCTGGTTCCGGGCGGCAGCTATGCCGCGCAGCACGTCGGCCCGGCCAGCGTCTTCGAACTGGTCGAGTACTTCCTCGGCCCGCAGTCGGAGCGGACCCGCGGCGCCCGCCACCCCGACCGCGAGCGTGCCGACGCCGAGCGCGCCGGGCTGGAGATCGTCGACCTGCGGGCGGAGCGGCTGCGCATGGAGTTCCACGACATCGCTGCCGTGGTCCACTTCCTGCGCAAGGTGGTCTGGATCGTCCCCGGCTTCACCGTGGCGGCGTACGAGCCCCGGCTCCGTGCCCTGCACGAGCGGATCGAAGCCGAGGGCGCCTTCGTCGCGCACAGCACCCGGCACTTGTTCGACGCCCGCAAACCGGGCCGCTGACGGTCCGGTCCACGGGGCGTGCGGCAGATTTGGCCGGGAACTGCCGTCCACAGCGGCTGCGCGGGTGGTCGCGGGCCGGGTCCCGGCCGTGCCGCCGCGGGATGGTCTCCGGCGTCACGTGCCCGCGAGGTTTCCACATCGTTACCGCGCGCGTCTCGCATCTGCGGAACCTCTCCCCTAGGTTCGGACCAAGGTAATTCGCGTGAGCAAAACCGCGCGGTCGGCACCGTGCGGTGGAGGGGACTGCGCGGTGCCGAAATGCTTCCGTGCGCCCGTCAAGCCACCGTTCGCTGCCGGGGGTCGCCCGTCGGGGGGACGGTGCCACGCCGCGCGGGCCGGACGCGGTGACGCCCGGTGCCTGTCTATCCATCGACGCGTGGTCCGATTGCCTGGGAATCCGCTGTGAATCGGCCAGGGGAAGCGTCTGAATTACGGGTTCCAGAGGCATCCGGGCGTCGCCGGGTGACTTCGGAGAGTAGTTGTCGCACGCCGATGCACCCGAAATCCCTCACGAAGGGTTATGGTGGAAACCCCCCCTCGGGCCGGTCCGTCTCCCCCCCACGGACCGGCCCGTTTTTTCATGCGCCTGCTGTACGCCGGTCCACGTGCCGGTTCGCGGGTTTGTGTGCGTTCCGCTCGGGGCAGGCGCGGAACCGTTCGCCGGGCGTACGCCGTCCCCATGAGAGGCGCGCGCGACCCGCCCACCAAGCGCACCCCGGAACCGGGCTGAAGCCCCGCAGGAGTAGGCTGCGGTCCCGCGGGGACGTACCCGCACCGTATGGAGGGGCTGACAATACGTGAACCTGCGCGACAAGCTGCGCAGCCTTCTGGTCAGGCTGTACGCACACCGGGTGGAAGGCCACCTGGACCACGCTCAGGTGCCCAAGCACATCGGCGTCGTCATGGATGGCAACCGCCGCTGGGCGAAGGCCGCGGGATCCAGCACCGTCCACGGCCACCGCGCCGGCGCGGACAAGATCGGCGAGTTCCTCGGCTGGTGCTCCGAGACGAACGTCGAGGTCGTCACCCTGTGGCTGCTGTCCACGGACAACTTCGACCGCGCCCACGAGGAGCTGTTCCCGCTTCTCGGCATCATCGAGGACACCGTACGCACCCTGGCGGCCGACGGCCGCTGGCGCGTGCACCACGTCGGCACCCCGGACCTGCTGCCCTCCCCGATGCAGATGGCGCTGAAGGAGGCCGAGGAGGCCACGGCCCACGTCGACGGGATACTGGTCAACGTCGCCATCGGCTACGGCGGCCGGCAGGAGATCGCCGACGCCGTGCGCTCCATGATCCTGGACGCCCACGACCGGGGCGTCGCCATGGATGACCTGGCCGACTCCGTGGACGTCGACATGATCGGCCGCCACCTCTACACGGGTGACCAGCCCGATCCCGATCTGGTGATCAGGACCAGCGGCGAGCAGCGGCTGTCCGGATTCATGCTGTGGCAGACGGCCCATTCCGAGTACTACTTCTGTGAGGTTTTCTGGCCGGCCTTCCGCAAGGTCGACTTCCTGCGCGCGCTGCGCGACTACGCGGCGCGGCACAGGCGCTACGGCGGCTGAACGACGGGCCGGACAGGACCGCGCAGGTCCTCGGGTCATCCGTGCGGCAAACGTCCGGTTCGCCGTTGTTGTGGTGGACGTAACAAGGAGTTCATCGGTGCGCCGTGCCATGCATTTGCATGGCGATGCATCGTGGAGGGCATAAGGCAAGCAGGTCGACGCCCGAACCACGGGTGTCGGATCTCAGCGGGCGGCACGGGGCTGCCCGCCCGGGAGGCCCTTTGCACCAGCCCGACCGTGCGGTCACTGCACGGAAAAGCCGCGGAGGGCCGGTTCTCGGCCCGCGCGCGTGCATCGCGGCCGACGACCGGCCCAGCTCCATCGTCGCTCCCCGACCTCATCCGAGGGGGTACGTCCTTCCGTGGTGACCAGCACAAAGCGCCACAAGCCAGACCGGCGCACCTATGTTCTCGACACCAGCGTCCTGCTGGCCGACCCGAATGCCCTGACCCGGTTCGACGAGCACGAGGTAGTGCTCCCGATCGTCGTGGTCACGGAGCTGGAGGCCAAGCGGCATCATCCCGAACTCGGCTACTTCGCCCGGCAGGCCCTGCGTCTGCTCGACGACCTGCGGGTACGGTACGGCCGCCTCGACGCCCCCATCCCGATCGGGGACCTCGGCGGGACCATCCGTGTCGAGCTCAACCACTCGGACCCCAGCGTGCTGCCCACCGGCTACCGCCTGGGGGACAATGACTCGCGCATCCTCGCGGTCGCCCGCAATCTGCAGGCCGAGGGGTTCGACGTCACCGTCGTCTCGAAGGACCTGCCCCTCAGGATCAAGGCGTCCTCCGTCGGGCTGCTCGCCGAGGAGTACCGCGCGGAACTGGCCATCACGGACTCCTCCGGCTGGACCGGTATGTCCGAACTGACGCTGGCCGGCGAACAGGTGGACATCCTCTTCGAGGACGGGCACGTCCAGGTCCCCGAGGCCGCCGACCTGCCGGTGCACACGGGTCTGACGATCCAGTCGGAGCGCGGCAACGCCCTCGGCCGGGTGACGGCGGAGGGCGCTGTCCGCCTGGTGCGCGGCGACCGGGAGGCGTTCGGCATCAAGGGCCGCAGCGCCGAACAGCGGATCGCCCTCGATCTGCTGCTCGACCCGGACGTGGGGATCGTGTCCATGGGCGGCCGGGCCGGCACCGGCAAGTCGGCGCTGGCGCTGTGCGCGGGTCTGGAGGCGGTCCTGGAGCGCCGCCAGCACCAGAAGGTGATGGTCTTCCGGCCGCTGTACGCGGTGGGCGGGCAGGAGCTGGGCTATCTGCCGGGCACCGAGGCCGAGAAGATGAGCCCGTGGGCGCAGGCGGTCTTCGACACGCTGTCCGCGGTCACCAGCCGCGAGGTCATCGAGGAGGTCACCGCGCGCGGGATGCTGGAGGTCCTGCCGCTGACCCACATCCGGGGACGCTCCCTGCACGACGCGTTCGTGATCGTGGACGAGGCGCAGTCACTCGAACGGAACGTACTCCTGACCGTTCTGTCCCGGATCGGTGCGAATTCGCGGGTGGTTCTGACCCATGACGTGGCGCAGCGGGACAATCTGCGGGTCGGCCGCTACGACGGTGTGGTCGCCGTGGTGGAGAAGCTGAAGGGGCATCCGCTGTTCGCGCATGTCACCCTGACCCGGTCCGAAAGGTCCCAGATCGCTGCGCTTGTGACCGAAATGCTGGAGGACGGACACATCTGACCCGACTGTTCAACTTGGGTCGGTTACTCGCTGGTTGGCGCCGTCGGGCAAAGGCTTGAGCCTAGCCGGGCGGCGCCGCGGTGTCCGGGGTATCCGGAGAAAATCCTGAGCCAAACGGGATGTGAGCTTTCACACGCAACTCGGAATTGCCTACCGGTGTCGGGTTACGGCAGAGTCTCACTCCTGTCAGGCCCCGCATACGACACACCTGTGCCCCCAGCAGAACGGCACACCAACAGCATCACACTCAACTCCATAGCGCCGTCGTATGCCGCCCGAGCACCACGCGGCGCTCCCCAGCCGGGAGTTGCCCACCGGGCCCGCGCCTCCCGTGACCCCGCAGTTGGGAGGCCAGTGCCAGGGGCACGATTGGCGTCCGCCAGGGTCACCGAAGCGGGCGATGCTGGAAGGAAACCGTGTGAGCCGGATTTCGGTCCGGGGATTCGCAGTGGCTTCGGCCACCGCGGTCACCGCCGTCGGAAGCGTTGTCGGAGTTGCCTCGGGCAGCGTCGCACAGAACAACGACGCCGACCCGACAGCCACCGACGCGACGCTCCTCGCAGACATCCCCGCGGGACACCAGGCCAAGGTGCAGACCGCCTCCCTGACACAGCAAGCGGACGCGCAGGCCATCGCCGCGGACGTGAGCGCCAAGAAGGACGCCGAGGCGACGGCCCGCAAGGCGGCGGCCGAGACCGCGATCGCGAAGAAGGCGAAGGCCGAGAAGGAAGCGCGCGAGGCCAAGGAGCGCGCCGAGGCGAAGAAGAAGCAGGAGAGCCAGAGCACCGTCTCCAGCGCCAGCTTCGCCGTCCAGAGCTCCTACACCACCGCCCAGATCCAGGCGATGGCACGCCAGATGGTGGCGAGCGGCCAGTTCCAGTGCTTCAGCAACATCGTGAACCACGAGTCCAGCTGGAACTACCGCGCCGTCAACGCCTCCTCCGGCGCCTACGGACTCTTCCAGGCGCTGCCCGGCACCAAGATGGCCTCCGCGGGCGCGGACTGGCAGACCAACCCGGCCACCCAGATCAAGTGGGGCCTCAACTACATGAACGTCCGCTACGGCAGCCCGTGCGAGGCATGGTCGTTCTGGCAGGCGAACAACTGGTACTGAGACACGTACGGCAGCCGCCGTCATGAGTACGACGGCTTCCGTTCCGCTCAACCCCGCGCAGCCCCTTCCCGTCCTACGGGGAGGGGCTGTTGCCATGTACGGTCGTACGGACGATTCCCGGGAGAAGTGGTGGAAAGCGCCCGGGGCATGCGGGGGAAGGACGGATCATGTCGCGAGTGCCAGGATGGCTCGGCCGGATCGGCGCCGGACTGACGCAGATGGGTGAACGGTTGGACGAACGCAGGGTGGCGGCTCAGAAACCGGACACCACGGATCCGCCGGACCCACCCGTGGCCGAGCCCGTGCCGGAGAGCCACAGGGAACCGGCCGAGGCCCCGGTCGTGATCCGCCCGGATCCCGCACAGGCGGTGCCCTGGGGCGTGCGGGTCGCCGCCGAGGCGGGCTGGCGGCTGCTGGTGCTGGCGGGCACGGTGTGGGTGCTGATGCGCGTCATCAGCTCCATAGAGCTGGTGGTGTTCGCCTTCGTCATCGCGCTCCTGGTGACCGCGCTGCTCCAGCCCACGGTGGCGAGACTGACCCGCCACGGCGTGCCGCGCGGCCCGGCCACCGCCCTCACCGCGATCCTCGGCTTCGTCGTCATGGGGCTGATCGGGTGGTTCGTGACCTGGCAGGTCATGGAGAACATCGACAACCTCTCCGACCAAGTTCAGAGCGGCATCGACGATCTGCGCAAGTGGCTGCTGCAGAGCCCGTTCCACGTCACGGACAAGCAGATCAACCAGATCGCCAAGTCCTTGCGGGAGGCGGTCGGTGCCAACACCGACCAGATCACGTCGGCCGGCCTGGAGGGCGTGCAGGTCGTCGTCGAGACGCTGACCGGCATCCTGCTGGTGTTCTTCTCGACGCTGTTCCTGCTGTACGACGGCGAACGCATCTGGCAGTGGGCGCTGAAGCTGGTGCCCGCCGCCGCCCGGCCGGGCGTGGCCGGCGCGGGCCCGCGGGCATGGCGCACGCTGACGGCCTACGTCCGCGGCACGGTCCTGGTCGCACTGATCGACGCGATCTTCATCGGCCTCGGGATCTTCTTCCTGAAGGTCCCCATGGCCGTGCCGCTCGCCGTCTTCATCTTCCTGTTCTCGTTCATCCCGCTCGTGGGCGCGGTCGCCTCGGGCGCGCTGGCCGTGGTGGTCGCCCTGGTCACCCAGGGCGTGTTCACCGCGGGCATGACGCTGGTGGTGATCCTGGCGGTCCAGCAGATCGAGGGACACATCCTCCAGCCCTTCATCCTGGGCCGCGCCGTGCGGGTGCATCCCCTCGCGGTCGTGCTGTCGGTCACGGCGGGCGGCATGGTGGCGGGCATCGGCGGCGCCGTGGTCGCCGTACCCCTGGTGGCGGTGACGAACACGGTGGTGGGCTATCTGCGGGCGTACTCCGAGGAACAGGCGCTGCGCAGCGCCGGCCGGATCCGCGTGAACCCTCCGGCCCCCCGAGAGGAACCGACCCCGGCCGACACGGAATCTCCCGCCGCCCAGCAGTGAGCGGGCCGGGCGTCCCGGCGGATTCCAGGGCGCGGCACCGTCGCGAGCAGCCGCGACGGTGCCGCGCTCGATCCTGGGCTCGCCCCCTATGAGCCAAGTGCCTCCTCGGCCTCCACCGTCGTGGCCACCGCGTAGACCACCGCGGCGATCTTGTACGCCTCCTGTACGGTCTCCCGGCCGAGACCGGCCTCGCGCAGCGCCTGCTCATGCGTGTCCAGGCAGACACCGCACGCGTTGACCGCGGAGACCGCGAACGACCACAGTTCGAAGTCGGCCCTGCCGACCCCGGGGTCCCCGAGGACGTTCATCCGCAGGCCCGCGCGCAGGGAGCCGTACCCGGGGTCCGACAGCAGATGGCGGGTGCGGTGGAAGACGTTGTTCACCGCCATCACGGCCGCGGCCGACTTGGCGGCCCGGTACGCCTCGGGCGTCAGGTTCGCCCGCGCCTGAGGCGCCAGCTCGCGCAGGACGACGGGGGATCGGACGGCGACGGCCGTCGCCAGCACCGTGCCCCACAGCTGCTGCGTGGTGAGGCCGGAGCCGCCGACGACCGTGTCGAGGTTGCGTCGCAGATCCTGGGCGTAGTCCGGAATGCGGGCCTTGAGGGAGTCGAGGGACATGGACCCACTCTCCGGCCGACGGCACGGCGGCGTCCAGCGGACGGCCGCCGCGCCGCCGGCCGGCGAAGGAACGGGCACCGCCCTGTGGCCACCCGGTTCGTGCGGCTACTCGGTGCGCAGCCCGTCCGGACGCATCAGCCGCAGCAGCGGCGGCAGGCTGAGCAGCGTCACTGCGAGGACGACCGCGGCACCGAAGCCCGTCATCGACAGCACGCTCACCCAGTCCACGCTCATCGAGGCGGCCAGCATCCGCAGCAGCACCGCGCCCAGGGCCAGGCCCACCACCGCGGCCAGCAGCAGCCCGAGCGCGACCGGTACCGCCGTCTGCCACAGCACCGACAGCCCCAGCGTGCGGCGCCGGGTGCCGAAGGCGACCAGGGCCGACAGCAGCTTCCTGCGCTCGCGCAGCTGCTCCAGCTGCGAGACCAGCAGGCTCGCCCCGATCAGCGCCAGTACACAGGCGGCGCCGGCATACAGGCCGGTGCGGATGGAGGTGAACCGCGCGGACTGCTCGGTGGCCGCCCAGACGAGCGGTTCGATCCGCGGGTCGATCCGCGCCGCCGTGTTGCGCACGTGCTCCTTGATCTCGGGCACGGACGAGTCGAAGGACAGGTAGATCGCTCCGTTGAGCAAGTCCGCGGCCCCCGCGGGCAGTGCGCTGGGGGTCAGCAGGAAGCCGCCGACGTGGCCGCCGTTCGGGCCTTTGACCGAGCGTGCGTGCTTCAGCCCGGCCGGGACGGTCAGCACGACGTCCTTCTGGTGCGGGCGGCCGAGGAGGGTGGTGTCCACGTAGAGCTTCGTGCCAGGCTTGGACAGTGCCGGCGTGTCGCCGTCGTAGCTCCCGCCGTGCAGGGCGAACACGTCGCCGTCCCGGCATGAGGGCAGCGCGGCGACCTCGCGCAGCTCGGCGCAGCCGCCGACGGTCAGCTCGGCGGAACGGCTCGGGCCGTCCTTCCACGCCCTGTTGCCGACCCCGCTCCCGTACAGCGCCGTGACCTTGCGCATGCCCCGGGTGGCGGCCAGCCGTGCGGCGGTTGCCCCGAGGTCGACGCCCTTCGGTACGTTCACCTGCATCTGGGCCCGGGTGAGGTCCTTGTCCGACCGCTGGGTGTAGTCGCCCTGCACGCCGGCGAACAGCATCTGCAGGGCGATGGCGCCGGCCACCGCCACGGCGATGCCGTTGACCAGGCGGGCCGCGCTGCCGCTGGTCAACTGGAGCCGTCGGACGGCCAGTTGCCAGGAGACCGGGCCGGAGCCGAGCCGGGTGACGACCGCTTCCACGGTCCACGGCAGCAGTGCGGTGACGCCCACCAGCAGCAGCACTACACCGCCGACGACCAGGTACTGGTTGAAGTCCCCCTGGTTGCGGCCCTGGCCGAGCATCGGGTACAGCAGGGCGAGACCGGCCAGCGGCAGCAGCAGCCGCCACCACAGGCGCCGACGTGTCGGCCGGGCGGTGCGGACCACGCCGAGCGGCTCGATGACGACACCGCGCAGGGCCAGCAGGGTGACCAGGACCGCGGCGGCCGGGACCGCGACGGCGACGAGCACGACCAGCGCGGGGGCGGGGTTCAGATAGCTCGGGAACACGCTGATGTCGAGGAGCTCGACCGACCCGGCGACCTGCCGGGCGATCAGGAAGAAGACCGCACCGAGGACCAGTCCGAACAGCGAGCCGGCCAGCGCCTCGCCCGCGGCGATCCGCCGGGTCATCCGGCTGTCCGAGCCGACCAGTCGCAGCGCGGCCAGTCTGCGGTCGCGCTGCTCGCCGCCGAACCGTACGGCCGTGGCGATGAACACGGCCACCGGCGTCAGCAGGGCGACGAACACCACGAGGACGAGCAGGACCAGTACGGGATCGTCCGTCGGGGGCGGCGGGTTCGGATGGCCGAAGGCGTGTATGCGGCCCACCTGGTAGCCGTCGATCTGGGAGGCCAGCCCGTCGGCGCCCGCGTAGTAGGCGAGTTCGTGCGAGCCGACGAGCCCGCCCTCCGCGATGGTGCCGACGATCCGGTACGGCAGCCGTTCGCGCAGCAGTCGCCCGCCGTCCGAGGCGAGCAGGTCGCGCAGCGCGGGGGAGACGACCATGTCGCCCTTGGCCGGGTACCGGGCCAGACCGGGCGGCAGCGGCGCCCGCGGCCCCTCCGGATCCAGCAGCCGCCCGCGGACGTTCTTCTCCCGGTACGTCGTGTCGACGTCGGAGACGACGACGGTGTTGTCGGCCCGGGGCGTGAGGGAGGTGGCGAAGGTGAAGTCCAGGCGGGCCTCCTCGCGGTCGTGGCGCACCGCGAGCGCGTTCGGCACCGCGGTCGTCAGCAGCAGCAGGGACACTCCGAGCCCCACGCCGACGGCCGTCAGCAGGAACCGCACCCATCCCTCGCGTCCCCCGGTGACGGCGAAGCGGGCCCCCATGACCAGGTCCCTGGCCCCTTGCCGTGCGCTCATACGACGCGCTCCATGTCCCGTGACTTCCCGTCCCGTACGACGACCTCCCGGTCGGAGTAGGCGGCCACCCGTGCCTCGTGCGTGACGAGGACGACGGCCGCGTTGGCGGACCTGGCAGCGTCGGTGAGCAGTTCCATCACGCGCTCGCCGTTGAGCGAGTCGAGTGCGCCGGTCGGCTCATCGGCGAACAGCACCCGCGGGTCGGTGACCAGGGCCCGGGCCACGGCGACCCGCTGGCCCTGGCCGCCGGAGACCTCGCCGGGCCGCTTGCCCCGCAGGTCGTCGACCTCCAGCCGCTCCATCCAGCCGAGTGCGGTCCGCTCGGCCTCCTTGCGGGCGGTGCCGTTCAGCCGCAGCGGGAGGGCGACGTTCTCCACGCAGGTCAGCTCGGGGACGAGCTGGCCGAACTGGAACACGAAACCGAACTCGGAGCGGCGCAGCAGGCTGCGCTGGGTGTCGCTCATCGTCGCGAGTTCCCGTCCGGCGTAGCTGATCGAGCCGGAGTCGGGCGGCACGATCCCGGCGAGGCAGTGCAGCAGTGTCGACTTGCCGGACCCTGAGGGCCCCATGACGGCGACGACCTCGCCGGGGTGGATGGAGAACGCGGCGCCGTTCAGCGCGACGGTCGGCCCGTACGCCTTGTGCAGGTCCTCGGCGCAGAGCAGGGAACCGGAGGGCGGGGTCATCGGGTCACCTGCTCACGGAGCTTGTCGAGGCGGGCGGCGGTCAGCTCCAGCCAGCGCAGGTCGGCCTCCAGATGGAACAGGGCGTGGTCGCAGATCAGCTGGTCGGCCAGGTCGCCCTTGCGTTTGCGGTCGGTCAGGATCCGCATGCTGCGCAGGTGCTCGGCGCGCTGGGTGTCGAGGACGACCCCGGCGTCGCGGTGGGTCAGCAGTGCCAGGACGACCTTGGTGTACAGGACCGACTGGAGGTACTCCGCCGGAGCCTCCGGCTTGGCCAGCCACTGGTCGACGTCGGTGATCCCGGCGTCCGTGATGGCGTACCGCTTGCGTTCGGGGCCGCCGCCGGCCTCGATCCCGTCGACCTCGACGAAGCCGTGCTTCAGGAGGCGGGACATCGTCGAGTAGACCTGGCCGTAGTGGAGCGGCCGGTCCTGACCGAACTTCTCGTCGAAGGCCCGCTTCAGGTCGTAGCCGTGTCGGGGGCCGGACTCCAGGAGCCCTAGGAGGGTGTGACCGATGGACATGCCAGCACTCTACACAGGGTGTATACGTCCCATGTATACGCGGAGTGCAGAGGTCGCGACCGGGTGTGCGGCCGCGCAGGTGGGGGCCGATTGTCACGATTCCGATACAGGTGGCGACTGGCCTGACGCGGCCTCCCGGCACCTGGCGACCGCCTCCGGCGCGGCCTCCCGGTCCCTGGTGGCCGTGGAGCGGGCGGTCGCCCGGTCTGCCGCGGCAGCAGGGCGCGTTGCCCGCGCGGTGCGCGCGGAGGGATCTTGTTGCGGGTTTGGCGAAGCGCACACTTTTGCCCCACTGGGCAACCCTCGGAGCCCGCTGGTCGTCGGTTCGGGTAAGACGGGCGCTCGCGCAGACGCCCGTACCGGAACAGATCGACATCTCTCGGTCATGGAGACAGGTGTTAGCTTTCTGAGCTGACCTAGACGGAAGCGGAGCGAGCGGACCTATGGGGCGAGCGGAAGAAAGACGAGCGCGACAGCACGGTGGCCACCGCGCTGCGCCCCGGCGACGCTCGTCGCGCGCGGCGGGCAAGTCCGGGAAGACGGGCATACGCAGGCTTTTCACCTGGAAGAAGATCCTCGGCACGTTCTTCGGCCTGTGCCTGCTCGGCATCGGCTCCTTCTTCGTGCTGTACATGCTGGTGAGCGTGCCCGCGGGCAATGCGGCGGCCCAGCGCCAGAGCAACGTCTACAAATACAGCGACGGCACACTGCTGGCCCGCAAGGGCGAGGTCAACCGCGAGATAATCGACCTGTCGAAGGTGCCGAAGAAGGTCCAGCTGACCTTCGTCGCGGCGGAGAACAAGACCTTCTACCAGGACTCCGGCGTCGATCTGAGGGGCACCGCCCGCGGCCTGTTCAACACCCTCTCGGGCAAGGGCGCGCAGGGTGGTTCGACGATCACCCAGCAGTACGTCAAGAACTACTACCTCAACCAGGACCAGACCGTCACGCGCAAGCTGAAGGAACTGGTCATCGCGTTGAAGGTGGACCGTCAGAAGTCCAAGGACGACATCCTCGCCGGTTACATCAACACCAGCTACTACGGCCGCAACGCCTACGGCATCCAGGCCGCGGCCCAGGCGTACTACCACGTCGACGCCCAGGACCTCTCGGTCGAACAGGGCGCCTACCTGGCCGCGCTGCTCCAGGCGCCCAGCGACTACGACTGGGGGGTCGCCTCCCCGACCGGTAAGAAGTTGGTGAAGGACCGCTGGAACTACGTCCTGAACAACATGGTCAAGGAGGGCTGGCTGCCCAAGTCCGAGCGTGACGCCATGACCTTCCCGGTGCCCAAGGGGCCCACGGGCGCACCCGGTCTCGACGGGCAGAAGGGCTACCTCGTCGACCTCGCCAACCAGCAGCTGGAACAGCAGCTGATCGACCAGCAGGGGCTGACCCGGTCCCAGGCGGAGAGCGCGGTCGTCGACCAGGGCTGGACCATCACCCTGAACATCGACAAGAAGAAGCAGGACACGCTGGAGAAGGCGATCAAGGCCCAGCTGACTTCCAAACTCGACGCGAAGAAGCGCACGGTCGACGGGAACGTGCAGGCCGGTGCCGTCTCCGTCGACCCCAAGACCGGCGCGATCGTCGCGCTGTACGGCGGCGTCGACTACTACAAGCACTACATCAGCAACGCCACCCGCCGGGACTACCAGCCCGCGTCGACGTTCAAGCCGGTGATCCTCGCCTCCGCGCTGGAGAACGACTCCCAGACGCAGGACGGCAAGCAGATCAGCGTCAACACCCGCTACGACGGCACCAGTGGCCACCAGGTCACGGACAACGGCACCAAGGTCGGCTTCGGCCCGCCCAACGAGGACGACCAGAGCTACGGCAACATCACGGTCCAGAAGGCCATGAACGACTCCGTGAACTCGGTCTTCGCGCAGATGGGCGTCGACGTGGGCATGGAGAAGGTGATGAGCACCGCCAAGGATCTCGGCATGGACACCAAGGGCATGCAGGCGGTGCCCGCGCAGACACTGGGCTCCATGGGCGCCAGCCCGCTGGAGATGGCCGGGATCTACGCCACGTTCGACAACCACGGCAAGAAGGTCACCCCGTCGATCATGAAATCGGCGGAGAAGAAGGACGGCACCGTCGAGATGCCCAACCCGATCGGCGACCAGGT
Source organism: Streptomyces sp. NPDC006012 (assembly GCF_042871185.1). Taxonomy (NCBI): domain Bacteria; kingdom Bacillati; phylum Actinomycetota; class Actinomycetes; order Kitasatosporales; family Streptomycetaceae; genus Streptomyces; species Streptomyces sp. NPDC006012. The sequence goes on from NZ_JBIAIE010000034.1 coordinate 69,584, forward strand.
GATCAGCCGGACGGCCGCCGACACGGTGACCTCGGTGCTGACCGGCGTGGTCGACGACGGTACGGCCAGGCAGTCGGTGGCGAACAACCCGCTGCGCAGCGGCCAGCAGGTGGCGGGCAAGACGGGTACGTCCGACAACAACAAGTCCGCCTGGTTCAACGGCTACACGCCCGACCTGGTCACCTCGGTGGGCCTGTTCGGCGAGGACGCCAAGACGCACAACCAGACCACCCTGACCGGCGCGACCGGGCTGCTCCCGGGCACCGGCCGCGTCAACGGTGGCGGCTACCCGGCCGAGATCTGGGCGACCTACATGTTCGGTGTGACGCAGAAGGCCAAGTTCGACCTGGACACCACGCAGGGCGCGGCCGTCCAGCCGACCCTGTCGCCGACCCACAGCGCCACGCCGCCGCCGTCCGAGACCCCCTCGCAGACCCCCTCCTCCTCGGCTCCGGCGACGCCCACGGCGCCGCCCACGGGGAGCCAGTCACCGACGACGCCGTCCGTGCCCCCGTCACAGACGCCGACGAGTCCGCCGCCTCCGTTCCCGTCGGACACACCGTCGAACAGCGCCAGTAACCACCCCTTCCCCCCGGGTGGCGGTCAGCAATAGCCGGAACACCCGCGCCCCGCGCCCCGGACGGGGCGCGGGGCGCCGTGGTCGCGGCCCGGGCCGCCGGCCCGGGCCCGACGGTCAGTCGCCGTTCACCTCATGGGCGATCCGGTCACCGATCCCCTTGTCGACGTTCCGCCAGTACAGCAGCGCACGGTCGACCACCGGACGGGTCACGCCCTGCTTCAGATGGCCGCTGACGTTGGAGACCAGACGGTCCCGGCACGCGTCGTCGAGGACCTCGCGGACCAGCGTGCCCGGCTGGCCCCAGTCGTCGTCCTCGCGGTGCAGCGCATACGCCTCGCGCACCATCTCGCCCGCCGACCGCCAGCCGGCGATGTCGCCGAACCGGGCGACGTCCGCGTCCGGCCCGCCGTACGAGTTCGGTGCGTACACGGCACCGGTGGCGGCGGGCTCGTACCGCATCGGGCCGTCCTTGGCGTAGGAGTGGACCGGGGCGTGCGGCCGGTTCGGCGGCAGCTGGGCGTAGTTGGGGCCGATCCGGTAGCGGTGCGTGTCCGGGTAGGAGAAGAGGCGGCCGAGGAGCATCTTGTCCGGGGACGGGCCGATGCCCGGCACCATGTTGGACGGCTCGAAGGCGGCCTGCTCGATGTGGACGAAGTAGTTCTCCGGGTTCCGGTTCAGCGTCATCCGGCCGACCTCGATCAGCGGGTAGTCGCCGTGCGGCCACACCTTGGTCAGGTCGAACGGGTTGAACCGGTAGTCCGGGGCGTCGTCGAACGGCATGACCTGGACGTGCATGGTCCAGCTCGGCGCGTTGCCCGACTCGATCGAGTCGTACAGGTCACGGCGGTGCACATCGCCGTCGACACCGGCCAGCTGGTCCGCCTCGGCCTGGGTGAGGCATTCGACGCCCTGGTCGGTCTTCATGTGGTACTTGACCCAGAACCGCTCGCCGCCGCCGTTGACCCACATGTAGGTGTGCGAGGAGTACCCGTTCATGTGGCGGTACGTCTTCGGGATGCCGCGGTCACCCATCAGCCACGTCACCATGTGCGCGGACTCCGGGGACAGCGTCCAGAAGTCCCACTGCATGTTGTTGTCGCGCAGCCCGCTGTCGGGCCGGCGCTTCTGGGAGCGGATGAAGTCCTGGAACTTCTGCGCGTCGCGTACGAAGAACACCGGTGTGTTGTTGCCCACCAGGTCGTAGTTTCCGTACTCCGTGTAGAACTTGAGCGCGAAACCCCGCGGGTCGCGCCAGGTGTCGGGGGAGCCCTGCTCACCCGCGACCGTCGAGAAGCGCGCCAGCATCTCCGTACGCTTCCCGGGCTGGAAGAGGTCGGCCTTGGTGAACTGGCTGACGTCGTTGGTGACTTCGAAGATCCCGTACGCTCCCGACCCCTTCGCGTGGACCACCCGCTCCGGGACCCGCTCCCGGTTGAACTGGGCCATCTTCTCGATGAGGTAGTGATCCTGGAGCAGGACGGGACCGTCCGAACCCACGGTGAGCGAGTGTTCGTCGCTCTCCACGGGGATGCCGGCGTTGTTCGTGGTGTACGGAGTCTGCTGGGGTGTCTGCGTCACGAGCTTCCTCCCGTCGTGCATGGGGATTCGTTCGGGTCGCCTCGCTCGCCTCTGCAAGTCAACTCCGCCGCCGCGACATCGGCAACATCTGGACCGGTTCTAAGATCGGCGAGCGCCGGGGCCGCAGCCCCGGCGCTCGCCGCAGGCATACGGCGCCTGCCGAAACCCTAGGACCGGTTCAGCTCGAACCAGACCACCTTTCCGGTGCTCAGCCGCGTGGCGCCCCAGCGCCGGGCCATCCTGTTGACCAGGTACAGCCCGCGTCCACCCTCGTCCGTGGCCCGCGCCTGCCGCAGCCGCGGCAACTGCGGAACGTCGTCGCCGACCTCGCAGCGCAGGACATCGGTACGCAGCAGACGGAGCGTGACCGGACGTGACGCATAGCGCACGGCGTTCGTCACGACCTCGCTGACCAGCAGCTCGACCGAATCGCTCAGCTCCTCCATGCCCCACCGGGACAGCGCCCGCCGGGCCAGCCGGCGGGCCCGCCCGGGCGCGGCGTCCTCCGGCTCCAGGAACCAGTACGCCACGTCGCTCGGCGCGATCCCGTCGAAGCGGGCGGCGAGCAGCGCGATGTCGTCGTCCCGGTCGCCCGGACCGAGCATGTCCAGCACCTCGTCGCACAGCGCTTCCAGCGGCGGCGGATGATCCGGGCCGGTCAACTGCGCGGTCGCGGCCAGTTTCTCCCGCAACTGCTCTATGCCGGTCCACACGTCCCGCAGCCGGGACTCGACCAGACCGTCGGTGTACAGCAGGAGCGTGGCCCCGGCGGGCGCGTCCAGCTCGACGGCCTCGAAGTCCACCCCGCCGACCCCGATGGGCGCCCCGGCCGGCACCCGCAGCACCTCCGCCTCCCCGCCGAGGTGCAGCAGCACCGGCGGCGGATGTCCGGCGTTGGCGATGGTGATGCGGTGCGATACCGGGTCGTAGACCGCGTACAGGCAGGTCGCCATGCGGTCGGTGCCCAGCCGCTGGGCCTGCTCGTCCAGGTGGTGCAGCACCTCCTGGGGCGGCAGGTCGAGCCCGGCCAGGGTCTGCGCGGTGGTGCGCAGCTGGCCCATGATCGCCGCCGAGGTCATGGAGTGGCCCATGACGTCGCCGACGACGAGTGCGACCCGG
>NZ_JBIAIE010000035.1:0-69208 GCF_042871185.1 Streptomyces sp. NPDC006012
CCACGGACGTCGAGCTCGCCGCATGACCCCAGCAAGACCGAATCACCCCAAACCCGACAGGGGTGCCTTGACGAAGGACATAGAGGCACCCCCCCGGGCACCGCAGGGCGACTCCGAAGGGCCGAAAATCCTTCATCTCTCGTGCAGCACCGCGTTCAGCTACTCAACTACCGCAAGCAGCCTCCCGCGTCCGTGGCACACCTTTCTTCAGGATCTCGATCGTCTGCTGCTGTTCGCGGACCCCCTTGCGCAGCCGCTTGAGCTCCTCGCGCTCGGCGCTGGTCAGCTCACCGGACTCGCCCTCACTCCGGTCCGCCTTCGCCCGGCGGTACCAGCCGCGCAGGGACTCCGAGCTGATCCCGAGCTCCCGGGCGACGACGGTGACCGTCTTGCCCGAGGAATCGACGAGCGCGATCGCGTCGCGCTTGAACTCCTCGGTGTACCGCTTCGTGTACTTGCTTCCCACCTGGTGCTACTTCCTCTGGAACCTCAAGATCCCAGTCTCCAGGTGTCCACGATCAAGGAGAAGCTTCACCCCGCGCCCCGCCCGTATGGCCGCCCACCCGAAACCCTCGCCCCACACCGGCATACCCGCTGCCCCCCACCGACTCCCCGCTCAGCCCATCCAGCCAAAATCCAGCCGCCGTATAGAGAACGACAGATAACGACAGGTGACGAGACGTCAGGTCATCCAGCCACCATCCAGCCACGGATACTTGAACGGGGCCGACCCGAAATCGGACCGACCTCACCTGACCTGCCGTTTTGCTAAATCACCGAATCCACGCTATTGCATGCCCTATACATTGAACCGGAACATCGGGGACAGCTTTTTGACCTGCGTATATTCCGGAGAATCGGGGTGGATCCAGCCGGGATCCAGCCACCGGAAACGGCGAGCCCGTCGGGTTCGTGGCGCCGTTTTCACGCCGGGGCCACGGGCCGGTATGGATCCGCTCTGTCGAAGCACACCGTGGAGAAGGCCGTTGAGCCAGTGCGGTGAGAACCACTCGGTTGCTTATAGGACATCCTTCATCGCCGATTGATACCGGGCAGGCGGACGTCGTAGAAGTCCAGCATCGAGAGGGTGCGCGCCCGCGTCCGTTCCTTCATGTAAGGCCAGGCAGCCTCCACCAGGCCATCGGCGTTCAGGAGCTGTTCGAGGACCTCGAAGTACACGGCCCCGCTGACGTGCTGCGAGGAGTGGGCCACGATGCGTTCCACGAAATCCCAGCACCGGGTGAGCAGCTCGGTGTCAGGGCTGTCGCTCTCGAGCTGCGGCATCAGCACCGGTGTCGTGAAACATTGGGTCAGCAGTTCGTACAACATCACGGCCGCATCCTCGGTCAGGACAGCCGCTTCCGCCGGTTGGTGAAACATCTCGGCAATGAGGTCGGCGGATTCCGGGATCATGCGCAGCAGGAGAGGGGGGATCTCGGCGGCCGGAATATCCTCGGCCGGGTTCTCCTCAGGGTGGGAGTCGCTCATGTCTTCCTGTCAAGTTTGGGCTGGGTGGATGTGGGGCCGCCGTGCGAGCGCGATGAATCCGGGACGGGGGCCTGCCGCACGCCGTACGCGGCAGGCCCCGGTGTCCCAGTAATTGTTCCTTGACGAAGCAGGCTGTGTCAGGCGCAGCTCTCGGGAGGGCAAATGCCTCCACTCGCTGCGGGCGGCTCCAGGGCATCATGGAACCCGAACGGGTCTACGACGTCCTTGAACATCTCGACCGCGCCCTTCTCCCAGCCGTACTGGTGCACGTAGGAGGGAGCCTGGGCAGCCATCGTGATGCCGCCGACGACGCCGAGGGTTCTGGAGAATCCGCGTAGCCTCGTGGGTTGGCCGACCGGCTGCGGGCCCTTGTACTGGGTAGGCTTGAACTCTGTACCGGTGAGGTCCTTCACGGCGGGTGTCTTTGCCACGGCGTCGAAGTTCTTCTTGATGGACGTCTTCATGCTGGCGTCGCCATTCATCTCCTTCCTGATATTGCCTGTGACGTCACGTGAGTTAAGCGCATCCCACAGTTCCCGTGCCTCTGTCTTGGCAACCTTCAGATCACTGTCGGACAAGATGCCCTTGGGGTTCTTACCTGTTTCCCTGGCCTTGCGGTCCTTCTCCAGCGTATCCGAGAGTGACTTCAGAGTCGACCAGCCCTTCTGGACATGCAACTCATCATGACCATCAAGGGGTTCGCCTCTGTTGAATTCGTAGATGATGCCCGTCGACATCTTGCCGTTGCCGAAGACCTCCTTGGCCCTCGCCTTGGGATAGATCTGCTGGAGCGCTCCGCGCAGTTTTCCGTTGCTCACCGCCGGTGCGTGCGCCCGTCGTTGCATAAAGCCCGGGTTCTTGTTGGGAACCTTGTTCAGGATGTACGCGATGGTTTTCTTCACCAGCTTGAACAGATCGAGCAAGCCGAAGAACTTACCCTCCGGGTCGGCGTACACCAGCGGGTTGTTGTTGCCGTAGGTGTAGCCGTTCATCTGCTGGGGGTCGGCCAGGTCCATCACCGGGTCGACGGACAGGAACCGGCCGGTCTGGGGGTCGTACTCGCGGGCGCCCAGATGGGTGAAGCCGGTGTCCTTGGTCTCGTCGATGCCGCCGACGAAGCCCTTGGTTCCGGGCCAGGCGGCCGGTGCCGTGCCGCGGGTCTCGCCGAAGGGCGTGGCCCGGCGCTGGGTGAGGGCCAGGTCGGTGGCGGCGACGGCCAGCAGGCCGGTGCCGTGGTGGTCGGCGAGGGTGAAGGAGAAGCTGCCGTCGTCGGCGCGGACGGCCTGGTGGGGGAGTGTCTAATCAACGGCCCTGTCTCACATCGGGTGGTGACGGAGTGTGGTGAGGTGTCGTTGCCTCCCATGTGAAAGATGTCAACGAGCTTGTACAGACGGTGTTCTCGGGGCTGTCCCCGCTGGTCATCGAGGATATGGTCGACGAAGGCGAGCGGATCGTGGTGCGGGCACGGACGCCGCAGAGCACCGCGGTCTGCCCGATGTGCGGGGCCTCGTCGGGACGGGTGCACGGCTATCACTGGCGGACGGTGGCCGACGTTCCGGTCGATGGGCGCCGGGTGGTGATCCGTGTGCGGGTGCGGCGTCTGGTGTGCCCCACGCGCGGCTGCCGCCACACCTTCCGCGAACAGGTGCCCGGGGTGCTGGAGCGATACCAGCGCCGCACGGCCCGTCTGAACAGGCAGGTCACAGATGTGGTCAAGGAGTTAGCGGGCCGGGCAGGGGCCCGTTTGCTGGCGATACTCGCCATGGGTCTGTCTCGTCACACAGCCCTGCGCGTCCTGTTGTGCGTCCCGTTGCCCACCGGGCGGGTTCCTCGCGTGATCGGCGTCGACGATTTCGCTCTGCGCCGGCGGCACCGCTACGCCACCGTGATCATCAATGCCGAGACCCATGAGCGGATCGACGTGCTGCCCGACCGCACCGCCGACACTCTGGAGGCGTGGCTCCGCGAGCATCCCGGCGTCGAGGTCGTGTGCCGCGACGGCTCGGCCACCTACGCCGAGGCCATCCGCCGCGCCCTGCCCGACGCGGTACAGGTCGCGGACAGGTGGCATCTGTGGCACAACCTGTGCGAAGCCGCCCTGAGCGAGGTGAAGGCGCACAGCAGCTGCTGGGCCACCGTACTGGACGCACCCATCTACGACGGGCCCCGCGCCCGTACCACTCTGGAACGCTGGTACCAGGTCCATGACCTGCTCGAGAAGGGCGTGGGGCCTGCTCGAATGCGCCCGCCGTCTGCAGCTGGCCCTGAACACCGTCAAACGCTACGCGAGAGCCGACCGGCCCGAGCGGATGCTCCGCTTCCCCAAATACCGCGCCAGCCTCGTCGACCCCTACCGCGAGCACCTGCGCAAACGCCGGGCCGATGACCCCGCCGTCCCCGTCCAGCACCTTTTCGAGGAGATCAAGGCCCTTGGCTATGAGGGCTGCCTCAACCTCCTGCACAAGTACATCAACCAAGGCCGCGCGGACGCCGACCGCAGCCACATCTCCCCACGCAGACTCGCCCGGATGCTGCTGTCCAGGCCCGACAACCTCAAGGCTGAGCACCACGAGCTCCTGGCCAAAATAACCGCCGCCTGCTCCGAGATGACCCAATTGGCCTCAGACATCAGGGACTTCGCCCCGCTCCTTTCGCCTCACGCCGACAATGCCGACGCGCTCACGCGCTGGGCCACCCAGGTCCGCGACGACGACCTGCCCCACCTGCATGCCTTCGCCCGGGGTCTGGAACGAGACCGGGACGCCGTAAACGCAGCACTCACGCTTCCATACAGCAACGGCCCCACGGAGGGCGTCAACACCAAGACCAAACGGATCGCGCGCCAGATGCACGGACGAGCAGGCTTCACCCTGCTCCGCCACCGCATCCTTCTCGGATAGCACCACACTCCGTCACCACCCGATGTGAGACAGGGCCGTTAAATTGACACACCCCCACCTGACCTGCCGTTTTGCTAAATCACCGAATCCACGCTATTGCATGCCCTATACATTGAACCGGAACTCCACGACGTCACCCGGCCTGCGTCTTCTGTAGATGCCCCGGCACAGTCACTGCAAGCGAATCTTCGCAGGTCATACGGATTCGGGCATGACCAACCGTTGACTGCGAGTCCTGCCTGGAACTCGAAGCTCCGACCACGGTCACGGCCCAGCGCCTCCCACTCCCCCATGGCCAGTGCAGCCGGCAAGCAAGTCGACGCGTTTCTCACCGACCGCCGGTCACATGCCGGTGACCGGCAGCACATCCGGCGACAGCGCCGCCGCCCGCGCCGCCGCCCGCGCCCCCGCACTCGTCATCCGCTTACGGTGATGACGCCGGCACAACACCTCATACCCCACCTCCGCCACCGACCCCGCCACATCACCCACAACAACCTGCTCCCCCTCTACAACCATCTCTCCACCCAAAGTCCGAGCATTGTGCGTAGCCCGCGCACCACACCAGCACATCGCCTCGACCTGCAACGTCTCCAGACGATCCGCCAGCTCGATCAAACGCTGGGACCCAGGAAAAAGCCTCGTCCGGAAATCCGTGGTGATACCGAACGAGAAAACGTCCAGCTCCAAGTCATCCACAATCCGGGCCAACTGGTCGATCTGCCCGGGCAACGGGAACTGCGCCTCGTCCACAATCACATAGTCCACCCGGCCGCCACGGGACAACTGATCCACCACATACCCGTACAGATCCAGCCCCGGCCCAGCCTCCACCGCATCGGTCACCAGCCCCAGACGCGACGACAACTTGCCTTCACCCGCACGGTCGTCACGTGTGAATATCAGCCCCTGTAGACCACGCGCGGTCCGGTTATGTTCGATTTGTAGCGCCAAAGTCCTTTTACTCGGGTATCCACCATGTAAGGACAACGCCCCCACACGATCACTCGGCCCCGGTCACGCCGACGACAAGAGCGCACCCGTTGAACAGTTGTCTCGGCGCCGCCAACTCGCGATAGGTGCTGGGAAGTCGGAACGCACTACCAGGCAGCGCCCTGTCGCTCGGGGCGGGAGGAGCGACCGTGGTGGCTGAGGGAAGATCGGCTGGCCGTTAACCCGAGAGAGGGGACCCGCGGGCACCGCCGGTACCGTGTCCCCTGTGGACGGAAAGCTGAGTGACGCGGAACTCGACGAACTGGTCGAACAGGCCACCGTGGACGCCTACGACGACGAAGATCAGCTCACAGGTCTGTACACGATGCTCACGGAGCATCTGGCCGTCCCGTTCAAGACGGTCGTTCTCGGGGTCGAGGTCACCGTGAAGAAGGTGGACCGGCTACTCGGCAGCCAGATCGTGGCGGTCTGTACGCGAGACGGGCACCGGCAGGCGATCGGCATCCTCGACCTTCCGTTGCCGCATCCGGCGCCCGAGGGAGCCGAGTGGATCGAGGCCTACCGGCACTGGGGACCATGAAGGCACCCGGGTCAGTGGCCGCCCGGCAGCGCTGGCCGGTAGCCCTCATCCGCGAGCCAGGCCCGGGCCCAGCCGTACTACCGCTCTGCGGAGAACAACCAGTACCGCTGCAGCTACTCCGGTGAGGTGACCAACATGTCCTTGAAGCGGCGAAAGGCTCCTGGGCCCTGGATCGCGGTTGCGCCTGCCGAGAAGCGCATCCACGCAGTTCAGGGGGGATTGCAGGCGGCTGCGGCAGGATGATCACTCGTGTTTCTTCGACTCACCTACTTGGCTGTCACCCATGCCTTCGCTGCCATGCGGCTACTGCCTGTGAGCGACCGCGAGAGGGACGCGGAGATCCTCGTTCCACACCACCAGATCGCCGCCCTCGAACGGCAGCCCGATCGTGACCACGAACACCGGGGCCGCCGTGCGAGGTGCGCGACAGGCCCGGTCCTCATCCTCAGTCCAGCTCTCGGGACTCGTCCTCAGACGCGGTTCCCAGGAGGGCAGATACCTCCGCTCGTTCTGGGCGCCTCCAGGGCATTGTGAAACCCGAATGGGTCCACGACGTCCTTGAGCAACTCCAATGCACCCTTGCGCCAGGTACAGAGGACAACGAAGAACAGAAGAGGCAACGGGCAACCTCGTCGAACCCCGATTCTTGAGGCACACCTCGTGCCAGACTCACCCTCGGATACGAAGTGAAACAACTCCGTCACGGCAAGTGTTCGCCGTCGGTCTTCGTGTCGGCCAGTGAACGTCGAACGAAAGTTCCCCGTGGGGGCGCACGGCTCTCACGGTCGCTGTTTCAGGGGAGGACAATGATGAATGCAACTTTACGTTTCGGCCCGGAACTGCGGCGTCTGCGACAGGAAACGGGGCTTACTCTGACCGAGTTCTCCGTAGCGCTCAATTACGACAAGGGGCACCTCAGCAAGGTCGAGCGCGGGGAGCGTTCCGCGTCCCCCGAACTGGCCCGGCGGTGCGACGCCTTCCTCGGCGCGAACGGTGAGCTGCAGCGCCTGGTCGTCCGCCCCAAGACCGACTCGGACACCACCGAGCCCCCCGCCGCCCCGAGCCTCGGGCTCGTCGGGCGTCGGGCGGTCCTCGCGGCGGGTACGGGGTCGCTGATCGACTTCGGCCTGAAACTCGGCGGTCAGGCGCACTCTGCCGCCAGTCCCCTTCTTCCCTCCTTCCGCATGCAGTTCGACCAGCTACGACAGCTCGGCCAGTCCACCGCGCCGAAGATCCTGCTTCCCCTGCTGGAGACGCAAACGCGCACGGTCGCCGGGCTGGCCGCCGACACCCCGTCCGCCACCCGGGCCCCCATGCTCCTGCTCGCCTCGCGGTTCGCGGAGTTCACCGGCTGGATGGCTCAGGAGGCCGGGGACAGCGGCGCGGCGCTCAGCTGGACCGGTGAGGCCGCCGAACTGGCGCGCGCCGGGGGCGATCCGCACCTCGGTTCCTACGCACTCGTGCGACGCGCCCTGGTCACGCTCTACGGCGGGGACGCCGCAGGCACCGTCGCCCTGGCCCGCCGGGCCCAGAGCGACGAACTCCCGCCGCGCATCCGGGGACTCGCAGCCCAGCGGGAGGCGCAGGGACACGCGCTCGTCGGCGACGAACGCGACTGCCTCCGCAGCCTCGACAGGGCGCGGGAACTGCTCGACAGGGATGACGCCGGCAGCGGCGCCGAGCCCGTGATCGGCACCACCCACGTGAGCGATCCGGCGGCCATGACGACCGGCTGGTGCCTGCACGACCTCGGTCGCCCCAAGGCCGCTGCCGAGGTCCTCGACCAGGAGTACCGTCGCCTCCCGCCGCACGCGCTGCGCACCCGTGCCCGGTACGGCTTCCGCAGGTCCTTGGCGCACGCCGCCTCCGGAGAGGTCGAGCACGCGTGCACGATCGCTGGGGAGCTCCTGGCCGTGATGCCGGCCGTGCCCTCGGCGACGGTGAACAGCGACGTCCGGCGGCTCGCACGGGAGCTCTCCCGGTTCCGGAGCAGCCGGGCCGTACGCGATCTGCAGCCGGCGTTGGCAGCGGTTCTCGCCCCCGCTCACGACTGACACCGGCTCCACGACCGGCACCGGTTCGAGCCACCCGGCGCGCCGGGCTACCCGGTCCCTCCAGCCTTCAGGATCCCACGATCCCCCGGCGGAACCCTCTGATTTCCGTCCGCTGCCTCGCACCGCGCGCCCGGCTTCTTCGGGCTGCCCGCGACCAGTGACGCGCCGGGCGGCGCACCTCCATCCGTACGCCCTCCCGTGGACGCGTCATGCCGTCACACGGTCGGGACCTCATGGCTCAGTCGGACCGGAGCCTCGGAGCCCAGGTCCGCATCCCCCGCGCTCGTACCCATTCACCCCCGTCTTCCGTCTTCCTCTCACGAAGGGAACCTTCATGCCCGACGTCTTCGTCAACTACCGTACGGGTGACGAGGAATCCGCCGCGACCATGATCGCTCGGGAGCTCATCCAGCGGTTCGGCACCAAGCGGATCTTCTTCGCCAGCAATTCGATCGAGGCCGGCCACCGCTTCCCGGTGGAACTGGTCAGGGCGGTTGAGGAGTGCGGGGCGCTCCTCGCCGTGATCGGCCCGCGCTGGGCGGAGGTGCGGGGGGCCGACGGCCGCCCCGCCCTCGAAGCCGAACAGGACTGGACCCGACGTGAGATCCAGACCGCGCTCGACCGCGGGATCCTGGTGATCCCCGTGCTTGTCGGAAAGGCCACGCGGATCGACCGCACCGCCCTCCCGGACGACCTGCGGGAGCTGGCGGACTGCCAGTACAGGCGGTTCGACCACCGCAACGCGGAATCGGATCTGACGGCGCTCGGCGACGCCCTCGCCCGGCTGCTGCCCGACCTGGGCGCGGTGGACCGCGACGCCCGTGCGGCGCGAGAGCCAGCGGAGGCGAAGTCCCGCAAGACGTCGACCCAGGATGTCGAACACACCAGGATGCGGACGCGCGACGTCAAGCAGCACGTGCGCGGCGGCATCGGAAACCTCAATGGAGACCTGTCCGGCACCTTCGTCAACGAGCCGCAGGGGCCCGTGAACACCGGTCAGGGCCACCAGTACAACGCCCCCCACTTCCAGGGCGACAACACCGGGGTCCAATTCACCGCGGGTGACAACAGCGGTACGGTCCACCAGCGCTTCGAGCGCGAGCCCCGTTGCTCGGACGACGAACGATGACCGAGCAGGACCGCGTCACCGTCAACGATCCGCGTGGCCCGGTGAACAACGGCGCGGGGCCCCAGTACGTCTTTTACGGCGCCGGCGCGGATTGGATGATCCGGAAAGGAGTCGAGTCTCTCCGGATCGTCCGCGAGGACCGGATGCGCCTGGCCGACCGGTTCGTTCCGCCGGTGGGCTACCGCGTCGCCGCCGACTGCCTGGAGAAGCCCGGATCGGTGGTGCTGCTGGAGGCTCCGCCCGGCAGCGGCCGACGCGCCGCGGCGATCATGCTGCTGCACGAACTCGGTGAGGACGGGGGCGCCAACGATGAGGGGGGCCGGTTCGAGGAGTTTCCCGCCACGGACGAGGACGAGGCCCCTCTCGCCCCCGGTGAGGGGGACCGCTTCCTCCTCGACCTCTCCGGGATCGCCGACGAGGAAGCGTACGCCAAGGCCCAGCGCCACCTGGCCGTACGCCGGTCGCAGGTCCAGGAGGCGGGGGCCCACATGGTCGTCGTCCTGCCGTCGGGCATGGAGCACGCCCACGCGCCGGACCTCCAGCCGCACACGGTGACGCTGGGGCGCCCGCGGGGTGTCGCCGTCGTCACCCGGTACCTCCGCATGGACCGGATGACCTTCCGCCCCGCGGACCTGGGGAGAGCCGACCTCCAGCGCCTGTACGACAACTCCCCCATGCGGGAACTGGCGCGGCTCGCGGGGCTGGTGAGGGCCGCTCGCGACAGCGGCCGGTTGGGTGCCGACTTCGCGGGATGGCTCGACCAGGCGCTGCACGCGGTGACCGACCGTGCAGGTGAGGTGGGCCGGCAGGTGGCCACGGTCCGCACCGCGCCCGAGCGGGCCCTGCTGCTCGCGACGGCGGTGTTCGAGGAGGCCCACGCCGACACGATTTACGAGGCGTGGCACGGCCTGATGTGGACCGTGAGGCACGAGGAAGAGACGACGACCGAGCTCGCGCGGACGGATTTCGGGGAGCGATTGGCGGCGCTCGGGATCGAGCGAGACCCGGACGGACGACTCCGCTTCGGGCAGCTGGCCTACGCCGACGCGGTACGGACGTACTTCTGGGCGAATTTCCCCGGGACGCGCGAGGACCTCAGGGACTGGATCGGCCGTGTCGCGGGGCTCCGCGGTCTGACCGCCGACGACCGAGTGAACGTCGTCGTCCGCTTCGGCGAGCGGTCCCTGGACGTCGGGCGGCCCGACCACCTCTTCGACCTTGTGGTCCGCTGGGCTGACAGCGCGACCGGTGCGTCCTGCGACCCGCGAGCCATGGCGGCCCTCGAACTCGGTCTGAGCCACGAGAGGTTCGGGGGATGGTTCCGCAGACGCATGTACGAGTGCGCGAGGTCCGGCCCCTTGTCGGACGGCCTCGCCCGCGTCCTGACCGTCGCGTGCCGTCAGAGCCTCGGCGCGACACACCCAAATCAGGCGATGGTGCGGCTCCACTACCTCGCGGTACGGAAGGGGAAGGCGGCGCCCGAAGCCCGGGCGGCCCTTCTCGACCTCGGCAGTCGCAACCGTCGGCTCTACCGGCTGCTGATCGACCGCCTGCGGGACCGGACGCGTCAGGAGCCGCGCAGGGCAGAGCCCCATCTCCGACTGCTCATGGAGCTGTTGAGGAGCGACCGAGCACCGGACCCGGCACCGTGGCCGGACCTGTACCTGGGGTGGGAGACGGTTTTCTCCCAGCCATCGACGGATCTCTGGAAGCCGCTGGTGATCAGTTGGCTGACCGCCGCGGCAGGCGACAGCACTCGGGAGACGGCGCTGGGCGTGATGGTCGGTGCGGCTAACGGCCGTGCGGTCGCTCTCAACCGCCTCTACGCCATCGCCTGCGACTGGGCGGGAAACGCACGCCACCCCTCGCGGGCGGCGGCCGTCGCCGCCCTCCTCTGGCAGCACATCGACCACGCACAGTACGCCCGCATGGAGAGTACGAAGTGTGCGGGCACCGGACCACGGACCACGGAAGATGCCTGATGAAACACCGCTTTCGCAGCCTGCTGTTCGCCGCTCTCTGCGCTCTCTCACCGGCTGTTCTCGGAAACCTCCTGCACTGGTCGGCGTGGCTGTGGGGCTTCATGTCCCTGGTCACGACCTCTGGCTCCCTGCTGCTCGTGATGACCGTCCTCAGCGGCGGCCGCACGTCAGCCGACCCATACGAACCCGGGGAGCCCGAGCCACCCGCGGCGCCGACGGAGCAGCCGTACCAGGAGACGCGAGTGGTCGACGCGGCACTGCCGAGCGCTGCGGACGGCTACGACTTCCTCTTCTCCGCCACCGTGTGGTGGAGGCCGGCCCTCGACCACGCCGAACGGTCCAACGGAGCCTCCCCGGCCCTTGCCGTGTCCTCCATCGTCAACCGGGCCCTGGAGATCGTCCGCCGTGAAGAGCCCGGACGGGCGAGCTTCGCACGGTATCTCCTGGAGGGGGAACTAGGCGTCCCGCTCCCGGACCGGAGCGGACGAGTGAAGGCCCTGGCAGCCGATGTGACGCTGACCCTCGCCCCTGCCGACCGCGAGCGCCTGCGGAAGTTGAACGACCTCCGCAAAGACGAGGAGATCTGGGAGTACGAGCGTCAGCACGAGCGCAACAAGCGGCACTACCTCGGTGACGACGTACTCAAGAGCGCGGGCAGCGCGGTGGTGTGGTGGCTGTCCCGTCACGAGAACGAGATCGAGAAGGCGGTCGACATGATCGGCCCGCTCGCCCAGATCGCGGCGGCGGCCAACGACGAGGAAGTCCCCGAGCTCTTCCGCCACCTGCTCGTACCGCCTGTGGGCGCGCGGAGCGAAGCGACGATCGAGAGCCCGCTGTGGAACGGGCACAGCCAGGAAGGAGGGACGTTCGAACGCGAGGAGGAGGTAGGGGTTTCGGACCGGCTGCTCCTGCTGCTGGCGGCGCTGGGTCTGAAGCCGGACATGGACGAGTACACGGTGTTCGTGCACCGTGTGGTGCGGAGTCTGGAAACGGCCGGGCTGGACGAGGCCGCCGAGGAGATCAAGCGGAACCTTCTGCCGACACCCGACGAGAGCGGGGGCGAGGGGGCGGAGGAGGGCCCTTCAGATGAGGGGAGCACCACGGGGCCCTGGTCGACCGACTTCCCAGCCCCCGAGGGCTCGCCGTTCAGCGACGCGGCCGCGGACCCGGATGCCGACGCGGGCGCGGGCAAGTACAGGCCGGGGGCGGCGGAGAGCAGCGCGGGCGAACAAGACCAGGGCTGGTGGGACTCAAGCGAGGACGACATGACACCACCGCGCCCCTGGGACACCTCACACAGCCCGCACCGGCCCGCCGCACCTCACGCAAGGGACGAGGACGACGAGGCCAGGAGCTGATCCGGCAGACGGTCTACTTCCCGGGGCTCCCCTCACCTCACACCGCGGCCGGGGGAGCCCAGTACTACAGCCTCAGATCTTGAGGTTGTAGTACCAGCGCGCAAGACCAGTGCCGTCCGGCGGCGTCATACGCGTCAGCGCAATCGTCCGGCCCCGTATCCCAAGGCCGATGCGTTCTCAGCAGGTGATCTTGAGGAGGGCGGTGGCGTGCTGGGGTTGTGACCTGTAGTAATCGGCTGCGGCGGCGATGTTGGCCCAGCTGGCCTGGCGCATCAGCCCGATGGCGAGGTTGCGCAGGGTGGCCATGGCGCGGGGCGCACTGCCAGTGCGGATCTTGGAGGCATCCTCGGCGAAGGTCACGTCTCGCACGTGGTGTAGGGCCTCGACTGACCAGTGGTTCTGGACGAGTTCGGCAAGTTGTGCCGGGCTGGCTTGTTCGGGCGGGAGGCTGGTGACCGCGTAGACGGTCGTTGTCTCGACCTTGCCGGTCTTGCGGTTGGTGCGGCGGCGCTTGATCTCCATCGCCTGGACAGCGTGCGGGAAGAGCAGGCCGGGACGGACGGTGCAGACCTTCAGACGGCGGACCTCGCGGCGGCCGTGCCCGGCCCCGGTGGTGCGGGCTGCAGCGGGATCTGGCGCCAGGGCAGGTGCCGCAGTTGCTTGCGGAGCTTCTTCTGGTTCCCCTTGACGACCAGAAGGTAGTGGCCGCCGGCGGTGATGACGTGTTCGGCGTGGGCGCGCTGGGTGTGCATCGCGTCGGCGGTGACAACGACTTTGCGCAGGTCGATCTGGTCCAGCAGTGGGGCGAAGGCGGGTATTTCATTGCTCTTCGTGGCGACCTGGCGCTGGGCGATCACGGTCTGGCAGGCGTGGAGCGCGGCGGCGAGCAGGTGGACGGCTGCGCCGTCGGTGCGGGATCCGCGCACGGTCTTGCCGTCTACGGCCAGGCCGACGAGCGTGTCGCCGGGTTCGTCGACCGGGTCGGTGGCGTACCGGGCGAGCCAGGCGCCCACGGCGTCGTCGAGCGCGTCGCCGTTCAGGCGGGCGAGGAGCAGTCCCAGGGTGGAGGCGTTCGGCATGCTGGAGGTCAGCCCGAGTTGTTCGCGCAGGTCGTAGTGGGTATCGGCGGCGAAGCGGGCGATGGCTGCCAGGGACGTGGCTCCGCCGAGGACGGCGACCAGGCACAGCGCGAGCAGGGCGCCCAGGCGGTAGCGGCGGCCCCGGACCCGACGGGGATCGGGTATCCCTCCCAGCACCTCCGCAAGGGAGGTGAACTGCCGCGGATCCGGGCAGGCGGAGTCGATGTCCTCGCAGTGGCGTTGCAGGACACCGATCAGGGAAGATGGCACGCGAACGCGACCCCTGTTCGTGATCAAAGGCTTCGACAACCTTGATCATCAGGGGTCGCGTCTCTCGTTGCCGAACCGGGCAAACCGCAAGCAGTGGCACAACACGAGCGATCAGCTCATCTCGCCAGCTGAGAACGCATCAGCCCTGCCATGTAGGATGCCCGGTCCCATCGTGGCAATGGCGGGCTGACGGGCCGGGGCGCCACGTTGACGCAGCCGGTCCGGACAGCTCGTGGTCGGTCGGCGCAACTGAGTGGTCGGCCATCGGCGTCACCAGGCCGGGGCAGCGTGCGGGCCCGACACCCCCATGTCGAGCCGATCATCGCTACGACCTGCGAACCCACGACAGCTCACCGGCTTCACCACTTGGCGGGACGCGGCTTCCACAAGATGCTTCAAGCCTGCTTCCATGGCGCTGAGGCGCTCTTGACCAAGGTCCGTGGGAGCTGTTCCGTTAGGGAAGTCGGGGCATCGGACTCGGGGGGGGCCTTCGTGACCAGGTCGGTTGGCGGTGCGTGGTGTCGCCTTCTCGTCAGCGGCACCGGGGCGGCATCGGTCGCTCTCCTGACCGCTGGGGATCCTGTATGAGGCTCCGGCGCGGACTCACGATCGGCGTTGTCGCCGGAGGCGGAGCTGTGACCACCCTGTTGGTCGGGCTCGCCACGAACGCCGTGTCCAATGAGTCGCGGTGGCCCGGCTGGCTGGGGTGGTTACAGGAGCACGCCTGGTTCTCCTTCGTCGTGTTGGGCCTGATGATGGCAGGGCTGACGGCTCTCCTCGCCGGGCTCTCCGAGACGCGGCCTCCCGCGCCGTCGGGGAGACCGGAGGATGGGGCAGGGCCGCCTGGGGCCGCACTGGTACTGCGCTCCCTGCCGCGCGACACCGCCGCATTCACCGACCGGAGTGCCGAGCTCGAGGTGCTGACAGGTGCGGTTCGAGCCTCGCAGGAGCGTGGCCGGCCGCTGCCGGTTCACGTGATCGACGGGATGCCCGGCGCCGGGAAGACGGCCTTCGCCGTGCACGCTGGGCATCTGCTCTCCGAACGGTTCCCCGACGGACAGCTCTTCGTGAACCTCAACGGTCATACGCCGGGGCGCACTCCGGTGCAGGCCGGCGAGGCGCTGGCCTCGCTTCTCGCTGCCGCCGGCGTGCCGACGCAGCAGATCCCCGTCGGTGACGACGTCGGAGCGATCACAGAAGCCCGGGCCGCGATGTGGCGGACCAGGCTCGCGGGCAAGAAAGCGCTGCTTATCCTCGACAACGCGGCCAGCTACCGGCAGCTGGAGCCACTTCTCCCCGGCGGCAGCGGGTGCCTGGTGCTGGTGACCAGCCGTAAGCGGCTGGTGTCGGACGAGGAGGTGGTCATGTCGGTGGACGCCCTGCCGCCGGATCACGCCGTCGACCTCTTCGTACGGCTCAGCGGGCGCCCGGCCGACGCTCCCGGCCGGGGTGTGGTGGAGGAGTTGGTGCGGCTGTGCGGGTGTCTGCCGCTTGGGGTATCGCTGCTCGCGGCACGGCTGCGGCACCATCCGTCCTGGACCGCCGAGAGCCTGCACGGGCGGTTGGTGGCGGCGCAGGACCGGCTGGGAGAGCTGCGCGCCGGGGAACGCGCCGTCACCGCGACATTCGATCTCTCCTACCGGGATCTCGCGCCGGAGCGGCAGCGCTTCTTCAGGCATCTCGGCTTCTTCCCGGGCACCGATCTTGACTCGTACGTCGGTGCGGCTCTTGGTGAGGTCTCAGTCGTGATGGCCCGACTGCACCTTGAAGCGCTCTACGACGACCACCTGATCGACGAACACCCGGGGAGCCGCTACCGACTCCACGATCTGTTACGTGACTACGCCCGCGGCCTCGCCGCCGAGGGAGACAACATGGACCATGTTCAGGCCGTTCAGCGTGTGTGCACTTACTACCTGGCCTCTCTCGCCGTAGCGAACGGACACATCGTGCGCAGCGGTGCCACTGTGCCACCAGCGCCGGACGACATCTCTCAGGTGGAGACCCCGGTCCTGGAGTCGCGGGCGGATGCCCTGAGCTGGCTGGAGACCGAGCGGGCCAACATCCTGGCCTGCGTCCGCCGGGCGAACAGCCTCGCCCTGTACGACCTGGTGGTCCAGCTCGCCGCGGCCATGGCGCCCTTCCTGCGTCAGGCCGGCCCATGGGACCAGGCCGTCGGGCTCCACCGGACCGCCGCCGAGGCAGCCCGCCACACCGGCGACCAACGTGCCCGGGGCGACGCCCTCGCCGAACTCGGTGTCGTACGCCGCTTCATGGCTGCCTACCCGCAGGCGATCGCGGCCCTGAACGACGCCGTGACAGCGTACGAAGCGGTCGACGACCGGCGCGGGAAGGCAGATACCCTGAACCAGCTCGGCATCGTCTGGTACCTGACCGCGGACAACGAGGATGCGGCACGCGCCCAGACCGAGGCCCTCGCCCTCTACCGTGAGCTGGACTACCAGCTCGGACAGGCGAATGCGCTCGCGGATCTCGGGATGACGCACCGGCAGACGAGCCGGTTCGACGCCGCGGTGGAGGCCCAGAGCGAGGCCCTGACGATCTACCGAGAACTCGGCGACCGCTACGGGGAAGCGAACTCCCTGCGGGACCTGGGCGTGGCGCACTGCCTCATGGGCGCGTACGACCTGGCCTCAAGGCAGCACCAGGAAGCATTCGACATCTACCTGGAGCTGGACGACCGTGTGCACCAGGCCTACGCGCTGAACGAACTGGGCGTCGTCCGACGGCTGACCGGAGACATCGAGGGAGCGCGGAGGGCACACAGCCACGCCCTGACGCACTTCACGGAGCTCGGTGAACGGTTCGGCCGCACGAACAGCATCCGCCACCTCGGCGTCGTGGACCGTATGTCCGGGAATACGACGGAGGCGATCCGCCTCCTGGAGGAGGCCCTGGACGCCTACCACGAGCTCGGCAGCCGCGGGGGTGAGGCCGCCGCGCTGAGCGAGCTGGGCGTGGCGCGCGGCATCATCGGTGACCGCGACGGCGCGATCGAGGCGTTCCAGCGCGGTTTGGGGATCCTGCGGGGCCTGGGCGACCGGTGCGGCGAGGCAGAGGTACTGAACCACTGGGGAATGCTGCTGTACACCTCCGGTGAACCGGCAGCCGCCCGTCCGCACTTCGACCAGGCGCTCACGCTCGCCCGGGACATCCGCTGCCCCCGGGAGGAAGCGCGGTCGCTGGAAGGCCTCGGCCGCTGCGACTGGACGGTTGACGGACCTGGTCACGGCGTGGGCTCGCTCCAAGCCGCCGTGACCCTGTACCGGCGGCTGGGAGTGAGTACATCCGTGAACGACATCGAACGGTTGCTGGTCTCGCCGCCTGACTGACACCCACCATGTGGCCGAATTCCCGGTTCTGGGAACGTCGTTGAGGATGCTAGGTTCCCGGCTGATCTGTCGCTTCAACCCCATCGCACCGTACCGTCCCTCAGGCACGTACCTCACGAGGAGCGTTGAATGCCGTCACCCATGTCAGCCACCGAGCCACACACCATCACGCCCGCCGGCCCGGCGTCCGTTGAATCGACGGTGGCCGGCACCGCCGTCCTGGACCGCGTGGCGGCCCGTGTCCGGCAGCGGCTGGAGGCCGAAGAGGGCGCGACGAACCGGGTCGGTGGCGGTACCCACGCGGCCTCGCTCATCTGGCCCTGGCCTCTGTAAGCACATCCGCTCGATGCCAGAGCCCGAAGTTCCTGTTCCTTTTCGGACGTTCATCCTCAAGGTCGCCAACCGCTGCAACATCGACTGCGACTATTGCTTCGTTTTCAACTCCAGAGACCAGACCGCGCGGCGCCTGCCCGCCCAAATGGACCTCACTGTGGCCCGAGCTGCGGCCCGGCGGATCGGTGAGCACGCCACCGCACACGGCCTTGGGACCATCCACGTCGTCCTGCACGGCGGGGAGCCACTGCTCGTCGGTGTCGGACGCATGGCCGACCTGCTGGAGACCGTCCGGGACGGTGTGCCGGCCAGGATCCGGGTCTTATTTGAGGTCCAGACCAACGGAACGCTGCTGTCCGGTACGTGGCTGGACCTCTTCGAGCGGTACGAGGTGACAGTGGGTGTCAGCCTCGACGGACCGCCGAGCGCGAACGACCGGCACCGGGTGACCCACGGCGGGCGGTCGAGCGCCGCCTCCGCCGTGCGCGGTATCGAACTCCTGCGGTCGCGGCCACACCTGTTCGCAGGACTGCTCGCCGTCGTGGACCTGGCCAACGACCCTGCCGAGGTACACGACTACCTGGCGGCGTTCGGGCCTCCCGTGATCGACTTCGGCCTTCCGCACGCAACCCATGACGACCCACCGTTCCGCGCCGACGCGAGCGTGCCCGAGTACGGGATGTGGTTGAGCAGCGTGCACGACGCGTGGCTCGCCAGGCCGGAGCACCGGCACAGCGTCCGGATGCTGGAGGACATCGTGGCACTCAGCTCCGGCGTGCGCGGCTCGGTGGAGACGCTCGGTCTGGCCCCGCCGACGAGCGTCGTGATCGAGTCCGACGGCTCGATCGAAGCCGTGGACACCCTGCGGTCCGTCGAGGAAGGTGCCTCCTGGCTCGGGCTCGACGTCCGCCGCCACTCCTTTGACGAGGCGCTGTCGCATCCGAAGCTGCTCCATCGGCAGCACGGCAGGGACTCGCTCGCCGCGAAGTGCCGTGTCTGCCCGCTTGTGGACGTGTGCGGCGGAGGCTACCTCCCCCACCGCTTCAGCGCCGCCCGCGACTACCGGAACCCGTCCGTCTACTGCGCGGACCTGGAATACCTCATCCGGCACGTCCAGGATTCCCTGCGGCAGCACGGCTGGAACCCGTATGCGCAGGCCGACTCGTCGCCGTAGGCGCGTACGCCGTACCGCCACAAGGGGATCACGCGTTGGAACAGACGAGTACAGCAGCGACCAAAGCTACCGAGGAACGACAGGAGACGCCGATGACCGTGACGATCCGCCCTGCGGAGAAGCGGGACGTACCGGCCCTGGCCGAGCTGATCGAGGAGATC
This sequence comes from Streptomyces sp. NPDC006012, assembly GCF_042871185.1. Lineage (NCBI taxonomy): Bacteria > Bacillati > Actinomycetota > Actinomycetes > Kitasatosporales > Streptomycetaceae > Streptomyces > Streptomyces sp. NPDC006012. Next base: position 18,816 of record NZ_JBIAIE010000035.1, read on the forward strand.
GAGCGGTTCTACGGCACGACCGACACCGGCATCCAACCGCTGGAGGAACGCCACACCCAGGTCGAGGAAGCGCTGTTCGGCTCACCGCCGCTGGCCTCCGCGCTCCTCGTCGAGGACGAGACCGGGGACATCGCCGGTCTCGCCGCCTACTCGTTCCTCTGGCCGGCCGCCGGCTCCTCGCACTCCCTCTTCCTCAAGGAGCTGTACGTCCGTGACACCCTCCGACGGCAGGGCATCGGTGCCCGCCTCATGGACGAACTCCGAGCCATCGCCGCGGCGCGCCACGGGTGCAGCCGCGTGGAATGGATGACCGACAGCGACAACCCGGGAGCACGGGCCTTCTACAAGTCACTCGGGTTCGCCGAGTTCGACGGGAAGATCGTCTACCGGGCCGACTCCGGCACCGCGTGAGGGGGAGGGAGGCCAGTGGCAGAAAAACGCTGCGACGAGTGCGCCAGCAAAATCGTCATCGGACTCGGATGCGAATGCCCGCCGGACTCGTCCGCGTCGGCGCCCCCGCGTTCGGTGGGCACGTTCATGAAGCGGGAGTGGCGTATTCACCCGGATGACACGATCTTGATCTCCCCGGCGCAGTGCGCGCACAGGCCCGGCTGGTGCGGCCACATGACCGAGGACGATGTCCGGCCGCCGCGGTGGGGGTGGATCCCGAATCCTCCGCCCGAGCTCTGGGAACGGTTGAGCAGTGCCGCTCCGGCGACCGCCACCGCGGGCAACGCGAGGAAACGGGCCCTGCGGCGGTGCACCGACTGTGAGGCGAACCTCGCGCAGGGCTGACAGCCGCAACGCCTCTCTGTCTCGCTTCGGTAAGCGCGGCCGTACCCGCCAACGGCCGCGCCACCTGTGTCAGTAGGTGATGACAAGCCGCACGGAAGGCCGGTCGATCACGGCTCCGTCGACGAGGTCGCTGTCCGGCGTGTCCGCGGGGAAGGCGGTGACCACGGGTTCGACTGCCCTGGCCGGGCTCCAGGCACGGATCTGCACGCAGATCCGCTCGGCGAGATCGGCACCTGCCGGTCCGTAGCCGACAGCTCCCAGCCGGAACCGAGGTTCAGCGCCTGAATTTTCGGCGGCGCGCTCCAGGGTGAGGTACGCAATGGAGTCACCCTCTACAAGGGCGGGACTCAGGGCGGGCGAGGCGGGATGATGAAGGCCCGCCTCCATCGCTGCGGGCCTCGCGGTGATGCGGCAGGTCGCTCGCTCGGTGGCGCTCAGGCGCAGCCAAACGCCGTCGAACGACTCGACGGGGCCGACAGTCTCGTCAGTCCACACGACCGACTTCGCTTGGGTGAGAGCGTCGCGCAGGAGTTCCGGGGCGACGGACTGGTCCTCGTCCCAGTAGAGCCTGACGAGCCGGTCGTCGTCGATGTAACCGTTCCGCTCTCCGTCCTGGCCGATCACGGGGAGGAAGCCGCACATCTTGACGGAGTCGGACCGCATCCGGTCTTTCTCGCGTCGGAACGCCACGGACCTGGACAGCCCGCGCCATCGCAGCGGAACCACGAGGCGTCCGCCGACGGCGAGCTGGTCCCACCAGGCCCCGGGAAGGTCCCACATGCCGACGGCGGCGATCATTCGGTCATAGGGGCTGAACTCCGGGGATCCGAGGGCGCCGTCCCTCGTAACCACGCGAACGTCTCCGTATCCGTTCGCGTCCAGCATCCGGCGGGCATAGGCGGTCACGTCCGGGTCGATGTCACACGTCGTGACCTGTCCCGACGGTCCGGTGAGGTGCTTGAGCAAGGCAGCGTTGTAGCCGGTGCCGGCCCCGATCTCGAAGACGTTGTCGCCTTCACGGACAGCAAGCTGGACCAGCATGAAGTGCACGACGTCGGGCTGGGAGGCGCAACTCAACGGGAGTGCGTCCTCGTCGGGGTTCTCCTTGATCGTCACGCTCTTGTTGGCGTACGCCTCCTCAACGGGCGCGTCAGGGAGAAAGGCATGGCGGGGTACGGCCCGCATTGCGGTTTCTACGCGTGCATCGCGGAGGCCGGAGTTGTCCTCCTCCAAGATGGCGTCGACCAGACGATTGCGCAGGTCCTTGGGCGAAGCGCCAGGGGTGGTGTTCATCGCGTCCTTCCGGAAGGAGCCCGGCCATACGTACGGCAGGGGCAGATCGCACTCATTTGCTCTGGTGAGCGGGTGTGGTTCGCAGCATCATCCCGACAGAAGCAGGCAGCGGTCCCAGGGGGCGGTGATCGCCGAGTTCACGGGGTCGGTGAGGCGGACCAAGTGAATGCCTGCCGTGCCTTCCATGAGGCCCGTGCCTTCCGGCAATCCTTGGTGGTCCAAGTACTCGTAGAGTCGGACATGCAGGTGGGGCAGGTACGCCGTGAGTTCATCGTCGACGGCGTCGGCGGCGGCACGGGAGACGGTCTGTATCAGACCCGCCCAACCGTGGCAGACGGATGCACTGGTGAGCTGGGCCAATTGCTGGTCGTCGGACAGGCAACCAGCCAGAGCCTGTTCGGCCTGGCGCTGACGGTCGCGGTCGTCGAGGGCGATGCCGGCGAGTTGTTGGGCGCGGGCGATGCCAGGGGTGCCGTAGCACCAAGACGGCCGTGTCGGACCTGGAAGCCGGAGCTCACCGCATCGATATTCGGCTCTGTTGATCAGGGCCGGCCACCAGGCGCGTGAGCCGGTACCGGTACGCCAGCGGTCAAGCCAGTCGCAGATCCGGGTGATCGCTTCCGTCTGTCCAGGAACCGTGTGGCCGTGGCGCAGTGCAGTGGCCAGCAGCGCCAGTGGTCCGGCGATACCGTGGGCGAGGCCGAAGTTGCCGTGTCCGCCGGGCCATCGCGGCGACGGCCGCAGTTCGGGGCTGTCGCCTGTCCACCAGCCGGGCAGGCGTTGCGCGTCGGCGGTGATCGGTTCGGTCAATCGCACCAGGTAGACAAGAGTGTCGCGCAGTTCCGCCTGGTGGCCGCGGTGCAGATGGTACGCGCCCAGCCCGGTCAATCCGCTGATGAGGTCATACTCGCCCAGCGAGGGCAGCGCGCCGCGGTCGATGCGGGCGTGTGCCTGTCTGACTCGTTCGCGTGTGACGCCGACGAGGTGACGGTCCAGGGTCGCGAGGGCGCGGGCGGCGGTGTTCGTGTGCGTGAAGCTGAGGGCGTAGGCGACGGCTGGGGCGCCCTCGTACAGGCCGCATGCTTTGGGGGCGGCCTGGATCGGGCCCTTGACCATAGCGGCGGCCCACGGCCGGAGTGCGTCCCGGTTCTCTTCGTCGATATGGGCCCTGATGGCGTGCAGCAGGGCGACTCCCGCCGCGCCGGAGTACAGCGACTGGCCCCAGCCGGGCCTGGTGGGTGTGGGCGGCGCGTCGTGGTTCATCAGCGGTTCTCCCCCGGCCAGGCGGACCACGCCACGGTGGACTGACGGGCCAGGCGACAGCAGATCCTCTCGTCCTCCCGGTCCAGGCCGCGCAGGCGGTTGTGGTGCATGTGGAGCAGGGACTCAAGGACAGCGTCGAGGTCCATGCTCTCGGCGAAGCACTCGCGATAACGCGCCAAGGCCGCGGCGCGGCGGTGCCACGCGCGGGTGAGCACGTCGCCCCAGCCGCGGTCCCGAGGCGTACTGCGGCGAACGAGCTCAACGGCTTGGTCGCTGACATCTCGCTCGACGCCGACCGGGCTCGCGGGGTGGTCGGCCATCCACCGCATGCCCTCTTCAGCGCCAAGCATTCCGCAAGCGATGTCCACCATGCCGGTCGCGGCCAGCGCACGTCCGTCGATGCCGTGAGCTCCCGGGCCCCGCAGGGCGGCGACGGCGTAGGCCGAGTCTGCCGTGAACACCGCCTCGGCACTGCGCAGGGCGGCGCCAGGGCCGTAGCGGCCGATCTCCGGGGTGTACGTGTCGAACACGAGCCTGCTGCTGAGCCCCTCGCGGCGCAGCCCGGCGGCCCATCGCGCGACCGACTCGGTGTGGGCGGCGTACTGTCTGGGGCCGCAGGTGCGAATGCGCAGGCGCAGATGGTCGAGGTCATGCGGAGTCCGGTATCGAACGAACCACCACTCGGGTGAGTCCTCGAGTTGGGCAACGAGCCGCGCGAGGTGGGTGCCGATCAGCTCCTCAAACTGGCCGGGGTGGGTATAGATCTTCGCATTCAGCCAAGGTGCGTGCACCGCACCCGGTACGGGCCCGAGGGTGCTGTTGGTAAGCACGGGGAGAAATCCGGAGAGCGGGTCACGGGCCGGCGGGCGGGTGCTGGTCATCGGCAGGGCGATCTCGTGGACGTGGCCGCCGATCCAGCCGTAGCTCTCCTCGGTCGGCGCCTCGGTGAGCACGGCGTGGCTGTCTCGGTCCAGGTGGGCGCGCAGGACAGCGGCGTGTGCGGGAACATCGAGTTGCAGCCGCCGTGTCCGGTCGTCCGTTCCTGCAGCGCGGGCCGGTGCCACGGTGAGCGTGAAGTCCCCGCGCTCCAGGGCGGACAGGCTATCGGCGTGTAGGCGCGCGCACATCTCCACGTGGGGCGGTGCCTCCTGGCCGGTCGGCGCCTCGTCGGCCAGGCGGTCGATTAGGTCATCGGTGAGGATGATCTCCCTGCTGCCGTCGGCCAGTGCCTGCCAAGCCAAGGCCAGCAGCCGCTCGTCACGCTCGGAGACCGCCGGCGGGGGCGCCGTCATGCGGCTGCCGGGGTACTCGGCCGGGTAGCCGAGCCCGGACACCGGGTCGACGACCTCCTTCACCGGCACGAGCGTGCCGGTGCCGTACCGCTCCCAGAAAGCGACCTGGTACTCCTTCCACACGCCCTGGCCCGTCGGTAGGCGCGTGAGCCGCAGCAACACGTCGGCAGCCCTCTCCATGTCGCGCGCCACGCTCTCGGGGATCCGCACCTCGGCGTCCAACAGCAGGTCGACGGCCAGCGGGCTGCGGCCCGCGTCGGAGAGCCGACGCAGCCGACCCGTGAGTTCCTCCCGGGCCGTCCCCTGCGTGCTGGCCGAGCGCCGGTTGTGCTCGTGCACAGCGCGTTGCACCGCTTCCAACTCGTTCATGACCTGAGCGGCCTGGGGCACCGTGCGCGCGTCCACGCCGTGCAGCCGCTCGATCAGGCGGGAAAGGGGATCGGTGTCGGTCATCGGCGCGCGCAAACTGGTGATCAGGAACTTCTCGCGGACCAGCGAGCCGAGCAGTGTGCCGATGTTCTGCGGCTCGGTTCGGGGAAACGAGACTGCCAATTGCTCCGCAAGGGCGGCGAAGCGGACCGGTCCGCGAGCGAGGTCCTCGACCACGCGCACCGCGCTCGTACGCCGGACGGTGGCACCCATCGGTCCGCCGTGCGGGACGTGCAGGCGTCCGCCGCGGTGCGCCGCAAGGTTGTTCAGGACCACGTCCAGGCGTTCCAGCAGGTCTGGGCATGCTTCCAGGCGGACGATGACGTCGTCCAGCCACTCGGTGTCCACCCGCGCCACGGCCCGGTGCGCGTCTCCCCACCTCGCGTTAGGCGTGGAACCCACGCTGACCGGTGCCACCCCGGCGAAGAGGCCGAACGGGGTCGGTCGCCCAGCTGCGCGCAGTACATAGCGGACGGTGGCCATGGCAACGCGCCGGACCTGCTTGGGGCGTACCTGCTGCCCGGAGCAGATCGCGTCGACCCGCGTGGCGAGATCGCCGCTCGCCTGCCGGACGGCGTCGGCGAAGCGCGTATCGGCCCACACCTGCTTCAGCCACCTGCCGCACGCGTCTGTATCGGTCGGCTCCGGCCACCATCCCGGCAGACTCGTGAGCGCGGTCGCGGCAGCCCGGAGCAGGACCGTGCCCGTGTGCTGGTAGAGCTTTCCGTCGCTTCCCATTCAGTGCCTCCCCATCAGTTCTGTGACCGGACGGGGCCGGGAGCGACAGCACCCCCGACCCCGTGTACGAGCTGCTGTCAGACGGCGCTCGCGCAGGACGAGGCACAGGACGGCTTGCATCCGTCACCGGTGCCGCACGCCCTGGGAAGCAGATCGGCGCCGACCTCCGTGACGATGGCCAGGTCGATGTCGAACGGATCGGCGGGCGCCTCGGGGACGGCCGTCGCAACGGACGCCTCGGTGGTGGCCGTCGTGATCGGGCTGAGTGCGGTTGCGGTCATCGCATTTCCTCTCTTCGGAAGGATCCGAACTGTTCGTCGTGCTGCCCGGCCGGTGTGCGGATTCGCCGCGCGGCCGGGGTCTTGCGTTCGCACCCTGCGGTGCGCCCCTCTCCGGCTGATCAGAGTCCGCGGGGGACGTAGATCCGGAGCATCCGAAGAGGGGAGCCAAGAACGCGGACCAGCACTACCGGATACAGCCCGCGTAGAACGTGGCCAAAGTCGCGCCGGTCACCAGAACAGGCAGGAACAGCACCTGAAACGCGTCAAAGCCGAACCGGCCGATGTACTTCGCCAGATGCCGCAGCGCCCGTCCGATCTGACCCAGCAGGGGCCGGAAAGACCGTTGCCGCCTGGTGGTCATCACGCCGCCGACCTCCGCAAGACCGCGGAATCGGCGGCGTCGACGACCGCCCACGACGTCGTGATCACCGCACCGTTCCGAGCCTGCCAGGCAGCGAGGTTCGCCCTGTCCGCCTCCAGATAGCCCAGCATCACGAACAGCGGGGCGACGATCCCGGCCGCCCTCCCCTGCTCGACCGCGTCAAGAGCGTTGCGCCAGCCCTCGCACTGGGCGCGGCTCTCGAACGGTGCCGCCCGGTCCCTCTCTGTCAGCCTTGGGTGAGACGCCCTGCTTCGTCGGGTTAGCCTGAGAGGGCACGACAGGAGAACCACCCCCTCATGACCAGCACCACCCCCGCCGAGTCCGATCCGGCTCCCCGGCCGAAGCGCCGCACCTTCAGCCCGGAGTACAAACTGCGGATCGTGGCCGAGTACGACGCCGCCCCGAAGAACGAGAAGGGCGCAATCCTGCGCCGCGAGCGGCTGTACCACTCGCACGTCAAGGAATGGCGGGCCGCGCGGGATGCCGGAGCCCTGGAGAAGCTGATCGACAAGCGCACCAGTCCGGCCCGGCCGAAGAAGCCGGCTGCCGAGGCGGAGAACGAGAAGCTGCGCCGCCAGGTGGAACGGCTGGAGAAGGAACTGGCCCGGAACAAGGCCGCGTTGGAAGTCATGGGAAAAGCTTCCGCGCTCTTGGAAATGATCTCCGAGGGCGCGGACTGAACGCTGCCATCGGCCCGGTGGCCGACGACGCATTCACCGGCGTCCAGGGCGAACTGGGCATCACGGCCGCGTGCCGGCTGACCGGCCGCTCCCGGGCCACCCACTACCGCCGACTGCGGCCCCCACCCGAGCGAAATCCCAGAAAACCGCAGGTCCAGCCCTCATCCCTCACACCCGAGGAGCGGGCGGCGGTCCTGGAGCTGATGAACAGCGACGAGTACGCCGAGCTGCCGCCCGCGCAGATCTGGGCCCGTGAGCTGGATGCCGGGCGCTACCACTGTTCCGTCTCCACGATGTACCGGATCCTGCGCGCCAAGGGGCAGTCCGGCGAGCGCCGCCGCCAGGCCACCCACCCGGCGAAGACGGTGCCCGAGCTGGTCGCCACCGGGCCCTCGCAGGTGTTCACCTGCCGAGTAGCCGGGAGGAATCTCACCTCCCGGCCCTCACAGAACCGTGCGTAACAGTCTCCCGTTACACGGCTCTTGTCGCCCTGATCATCAGACCATCCAGAGCGCCATCGTCACGCGCCAGTGCGCGAACATGCCGGGGTATCGCTTCGCGATCTCCTGGAACTTCGCGATGGCCTTGCGCTTCGGCGCCAGCCGCTTGTACTTCTGTCGGATCCAGCGCACCAGATAGGCGTTGATGCGCCTCAAGACCGGGTTCATCTCCCACGGCCGGAAGCGGCCGTAGTAGTTGACCCAGCCCGCCACCACAGGATTGATCCTGCGGGCGAGCTGCACGAAGGACAGGTCGGAGCGGGTGTGCAGTCGCCAGGACCGCACCTCCTGCCCCATCCTTTTCAGGGCTTCCTTGCTGACGGCCGGCGTGAACGACAGGAACTGAGCGCCCCGTCGGTCACGGCCCATCCTGGCGCGGAAGGTGTAGCCCAGGAACGTGAACGCCTCGTGCTCATGCGAGCCGCGGCGCTTGTCGTCCTTGCAGTACACGATCCGGGTCTTGTCCGGGTGCAGTTCCAGCCCGACCTCGACCATCCTGTTCCGGAGCGCGTCGAGGACCTCGCGGGCCTGACGCTCCGTGACGCAGTGCATGACCGCGTCGTCGGCATACCGCTCGAACTGGATGGTGGGGAACTCCCGGTCCACCCAGGTGTCGAACGCGTAGTGCAGGAACAAGTTCGCCAAAACGGGAGATACCGGCGCCCCTTGCGGGGTTCCGCGCTCCCGTTGCCGCAGGGCTCCGTCGGGCATGACGAGCGGGGCGGCAAGCCACCTGCGCACGTACAACTTCACCCAGACGGCGTCGGCGTGTGCTTCCACGGCCTTGACCAGGAGGTCCCAGGGCACGCTGTCGAAAAACCGAGCGATGTCGAACTCGACTACCCAGTCTCGTTTCCAGCTGCGTTCCTGGCATTTCTCCACGGCGTCCAAGGCCGACCGGCCGGGACGATATCCGTAGCTGTCCGGATGGAATACTGGTTCCACCCGCCGCATGAGATGCCGCGCCACAACGGTCTGCGCCACACGGTCCGCGACAGCGGGAATGCCGAGCATTCTCATGCCACTTCCGTGCGCCTTAGGAATCTGCACCGCACGCACCTGAGGGGGAAAGTAGGAGCCCGACGACATCCGGTTCCAGACCTTATAGAGATTCCCTCTCAGGTCCTTCTCGAAGTCCTCGATGCTCTGCCCGTCCACTCCGGGCGCCCCTTTGTTCGCCTTGACTTCCTCCCATGCTTCCTTGATTTCCCACTTGGAGATTTCAAACGACTTGGTCTTCGACTTCAACTGGCTCACCGAACTCCTCCCGGGATAGCCCCGGTTGATGCGATCAACTCAGTTACGAGCGACCCGCCCCCTTCGCTCCACCCCGATTACAGGGGTTTCAGCACTACTACGGGACGGTCCGCCAGCAGGGCCACGGGTCGGTACTCAGCTCCTGGCAGTTTCTGCTGCTCGGAGTCCTCCCTCTCGCCCACCATCCGGCGGGCAGTACCGGGCCCTGCCTTCTCCTGTTCCGTACGGATGCCGCAGACCGGGCTCACGTCGCCTATATGCCGGACGCCACCTGACCAATAGACGGGCTCCCGCCAGGCTCATCCCGGGATCTATCCCATACCCCGGTTTCGACGTCGTCTGATTGTGTTACGACACGTCAGCAGCGATTCACTTGCGTTCGTCTTCCCGATCCCCACCTGACGCCTCTCACGACGCCTTTTCCTCATCGCTCACCACGACAGTCATTAACTAACGCAGCATGAGGTGGTTTGAAGCCTCCCCCCGCAGGGCGGCTCCGAAGGGCCAAAACCTTCATCATCCGTACAGCACCGCTCCTTGAAGTTGCCTATCGACACTTCCTTTCGCGTTCAGGACACAAGGGACATCACCAAGGCGGCCGGACCGGTCAAGGGCGTCTGGTATCACGCCTACGTCATCATCGACATCTTCAGCCGCTACGTCGTCGGCCATACCGTCGAGCGGGCCGAATCAGCGGTGCGGGCCGAGGAGCTGATCCGCGAGACCACCGCCCGCAACGGCATCGTGCCCGAGACCGTCCACGCCGACCGCGGCACGTCGATGACCTCCAAGAAGGTCTCGCAGCTGCTGATCGACCTCGGCGTCACCCGGTCGCACTCGCGGCCGAAGACCTCCAACGACAACCCCTACAGCGAGGCCCACTTCAAGACCACGAAGTACATGTCCGACTACCCCGAACGGTTCGACTCGCTCGCCCACGCCCGCGACTGGTTCGACGCGTTCATCGCCTACTACAACCACGAACACCGGCACTCGGGCATCGGCTGGCACACACCGGCCAGCGTGCACTTCGGCACCGCCGAGGAGGTCCGCGACCAGCGGGCCGTCACCCTCGCCGAGGCATACGCCCGCCACCCCGAACGCTTCGGCCGCCGCCCCCGACCACCCCAGATACCCCAGCAGGCATGGATCAACGACCCGGCCAAACGCAGGGAACCCGCACCACAAACCTCATAGCGTCACGACCGTCTCACTGGACTTGAAATCTTCCGGGTCGACATACGTCTCGACCGCCTCCCAGCCGGAATCCGCGACGTACCGCCGTGTGCTGGCCACGCTGTGGTCGGCGGCTTCACCGAGCGACGCGGGCAGGCAGGCATACAGCACCAGGCGTGTGCCTGGAGGCACCTCGTGTGGCGTGGTCTGCCTCGCACTGCTGCTCATTCCGCGTTACCTCCAGCCGGTTGGGCCCAGACGCCAACGGCTGGCGCCTCGAAGAAGAGCTTCGCCGGGGGCGGTCGGCGGCGGTACGCCGTCGGCACGCCGTTCGTCCGCCGTCCGGCGGCACGCGAAGAGGCGGAGGTGCGACGTACCGCCGCGGCTCAGGCGTGGTGAGACTTGTCGGTCCAGTGCCTCACGGAAATGAGAAGCGGCGATGGACGCGGTGGACGAAGATCGCCTCTGTAGGCGGACACCAGTACGGTGCCATTGGGTGAAGCTGGCCGACTGCGCCGAGCCTTCGGGCCTTGCGCGCAGGCACGTACGCGAGACCATCGAGGACCTCGCAGCGCCGGAGCGGGTCGACGACGCCGTTCTGGTCGCCTCCGAGCTGGTGAGCAACGCGGTCAGGCACACAGTCGGCGGACCGGACTGCATGAGTGTCGAGGTCTACCGGAACGTGGCGGTACTGCGTGTCCACGACGCGGGACGGGATGTCTCCAGGGTCCGGGCATCGTTCACGGAAGCTACGCTGGATGAGCCGACGGACAGTGGCCTCGGCCTGTTGCTGGTAGGGAAGTTGGCCGACCGCTGGTGGGCCCGGCCGACCGCGATCGGCAAGGAGGTGGTCGCGGTAGTCCCCCTGGACGCCGGTGGGCTACCCGAGCGGGACGTCCTTCCGTACATCCCAGCGGTACGTCCGGCCCTCGCGGCGGAGCTCCACCAGCTGGACCGCAGGCACGGAGAGTTCGACGGCCGGGAGAGCACGGAGCTCTGAGACCGCCTCTACGACGGGGGCTGCGGGGCGTCGGCGGTTGTTGTACGCGAGACTCAGGTGCGGCCGGAAGGCGGACGTCGGCATCTTCGGGGCCAGGCCGACGTTGCTCCCTGCCTCGGCCAGCACGTGGTGCAGTTGGAGCAGGGGATCCCAAGGGCCGAGGGACAGCCGGACGGCGCCTCGGGAGCCGGCCAGCGGTATGGCGCGTACGGAGAACGCAGAGGGCAGCAGTGCCTCGGCGTCCCGCGCCAGCCCGTCCAGTTGGTCGGGGGTGACGACGTCCGGCGAACCCACTCGGGCGAGGGTGATGTGCAGTCCTTCCGTCGGCACGGGGTCGAGGCCGAGGGGCGCAAGCTCCTCCTGGCACTGCCGGGCGAGAGTCGCAAGCGGCTGATCATTGAGGAAGGCCAGCATCCAGTAGTACGCCCGGCTGCCGTCCGACCAGCCGGGGCGTGCCCAGTGGTCGGTCATCTCGTCGATAGTGCTGAACGCCGCCCAGTCGTGGGCCGCGGTGACTGCCTGATCATTCGTGTCGGCGGGGGGCTCGGCAGGAAACGCGGCGGGATCGGCGCTGAGCAGGGGCACCCGGCGTACTCCTTCGGCTTCGCACTGCCCCGGAGCACGACGACACCGGCAGCGTCTACGACGCGGATGACGCCATGGCCAGAGCCGCTGGCTGCGAGCTCCAGGTCCGGAACTCGTCACCATAATCACGTACCGCGGGGTGATCACGCCACGGCCCGACCTGCTCATGCAGGTCACGGGACCGCTGGTAGACGGAGCTGATCGGTGTGAGTCCACACAGCCGCAGAGCTTCACGGCCCAGCGCCATCGCGTGGTCGATGTCGGGCGTGCGCTGCTGCAGCAGGGCTGCGGCGACGTCGAGGCGCACGAGCGAACGGCTCCAGCAGGAGGCTGAGTGCTCCACCAGATCGTCGATGTGCTCGACATCGCGCAGTACCTGCACCGTGTTGCGCAGTGCCACATGTGACGTGACCGCATTGGCCAGTGTCCGGGCCCGTCCATACGGCTCGAAGGAGATACAGGCGGTCAGGCCGACAGGTACGTCGTGGAGATCGGAGAGGCCAAGGGCCTGTCCGATGGCCCGCCCGGCGGCACGCCGGTCACCGGTCTTGCCGAGCGCCCGGGCCCGGCCGTTGACGAGCAGGCGGATGGACTGGGCATGACGTGGGGCGCGCTCGACAGCCGCGGCGGCACAGACGTCCGCCTCGTCGTACCGGCCGGCGTAGTAGAGGCTGAACGAGAGAGTGCCGCACGCCCAAAGCTCTGTTTCCAGGTCACCGATCTCACAGCTGAGCTCCCGGGCTTCGATGCAGTACGCCTCCGAGAGCGCGAAGTCGCCCATATTCACCGCCATGTACCCGAGCAGCCCGGAGGCCTGGGCGGCGAGACGGAAGAGCTCCCGGCGCACGCGAGGAGGCTAGCGTCCGTCGAGGAGGGTGTGGGCGAGCTGCCGCATCCGGCGAGCCTGGGGACGGAGGACGTACGGCCCGTCCTGTTCGTACTGGTGAGTGATGCCCTCCAAAGAGGAGGCGAGGAAGGCGAGCGTCGCGCTGTCGGCGTTGCTGGCCGTGAGCTGCCGGGTCCGAGTGACGATGTCCAGCGGGTTCTCATCGCCCTCGCAGAGAGAAGGAGGGCTCGGCACCTGCTGGTGTGCGCCCGGCTCCGCACCACGGCCGTGGACGGACTCTCCTTCGTACGCCCTGGAGAACAGCTCGGACACGGGTCTACCCAGCATGTGCTCCAGCACCCGGCAGGCGTCAGGGCGGGGCAAAGTCAGCAACTCCCCACCGAACCAGCGGTCGAACTGCCGTGGAGAGACCTGGAGGGACGCCAGACGGGGGTCACGGTCGAGCTCCGCCAGCCGGGCGGAGGCCCGTTCGTACTGGGCAGCGAATGCCTCGTGCGTAGTCAGATGCCGTTGCTGGAGTAGCTGCCGGAACAGCGTTGTCCGTGGCATGGCTCATCCTCCCGGTTCGGCGTGCGGGACCGACGCCGAGGCGCGTCCCGGTGGCGGACTGTTGCAAGGCGTCATCCCTCGGCCGACTGCGGCCCACATCATGTGAACGCGCACTGTGACTACCTGACAGCATGCCGACGCAACAACCAACTAGGCAATATGTCTGCAGAAGTTGACTCGTATGGGTTGTAGAAGCGTCGCCGGTACGGGGAGACTTCCGGCATGGCCTTGAAAAGAAGCCTGGTCCCGCAGTCCGTGTACCGGCGGCAGCTCGCGGCACGGCTGAAGGAGCTGCGCGACGTAACCGGCCTGACCCTCACCGATGTCGCCGATCGGCTGGAGGTCAACCAGGGGTCACTGAGCCGCATCGAGAACGGCGAACGCGGTACGACACCGGTCCTCGTCCGGGCGCTGCTGGATCTGTACGGCGTCGATGACGAGGACCGGCGTGCCGACGTACTTGACCTCGTACGGGCGGACAAGGAACAGCAGAAGCCCTGGTGGCGGAAGTACTCGACCGTGCTCACCCCGACCCGCTACGACGGCTATCTCGCGCTGGAGGCCGGCGCGACACACCTCGCCAGCTACCAGCCGATGCTGGTTCCGGGGCTGCTCCAGACCGAGGACTATGCCCGTGCCGTGATCTCCCAGATGAGGAAGGACCTGTCCCCGCCGCAGGTCGAGTCCCTGGTCAAGGTCCGCATGGAGAGGCAGAACAGCCGCCTGGGCGCTGAATCCCCAGCCCGGCTCTGGGCGATCCTCGACGAAGCGGTGCTGCGCAGAACTGTCGGCTCCGTCGAAGTGATGCGCGACCAGATGCGTAAGCTGGTGGAGGCGAGCGAGCAGCCGAACGTCACCGTGCAGCTACTGCCGTTCTCCCTCGGAGCACATCCCGGACTGTACGGTCCGTTCGTCATCCTGACTCTCCCGGACACCGCGCCGGACCTGGTGTGGCTGGAGAACCCCAAGAACTCCGTGTACCTCGAGTCCCCGGAGGACGTGGACAACTACACGGAGATCTTCGACCAGTTGAGGTCATCCGCTCTGGACCCGTCGGAGACCCGTACCCACATCGCACGCATCAGCAAGGAGCTCGAAGAGTGAGCACGACCCGCATGGCCGTCCCGCACGACGTCACGGCAGCACGGCATGACGTCGATCTCACGCACGTGCATTGGCGGAAGAGCTCGTACAGCGGGGGCGCCAACGACTGCGTGGAGATCGCGGAGCTGGACAAACACACTGCAGTGCGCGACTCCAAGGACAGGGACCGTCGTCCGTTGCTGTTCTCGAAGGCGGCAATGCGCGCCTTGGTCATCAGGATCGCCCGCGGGCCCATCGGCGAACGCTGTGTTTAGTAGGAGGGTTGGGACGTCAGGAAGGAACCGGGGTGGTTGCCGTGGTGGCAGGTCCCCAGTGGCTCTTCCCACGCATGGTCCCGGGCAAGCCGATCTCGACGCACGGCATGACCCAGAACCTCAATCGGCACGACATCCCGGTTCGCACCGCGCGCAACGGGACACGATACGGTCATACAAGGCATGGAAGCGCCTGCCCGGCGACTGCTTGGCCGCAGCCCATAGCTTGTGTTGAAGTTCTCGCACGTTATCCCGGACGGTCCTCGTGCACGATGCGGGTGCCCGCCGTCGGGGTGATTGGACCGGGCTGTCCCTGTCATGTCCTTGCGCTTACCTTCTTCGCCAGCGTGAGCAAGGTGAGGGCCCTTCCTTCCCGGCGCGTAATGTTGCACGCCAATCAGTGGTACTACGCCCCCTCGGACTTCCGCTGCGCTCCTGAGGACTTCACCGTCGGCTTATATCTCCGCTCTCTGCCCTGACGACGGGCTTGCACAGACGGGTCTCTCCTGTTCACCACCAGGCCGTGAACGCATGCCACTCCCCATACCCCGGGAGAACCCGGCTGGCTGGCCCCGGAACAGGGTCTGATGCACGATCGCGTGACATCTGAACTGGCTTGCCCTGTGGGGCGGGTGGGAAGGATGTCGCTGTGCCCAAGCCTTATCCGGAAGAGTTCCGCGAGGACGTCGTGCGGGTAGCGAGGAACCGCGGTCCGGGTGTGACGGTCGAGCAGGTGGCCGCCGACTTCGGAGTGCACGCGATGACGCTGTGGAAATGGATGCGTCGCGCGGACATCGACGAGGCGTGAAACCCGGAACGACCAGCCAGGACAACGCGGAACTACGGGAAGCGCGTCGGCGGATCAAGCTGCTGGAGCAGGAGAACGAGGTCCTGCGCCGGGCCGCGGCCTACTTGTCGCAGGCGCATCTGCCGGGAAAAAGATCTACCCGCTCGTGAAGGAGCTGGCCACGGGCGGGGTACCCGTCGCGGTCACGTGTAGGGTCCTGAAGCGGGCCCGCCAGCCTTACTACCGCCGGCTGGACCAGCCGGTGACCGACGCCGAGTTCGAGCAGACCACTCGCGCGAACGCGTTGTTCGACGCTCACCGCGAGGACCCGGAGTTCGGCTACCGGTTCCTGGCCGACGAGGCCCGCAGCGCGGGGTCCGGCCTGGCCGACCGGACCGCGTGGCGGATCTGCCGGGACAACCGCTGGTGGAGTGTGTCCGGCAAGAAGCGCAGCAGGACCAGGAAGGCCGGCCCGCCGGTGCACGACGACCTGGTCCGCCGTGACTTCACCGCGGATGGCCCCAACCGCCTGTGGCTCGCCGGCATCACCGGACACGCCACCAGCGGAGGCAAGGTGTATCTGTGCGCGATCAAGGACGTCTTCAGCAAGAGGATCGTCGGCTACTCGATCGAAACGCGGATGAACTCCCGCTTGGCCGTCACAGCCCTGAACAACGCTGTTGCCCGGCGTGAAGGCGTCGCCGGGCGCATTCTGCACAGCGATCGCGGATCGCAGTTCCGGTCACGGAAGTTCGTCCGGGCCCTCGACCGGCACCGGATCGTCGGCTCGACAGGGAGGGCTGGGGCGGCAGGCGACAACGCGGCCATGAAGTCCTTCTTCAGCCTGCTGCAGAAGAACGTCCTCGACCGTCGGGCGTGGGCCACCCGCGAGGAACTGCGGATCGCGATCGTGACCTGGATCGAGAGGACCTATCACCGGCGCCGCAGACAGACCTCGCTCGGCCTGCTGGTCCTATCGAATTCGAGACCGTCATGACCACACCGGCCCTCCAGGCCGCATGACCGAACCTGTCACCCAAACCTGCAGCAGACCCACAGGGCCCGCCGAACATGGCCTTCGCCGTGATATGAGCGGCTCGGCTTCCCCACCGTTGGTTTGTCGAGGCTGCAGGATTCGCTTGATGCTGCGGCCCGCGTTCTTGCTCCCTCCGAAGAGGCTCTTGACACCACGCTCGGCCCGCCGGATCTCTCCGACAAGCTGGGGCCTGCTACCGGACGCTCCGGCGCCTACCCGACCGGGACTCGCACCCGCAGGTCTGATGGAGCTTTCAAGACGCACCATGGAACGCACTCTAATAGAGGGGCTACTTCGCCCCGAAGCAACCTTGGCAGCACATGGGTCGCCAGGTCATTGGGCAGTTCCGGCTACGCGAGTTGCGGCCCGGCCGAAGCTGACGGCTTCGAGGGACGCCTCCAGGGCGGCGGAGAACTCCAGTTCTCTGTGATGCCGAGAGGTCCACCGCTGCCAGCGGGACGGGTGCCTCGGCCCATCGCCAACCTGAAACGCCTGACAGCCCGAGGCGACGAGCCTTTCAGCCACCCACTCCACTTGTTCGCGATGGTACTTCCGTGCCGCACCGGTCGGTTCGGAGATGCCGTAAGCCAGCAGCACTCCATCACAGACAGAGAAAGCTGGTTCCAACTGCTGTCTAGCCTGGGCCCATCCGGCTGGGGTTGCACCGAGTGTCGAGATGTCCGTGACGGCGCCTGAGGGCACGGCGAAGAGATTCCTGATCGTCAACGTCTCGAAGCCGAGAAGGCCACGGGCCAGCCCAACCCTCGCTCTGGTGCGCTCGCCGCTCCCCAAGGGCGGATTGGCGAGGATGCACAGCAGCTCCCGCCTCGGAAGCACCTCGTCAGTCGGTGCCGTCATTCGCATACAGGATGTCGGCAATGCGGGTGACTTCGCTGTTCCGAACATCCTCTGCGAGCTTGACCAGGCCGAGACTCATGAGGGTCTCGGCAACCTCGGCTGGGTCATCGCATGTCGGGTGGAATGCACGCACTAGGCCAAAGAGCTCCCCACTTGGGTCGAAGGAGCCGACGTTCATGTTCTGCCCGTCGCCGGCGCGGCCGAAATCGCTTCCGCGTACCGGTTCGAGATTGAGCCGAAGGGCGTAGGCGAGACCCAGGCGGACCAACTGCTGCTTCTCTCGGAATGGGTATCGGGCGCTGATCTCGTCTCGAGCAATCTCAGCGCGGCCAGTGAGGGCGATGTTCACGCGTCCGCGCGTGGTGGTGTCAGACACTCCGAAGCTCCTGGATGTTGGTCTCGTGCGCGGACGCTCCGCGAGACAGCTCAAACTCGGCCAGCATTCGGCCCCGGAGCAGTTCTCGGGCAGTCTCTCGGGGGAGCTCACGCTCGTGAACCAGAAGGAACACCTGAGAGCTGAGCTTGTCGAGGTTGGCGACGACGCCGTCAACGTGGTGGTCGTCGAGGCGTCCGAACGGAGAGTCCATAACGAGTGGCCCGCTGATGGGGGAGCTGGCCTGCAGGCCACCCAGGAGTGACAGCGCGACTAGGTGCTCGTAGCCAGCGCTCCGGTGCTTTACGGGGGTTCCGGATCGGTCAAGGATGCGCAAGCCGTAGGACTCGTTTATCGCAAGCTTCACGTAGTCACTTTCGGATCGCATACTCTGGAAGAGCTCGGTGGCCTTCTCCTGGATGCTTTCCTTGAGTTGGTCGCGATAGATCACGATCGCCTTCTGGTAGAGCTCCGCGAGGGCCTCAGCAGTCCGCTGCCGCTTGTAGACACCCGGGTCAGCCTGACCCGCGCCTGTCTTGCGAATCTGCTCTTCGAGCTTCGCGACATTCTTTTTGGCCTGCTCGTACTTCTCCCGCTCGGCCTTCCACGCAGACTTTGCCTGTTGCAGGAGAATGCTGACGTTCTTGGAGCGCTGGACGAGCTCGGTGAGCCCGGTGTCCTGCCCCTTCAGCTTGTCCTCGAAGTCGTCGAGATCCTCCTGGTAGTCCTCAATTTGCTGCTGCAGGCTCAGGTAGTCATCCTCGACGGACTTCAGGTTGGCCCGAAGCTCGTGTCCTCGGCCGGACTCGCGCAGCCGCTTGAGGCTCGTCTTCAGCGCTGCCGTCTGATCCTCCGTGGCGCTCAGTTCGCTTGAACCAGCGCTCTGGAGGTGTCGCTCGAGGGCAGCACGGTTGTTGGCATCCAGGCTGGACTCACACACCGGGCAGGAATCCTCCCCTCTGGCCTTGAAGTGACGGGTGAGGATGGCGGCGAAGCGCAGTTCATCCAGCTGCTCTTCGAGAGACTCAAGCGCCTTGGTGTCCTGTTCGATGCGGGCCTCGATCGGCTCCACGAGCACCGCCCTCCACGACTCGGCAAGAAGGTTCTCGAACTTTTCCTTGGCCGAGTCGCGCTGAACCTCTGCCCGCTGGAGGCGCTTAAGAGTCTCGTCACGCCTAGTCTTTATCTCGAGCTTGCCTGACTGCTCCGCCATCTGCTGGTCAAGCTGGCCCGACTCAGCCTCCAGGTCCTTAGCCTTCTGGTCCTCCGACTCGTAGTTCTGGCGAAACGCACGGAGACGAGTCTGCTCAACATCAAGAGCCTGGCCGAGCTTCTTCGTCTTCGAGTCCCGCTTCGCAGCAGCAGCGACCAGCTCGCCGGCGCGCTCAGCCACCCGAGCACTGTCTCGTGCCGCGTTCTCCAGAATTGGAAGCCCGAGGATGCGTTCAATGGCATCGCGGAGCGTGGTGCCCGCGGTGCTGTCGTCATCGAGGAGCATTTCGTACTGGTCGAGGAGCTCTCCGTCGAACAGGAAGAACTGCTCAATCTCCCTGGGCATCAGCTCAGTCACCTTGCGTCCAGCATCGGCGGTGCTCAGGGCGACCGCATCACGGCGCAGCGTGAGCTCAGTGGAGTACTCCTCCCCCTTGCGGGTGAGGGAACGAGTAAGATCCCACTGCGCGCCCTCCGCTTCGAACTCGAGGCGGACACGGCAGCGGACTGACACGCCGGACGCCTCCCCGAGGGCGACTTTGTTGGTGATGTCCTCGGGCGGCAGCGGGCGGGTGCTCCGCTTGCGAACTTCACCGGTCCAGGCCCAACGGAAGGCGTTGAGCAGGGACGTCTTGCCCTTTCCGTTCCGACCGTAGAGGACGACCACGCCGTCCTTGTCAGGGATGTTGATCACCTGCTCGCCCTTGAAGACGAGGAAGTTCTCGACGGTGAGCTTCTGGTACCTCAAACCTCAATACTCCTGTCCAGGTGCTCCTGGATGGCGCGGGCCACGGCTTCCTGCGCGCGGGGCCGATCATCAACGTACTGCTTCTCGATTTCCACGATTTGTTGAACCAGCGCTGGATCGACCCTGTCGTCAAAGAACCGTGAACGCACCGACTCGACCACTTGGGCAAGGTTGTCTCGCATGAGCTCTACTCCTACTACAGGGGTGCTTGCGTTCACAGTGCCGAACGAAGTAGGTGAAGCCACAGGTTAGTTGTCCGCCTCCTCGCCGGAACCGAGATACTCATATAGTGTCTCAAGATCCCCGCCGAGCCCCACAACTAGCCGTTCTAGCGGGTCACGAGCATCACTATTCAGGGCATCTCGGGCGAAGTTGCCCGCACGGGCTAGCTCACCCCGCAGCAGCGACATCCCTGACGTTTCATCGAGGGTCTCGGGCTGCAGGATCGCGTCGTAGATGGTGGCGAGGCTCTTCCCTTCGACCTTGCGCAACACGCGCCCTCGGCGCTGGATGAACTCTCGGGGGTTCCTGGACGATGCCAGGATCAAAGCGTGGTCCGCGTTGGGGATATCGACGCCTTCGTCCAAGCACTTGATCGAGACGATCACGCCACCGTTTTCATCAAAGTGCCGCAGCGTTGCAGCCTTGTCTCCCGGCATGTCCGAGTAGTATTCGTATGCGTCGATCCCTGCAGAACGCAGGGTGTCAGCGATGTCCTGCATCTGGTCTTTATCGTCGCAGTAGATGAGCCAACGCTGCCCGAGCTTATAATTGTTGGTCACGACCGAGCGAGCTAGGGGCGTCTTGCCCGAAGCTTTCTTAGCGATCCGAGCTCGCTGCATCGTCAGTGTTCTGATGCGTTCCAACTGGCTATTGGTGGCACCACCAAACGAGTTGTGGGATTGGGCGACGAGCCGTCCGATCTTCTTGCTCAATTCGTCCCAGTCATCCTGCTCCTGCGGGCTGAGCCGGACAAGCTGCGGATAGTAAAGGTAGTTACAGAGGGAGCCGGCCTTCAAGGCGTCCCTGAGCGTGTAGCGGTGGATGACCCCACCGAAGTAGTCGAGGATTGCCGAGGTACCTTGCTGATCTCCCGCACGCTCTGGCGTCGCCGATAGCCCTAGGCGTGCTGCGGCATTAATCTCCAGAACGTTCCGGTACGACACAGCACCCAGGCGATGAACCTCATCGCCAACGAGCAGGAGGCCCTTGGCGCGCGAAGCCTGGTTCACGAAAGGCTTTTGAGCTGCTGTGGGAGCGAGGGCGACCACCACGCGCTCCGAGGCAGGCTGTGTCAGCCAGGTATGAAGTCTCGTCTTCCAGGCGAATTCACCGTCGCCGCACAGATGCACCCGGCGACCCGTGTCCTCGATCTGTTCCTTCCACTGGCGTGCGACCAACCGCGAAGGGGCAACTACGAGTGCGGGCCCTTCGTGGCCGACGATCGCGGTGATGCCCGTAACCGTCTTGCCTGACCCAGTCGCGTGGGCGAGGATCCCTCGCTTACCGTGGCGCTCCCACTCGTCGAGTCCTGCAATCTGCTGCTCTCGGAGGGGCCGCCCGTCTGGCGTAGTACGGATGACAAGGTCCGGCTCGATCCCCACAGTGATCTCAGTCGCGAACTCACGCCAATCAACGCCGTCTGCCTGAGTCTGTAGCCAGTGCCGAAAGGGCGCGGGGAGGGCAAGGACTTCAACCCCTTCACTCTTGCCGACCCAGAGCTCCTCAAAACGTTCGGTGGATCGCTGGACCCTGATGCTGTCGTTGCGGCCCGTCCAGCTCGTCCACGCGTCGAACGACTCGACGTTACCGTCCGAGGCGATGCCGAAGTGGGTCTCGTTCAAAGATCCAC
This sequence comes from Streptomyces sp. NPDC006012, assembly GCF_042871185.1. Lineage (NCBI taxonomy): Bacteria > Bacillati > Actinomycetota > Actinomycetes > Kitasatosporales > Streptomycetaceae > Streptomyces > Streptomyces sp. NPDC006012. The sequence continues at coordinate 40,107 of NZ_JBIAIE010000035.1, forward strand.
GGAAGCCGATGCGCTGCCCATCCGCATCAGCGAAAAGTCCCACCTTGTCGTGAAACATACGCCGATCGTCGAGTGAGGCGTTGGCGACCCGAGCGAGGCGGATGTCAAGGAGTCTTTCGGAGATCAATGCGGCGAGAGCGAGCGCTGGCTTGCGAAGCTGGTCGGTCGCAAGCAGCGCATTGAACTCGGCTTGCAGCACGGCAGCGAGAGAGCCGTCGTCTCGAGCTTCATAGCCGCGTTCGATGCCCTGTGCGTCCTTCTCGGTGACGCGGGGCGAGCAGAGAATGCGCATCCTTCCGCCGCGGTCCACGAAGTCAGGTAGTGCTTCCCAGTACAGCGCCAGAGCGCTGCTGGCGAAGAAGCCGGTAATCCGGTCGTAGGTGACGGCTTCTCTGAGAGCGCGCAGGTAGAACTCGCTGAGGATATCCTCCCTATCGCTCGCATACTCCGGTTCGGGAGTCCATCCTGACTTACCCCAGCCGTCATCACTCACGAGATGAGCCTCTCGATTGACAGTTGCCAACGCAGCTCTAACGCCTCCGGCAGGGTGTCTGGACGCGACGCGATTACAGTCTCTGACTCGTCAGTGCCGCGGAGCTTCCTTGCCTGACGAGCCACTCCCGCAGACATCGCCTCGAACAAAGTGTCCTCGAGAATTTGGACCCCCTTTGAATGAGGGATGCCTTTCCCAACGTCGTGGGCGTCCGCGTCCCACAGTGCAAAGACCTCCAAGTTCGGTTCGTAACCTGCGAGGACTAGGTACGCGTCGTCGGTGGTGTCAAAGTGCCGACCCTTGTTAGGCAGGATGATCTGGATGCGGTAAGCACCCTCTTGCCGCTCCGACGGATGGGTCGTCATCGTGTACAAGTAGACGCGCATGAGAGGAGGCAACGGAGCTGCTGTGTGTAGGTCGAACGGCTTCTTGTCAAGATCCAGGGTGTCGTCAGGGCTGCAGCAGTTTGCGAGGGAAGCAGCGAAAAGCCGGTTTGCGAGGCGAGTGCTCGCACCAGCTCTGGACCGCCTCACCATGGGCACCAGTGTGCCAAACGACTCGGGGAACAGAGTGAAGTCATCCTCAGGGTGCGCTGTCACGGCCTACTCCGCCGTGACGTCTTCTGCCGCAAAGGTCGTTCTGTAGAACGCCTCGAACTCTGTGAGCGCGGAGTGGGCCTGATCCGCGAGCTTCCTCGCATTGTTGAGCCGGCGCTTCGCGGCACGGCGTGCTGTGGCAGCGTCGTCGACCCACGCTTGGGCACGCTCCAGCGCAGCAGCCACAGCCTTCTCAGCGTCCGCATCGAGAGTCACAGCAAGGCCCCTCTCAGCTGCCGACCTGGCTTCCGCAAGGTTCTCGCTCGCACGCAGGAAATCTGCCTCGGTGGCATCCAGAGCCGCTTCCGCAGCCTCTTTGGAAAGTGCTGCCTCTGCGACCGCGGACTGCGAGGCAGCGGTAAGGAGCGGCTGGCCATCGTCCGGCAAGGACACAGACCCTGTCCGTGCCTTCTCATAGAGGGCCTCGGCGTCCTGAGGGCTCATCCCCGGCAAGAACCGCATGATGGAGAGTGCCGCGTAATCCCGGCTCAGTTCGAACGAGTACCACTTGCGGCCAAGTTGTTCCGCGACCATCCCCGTGGTGTTCGAGCCCGAGAAGATGTCGACAACGACGTCACCAGGTTTGGTGAGGAATTCGATGAAAAATCGCGGCAGCTCGCTCGGGAACCGGGCAGGATGCGATTTGATATCAAGCGCCCGACATAGCCGCAGGTAGTTCGAGTTCGACTCCGTGTTGGAAATCTGCAGCAGGTTTGATGGGATGGAACCACCGTTATCATTGCCGAAATGCTTTGAGATCGAATGCTCGCTGGGACGGAGGGTCACCTTGTAGTATTTTTCCGGGTCTTTGAGGAGACGCTTCATGTTCTCCGAGTACGGCAGCAGTACCTGATTGACGTCCGCCTGTGGCCATTCAGTCTTCGAGAACCACCAGACCGTATTTACGGCATCTTTGACCCGGATCCGGCGCTTATTTACCCATTCCAGCGGGCTGGGAAGCTTGGCCGGATTGTACCAGAAGAACTCCTCCGCAAGGTGATACTTCACATCGTCAACGAACTTCAGCAGGACACGATAAGGGTAGAGGGATCGAGTCGGACTGCCTTTGCGGTAAGCGTTGCCGATGTCGACGACGAAGCTCCCGGTTGACTTCAGGACGCGCTTTGCGGCCTCACCGAACTGGACGAGCCAGTCGACATACGCCTCCTGACCTTCGTTGCCGTATGCCTTCTTCCGCTGCAGGGCGAAGGGCGGGCTCGTGACGATCAGGTCCACACTCTCGTCGTCGAGGCCCTGGAGCAGCCTCAGGGAGTCCCCATGCAACTGGGTGCCGTGGGGTGTCGTGTAGACCTTCTGGTCGTCCGTGAAAGTGGTCAACTCGTTCCTTGCCTAGGGCGTGCTTGTCGGAGTGTGTCCCACGAGCGGAGGCACCATGCGCCGACAGCCCCAGGCGAGTAGAGCCTGTGAGCTTCCCCTCCGTGGCCACACCCCTGCCGAGGTTCCGTTCGGCAGCTAGCCGACGATACACAACGTCCAGGTGGGCAGAGTCGGCGCTTCCCTAGAATTGCCCCGTGATCTTCGCGCCACTGCATCGGGCACTTGGCCGACAGCCCTGACCGCTAGCCTCGCGCCTTCGCGGAGTGGTCCGCCAGAAAGCTGATCAGAAACGCGGGAAGCGCTCCTGAACTGCAACGATAGGGCTTGTCGAGAGACCGGCACGCCACGAGGGAAGAAGCACTTCTCGGGTGATGAAGTGTAGCAGGTCCTACCCTCCAGTCCGCGTCGATGAAGGAGGTTGGGGACGCGGTCTCCCAGTCCGGCGGTGTGCTGCTGGTCGAGTCCGATCGAAAGACCAGCCTGGACCGGGCGACACCGGCTGCGTTGGCGCCGTGGCGCCGCCCCGGCGACTCGAACCTGCGACCAAGCGCGGCGACGGCACCATGACGTCCAGCTGAGCGGCCACGCGGGCCCCGACACGGCCATTCACCCCGCGCCCCGCCCGTATGGCGGCCCGCCCGAAACCCTCGCCCCACACCGGCATACCCGCCGCCCCCACCCCGACTCCCCACCCAGCTCCATCCAGCCAAAATCCAGCCGCCGTACAGAGAACGACAGATGACGACAGGTGACGAGACGTCAGGTCATCCAGCCACCATCCAGCCACGGCACACGCCAACGGGGCCGACCCGAATCGAGCCGACCCCACCTGACCTGTCGTTTTGCTAAATCGCCGCATCCACGCCTATTGCATGCCCCATACATTGAACCGGAACTCCACGACGTCACCCGACCCGCACCTTCTACAGATGCCCCGACGCGGTCACTGCAAGCGAATCTCCGCAGGCCACACGGATTCGGACATGAGCAGCCGTTGACCGCGAGTCCTGCTTGGAACTCGAACCTCCAACCACGGTCACCGCCCAGAGCCTTCCGCCACTCCATGGCCAGTGCGGCCGGAAAACAAGTCGACGCGCTTCTCACCGACCGGCGGTCAAGTGCCGGTAACAGGCAGCACATCCGGCGACAGCGCCGCCGCCCGCGCCGCCGCACTCGTCATCCGCTTACGGTGATGACGCCGGCACAACACCTCATACCCCACCTCCGCCACCGACCCCGCCACGTCACCCACAACAACCTGCTCCCCCTCTACAACCATCTCTCCACCCACAGTCCGAGCATTGTGCGTAGCCCGCGCACCACACCAGCACATCGCCTCGACCTGCAACGTCTCCAGACGATCCGCCAGCTCGATCAAACGCTGGGACCCAGGAAAAAGCCTCGTCCGGAAATCCGTGGTGATACCGAACGAGAAAACATCCAGCTCCAAGTCATCCACAATCCGGGCCAACTGGTCGATCTGCCCGGGCAACAGGAACTGCGCCTCGTCCACAATCACATAGTCCACCCGGCCGCCACGGGACAACTGATCCACCACATACCCGTACAGATCCAGCCCCGGCCCAGCCTCCACCGCATCGGTCACCAATCCCAGACGCGACGACAGCTTGCCCTCACCCGCACGGTCGTCACGTGTGAATATCAGCCCCTGTAGACCACGCGCGGTCCGGTTATGTTCGATTTGTAGCGCCAAAGTTGACTTTCCACAGTCCATCGTCCCCGAGAAGAACACCAATTCGGACATCAGGCCAGAAGAACCTTTCCAACCAAACGAAGACAAGAGACCCCACCGACACACACCACCCCACCACCAGCCCCCACCACACCACCCACACCACAACATTCGAATAGCGAATACCCAAGAAAATCGGTGGATTTCCCGCAGTCCATCGTTCCGGAGAAGAACACCAGCTCGGGCATGACAGGTTGAGCACCTTTCGGCGAAAGTGTGACAGCGGGTCGGCTTTCAGGAACGTGATTCGAGCAGGGGCACCAATTGCTCGGCGGGGGTCATCGAGCCGTGGTTGCCGACCATCGCCGACTCCTTCGGCTCCCGCTCGGAGGCGATGATCAGCACGTCGTCGTGGGCGGCGGCGACCACGTCGCCGATGCGTGCGTACACGCGGTCGTCGACCCGCGGACCGAACCAGCCCGAGGCGATCGCCTCGTCGCGCGAGGCAACCCAGAACTGCTCGCCCAGCACCTCGCGCCAGCAGGTAAGAACATCGTCCGCGGCGCCCGGCAGCGCGTAGACATGGCGCGCGCGGCCCTCGCCGCCCAGCAGGGCAACGCCCGCCCGCAGCTCCCAGTCCTCGTCGAAGTCGATGCGGTGCACCTCGTCGAAGGGCACGTCGACCATGCCGTGGTCGGCGGTGACGTAGAGCGCGCTGCGCGGGGGCAACTGCTCGGCGAGGCGCTGGACGAGCCGGTCGACGTACATGAGCTGGCCGCGCCAGGTGTCGGAGGCGACGCCGTAGCGGTGTCCCGCCCCGTCCAGTTCGGCGTAGTACGTGTACACCAGGGCCCGGTCGGCAGCGGCCAGTTGCTCGGCCGCGAGGTCCATGCGCTCCTCGCCGCTGAGCCGCCCGTGGAACGTGCCGCCACTGAGCGCGACCTTGGTCAGCGGGGTGTTCGCGAAGGCCGGGGAGGAAACCTGGGCGGCGTGCACCCCCGCGTCCTGGGCCAGCTGGAAGACGGTGGGGTACGGCTGCCAGACCCGCGGCTCGGTCCACGGCTGCCAGCGCAGCTGGTTCATCAGGCCGCCGGTCCCGGGGTCGCGCACCGTGTACCCCGGCAGGCCGTGCGCGCCCGGCGGCAGGCCGGTGCCGACGGAGGCGAGGGAGGTCGCGGTGGTCGCCGGGTAGCAGGCGGTGATCGGGCGGCCGGTACCGCCGCGCGAGCTGCCGAGCAGCGAGGTCAGGAAGGGGGCCTCGTCCGGGTGGGCGGTGAGTTGCTCCCAGCCGAGACCGTCGATCAAGAAGACGCAGTTACGGTCGGCTGCGGTCAGTTCCGGGATCGTCGCCGTCATACCGGGGACGGACATTCCGGCCGCCAGGGTGGGCAGCAGGTCGGCCAGCGAGCCGCTGCCGTACTCGGGCAGCGGCGCGCTGCCGAGGGCGAGCGGCTCCGGATGCGAGTCCCAGGCTGCGGTCTGCGCCATCAGCGCGTGAGATCCGCGGTCGCCTCGGAGAGCGCCTGCGCGAAGGCGAGTGCCTCGCGCACCGACTCCGGGCCGTCCCCCGCCTCGCTGACCCGCAGACTGAGATCGTCCGCCGTGGAACTGCCCGTGTAGCCGTGGTCGGCCTCGCAGTTCGGGTCACCGCAGGCGGCGGGTTCCAGGTCGATACGGGAGACGGCGCCCCAGCCGATGGTCAGCACGACCTCACGGGGCGGCGTACCGGGCTTGTACTGCTCCGGGTTGGCGACCACGCGGCTGACCACCACGGACGAGATCCGGTCGAGCTTCACGGACTCCGTGGAAGTGGTGGCGAACGGCGTCGGGGAGTCGCTGTCGGCGGCCTGTTCGTCGGTGTGGCTGACGATGAACCGGTTGCCGGTGAGGACCAGCACGGTCACGTGCCGCCGCACCTCGTTCTGGTCGAAGGTCGTCTCCTGGTGGACCAGGTACGACCGCATGGGCTCGCCGCCCACGGCGGCCTCCACCGCCTCGGCCACGAGGGCCGGGTAGTAGCCGCTGCGTTCGATTGCCGCACGCAGCCCCTGGGTCGTCGTACTGGTCTTGGCCATGGCGTCCATCCTAGTCCGTGGCCCGCGGGCTCCGGGCCAGTCGGGAACGCCGGGCCGGCGGACGGGTCCGGGAGAGCGGGTCCGGGAGAGCGGGAACGCCGGTCCGGTGGCTCAGTCCCGGCGGGCGGCAATGCCGGTCCGAGGCGTGGGTCCCGGCGCGGGAAGGCCGGTCCGGTACGTGGGTCCCGGCCGGGGTGTGCATGTCGGGTCCGCGTCAGTGCGCTGGGCGGCTCGGCGGCGGTGCGGCGGCACGCGAGACCTCGGCGGCGGTACGGCGGCATCCGAACCCTCGGCGGCTGGTGCGGCGACAAGCGAGACCTCGGCAGAGCAGTACCGGGGCGGACGGGTGGCAGTGACGGGCAGCAGGGACAGGTGGCGGCGACGGGTAGCAGTAACGGGTGGCAGTTCAGGAGCGGGCTCGGTGGATCCGCGTCAGTACAGCGGAAGCATCCGGGGTCCCAGGTCGTCGCGGGCCGGCGGGGGCGCGAGCCGTACCGTGGCGCCGAGCACGCTCAGGCCGTGCGGGGCCACGACCACCGGTTCCAGGGTGACGGCCACCACCTCGGGGTGGTCATGGACCAGCCGGGACACCCGCAGCAGCACCTCCTCAAGGGCGGGCGTGTCGACCGGCGCGGAGCCGCGCCAGCCGAACAGCACCGGTGCCGTCCGGATGGACCGCACCAGCGAGGCCGCCTCCCGGTCGGTCACCGGGATCAGCCGGTGCGCGACGTCGCCGAGCAGTTGCGAAGCGGCTCCGGCCAGCCCGAAGGAGAGCACGGCGCCGGCCGCCGGGTCGATGACGGCTCGTACCACGGTGTCCACGCCTCGGGGTGCCATCGCCTGCACCACCGGCCGCAGTTCCTCCGGTCTGCCGAAAAGTTTGGTCAACTCGGCGTAGGTGCGGCGCAGTTGCTCCTCGTCGGCCAGGTCGAGCCGCACTCCGCCCAGGTCGGCGCGGTGTCGCAGGTGCGGGGCGGTCGCCTTGAGGGCGACCGGGTAGCCGAGGGTGCGGGCGGCCTCGGCGGCGGCGTCCGGGCCGGGGGCGGGCAGTGCGCGGCGTACGTGGATGCCGTACTTTCCGAGCAGCTCGCAGGTCTCCTCGGTCCCGATCGTGAGGTCCTGCCCGCGGGTGAGCAGGTCGGCGATCAGGTCGGCGGCCCCCTTCTCGTCGATGTCCCCGTACTCGGGCACTTTCCCGGGATCGGCCGCCTCGCGCCGCCACTGCGCGTATCTGACGGCTTCGGCGAGCGCCCGCACGGCGCGCTCGGCCGCCGGATAGGCGGGGATGAGGCGGGTGCCCTCGCGGGCCGCTCCCGGTGCGGCGCCCTTCTGCGGCTGCGTCCGTGGTGCGCCGGGCGGGGGCGGCTCAGGCCGGGCCCCGGAGTCGTCCCCCGACGTACTTGTGCCGGCTCCGACCTGGGGAGCCGTGCCGACCTGGGGAGCCGTGCCGGCCGCCGCGGACAGCGCCTCCGCGAGCCCGCCCAGTTCCACGTGCACGACGAGCACGGGCTTCGCCGGCGCCGCCGCGGCGGCGGAGCGCAGCGCCTGCGCCAGTTCCGCGTCCCGGGGCGGGCCGTCCCCGATCGCCGGGATGGCTGTGACGACCACCGCGTCGCAGGTGTCGTCCGCGAGCGCCCGGGACAGCGCCCGGTGGAAGTCCTCTGCCGTGGCCTGCGTCGTCAGGTCCAGCGGGCGTCCCGGGCGCAGCCCCTCGGCCAGGCACCGGTCGTAGGTGAGCAGCCCCAGTGACTCGGAGTTGCCGAGGATCGCCACCCGGGGCCCGGCGGGCAGCGGCTGGCGTGCGAGCAGCAGTCCCGCGTCGACGAGTTCGGTGATCGTGTCGACCCGGATGACTCCCGCCTGCCGCAGCAGCGCGGACACCGTGGCGTGCGGCAGCCGGGTGGCCCGCACCGCGTGGCCCAGTGGCGCGGATCCGGATCCCTGCACCACGACCAGCGGCTTCGCCGCGGCCGTCCGGCGTGCCAGCCGGGTGAACTTGCGCGGGTTGCCCAAAGTCTCCAGATACATGAGGACGACGTCGGTGTCGGGGTCGTCGAACCAGTATTGGATGAGGTCGTTGCCGGAGACGTCCGCCCGGTTGCCGGACGACACGAAGGTGGAGACGCCCGTGACCCCGGTGACCCCTCCCCCGCGCCGGTGCAGCCGGGACAGCAGCGCGATGCCGATCGCCCCGGACTGGGCGAACAGGCCGATCCGCCCGGGGCGCGGCAGTTCGGGCGCGAGCGAGGCGTTGAGCCGCACCTCCTCGGAGGTGTTGATGATCCCGAAGGCGTTCGGTCCGACGAGCCGCATGCCGTACGTGCGCGCGTGCCGGACGAGTGCGCGCTGCCGCTCGTGTCCCTCGGGGCCGCTCTCCGCGTATCCGGCGGAGATCACCACGAGACCCTGCACGCCGTGTTCGCCGCAGTCGGTGACCGCCTCGGTCATCTGCTCGGCCGGGACGGCGAGGACCGCGAGGTCGACAGGGTCCTCGATGTCCCGCACCGAGCGGTGGGCGGGCACCCCGGCGACCTCCTTCAACTCCTCGGGGAAGGCCGTGTTGACCGCGTACAGGCTCCCGGTGAACCCGGCGTCCCGGAGGTTGCCGAGCACGCCGCGGCCCACGCCGCCGGGCGCGCGGCCCACGCCGAGGACCGCGACGGAGCGGGGCGCGAGCAGCCGGCGCACGGAGCGCGCCTCGGCGCGCTGTTCCCGGGCGCGCTGCACGGCGAGCGAACGCGCGGTGGGCTCCAGGTCGAACTCCAGGCGTACGACGCCGTCCTCGAAGCTGCGTTTCTGGGTGTAGCCGGCGTCCGTGAACACCTTGATCATCTTGGTGTTGGCGGGCAGCACCTCGGCGGTGAAGCGGCGGATTCCGCGCTCGCGCGCGACGGCGGCGATGTGTTCCAGGAGGGCGGAGGCGACCCCGCGGCCCTGGTGCGCGTCCTGCACCAGGAAGGCGACCTCGGCCTGGTCGGAGACGGCGGGAGCGGCCCCGGCACGCCCTCCGGCGGGGGTGGGGGCGGGCGGCCGGCCGGCGGGTGCGGACACGCCGTCGGCGTCGATGCGGTCGTAGCGTACGGTCGCGATGAACTCGTCGCCGACGGTGGCCGCGAGTCCCACCCGGTCCACGAAGTCGTGATGAGTGAAGCGGTGGACGTCCTTGGCGGACAGGCGCGGGTACGGTGCGAAGAAGCGGTAGTACTTCGACTCGTCGGAGACCTGCTCGTAGAAGCTGACCAGGCGGTCGGCGTCATCGGCGGTGATGGGCCGGATGCGTGCGGTGCCGCCGTCGCGCAGTACCACGTCCGCCTCCCAGTGGGCGGGGTACTCGTGTCGGCCGTGCCGGTCCACCATGGTCCGCATGGGGCCCAGAGTACGGCTCGCCCATGACAACGGCGCGAGGCAGTCTGTGGAGGACGGACACCGGAGCGAGGCCCCGTTCCGACGACCCAGCGGGGCCGGACGCGGCGCCGCTCCGGGCACGCTTCACCGTATGGAAAACTGGTCTAGACAACCTAGACAACTCTGAACTCGGAAGGGCAGCAACACATGGCTGAGCGCCGCATCAACGTCGGCTGGGCCGAGGGCCTTCACGCCCGTCCCGCCTCCATCTTCGTCCGAGCCGCCACGGCCGCGGGCATCCCGGTGACCATCGCCAAGTCCGGGGGCGCCCCGGTCAACGCCGCCTCCATGCTGGCCGTGCTCGGGCTGGGTGCGCAGGGCGGCGAGGAGATCGTCCTCGCCTCCGACGCCGAGGGCGCCGACGTCGCCCTGGACCGGCTGGCGAAGCTGGTCGCCGAGGGGCTGGAGGAGCTGCCCGAGACCGTCTGAGCACCCGCCGTCGCGCCCTGACGCCCTCGCGGCCCGACGAACTGGCGCCCTGAGGCAGGCCGCGTCCGAGCGCGCGTCGCCGCAGCGGCGGCGGCCGGAGCCGCGCCGGCCCGTTCCGGGCGGCGCGGCTTCACCGTATCGAGCCCCGGTATTCACGCGTCCCCGCCCGTACTCCCGGCTTCCCCGCGCGTATCCACGCGTCCTCGCCCGTATCCGCATGCCCCCGCGCGGATACGCACGCCCCCCGACCGATTTCGACCGAGCCGCATCGAATTCACGTCGGGCACACGTGAGCGACACCCGACGGAAATTCCGGGCGCACGGAAAAACGGCAGCGGAAATACACCGCCGTCGAATATCTCTCCTTTGTATACGACGCCCTTGTTAATTTCGCAGACCCGACATGTTTACGGGACGTTGCGAAGTCCTCACGGATACCGGACGGTCGCCGCGCTCGAAGCGCAGTCGGTGCGCGCCGGTCGCGCGCTCGGTGTGCAGGGCCGTCACCGCCCGCGCGCGCTCCGCGTCGCCGCGCACCACCGCGTCCACGATGACGCCGTGCTCCGCCCAGGACTCGACGTGACTGGCAGGCGCCTCCACCGCGTACATCCAGGCGATCTTGTACCGGAGCTGGGTGAGCGTCGAGGTCAGGGCCTGGCTCCCGGATGCCTGGGCGAGCGTCGCGTGGAACCAGCCGCCCAGGGAACGCAGTTCTTCGCTGTTGCCGCGTCTGGCCCGCTCCTGGCCCAGCCGGACCAGGCCGCGCAACACCTTGACGTGGGCCTCGGTGCGCCGCTGGGCGGCCCGGGAGGCGCCCAGCGGCTCCAGGAGCAGGCGCATCTCCAGGAGGTCGGCGGCCTCCTGCTCGGTCGGTTCGGCCACGCACGCGCCCGCGTGCCGCCGCGTCACCACGAAACCCTCCGCCTCCAGGGTCCGCAGGCCCTCGCGGACGGGGACGCGGGAAACGCCGTAACGGCGCGCGAGGAGTTCTTCAGTGAGCCGGCTGCCGCGTTCGTAGACACCGGCGACGATGTCGTCCCGGATCGCCGTGCACACCGAGTGCGCCGGAATACGCATACCCGACCTCCGCCTTAATCCCCGTGAAACGTCGACGATTGACGCGTGTTCCGCGACTCTATTGCAATGAGTCGGAATTTCCGATGGCGGGCCGGAATCCATGGATATTTTTTGGACAGCGACACGTTGACAGCGACACATCCGAAACGACGAAACCCCGGGCGCGGGGGCCGGGGTCACGGTTGGGGTCGCCGCCAGTCGTCAGACATTCACGCCGTGGCCGCGGAGGTGTCCGACGGGGTCGACGTCGGAGCCGTACTCCGCCGTCGTCCGGCGCCTCGAAGTGGAGGTGCGCCCCGGTCGGGTAGCCCGTCGCGCCGGACAGCCCGATCTGCTGTCCTGGAGTGACCTGCCCGCCCGCCGGGACGCCGATGGACGACAGACGGCCCTACTGGGTGTACATGCCATCGGTCATTCTGATCAGGATCTCGTAGCCGCCGCGTAGCGCGTACCGCCAGCGGACGGGTTCCCCGACGTGCCCGGATCGGCCTCCGGTGCCAGTGGGCCCCGTCCGGGTGCACCCCGTCAGGCCCGCGCGGAACCGGTCGCGCCGTGGCGGAGCCGCCCGCGCGCGTGGGGCTTCGCCACGCGCGCGGGGCCGTGGGCTACTCCGCGGGAACCACGCGGACCTCGCCGATGCCAAGGGCCTCGACCGGTTCCTTGATCTGTGCCGCGTCGCCGACCAGGACCGTCACCAGGCCGTCCACCGGGAAGGCGTTCACCACGGCGGCCGTGGCCTCGACGGTGCCGGTGGCGGCCAGCTGCTGGTAGAGCGTCGCCTGGTAGTCATCGGGCAGGTACTGCTCCACCTGGTCGGCGAGCGTGCTCGCCACCGCCGCGGCCGTCTCGTACTTCAGCGGCGCCACCCCGACCAGGTTCTGCACGGCGACATCGCGCTCCGCGTCCGTGAGCCCCTCCGCCGCCAGCGTGCGCAGCACCGTCCACAGGTCCGCCAGCGCGGGACCGGTGTTCGGGGTGTCCACGGAACCGCTGATCGCGAGCAGCGAGACGCCCGTGCCGTCCGGGGCGGACCGCAGGACCTGGCCGAACGCGCGCACGCCGTAGGTGTAGCCCTTCTCCTCGCGCAGGACGCGGTCCAGCCGGGAGGTGAGGGTGCCGCCGAGGCAGTACGTGCCGAGCACCTGGGCGGGCCAGACCCGGTCGTGCCGGTCGGAGCCGACGCGGCCGATGAGCAGCTGCGTCTGGACGGCGCCCGGACGGTCCACGATGACGACCCGGCCGTGGTCGTCGGCGCCCACCGACGGCACCGGCCGCGGCTCGGACGTGGCACCGGTCCAGGCGCCCAGGGACTCGTCGAGCAGCGCGTCCAGGTCGATGCCGGTCAGGTCGCCGACGACCACGGCGGTGGCCGTGGCGGGCCGCACGTGCCGCTCGTAGAAGCCGCGCACCGCCGCAGCGTCGATCTTGGTGACGGTCTCCTCGGTGCCCTGGCGCGGGCGCGACATGCGCGAGGCCGCCGGGAACAGCTCCTTGGAGAGTTCCTTGGCGGCACGGCGGGCCGGGTTGGCCAGCTCGTGCGGGATCTCGTCGAGGCGGTTGCGGACCAGCCGCTCGACCTCGCTGTCGGCGAACGCGGGCGCACGCAGCGCGTCGGACAGCAGCCCGAGGCCCTTGGCCAGGCGGGAGGCCGGGACCTCCAGGCTCAGCCGGACGCCCGGGTGGTCGGCGTGCGAGTCCAGGGTGGCGCCGGCCCGCTCCAGCTCGGCGGCGAACTCCTCGGCGGAGTGCCGGTCGGTGCCCTCGGAGAAGGCCCGCGCCATGATCGTGGCCACGCCGTCCAGGCCGGCCGGTTCGGCGTCCAGGGGTGCGGACAGCAGCACCTCCACGGCGACGATCCGCTGGCCGGGGCGGTGGCAGCGCAGGACGGTCAGGCCGTTGTCCAGCGTGCCGCGCTCGGGGGCCGGGAAGGCCCACGGCTTCGCCTCGCCGGCGCGGGGCTGGGGATGGAACTCCATCGTGGCGAGCTCGGTCACTTGGCCGCCTCCTCGTTGTCGCCGGCTTCGACGGTGGCTTCGGACTCGGGGTCCTCGGGTACGTCCACGTCCTCGGTGTGGGCCGCGGACTCCGCGGACAGCGGCTCGTAGACGAGCACCGCGCGGTTGTCGGGGCGCAGCCTGGCCTGGGCGACCTCCTGGACCTCCTGGGCGGTCACCTCCAGGACACGCTGCACGGCGGTGAGGGCGAGCTGCGGGTCACCGAACAGGACGGCGAACCGGCACAGTTCGTCGGCGCGGCCCGCGACGGTGCCGAGCCGGTCCAGCCACTCGCGCTCCAACTGCGCCTGCGCGCGCTCCATTTCCTCCGGCGTGGGGCCCTCGGCGGCGAACCGGGCCAGCTCCTCGTCGATGGCGGCCTCGATGACCGGCACCTCGACGTCACCGGAGGTCTTCACGTCCAGCCAGCCCAGAGAGGGGGCGCCGGCCAGCCGCAGCAGGCCGAATCCGGCCGCCACCGCCGTACGGTCGCGCCGGACGAGCCGGTTGTACAGACGGGAGGACTCGCCGCCGCCGAGGACGGTGAGCGCGAGGTCGGCCGCGTCGGACGCGCGCGTGCCGTCCTCCGGCAGCCGGTAGGCCGCCATCAGGGCGCGGGCCGGGACCTCCTCCACGACGACCTCGCGCAGTTGCTCGCCCATGACCAGGGGGAGCGCGCCGTCGCGGGGCTCGGGCTTGCCGTCGTGGGACGCGATGGAGCCGAAGTACTTCTCGATCCAGGCGAGGGTCTGCTCCGGGTCGATGTCGCCGACTACGGAGAGTACGGCGTTGTTGGGCGCGTAGTAGGTGCGGAAGAACTGGCGCGCGTCCTCCAGCGTGGCCGCGTCCAGGTCCGCCATCGAACCGATGGGCGTGTGGTGGTACGGGTGGCCCTCCGGGTAGGCGAGGGCGGTCAGCCGCTCGAACGCGGTGCCGTAGGGCACGTTGTCGTACCGCTGGCGGCGCTCGTTCTTGACGACGTCCCGCTGGTTCTCCATGGACTCGTCGTCGAGCGCGGCCAGCAGGGAGCCCATGCGGTCGGCCTCCAGCCAGAGGGCGAGTTCCAGCTGGTGGGCGGGCATGGTCTCGAAGTAATTGGTGCGCTCGAAGCTGGTGGTGCCGTTCAGCGAGCCGCCGGCGCCCTGCACCAGCTCGAAGTGCCCGTTGCCCGTCACCTGCGCGGACCCCTGGAACATCAGGTGCTCGAAAAGGTGAGCCAGACCGGTGCGCCCCTTGACTTCGTGGCGCGAGCCGACGTCGTACCAGAGGCAGACCGCGGCGACCGGGGTCAGGTGGTCCTCGGAGAGCACCACGCGCAGACCGTTGGCCAGGCGGTGCTCGGTCGCTGTCAGGCCCCCGGAGCCTGCCTCGGCTGTGGCCGTGTGACCCATGGGCATGTACGTCCCTTCGATCGCGGGTGCGGTTGCGAAACCGCGGATTTCCTGCCAGTCCTGCCACTGTATGCAAGCGTGCGGACCTCAGGCGAAGTTCCCGCGGGACGTACGCCCACAGCGGATCGCGTAGCCTGCGGGGGTCATACCACGAGGCGGCCCCGCGGCCGGCTCCGGCGCCGGGGCCGGCCGCCGGCACCGGGGCCTGGCCCGGGTTGTCAGTGTCGCGGTCCACAATGGTCCGCAGCAGATCACGTTCACGCTTCAGTACGAACGCCCCGCAGGGGAGCGACCGGAAACAGGAGGAGCCGGCAGCGATGGCCCGCCGCAGCACGAAGACCCCGCCACCCGACGAACCGTTCGAGGAGAGAATCCTCGACATCGACGTCGTGGACGAGATGCAGGGCTCCTACCTTGAGTACGCGTACTCGGTCATCTACTCCCGCGCGCTGCCGGATGCGCGCGACGGCCTCAAGCCGGTGCACCGCCGCATCGTCTACCAGATGAACGAGATGGGCCTGCGTCCCGACCGCGGCTACGTGAAGTGCGCGCGTGTCGTCGGCGACGTCATGGGCAAGCTCCACCCGCACGGAGACGCGTCCATCTACGACGCCCTGGTGCGTATGGCCCAGTCCTTCTCGATGCGTGTCCCGCTGGTGGACGGCCACGGCAACTTCGGCTCGTTGGGCAACGACGACCCGCCGGCCGCCATGCGGTACACCGAGTGCCGGATGGCCGAGGCCACCAGCCTGATGACCGAGTCGATCGACGAGGACACGGTCGACTTCGCGCCCAACTACGACGGCCAGGAGCAGGAGCCGTCGGCCCTGCCGGCCGCCTTCCCGAACCTGCTGGTGAACGGCACGTCGGGCATCGCGGTGGGCATGGCCACCAACATGCCGCCGCACAACCTCGGCGAAGTGATCGCGGCCGCGCGCCACCTGATCCGGCATCCGAACGCCGATCTGGACGCCCTGATCAAGCACGTGCCGGGCCCCGACCTGCCCACCGGCGGCCGGATCGTCGGCCTCTCCGGGATCCGCGACGCGTACGAGACGGGCCGGGGCACGTTCCGGATCCGCGCCACGGTGTCCGTGGAGACGGTGACGGCCCGCCGCAAGGGTCTGATCGTCACGGAACTGCCGTTCGCGGTCGGCCCGGAGAAGGTGATCTCCAAGATCAAGGACCTGGTCGGCTCGAAGAAGATCCAGGGCATCGCCGACGTCAAGGACCTCACGGACCGGGAGCACGGCCTGCGCCTGGTCATCGAGATCAAGAACGGCTTCGTGCCCGAGGCGGTCCTGGAGCAGCTCTACAAGCTGACGCCGATGGAGGAGTCCTTCGGTATCAACAACGTGGCCCTGGTCGACGGCCAGCCGCTCACCCTGGGCCTGAAGGAACTCCTGGAGGTCTATCTCGACCACCGCTTCAACGTGGTGCGCCGCCGCTCGGAGTTCCGCCGCACCAAGCGACGCGACCGGCTGCACCTGGTGGAGGGCCTGCTCACCGCCCTGGTCGACATCGACGAGGTCATCCGGCTCATCCGCTCCAGCGAGAACAGCGCGCAGGCGAAGGCCCGTCTGATGGAGCACTTCACCCTCTCGGAGATCCAGACCCAGTACATCCTGGACACCCCCCTGCGCCGCCTGACCAAGTACGACCGGATCGAACTGGAGGCGGAGAAGGAGCGGCTGAACGAGGAGATCGCGGAGCTGACCCAGATCCTGGAGTCGGACGCCGAACTGCGCAAGCTGGTCTCCGCCGAACTCGCCGCGGTGGCCAAGAAGTTCGCCACCCCCCGCCGTACGCTGCTGCTGGAGGCGGGGGCCGCACCGGTCGCCCCCGTGCCGCTCCAGGTGGCCGACGATCCGTGCCGGGTGCTGCTGTCCTCGACCGGGCTGCTGGCCCGGACCGCGGACGCCGAGCCCTTCCCGGCCGACACCGGGACCAAGCGGGTCAAGCACGACGTGATCATCTCGGCGGTCCCGGCGACGGCACGCGGCGAGGTGGGTGTGGTGACGTCCGCCGGCCGCCTGCTGCGGGTCAACGTGGTCGACCTGCCGCAGCTGCCCGAGGTCACGGCGGTGCCGAACCTGGCGGGCGGCGCCCCGCTGGCGGAGTTCGTGAGTCTGGAGGACGACGAGACGGTGGTCTGCCTGACCACGCTCGACGAGTCGTCCCCGGGCCTGGCGCTCGGCACCGCGCAGGGCGTGGTGAAGCGCGTGGTGCCCGACTACCCGTCCAACAAGGACGAGTTGGAGGTCATCGCGCTCAAGGAGGGCGACCGGATCGTCGGCGGGATGGAGCTGCGCACCGGTGAGGAGGACCTGGTGTTCATCACGGACGACGCGCAGCTGCTGCGCTACCAGGCGTCCCAGGTCCGCCCGCAGGGCCGCCCGGCGGGCGGCATGGCCGGTATCAAGCTCACCGAGGGTGCCAAGGTGATCTCCTTCACCGCGGTGGACCCGGCCGTGGAGGCGGTGGTCTTCACGGTGGCGGGCTCGCGGGGCACGCTGGACGACTCAGTGCATACGACGGCCAAGCTGACCCCGTTCGACCAGTATCCGCGCAAGGGGCGGGCCACCGGCGGAGTACGCTGCCAGCGGTTCCTGAAGGGCGAGGACTGTCTGTCCCTGGCCTGGGCGGGCCCGGTCCCGGCGCGGGCGTCGCAGAAGAACGGCGGGCCGGTCGACCTGCCGGAGCTGGACCCGCGCCGCGACGGCTCGGGCGTGTCACTGGCGAAGACGGTGTCGGTGGTGGCGGGCCCGGCCTTCTAGGCAGGCCCTCCGGACGACTGGACGGGGTCCCTCAACGGACCAATGGGCTGGGCGGGGCCCCGAACGCTGCGGCTGACTGCTCGGGGTCCGCGAGCGCCTCGACGGGGGCGGGGTCCCCGAACGCTGCGGCTGACTGCCCGGGGTCCGCGAACGGTGGATCCTCAGGGTCCGGTTCCCCGGCGGCGTACTGCTCTGGATCGTCACCCGCCGGAGCCGCCACGTAGCGCAGGACGCCCCACATGCCGTGCTCGTCGGTGTGCGGGGCGTCGCCGCTCTCACAGGCCCGGAGTTCCTCGCCGAGGGCGGCGGAGTCGAGGCCGGTGCCGATGAGGACGAGCTGGGTGAGCCGGTTACCGGTCTCCGCCCAGGGCTCGGGGTAGAAGCGCAGGAACCGGCCGACGGCGTGCACGCCGTACCGATTGCCCAAGTCGCACGCCCCGAAGTCGACGTAGCCCTTGATCCGGTACAGCCCCTCGGGCCGGCTGTCGAGGAAACGCATCAGCCGGCGGGGGTCCAGGGGGACGTCGGAGACGAAGGACAGGCTCTCGTAGCCGGCGTGCAGATGGCCCGCGTGCTCGTGCGGGTCGTGCTCGCCCTCGCCGTGCTCGTGCAGGTCGTCGAAGGACAGCTGACCGATGCGTTCCCCGGCCGGACGGCAGTCGAAGAGGAATTCGGGGTCGACGCGGCCGTAGGAGGCGGGCACGACGGCGGCACGGTCGGTGAGCGGGCCGACGAGGCCGAGCACCCGCTCGCCGTCCTCGGCCCGGTCGAACTTGTTGACCACGACCAGATCGGCGAGGGCCAGATGCCGGTCGATCTCCGGGTGCCGGGCGCGGGTGGCCTCGAACTCGGCGGCGTCGACCACCTCGACGAGCCCGCCGTAGACGATCCCGGGGAGTTCGCTGGCGAGCACCATCCGGACGAGTTCCTGGGGTTCGGCGAGCCCGCTGGCCTCGATGACGATGACGTCGATGCCGGCGTCCGGGGCGGCGAGCCGTGCCAGGTACTCGTCGAGTTCACTGGTGTCGACGGCGCAGCACAGACAGCCGTTGCCCAGGGAGACCGTCGAGTCGCCGAGGGCGCCGGCCACGGCCATCGCGTCGATCTCGATGGCGCCGAAGTCGTTGACGATCGCCCCGATCCGGCTGCCCCCGCTGTGGTGGAGGAGGTGGTTGAGGAGCGTGGTCTTCCCGGAGCCCAGGAATCCGGCGAGTACGACGACCGGGATCTGCTGCGGACTGCGGTGGTGCCCCACTGAGCGACCTCTCTCACGCGGACGCGCGCACCGGTTCACGGCCCGGCGCACGGTCGGGGATGGAATGCCGACCCAGGATACGAGCAGCGACAGGCCCCCCTATCGTGGGCGTCGGCGGTCTCCGCGGTGTCGGTGAGCGTGCGCGAGCGCGCCTGGATGGTGCTCGTGGAGGAACGCGGGCTTCCACGGATGACCATGATTGCCCGCGGATGGCTGTGAGCGTGCACGGGTGCCCGCGGATGATGACTGTGAGTGTCCGCAGATCACCGTGATCGCCGCTCCCTCGTCACTCGGGAACCGGCACCGGGATCTGCGGCTCCGGCCCGACGTACCGCGCGGCCGGACGGATGATCTTCGAGTCGGCGGCCTGTTCCAGGATGTTGGCGCTCCAGCCGACCGCACGCGCCGCCGCGAAGGTGGGCGTGAACATCTCGCGCGGCAGTCCACACAGTTCCATGACCACACCCGCGTAGAACTCGACGTTCGTGTGGAGTTCGCGGCCGGGTTTCAGCTCGGCGAGGATCGCCTCGACCCGGCGCTCGACCTCCACGGCGAAGCCGACACGCGGTCCGCCGAAGCCCTGGGCGATGTCGCGGAGCATCCGCGAACGAGGGTCCTCCGTACGGTAGACCGCGTGGCCGAAGCCCATGATGCGATCACCGGCCAGGACCCGCTCGCGGATCCAGCCGTCGATCCGGTCCGGGGTGCCGATCGCATCGAGGGTGTCCAGCGCGCGGCTGGGTGCACCCCCGTGCAGCGGCCCGGAAAGCGCGCCCAGAGCCCCCACGAGGCACGCCGCCACATCGGCGCCGGTGGACGCGATGACCCGCGCGGTGAAGGTTGATGCATTGAATCCGTGATCAATAGTTGAGATCAAGTACTGCTCGACCGCCCGGGCCTGCCGTGCGTCCGGCTCCTCACCGGTCACCATGTACAGGTAATTGGCGGCGTACGACAGGTCCTCGCGCGGCTCCACCGGCCGCTGCCCCCGCCCGAGCCGGTACAGGGCGGTGAGCAGGGTCGGCACGGCCGCGCAGGCGGCGACGGCGTCCGCACGACGCCGGTCGGGGTCGATGTCGTACACGGGCCGGAACCCCAGGGCCGCGCCCAGCAGGGACAGCGCGGTGCGCGCCCCGGCCAGCGGACCCGAGGTGCGGCTCGCCGCGGCCACGGCGGGCAGCGCGGCACGGACCTCGGCGGGCAGCCTGCGCAGCGCCGTGGTCTCGGTGAGGAAGGCGGCACGGTGCTCCGGGTCCGGGAGTCCGCCGTACGCGAAAAGGTGCCAGACGTCCTCGAAGTCGCGGGTCCGCGCGAGTTCGACGGCCGAGTACTGGCGGTAGTGGTAGAAGCCCTCGACGCCCCGGACGTCACCGATCTCGGTGTCGGCGACGACGACACCCGCGAGTCCGCGCGGCACATCGACAACGGTGGCCGGGGTCCTGTTGATGGACATGATTCTCCTCTCTGGAATTGATTAGACTGTCCATGCTTGATGAATTTCTTGTCAATATTGATTGAATCAACATTAGATCCATACGCCAGTGAGGCGACTACGGTGACCCCCATGCGCGATCAAGAACGCGGCCCCGAGCGGCGGCTGAGCACCAAGGAGACCGCCGAACTGCTCGGCGTGAAGCCGGAGACCGTGTACGCGTACGTGAGCCGGGGTCAGCTCACCAGCAGGCGCGAGCCGGGCGGCCGGGGCAGCACCTTCGACGAGGCGGAGGTGACCGCCCTCGGCCGGCGCAACAGGCGCGAGAGCCAGACCGGGCCGGCCTACGGCGGCGAACTGTCCGTCCGGACCCGCATCACGCTGATCGACGAGGACCGCTACTACTTCCGCGGTGTGGACGCCGTCGAACTGGCCACGCGCCACTCCTACGAAGAGGTCGCCGAGTGGTTGTGGACCGAGCGGCTGAGTCCCGGGGCCGCCTTCACCGCGCCGAAGGACACCGTCGCCGTCGCCCGCCGGGCCGTGACCGCCCTTCCGGAGCACGCCGCGCCCACCGATCAGCTGCGGGTCGCGGCCATCGCCGCGGCGACCGAGGACCCGTTGCGCTTCGACCTGTCCGAGGAGGCCGTGCTCGCGACCGCGCGGGTGCTCATCCCGACCCTGGTCGCCGCGCTGCCCCTGCGCCCGTACGGCCGGGACGAGGGTCCGCTCGCGCAACGCCTGTGGGGCCGGCTGACCAGCCGTGACCCCGACGAGGCGTCACTGCGCGTCCTGGACACGGCACTCGCGCTGCTCGTCGACCACGACCTGGCCGCCTCGACGCTCGCGGTACGGGTCGCCGCCTCGGCCCGGGCCCACGTCTACGCGGCCGTGTCGGCCGGACTCGGTGTGATCGAGGGCCCGTTGCACGGCGCGGCCAGCGGACTGGCCCACCGGCTGCTGCTCGACGTGCTCGACGAGGGCAACGCCGGCCCGGTGGTCGCGGCCGAACTCCGGGCCGGCCGCCGCATCCCCGGACTCGGCCACCGGCTCTACCCGGGCGAGGACCCACGCGCGCGTGCCCTGTTCACGCTCCTGGAGCACATCCCGCGCGCGGAGCCCGCGCTCCTCGCGGCCCGCGACATCGTCGCCACCGCCGCCCGGCACACCTCGCTGCACGCCAACGTCGACCTGGCCCTCGCCGTACTCACCGCCTCCTGCGGCATGCCCGCGACGGCGGGCGAGACGGTCTTCGCCGTCGCCAGGACGGCCGGCTGGATCGCGCACGCCCTGGAGGAGTACGGCGAGCGCCCGATGCGCATGCGCCCCATCGGCCACTACGTGGGCCCGAGGCCCCCGCAACCCCTGCCGGAGCAGCACCGGCGGGGCAGGAAGTCACCCCGGGCAAAGTCAGGTTAGGCTCACCTCTGTGAGTACGTGCGCAACCGTCTCCCGGAGCCTCGACGAACCCGTTTCCGGTACGGCGGCCACAGCGACGACCTGGCTGCTGCTGGAACAGCCCGGCCCCTGGGGTGTCAAGGCGCTGACGTCGAGTCATCTGGACCGTGCGCTCGGCCGCGCCCTGGAGGCCGCCGCCGACGACACCGGCGTACGGATCGCGCTCATCCGGCGGCCTGGCCGCCACGCCGACCCCGGCACGCCCGCCGAGCGTCAGGTGTACGCCGCCCACACCGTTCCCGGAAAGGTGTGGCTGCGCGGCACCACGACCCGTGACCCGGGCAAGCTGCTCGATCTTGACTACGCCGCCCTCGGCGCGGGTGACCACCGCACGTTCGACACGGTGCTCGGCGGCCGCGCGGACGAGACCGGTCCGCTCGCACTCGTCTGCACCAACGGCAAGCGCGACCGCTGCTGCGCCCTGCTCGGCCGTCCCCTCGCGGCCGAACTCACCGCGTCCGGCGTACCGGGCGTGTGGGAGGTCACCCATCTGGGTGGACATCGCTTCGCACCGACGGTGCTCGTCCTGCCGTACGGCTACTCGTACGGCAGGGCCGAGGCCCACACCGTCAAGGAGGTCCTGCACGGCGTCCAGGAGGGGCGGATCGTCGTCCAGGGATGCCGCGGGAACTCGGCCTGGGGCAGGCCCGGTCAGGCGGCCGAACTGGCCGTGCGCACGGCGGCGGGCGAGTACGCGGCGGACACGCTGAGCGTCGTACGCACCGACGGCGGGACGCCCCGCTGGGAGGTGACCGTCGCCCACGCCGACGGCCGCCGGTGGCGCGTCATCGTGGCCCAGGGCGCCTCCTTGCCGCCGCGCCCGGAGAGTTGCGGCGCCTCGGCCCTCGGCGCACCCGCCCGGATGGACGTGGTGGCTGTGCGCGAACTGCACGCGGCGGCTCCGGCCTGCTGACCCGGATCCCCGGCACCCGGCCGACTGACCAGGACCCGCGACCCGGCCGGCCACGCTCCCCCACGATCCGGCCAAGAGATCCACACCCCACCCCTACGGCTCGGTCCGCTCACCCCCGTACTGTCGTGGACATGAGTCCCACTCCCCCCGCGCGCCGACTGCGTCTCGGGCTGCCACGGCGGGTGTTCTCGCAGGTCCTCATGGCGCAACTGGCGATCGCCGCGGGGGTCGCGGTGCTCGCCACCGGGCTGTTCCTGGCCCCTCTGAGCAAACAACTCGACCAGGAGGCGATGCGCCGCGCACTGGCCATCGCCGAGACCACCGCACAGGATCCGCAGATCGCCGAAGGTGTCCAGCACACCCGGCCGTCCGTCGACGGACCGGTGCAGGCGGAGGCCGAGCGGATCCGGCACGCCACGAACGCCGAGTACATCGTGGTGATGGACCTGCGGGGAGTGCGCTGGTCGCACACCACGCCCGCGGAGATCGGCGGTTTCGTCTCCACCGACCCGCGTGCGGCGCTGGCCGGACAGCAGGTCATGGAGATCGACAAGGGCACCCTGGGCCGCTCCGCGCGCGGGAAGGTGCCGCTGTACGACGCCCACCACAAGATCGTCGGCGCGGTCTCGGTGGGCATCGCGTACGACAGCGTGCGGGCCCGGCTGCTCAGCGCCATCCCGGGGCTGCTCGCCTATGCGGGCGGCGCGCTGGCGGTCGGCGCGCTGGCCGCCTGGCTAATCTCCCGCCGCGTCCATCGGCAGACCCGCGACCTGGCCTTCTCGGACATCTCGGCCCTGCTCGCGGAGCGGGAGGCGATGTTGCACGGCATCCGGGAGGGCGTCGTCGCCCTGGACCGCACCGACCGCATCCGCCTGCTCAACGACGAGGCGCGACGTCTGCTCGGCATCGGCGACGAGGCCGTCGGACGGACCCCCGACGAGGCGCTGGGCGAGGGCCGGACGACCGATGTCCTGGCCGGCCGGGTGACCGGGACCGACCTGCTGACCGTCCGCGGCCAGCGGGTCCTGGTGGCCAACCGGATGCCCACCGGTGACGGCGGTGCGGTGGCCACTCTGCGCGACCGCACCGAACTGGAGCAGCTCGGCCGCGAACTCGACTCCACGCGGGGCCTGATCGACGCGCTGCGCGCCCAGGACCACGAGCACGCCAACCGCATGCACACGCTGCTCGGCCTGCTCGAACTGGAGATGTACGACGACGCCGTGGAGTTCGTCGGAGAGGTGGTCGGCGACCACCGGGTCACCGCTGAGCAGGTGACCGAGAAGATCGAGGATCCGCTGCTCGCCGCCCTGCTGGTCGGCAAGGCGACGGTCGCGGCCGAACGCGGGGTCGCCCTGTGGATCTCGGACCGCACCCGGCTCCCGGACCGGTTGATCGAGCCCAGGGGTCTGGTCACGGTCGTGGGCAATCTGGTGGACAACGCGCTCGACGCCGTGGCCGGCACCCCGCACGCGCGCGTGGAGGTCGAACTGCGCGCCGAGGGACGCACGGCCGTGCTCAGGGTGCGCGACACCGGACCCGGTGTCCCGGTGGAGAAGCGTGAACTGGTCTTCACCGAGGGATGGTCCACGAAGAAGCCGCCCGCGCACGGCAAACGCGGGCTCGGGCTGTCTCTGGTGCGCCGGTTCGCCGAACGGCAGGGCGGCAGCGCGTCGGTGGGCCAGGCGGGCGGCAGGGGCGCGGAGTTCACGGTGGTGCTGCCAGAGGCCCTGACGGACCCGGCACTGGAACCGGGACGCGATCAGGAGCTGGGGCTGGGACCGGGACGTGAGCAGGGGCTGGAACCGGCGCTGACGGCGACCAGGGAGACCGCCGCCGAGGGGGACGCCCGATGATCGAGGTCCTGATCGTGGACGACGACGCCCGGGTCGCCCGCGTCAACGCCGCCTACGTCGAGAAGCTGCCCGGCTTCCACGTGGCCGGCCAGGCGCACGACGCCGCCGGGGCGCTGCGCCGGATCGAGGCGCTGCCGGGGCTCGATCTGGTCCTCCTGGACCACTACCTGCCCGACGGCACGGGCCTCGCCGTGATCCAGGAGATGCGCAGGCGCGGCCTGCAGACCGACGTCATCATGGTGACGGCGGCCCGGGACGTGTCGACCGTGCAGGCGGCGATGCGCCACGGCGCCCTGCAGTACCTGGTGAAACCGTTCACCTTCGCCGGACTGCGCGCCAAACTGGAGGCGTACGCCCAGTTACGCCGCACACTGGACGGCGGCGGTGAGGCCGAACAGGCCGAGGTGGACCGCATCTTCGGGGCGCTGTCCGCGCCGGCCGCCCCGGGGCTGCCCAAGGGGCACTCCCCCACCACCGCCGAACTGGTCCGCGGGTGCCTGATGAACGCCGGCGGGCCGCTGTCCGCCCAGGAGATCGCCGAGCGGACCGGCGTGAGCCGGCAGACCGCCCAGCGCTACCTGAAGCTCCTGGAGCGCACGGGACAGGCTCGGCTGACCCTGAAATACGGCGACGCGGGCCGCCCCGAACACCGTTACGTGTGGACGGCCCACGTCTGACAGCCCGGCCAGGGGCACGGGATCCGGGTATCAGCCCGGCCCGGGGGCACAGGAGCCGGCTGTCAGCCCGCCGCCTGCGCGGCCTTCTCGACGAACTCCGTCGTGTACGTCTTGCTCAGGTCCACCTGGGCGTTCTTGATGTTGGGGTTGAACGCCTTGAGGACCTTCTCGACGGTCTCCGGGCCGTTCTCCGGCATCACGCCGTCGTCGGTGAACATCGGCAGGGTGCTCCTGACCGCCTCCGCGTAGAGAGTCTTGTCGCCCTGGGAGTAGTCGGCGGGCATCTTGGCGGCGATCTCGTCCGCGCTGTGCGTGGACATCCACCTGAGCGTCTTGACGAATGCATTGACCAACTTCTGGACGGTGTCCTTGTGACCATTCACCCAGTCCGTCTGCATGTACAGACTTGACGACGGATACGGGCCACCGAGCGCCTCCTGCGAGCCCTCGGGCGTGCGCATGTCGAGGAGGATCTTCCCGGCCTTCTTGTCCAGGATCGTCGCCACGGTCGGGTCGGTCGTCATGCCACCGTCGATGGCACCCTGCTGGAGCGCGGAGATGAACGTCGGACCGGCGCCCACGGCGACCGGCGTGAACTCGTGGACCTCCACCCCGTTCTTGACGGCGAGGTACTTGGTGAGGAAGTCGGTCGAGGAACCGAGCCCGGTGACGCCGAGCTTCTTGCCCTTGAAGTCCTTGGGCGACGTGATGTCACCGGCTGCCTTTTCGGAGACGACCTCCACCTCACCGGGCGCGTGCGAGAACTGCACCACGGATTCGACGGACTTGCCCTTCACCTGGAGGTCGAGGGTGTGATCGTAGAAACCGACCGTTCCCTGGACCTGGCCGGCGACGAGCGCGGTCTCGGCCTGGACTCCGGCGGGCTCGGTGAGGAGCTGGACGTTCAGGCCCTCGGCGTCGAAGTAGCCGAGCCGCTGCGTGAGCATCGCGGGCAGGTAGATGACCTTGTCCAGGCCACCGACCATGATCTTGACCTGCTCTCCCTTGCCGCCTCCACCGCTGCCGCTGCCTGCGGCGGTACTGGCCGCGTCGTTGGCGCAGGCGGTGAGTGAGGAGAGGGCGAGCAGGCCGGCGACGGACAGCGCCGCGAGTCTGGCGGTCTTGCGCATGACGGTTCACGTCCTTGTGAGGATGCGGTGCGGAAAGGGGAGAGTGGGGCGGGTGGCCTGCGCGGCCGTCAGTGGTCGGAGTCCGTCGGCTTCCAGCGGAAGATGCGGCGCTCGGCGAAGGTCAGCAGCCCTTCGGCGACGAGCGCGACGACGGCGAGGATGACCATCGCGGCATACACACCGGCCGAGTTGAAGGTGCCCTGGGACTGCGCGACGAGCAGGCCGACGCCCTTCGTGGCGCCGATGTACTCGCCGACGATCGCACCGATCAGGGCGAAGCCGAAGCTGACGTGCAGGCTGGTGAAGATCCACGAGGTGGCCGATGGGAAGACGACCTGAAGCGTCACCCGACGGTCGCTCGCGCCCAGGACACGGGCATTCGCTACCAGGTTGCGGTCGACCTCACGGGCGCCCTGGAAGGCGTTGAAGAAGACCGGGAAGAAGACCAGCACCACGGCGGACGCGACCTTGGAGGCAGGGCCGAGCCCGAACCAGATCACGAAGATCGGGGCGAGGACGATCCGCGGAATGGAGTTGAGCACCTTGATGTATGGACCAAGAACATCGGCGAGGAAGGTGATCCGCCCGAGCGCAATACCAAGGACGACACCGGCGACCACACCGATGACCCAGCCCAGCAGCGCCTCGTAGAGGGTGTACCAGATCTGCTCGCCCAGTGAGCCGAGCGCGGTCCCGTGCGTGATCCACGTGTAGATCTGGTCCCAGATCTTCGACGGCATCGAGAAGTTGAACGGATCGATGGCCTCGGCCCGGGAGAGCACCTCCCACAGGCCGAGCACGGCGATCAGGAGCACTGCCCGGCCGGCCATGACGACGGCCTTACGTCTGCGGGCAGCCCTGGCCCGGCCCCGCGTACGGTCCGTGGGCTTGTCCATGTCGGCGGCGGGGGTGGCGAGAACGTCATGCGACACGGGCCGCACCCCTCTCACGGGTGATACGGACCTCTTCACCGAGGGACTCCCAGATCTCGCGGTAGATCTCGATGAACCGCGGCTCCAGGCGTACCGACTCGACCTTGCGCGGCCGGGGCAGGTCGATGTCGAAAACCTGCTTCACGGTCGCCGGCCCGGCGGTCATCACGACCACCTTGTCGGCCAGCGCGATGGACTCCTCCAGGTCGTGGGTGACGAAGACGACCGAAGCGCCCGTACCCTCCCACAGTTCCAGGAGTTCGTCCGACATCAGTGCCCGGGTCTGCACGTCGAGCGCCGAGAACGGCTCGTCCATGAGCAGGATCTCCGGGTCGTTGACGAAGGTAGCGGCGAGGGCGACGCGCTTGCGCTGGCCACCGGAAAGCTGGTGCGGGTAGCGGTCCTCGAAGGCGGCAAGTCCGACCCTGGCCAGCCATTCGCGGGCCTTCTGCTTGGCCTCCGCCTTCGGTACGCCGCGGAAGCGCGGGCCCGCCATGACGTTGGACAGGACCGTCCGCCACGGGAAGGTCGCGTCCTGCTGGAAGACGAAGCCGACCTTGTCACCGACGCCGGCGACCGGCTCCCCGGCCACCAGCACTTCGCCCTCGGACGGTTCCTCCAGGCCGCTGACGAGGGTCAGTGTGGTGGATTTTCCGCAGCCCGTCGGCCCGACGACGGCGACGAACTCACCGCGTCCGACAGTGAGGTCCAGGCCCCGGACAGCCGGGTGCAGCCCCCCAGACGGGGTCTTAAAGATCTTGCTCGCGCCCCGCAGCTCGATGGCGGGGCCGGTGTCTGCGCTCATTGGTAGTTGGAGGCGCGGTGCCCTTGCGGGCCCGGTTCCTCCGCCCCCTTTCAATCCGTGCGTGCGGTTTTCCCGCACACGGCTTACCGATGATCTTCTTGACAGGGTTACGCAGTCTTCGGATAGCGAATGGTGCCACGTAGTCGATGCATACCGCGCCCGTTAAACAACTCTTCTGTCCATTCCTGCCGCTGCCCACGCCGTATGTTGCGTCCGCGCTTCTTGACCATCAGTCTGCGAAGCCGCCACACCACGTATCTGTCAGCGTTCTGGAATTTCTCGGCAGCATTCCCGGTTCGGAAGTAGTTGCCCCAGCCGCGCAGGATCGGATTCAAATCCGCTATCACATCGCGAATATCCCATCCCGACCGACGGCGGTCGGTCCGTTCCCGGACCTTGTCCCGGAGTCTCTTCATCGCCGTCTTCGAAGGCCAGCGGTGCAGATAGAAGCGGACCGTGCCGTACTTCTCCCACGACCTGCCCGAGAAACGAGCCCTGAAGTGGCAGCCGAGGAAGTCGAGCCCTTCCCGGCCCTCTCTGAGGTCAACAATCTTCGTCTTGCCCGGGTGCAGTTGCAGCCCCAGCGAGCCGAGGATCTCCCCGACCGCTTCCAGGGCAGCCCTGGCCTGGCGCTCCGTACGGCACAAGACGACTCCGTCGTCGGCGTACCGCACCAGCTCACCCACCCCGCGCCGCTCCAGCCCGGAGTCCAGAACATGCAGGTAGATGTTGGCCAGCAAAGGCGAGATCACCCCGCCCTGAGGCATCCCGGCAACCGTCCGCCGGACCTCACCGTCCACCATCACACCCGCCTGCAACCACAGACGGACCAGCTTGAGGACCCTGCGATCCGACACCCGACGCCCCACCTCAACGAGAAGCCGATCATGGTCGATTCCGTCGAAGAAACTCCGAATGTCGAATTCCACGACAAAGTGACGGCCCTTGATGAAGCCAACTCGAAGCCGCTCCATCGCCTGCGTCGCCGACCGCTTCGGACGGAATCCATACGAGCACGGGAGAAACCCCGCCTCGAACACCGGCTCCAAAACAATCTTCGCCGCCTGCTGAGCCACTCTGTCACGAACAGCAGGAATACCCAGCGGCCTTACGCCGCCCTGCGGTTTCGGAATATCCACACGCCTGGCGGGCGCGGGACGATACGTGCCTGCACGCAAAGAAGCCTGGAGTTCACCGAGCATCCGCCCGACTCCGTATTTCTTCTCCACGAATACCAGGGTGACCCGATCCACCCCGGCACTTCCACCATTGGCCCGGACTCGTTCCCACGCCTCCCACAGCACATCACCTCTGTGGATACGGTCATACAGGGCATGGAAACGCCGCTCCGGGGACTGCTTGGCCGCAGTCCATAG
>NZ_JBIAIE010000036.1:0-61878 GCF_042871185.1 Streptomyces sp. NPDC006012
CAGCGGCGGGCCGACTCCACGGGCAGCTCGGCCATCAGCTCGCCGAGCACCTCCAGGTCCATGACCAGGTTCCACACCGTCTCGTCGAAGACGGCCAGCCGCATCTCGCCGAGCACGTACAGCGGTGCGTCGCCCGCGGTCGCCTTGTCACCCATCGGCGTCGGCTGGAACGGCACTCCGCTCGCGTCGAGGTCGGGGTTGGAGGCGGCCTCGATGTGCCAGTGGACCTGCTCCCCGCCCGCAGCCGGCGCCCCGACGCGGACGTACGTATTGCGCGGGTGGAGTCCCTTGACCGGGGTGCCGTCGGGCCGGTGGACGAGGCCCTCGCACTGGAAGCCCGGCGTGCGCGGGGTGAAACCGAGGTCGAGTACGGCTTCGACGGTACGGCCGGCCCACTCGGCGGGAACGGTGCCGGTGACCTTGAACCAGCTGGTGCCCCACGGGGTGCCCCAGGGGGCGCCGGTGGCGATGGGGCGGGTGGGTGCCGCCAGGCCCTCGGCCACGGGGACGGGTTCGCCCGGGGTGGACCAGATCTCCACGGTCAGGGGTGTGGTGACGGGGTGGACTGCCGGCCGGATGCGTTCTTTGAGGACGCGGTCCAGGCGTGCTTCGACCAGGTTCCGGTCGTCGTGCATGAAGGGGGTCTCCTGTAGCTGCGGAGGTGCGCGGGCAGTCGAGGGTCGGTGAGCGGTCGGATGCGGTCAGCGGCTGCCGGTGACGGTGTACGGCGGCCCGCCTCGGTCAGTCGCCGGTCTCGGTGACCGGGGCCGGGCGCTCGCAGGTGCTGGTCACCTTGAGCGCACGGCCCTGGTCCGCCGCGTCCATGAGGGTGAGCATGATGTCCAGGACGTGCGCGGCGAGTTCGGCCGACGCGCGGTGCGCCCGCCCGGCCGACAGTGCCTCGGCCAGGTCGGCGAGGCCCGCGCCGCGCCCGGCGTCCCGGTAGCCTGCGGACACGGGCAGGGTCTCCCAGCCGTCTCCGTGGTTGATCTCGACGGCGCCGTCGAAGCCGTTCGGGTCGGGCACGGACAGCGAGGCCCCGGTGCCGTGCACCTCGATCCGCGGCAGCCGCGCGGCACGCACGTCGAAGCTCATGACGAGCGTGGACAGAGCCCCGTTCGCGTGTTCGAGGACGCCGGTGATGTGGGTGTCCACCTCCACAGGGATGGTGTGGCCCGCGCGGGGGCCGCTGCCGATGGTCCGCTGCTTGCGCGGCCGGGAGGACGCGCCGGTGACCTTGACCACCGGGCCGAGCAGGTGGACCAGGGCGGAGAGGTAGTAGGGGCCCATGTCGAGCAGGGGGCCGCCGCCCGGCTGGTAGTAGAACTCCGGGTCCGGGTGCCACGCCTCGTGGCCCTTGGTCGTCATGAAGGCGGTGGCCGCGACCGGGGTGCCGATCAGACCGTCGTCGACCGCCTTGCGCGCGGTCTGGGTGCCGGTGCCGAGGACCGTGTCGGGTGCGCAGCCGACCCGCAGCCCGGCTTCGCGCGCGGCTGTCAGCACGCCGTCGGCCTCCTTGCGGTTGGCGGCGAGGGGCTTCTCGCCGTACACGTGCTTGCCCGCGGCGAGCGCCGTGCGGGCGACCTCCGCGTGCGCGGCCGGGATCGTCAGGTTGAGGACGACGTCCACGTCGTCCCTGCTCACCAGGTCGGCCACGGTCGGCGCCACGGTCACCCCGTCCCCGGCCTGTGCCGCGACGGCCTGGGCGCGGCTTGGGTCGAGGTCGGTGACGGCGGTCAGCCGCACGGACGTCAGGCGCTCCATCGTCGACAGATAGGCGCCGCTGATCTTCCCGGCGCCAACGATGCCGATGTTCAAGGGCCTCAGCGGCTCGCCCACAGCAGTCCCCTTTCGGTCAACGTGCGGACCTGCGGCACGTCGAAGTCGTCGGGCTTGTGGCCGATGGTCGAGACGAAGACCCGTCCCGCGCCCCAAGTCCTGGTCCACACGGCGGGCATCACCGCGGGCCGGTCCCGGAGTTCGTCGGGCGGGAAGGCGGTGGTGGCCAGCACCTCGATGTGCGGGTCGGTGAGCACCCAGTACTGCTCGGTGTGGACGTCGAAGTCGCCGAGCCCCGCGACGACAGGGTGCTCGGCGCGCTCGGGCAGCACGTGCACGGTGTGGTCGTGGAAGCCCGGCGGATGCATGACGAACTTGCCACCGGTCAGCAGGTGGTAGGTGTGGTCATGGAAGCAGTCGACGATGCCGCCGTGCCAGCCGGCCAGGCCGGTGCCCGCGCGCACCGCGGCCGCGAGGTTCTCGCTCTGTTCCCGGGTGATCGTGCCCATGGTCCAGCACTGCACGATCAGGTCGGTTGCGGCCAGGCGCTCCGCGTCGTCGTACACCGCGAGGTCTTCGGAGGTCTCGACGACGAAGCCGTGTTCCTTGAGGAAGGGGACGAATGCGTCGCTGATCGTCACGGGCTGGTGCCCGTCCCAACCGCCGCGGACGACGAGCGCCCGCCGGGTGTCGGTGGTCAAGGTGATTGCACGCTCCCATCAGCGCCGCGCGGTGGGGCGCGGCGGTCGGGGTCGAGTGGTGTGCGCCCGACGGATCGGGCCGGAGCAGGAACTGCTCCTGACCGGCGGTGTCGGGTGTCCTGCCAACTGAACTTATGAACCGCCGCCGAAGTTTGTCAATACGTTGTAGTAACTCGGATGTCATGCGTTGCGGCGGGCGAGGAGGGAGCCCCGTGCCGGGCCGACGGGGCCGGGTCTGCACCGCTCCGGCAGCGGTGGGCCGACGGCACACCGAGGTGTACGGCGGCCCGCAATACCGTTCGCCCGCCCGGGCCGGCCCCGGTCGGCGGCCGACCGTTCACCGGCCGTCGCTCGCAGCCGGCACGGACAATTCCAGCCGCCGCACGAACGACTCCGGTGAACCTGTGTCAGAAAACTTATTTTCCATTTCCGTCGCCGACTCCACCCGTACCACAGAATTCCCGCCGCGCATATGAATCTACACAACAGCATTACCGCTTTAGGGATTGACGCCGTGTGGGCCACTGGGTTTGCTGGCAGCCGACAAAACTCCACCCCCACTGGAGGAACTCCATGGCGATCACCAGACGCAGGATGCTCGGCGGCGCGCTCGCCGCCGGTGCCGGAATCGGCACCATGGCCGCCCTGCCGCGGGCCGGCGCGGCCGAGTCGGCAGCCGCCGCCAGCCCGCCCGGCGATGTCGTCGGCAAGATCTCGGTCGGGTACCAGGGCTGGTTCGCCTGCCAGGGCGACGGTTCCCCCATCGACAGCTGGTGGCACTGGAGCCAGGACATGAGCAGGCCGCCGTCGCTGTCCAACACCACCATCAAGTCGTGGCCCGACATGTCGGAATACACGCGCGGTTTCACCACCGCGTATCCGAATCTCAACAGCGGCGGACCCGCCCAGCTGTTCTCGTCCTGGGACCAGCAGACCGTCGACACGCATTTTCGCTGGATGCGTGAGAACAACATCGACACGGCGGCCCTGCAACGCTTCAACCCCTTCGGATCGGAGGGGCCGACCCGGGATGGAATGGCGCAGACGGTACGTCAGGCGGCCGAAGCGAACGGGCCAAGTTCTACATCATGTACGACGTCACCGGCTGGACCTCCATGCAGTCCCAGATCAAGGAGGACTGGACGTCCAAAATGCAGGCCCACACCGCGTCCAGCGCCTATGCACGGCAGAACGGAAAACCCGTGGTCTGCATTTGGGGATTCGGCTTCAACGACTCGGGCAGGCCCTTCGAACCGGCCCCGTGCAAAGACGTCGTGGACTGGTTCAAGACCCAGGGCTGTTACGTGATCGGCGGTGTACCCACGCACTGGCGCACCGGTACGGACGATTCACGGGCCGGCTTCTCGGATGTCTACCATGCCTTCAACATGATCTCGCCGTGGATGGTGGGCCGAATCTCCAGCGCCGCCCAGTCCGATCAGTTCTTCACCAGCATCAATACGCCCGACAAGGCGGACTGCGACGCACACGGAATCGACTACCAGCCGTGCGTCATGCCCGGGGATCTCCAGGAGCGCCACCGCGCGCACGGAGATTTCATGTGGCGCCAGTTCTACAACATGGTGCGGGTGGGTGCCCAGGGCATCTACATTTCCATGTTCGACGAGTTCAACGAGGGAAATCAGATCGCCAGGACGGCCGTGAACGCGGCCGCTGTGCCCTCGGGTTCGGGGATCTGGGCGCTCGACGAGGACGGCACGGCATGTTCGTCCGACTACTACCTGCGCCTGACAGGTGACGGCGGCCGGATGCTCAAGGGGCAGATCGCCCTCACCGCCCAGCGGCCGACCGCTCCGGTCCGATGAGGCCGAGCGGGGCCGGGGCGGAGGTCGGTCTGCTTCGTCTCAGCCCCGCTCACGCCCCTTCAGCCGCGGGGTGAAGGTCGCGCGGAACAGCGTGGAGGCGGCGCCCACCGCCGCCGCTTCCGCGCTCAGCACGGAGCGCTCCACGTGGACCCGCCTCAGGCGGCGGGCGGTGGGGAACTCGTTGACGGCACGGCCGATCTCGTCGAGGTAGCAGTCGGCGACGTCGTCGGTGAAGAACGGGCCGCCCAGCACGATGAGATCGATGTCGAGCAGGTCGACGATCCCCAGCGCGCCCCGTCCGACGGCCCGGGCCACTTCGCGCAGCGCCGCGGTCGCGCCCGGATGACCGGCCGCGACCGCACGTCCGACGGCCCGGTGCGCCGCGGTGCTGCTGCGCCCCGGGGCGGCCGTGCGCAGTCCGAGCCGCTCGGCGAACTGCGGCACGGACACGGTTGGGTTGCACTCGGGCAGGATCTCGGGCCGGCCGTCCGCCGCGACGCGGTCCAGGGCGAGCGCGCACAACTGGCCGAACTCCCCCGCGTTCGCGCTCACGCCGCGGTAGAGGTCGCCGTTGAGGTAGAGGCCCGAGCCGACGCCGGTGCCGAGATAGAGGTAGGCGAAGTCCCGGGCCCTGCGGTCGCGTCCGATCCACCGCTCCCCCGCCGCCGCGGCGAGCGAGTCCTTCTCGATGAGGACCGGACAGGGGAAGTGCTCCTTCAGGAGGTCCAGCAGCGGCAGGTCCTGCCAGCCGCGCATCAGGGGCGGTCCGAGGACCGTTCCGGAGGCGATGTCGACCGGCCCGGGCACGGCCACGCCGACCCCCAGGAAGCCGTCCTCGCGGACCGCGCCGCGCGCCTTGCCGAGTGCTTCGTGGCCCAGGTCGACGGCTTGCGCCACGAATTCGGCGGGGTCGGTCTCGGCGCTCACGGACCGCGTACAGGTGCAGACGAGCGCGCCGTCCAGGTCGATGACGACGGCAGTGAGCACCTCAGGGTCGATGTGCAGTCCGAGCGCGTGCGCCGCCGTCCCGCACAGCCGCACCGGAGTACGCGGTTTGCCGGAGGTGGCGCGGCGCTGGGCGTCCTCGACGAGGACGCCGCGGTCGAGCAGCGAGCGGGCGATGCGTGACACGGACTGCTGGGTGAGGCCGGTCCGGTGGGCGATCTCACCGCGGGTAACGGTGCCCGCGTGGCGCACCGTCTCGATCACCACGCACTCGTTGAACGAGCCCAGGTCGAGTTGGTTGACCCCGCTGAACGCGGGCGCGTCCGGGGCCTGCTCCGCGCCGTCCGGCCGGCTCTGGTGCTCGGCGACGGGCTCCCGCAGCCAGCGGACGGGGCGGCCGTCCGGCTCCGTCGGACGGCCGAGCGCCGCCACCAGGTCGAGGAACACCCGGCGCGACGACTCGGGATGGCTCGTGCTGTCCAGGGCGATGAGCGCGTTCAGGAAACCGCGCCAGCTCGCCCGGACGCGCAGGTCGTGGTGGCTGACGGGTGAGCCGCCGGGCCGTCCGCCGGCGCCCGACCACAGGGCGACGGCATGCAGGGCGATGTCCGGGTGGCGTGCCGCAGCATCGGCGAGGAAGGCGGCGAACTCCTCGTCGCTCGCGGCGGGCTCCAGGCGCAGCCGGTCCAGTGCCCGGTCCAGCCCGGCCACCGCCCGCGCGTCGATCACCGTGGCAGCGGTCGCGGGGCGGCCGGTGTCCGCCCTTGTCCGACGAGGAGTACGGCGCGGTCCGCGTCGGCGTACAGGCCCATCACCCACACGTCGGTGCCGGGCAGGGGCGGACGGGTCGGGACGCGGGGAACGAGCGGCTGGTCCGGAGTGAGGTTCCAGCGTCGGCGGATCGCCGCCACGGTGGCGTGGGACAGGCCCGGTTCGCGGGCGACGGCCCGGCTGGCAGCGCTGCCGCCGGGCGCGAGCAGGGTCCGGGTGACGACCTCCGCCTCGTCGACGGTGACGGGTCTGCCGGTGCGCGGACGCTGCCGGAGGCCGGCCAGTCCGTCGCTGTGCCAGCGGTGGCGCCAGGTGCCCACGGTCTGCCGGGATACACCCAGCCGGCGGGCGATCTCCGCGTCGCGCCGGCCTTCGGCCGTCAGGAGCACGATCCGGGCGCGCAGGGCGAGGGCGCCCCCGTTCGCGGCCCAGTCGCGCAGTGTGGCACCGGTCTGCGGCGTCATGGTGTCCGCGCGGGGTTCAGGCACCGGGTGGCTCCTCGTCGGCCTCGGCTCGGGTGATCCGCAGCGTGCGGATCTCGAACGGACGGAGATTCAGCGGAATGCGGGACCCGGTGTGCGCAGCGGGCTCGCCGTTCTCCTAGTCGACCTCCGTGTCGACCAGCAGGGAGGGGCTGCCCGCGGTCAGCGTCAGGTGCTGGGTGAAGACGGAACGGCCGTTGCCGCGTCTGATCCGCACGGTCGCGACCAGGGGTCCGTCCGCGATCAGTTCGATCTCCTCGGCCAGGGTCAGGTCCTTGCGGGTGCGTTCGCTGCCCAGGGCGAGCGTGTGGGCCGGGTCGCTGGTGGGCTCGTCACGGTGCAGTTCCAGGAGGTTGCCGGCCCCCTCCGGGGCGATGGCGTCGCGTCCCGTGGCCAGGTCGACGAGGGAGCGGACCAGGCCGTCGCCGTCCACCGCGACGCGCAGCAGACCGTTGTCGAGGACGTGCCGGCCGTCCCGGGTGCGCCGGGCCGTGACCGGTGCCGTGCCGCCAGCGCGACGCCGACGGCTCCGGTGCCGTGGGCGGGGGCCTCGGCGAGCACCGCGCACCGGCCGTCGGCGAGCACCTGGGTGACTGCGGGCGGTGCGGCGGGCCCGACGGCCTCCCGGCGCGCACCTGGTCGGTCCCCTCTTTCGGGCCGGCCGGCTTCCCGTTCCAGCAGGACGACTTCACGGCGGCCGAACGGCGCGGGATTGTGCACCGCCGCGTCCCCGCGGGGTCCGATCGCGTGGTGGATCAGCCGGGTGAGCCTACGTCCGAGGTCGTGGTGGGTGTCCTCGGCGTCCTGCCGGGCCCGGGCGACGGCGGCGGCGGAGAGGATCCCGTGGCTCTGCTGGGTGAGGACGGAGGTCCAGATCCGCTCCAGCGCGTCGTACGGGTAGGGCGTACCGTTGCGGACCGCCGCGCCGGCCGACCACAGCTCTGCCTCGTGGAGCAGCGCTTCGCAGGTCCGGTTGGAGCGCTTGGTGCGTGCGTGGCTGGTGAACTCCCCGGTGTGCGGGGCGAGGTCGAGCGGCCCGCGCACGGTGGCTCCGGCGTCCTGGCCGGGCACTGCCGGGTGCGTCGGGTGAACGGCTCGGGTGAGGGCGTGCGGTCCGTGCTGCGGCGGGCCGTACGGGTCCGCGAGCCGGCCGGCCTCTTCCAGGGCGGCCCGGTCGGGATGGTGCAGGATCCGCGCGGACGGCAGGGGCGGACCGTCGTCGCCGGGCGGGTCCGTCGTACGGCCCGCGACCTCGACGAGCACACCGCTGCCGTCGATGCCCTCCCAGCGGAAGGACCGGTGCCGCGCCGGCCGGTCGGCAGGGGAGACCAGCAGCCAGTGCGCACCGGCGGCCCGCGCGATCTGCGGCAGTGCGGGCGAGACTCCGCGGACGCCGGTCAGCCGGACGCCGTCGCTGTCGGTGCCGAACTCACCGCGCAGGAAACGGCGCCCATGGGTGAACTGGCGCACCAGCGCCTCTCCGCCGGCCAGTTCGGTGGCGGACTGCGCCCACATGGCACCGACCGGTACCCAGGTGCCATCGGCGGTCATCTTGCGCAGCCGCTCGAACAACTGCGGCTCGTGCTGTTTCATCCAGGCGTAGTGCTGTACGTCGGGCGCGACGCAGACGAGGCCGGGGTACTCCTCGGCGAGGGCGGCGAGGGTGCTGAGGTCCCGGGCGGCGGCGCGGACCGCCTCGTGCAGGGACAGCAAGCCCAGCGGAACGGGTGCGCCCTGTCCCACCAGCGGGTACGCGACCGGATGGGCCCGGCCGGCGCCGCCGAGTTCGGGTGCCAGGGCGGCGCGGCCGGCCCGGGCGGTGCGGGCGACGGCACGCGGGTCGACGGCGTCCAGCGCCCGCTCCAGCGCGCCGCGGAGCCGGATCGCGCGCGGTGCGTCCTGCGGCAGGGACCGCTGGATCCGGTGCAGCGCCCGGATGTCGTGCAGCAGTCGCCACACCGCGTCGTCACGCGCCGCCAGGTCGGCGTGGCGCAGCCGCAACGGCGGCGGCTCGCAGGGGGCGTCCGCGACGGTGGCCTCGACCAGGAGGTGAACGGCCTCACCCCCGCGGGCACGTGCGGCCACGAGGACCGGGTCCGGATGCGGGGCGTGCAGTCCCCGCAGGGGTGCGCCGTACTCGTCCCGTACGAGCGCCTGTGGTCGGGTGACCGCATCGCCGCCCAGGTCGAACACGGCCTCGACGCGGCGGCCCGCCCAGCGTTCGGGCACCGTCGCCCGCACCGTGAACCAGGAGGTCGACCCCGGTCGGCCCCAGGTGTCGCCCGCCGCGAAACGGGCGTATTCGGCGCGCAGGGCCACTTGCGCGGGCACCGGTTCGCCCGGTAGGTGCCAGGCGCTCACATCGAGGGGGATGCGGAGCGGATACAGGGCCGGTCGCAGCCGTTCGGCGAGGAATGCGGCTATGCGCTCGTCAAGCATGGCGGGTCCCCTTCGCCTCCAGCCAGTGACCGCCATGTAAAATCAGGTGTGTTATCAAGTCAACGCTTCGCGCCGCTCGCATTGAATTTGCAGTTGAGCGCGTCGCCCATTGTTTCTGTCAGGCAAATTAGGTTCCGAATCGATGGGCTCACGTCAAATAAACAGCCTGACAAAACGAGGAACGAAAGGCGACAGGAGCACACGCCGGTACGGGCCGCCGACGGGTGGAACGAGGCGCGGTGTCCGGTTCGTGCGGACGGCGGGAGACATCGTGGCCGCGCGTTCCTCGGTGCGCTTCACCATCCGTGCGCCGCGCAGAACTTGGGCCTGCCGAACCCGTTGACGTAAATCAATCTGATGGACTTACATGTCGGCGCAGTGGCGCCGCCCGTCCGTCGCGCGCCCGACCCCACCGAGGGGGCCCGCCGTGCACAGACGCCGCGAAAAAGTTCCAGAAGGAGACCGGGATCTCCGTGAGCGTCGAGGCGTTCACGCCCGAAGAGGCATACATGACCAAGGTGCAGAGCGCCGCGAAGACCGGCGACCTGCCCGACGTCCTGGAGGTGCACTCCGACGGCGAGGGCCGCGTGCTGGGCGCGTCCGGCATCGCCGCGGACCTCAAGGACGACTACAAGGGCGCCTGGCTCGACCGCATCCAGTCCTCCGTGCACGAATCCGGTCTCGTCACCCCCGAGCGCTACGAGAAGTCGCTCAGCAAGAAGTCCACGGACAACGGCATCGAGAAGGGCGCGCGGTACAGCGTCCCGCTGACCATCGGCACGTTCGGCATCGTCTACGCCAGCAAGGCGAAGCTGGCCGAGGCCGGCATCAAGGAAGCCCCGAAGACCTGGGAGGACCTGCTCGCCGCCCTCAAGGCGACCACGGCGAAGGACCCAAGAACGGCGGCCTGACCACCGGTCTGAAGGCCAGGGGGCCCGCCGGCCTGAACTGGATCCTCCAGCCGCTCGCCTTCGCGCAGCTGGGCAAGAAGGGCTACGACGGTCTCTTCGGCAAGGACAAGAGCGCCGACTTCAGCTCCCCGAACGGCATCGAGGCCCTGTCCCGGTACGACCAGCTGACCCCGTACTGGACGCCCGGCACCCAGTCCCTCGACGTCGACCAGGCGGACCAGACCTTCGCCCAGGGCAAGGCGGCGTTCGACGTCGGCGGCACGTTCACACTCGCCTTCCTGCAGCAGAACGGCATGAAGCACGACGACGTCTACGCCTTCGGACTGCCCGCCCCCGAGCACGGTGCGGTCCCCGACCTGGCGCTCGCGCCGATGGCCCTGACGGGTGTGACGCTCAGCTCGGCGAGCAAGCAGCCGGAGAATGCCAAGGAGTGGATGGAGTTCCTCTCCGAGAAGCAGGTCGCGGCCGGGTTCGCGACCGACGCCACCGACCTGCCCGCCACCGACCTCGGCGCCGACGCCGCGAAGGCACTCGGCCCGACGCTCGACTCCATGCTCCAGACCTTCAAGGGCGCACCCGGGACCACCTACGACCCCAACCTCAACCAGAACATCCAGGCCCCCGGTTACGAGCAGAACGACGTCGGTGACATCCTCGCCGACCTGACCCCGCTGGGGCGCGCCTCCGTCGCGGACACCGCGCGCAAGATCAGCGAACTGAACCAGTCGTACTGGAAGGCAGCCGGCCAGTGACGGTCCGGCCCACGCTCTCCGCGAGCGTGGCGAAGGACCGCGCCGCAGTTCCCAGGAGCGCACCCCGGTGGCGCAGGGACTGCAGGTACGAGGCCCTCACGGGCTATCTGTTCGTCGCACCGGCCGTCGTGCTGTTCCTGGTGATGGGCCTCTACACCGTCGGCTACGGCTTCGTCCTGTCCTTCGCCAAATGGAACGGCTTCGCCCCGAACTGGGAATGGGTCGGCCTGGGCAACTACAAGGACCTGCTGTGGCACGACCCGGTGTACGCGCCACGGCTGCGGCAGGCCGCCGTCAACACCTTCTGGGTGATGCTGGCCGCTCCCGCCCTCACGGTCATCGCGGCCTTTCCGCTCTCGGTGCTGCTCAACCAGGTCAAGCGGTTCCAGAGCGTGCTGCGCTCGGTGTACTTTCTGCCGTACGTCACCAGCGGCGTCGCGGTGTTCTTCGCCTGGCAGTACATCCTGCAGCCGGACGGCGCGGTCAACAGCCTGCTCGGCGGCCTGGGTCTGGGCTCGTTCGAGCAGCCGCAGGGGTGGCTGGGCAATCTCTCCACGGCCATGCCCACGATGATCGTGGTCCTCGTGTGGGGACACGTGCCCGTGGCGATGCTGCTGTACCTGACCGGTCTGCAGGGCATCGACCGCAGTGTGCTGGAGGCCGCCGAACTGGACGGTGCCGGCTGGTGGCGGACCACTGCGTCCGTGGTGTGGCCGCTGGTCCGGCCGATCACGGCGATCGTCGTACTGCTGAACCTGCGCGAGGCGCTCCAGGGTTTCCAGACCTTCCTCGTGATGACCAACGGGGGACCCGGCGACCACACCAACGTGCTGGGCCTTGAGGCGTACCGCCTGGCCTTCCTGAAGAACCTCGCCCCCACCCTGGGCCTGGCCAGCGCCCTGGGCTGGCTGCTGTTCGCGGTCGCCCTCGTCCTCGCCCTGATCAACCTGCGAGCGCTGCGGAGCACGACATGACATCGATATCGACGGCCCGTCCCCGAGCGGGCCGCCCCGCCCTGCGACCGCCGTCCGGCCGGGCCCTGGCCCGGGTCGTCGTGGGCCTGCTGCTCGCCCTGTACGCGCTGGTCAGCCTGTACCCGTTCCTGTGGATGGTGTCGGCGGCGTTCAAGGACCAGGTCGAGGTGGTCAGCGGCGGGCATCTGGTCCCGCACCACCCGACGTTCCGGACGCTGATCGACACCTGGAACGAACTGGACTTCTTCGACTTCTTCGTCAACAGCCTCCTCGTGACCCTGTACACGGTCGTACTGACCGTGGCGTTCTACTCCGCAGCCGGATACGCCTTCGCGGTACTGCGTTTCCCGGGGCGCGGGGCGCTGCAGAAGCTGTTCGTCTCGCTGCTGTTCGTCCCGGGCATCACGGTGATGCTGCCGATCGTGCTGCTGGAGAACACAATGGGCATCCTCGGCACGCACTGGGGGCTCGTCCTGCCGTTCGTGAACGGGGGTGCGCCGCTGTCGATCCTGCTGATGACGGGTGCGTTCACCGCGGTGCCCGGGGAGCTGCGGGACTCGGCGCGGGTCGACGGCGCCGGCGAGCTGCGGATCTTCGCGTTCGTCTGTCTGCCGCTCGTCCGTCCCGCGTTGATCACCGTCGCGCTGCTCACGGCGATCCCCACGTGGAACGAGTTCCTGCTGACCCGGGTCTCCCTCAACGACCCGTCCGTGTACACCCTGCCGATCGGTCTGCAGGCACTCTCCTCGGAGAACGTGCCGCCGGGTCCTCGACGAGGCCGGACGGGCGGGCGCGCACCGGATCGTGGCGGCGTCCAGCCTCGCGGCCGTAGGTCTCGCCTGGTCGCCGGTGCCCGTCTCCCCGCAGTACGTGCCCCTCGACGAGGACCATCCGCTGCTCGTACGCGACCCGTACGGCCTGTCCAAGGTGGTCCTGGAGGAGACGGCCCGCAGCATACATCTGCGGTGGGGCACGGACATCGTGTGCCTCCGGTTCCCCTTCACCGGGACCGGACAGCGGCTCGCACGGCAACTGGCCGGGGTCGCCGCCAATCCGGGCGCCCACCGGCACGACCTGTGGGGCTGGCTGGACACCCGGGACGCGGCGGCGGTGATCCGCCGGGCCGTGGAGGCCGACATCACCGGCTGCCACGTCCTCAATGCCGCGGCACCCGACACCTCCTCCCCTCTGCCCACCTCCGAACTGCTCCAGCGACACCGTCCGGGCGTGCCCGCGTTCGCTCCGCTGCCCGGCCGCACGTCCCTGATCGACACGAAGGCCTGCGCGGATCTGCTCGGTTTCGCCCCGCGCCATTCCCGTCCGTCCGACCAAGGAGATCGACCCGGATGACCGCACACCCCAGACACCTGTCCCGGCGCGGACTCATCGCGGCCGGTGCCGCGGCGACGACCGCCGTCGCGGCGGGCACCGGCACCGCGTCAGCCACCGGCCCGCGCACGGTCTCCCCGCGCGCCCACATCTTCTACTACCCGTGGTACGGCTCGCCCAGGTGTACGGGCAGTGGCGCCACTGGCAGCAGGGCGAGCTGACCCCGCCCGGCGCGATCAGCTCCAACTACTACCCGCTGCTCGGCGCCTACGACTCCGGCGACCGCCGCGGAGCCGTCGCGCGGCACATGCACTGGCTGCCGCAGGCGGGCACCGGTGTCCTGACCCGTTTCGAGGCCGCCCGCGCACGGCGGCGCGGCTGACGGCGAAACCGGCACGGCGGGGACCCGCACGAAGCGGGTCCCCGCCACGCCGATCAGGGCGCCCGGCGGCCGGGCCGGTCTGGCCGGCCCGGTCCGTGAGCGGTTACGGGTAGCTTCTGAGGTTCGCGACGTTGCTGCCGGAGTTGGACGGGCCTCCCGTGTTGTTGATGACGTGGCTGATGGTTCCCGTACCGCCGAGGGAGACCGTCACCATGCTGGTGAAGCGCACGTTCGGGTTGTTCGGTGCCTCGATGGCGCGGGCTGCTGTCACGCCCGGGTTGACGTTGAAGTAGCAGTAGCTGCCCAGGCCGTACGCCTGGTGGCTGGTGACGGAGTCGGCCACCTTGTAGGCGGCGTAGCCCTGGGTGGAGCCGTTCATCCAGGCCGCCTGGTTGGGCGGGTCGTAGGGCATCTCGTTCTGGTAGAAGTAGGTCCGGCCGCCGTTGCCGTTCCAGAGGGTCTGGTACTTCTGGTAGTGCTCGACGAACAGGCCGTACATCGTGACGTCGTCGCCGTTCACGACGAGTCCGGTGTCACCGGTGTTGGTGTTCCAGCCGACGCCGTTGCCGTGGTCGGCACGCCAGATCCACATGTGGTCGCCGATCACGTTGTCACTGTTGACGACGAGGCTGGTGGTCGCCTTGCCGACGCCCGCGCCGCCGACGCGGAAGTACACGTCGTGCAGGGAGGTCGGGTTCGCCGCGTGCGAGGCGGAGGAGCCGGACGGGCCGACCTCGACCAGCGTGGAGGAGTTGGTGGTGCCCGCGTCGAAGAGGACACCGGCGATCTTCACGCCGTCGACGTCCGCGACTTTCATCGCGGTGACGCCGTTGTCGGGCACGAACGTGGCGAGACCGAGGCCGAGGACGACCGTGTCGGGGCGGGTCACGTTCAGGGTCTGGTCGAGGTGGTAGACACCTGGGGTGACCAGGAGGTTCTTGCCCGCGGCCAGGGCGGCGTTGATCTGCGCGGCCGTGGCGCCCTGCTTCACGACGTAGAAGGAGTCGAGGGACAACGAACTGCCCGCGGGACTTCCGCTCGCCCAGCT
Organism: Streptomyces sp. NPDC006012; assembly: GCF_042871185.1. Lineage (NCBI taxonomy): Bacteria > Bacillati > Actinomycetota > Actinomycetes > Kitasatosporales > Streptomycetaceae > Streptomyces > Streptomyces sp. NPDC006012. The sequence continues at coordinate 14,340 of NZ_JBIAIE010000036.1, forward strand.
GGTCGCCGTGGAGTTGGTGCGCAGCGCCGGGACGAACACCTGGTAGTTGCCGGAGGCGTCCACGTACAGGAACGGCTTCTCCCGGGTGACCGGGCTCTGGGCGACCGTCGTGTACGGCGGGTTGGGGAAGCTGGTGGCGGGCACGCCCTGGCTGCCGACGAAGACCATGTTCCAGTTGGACCCGGTCCAGCTGCCCAGCTGCGAGTTGCGGGTCAGCCACTGCTGCTGGCTGCCCGAGTTGACCTGGCCGTCGATCTTGCTGTCGGCGAGGTATCCGCCGCTGGACCAGCCGCCGTCGTCCAGCGCGAGGTTGCCGCGCAGGTGCATCCGACGGTACGACGCCGCCTGCGAGACCGCCCAGCGGTCACCGCCGCCGCTCGGGTTGACGGACAGGTTCTCGGTGCCGCGCCAGAAGTTCTGGGTGGCGTTGCCCTGGAACCAGTCGGCCTCGGCGTGCACCGCGCCGTTGACGGTCACCGCATCGGGCGTCAGACCGAGCCCGAGCACCTGGGTGTAGAAGCCGACGTTGACGTCGGCGCTGTAGGTGCCCGGCTTGAACATGACGGCGTAGCGCTGGGAGCCGAACTGGTTGGTCTCCTGCTGCTGGAAGATCGAGTTCAGTCGGTTCTGGATCGTGGCGGACGACATGGACGGGTCGAAGACGACCACGTTCGGGCCGAGGTCCGTGCCGTCCGTGGGCGGAGTGGTCACGGGGGCCACCTGGAAGCGCTGGGCGGCGGTGCCGTTGCAGGTGTACTGCACGAGCTGCACGCTGTCGGCGACCGAGGCGCCCGGATCGTCCAGGCACTTGCCGCTGCCCCGGTTGACGAAGTGGTACGCGCCGCCGCCCTCGTCTACCGGCAGCCACTGCTGGTTGGCGCCGCCACCGTAGGCCCACAGCTGGATCGGGGCGTTGTCGATCGTGGACACGTCGGTCACGTCCACGCTCTGACCGGCGTCGTTGCGGTTGTTGATGCGGACGTAGCCGTCGCTGGTCGCCGTGAAGTTCCACTGCTGGGCGGTGGTGCCGTTGCAGCTGTACTGCTGCACCGCGGTGCCGTTTTCGGTGCCGGCCGCCCTGGCGTCGAGGCACTTGCCGCTGGCCGCGTTCACGACCGTGGCCCAGTCCGTGGGCAGGGCGGCGGCCGCCGAGGGCGCGGCGGCCCCGGTGGTCACCGCGCTCGACGGGGCGACCGAGAGGAAGGATGCGGCCGCCACGGTGACCAGGCTTGCGGCCAGTGGTCTGGTGGCGGAGCGCGGTAGTCGGAACACGAATCCTCCTTGCCGAAGGGATCGGCCGATGGCGGGGGGCTGCTGTCAGCCGGTGTAGGCGGCGAAAACGCGCGTGTAGTCCCAGTCGGACTGGTTGACGCCGGAGCAACTGTCGGCGGGGCCGCCGGTGCACGGGCGGTCCCGGTTGGCGGACCAGAAGGTGAGACGGGCCAGGTGGTGCTGTTGCGCGTAGGCGAGGATGGTGCGGAAGTCGGCCACCGTCACCGTCTCGTTGTTGTCGGTGATGCCGTTCATCGACGAGATGCCCATGTCTCGGTACGCCTGGTCGTCGCTGTAGCCGTAGGCGTTCTTCAGCGCGTTCTTGAGACCTTCGGCGGCCTGCACGGTGAGGTTGCCCATGTTCTGGCCGGCACCGCCGAAGTCGAAGGGCATGATGGCCCAGCCGTCGGTGGTCAGGCCGGAGGACGCGGCCCGGTTGATCAGGCTGGTGTCGGGGCCGCTCTGGTCGGTGCCGATGGTGATGTACACCTTCAGGCCCGGGTTGTTGGCCTTCACGGTCTTCAGCGCGTCGATCGTGCGCTGCTGGACGGTCGGGTTGCTGTAGGCGTCGGCCTCGATGTCGATGTCGATGGCCTTCAGACCGTAGGCGTTGATCACCTTCTGGTAGGCGGCGGCGAGTTCTCCCGCGCTGGAGCAGGAGCTCTCCAGCTTGTTGCCGCTGTAGCCGCCGAAGGAGGGAATGACGTCGCCGCCGTTCGCGCGCACGGTGTTGACGGTCTGCTGGTCGACGCCGCCGGTCAGCGGCCGGCCGCCGTCCCACTGCGGGTTGCAGTAGCCGTTGCTGAGGACGAAGGCGAGCGTGAACCACTTGACGCCGGTGGCGTTGGTGATCGTGGTCGGGCTGGGCGGGCTGCCCCAGCCGTTGTAGAGGTACGGCGCCACGGCCATGGGGGCGGCCGCCGGGGGGTTGCCGCCGTCGTCTGCGGCGGGCGCGGTCCACTTCTGGTTGGCGGTGCCCGTGCAGGACCAGATCTGGGCGCGGGTACCGTTGGCCGACGAGTTGCCGGTGGCGTCCAGACACTTGTCGGCCTGCGGGTTGACGATGTCGTGCGCGGCGGTGACGGTCCACTTCTGGTTCGCGCCGCCGGTGCAGGACCAGAGCTGGGCCGTGGATCCGTTGGCGGTCGAATTACCGGTGACGTCCAGGCACTTGCCGAGGGCGCGGATGGTGCCGTCGGAACCGACCGTCCACTGCTGGGCGGCGGTGCCGTTGCAGTCGTAGAGCTGGACGGCGGTGCCGTTGGCCGAACTGGCGCCGGCGACGTCGAGGCACTTGCCCGCCAGGCCGGTGATGGTGCCGGTGGCGGCCTGGGCGGGGGCGGCCGTGAGGAGGCCGGTGGACAGGGTGAGAGCGGCGAGGGACACGATCACGGGCAGTGGTCTGGCCATTGGGGGTTTGGCCTTTCACGCGGAGATGGCGGAGCGCGGTCCCAACACCATTGCGGCTCAAAGACGTTGGGCGCATTCCATGGGCTTTGTTTAAGGCGTGAAGCTAAAGGTCCGGACCAGTATCGTCAAGAGGTGAAGCGCGACCCCACCCACAATCGCCCCGATCCGCGATGAGTTGAACACCGGCGGGGGGCGTGTGTGCGGGGACCGCGCGTGCGGTATGACTTGCCGAGGGCATCGGTCGCCGGGCATCGTTCGGTACGCCGTCCGCTCCTCTCGGGACCGTCGGCTGAGGAGGTGTCCGCATGGCTGTCGTTCCCAGGCGTCGGCTGGCTCTCCTCGGCGGAGGTTTCTCCACTGACGATGACGGCCTGCTGGACGACTGGCTGCTGACTCAAGCCCGCAGATCCCGCCCCAAGGTGTGCTTCGTGCCGACGGCCAGCGGCGACGCCCCCGCGTATGTCCAGCGATTCCTCCGGGCGTTCCGGTCACGCGACTGTGAGCCCGGTGTCCTGTCGTTGTTCCAGAGGCAACTCGATGACGAAGCGCTGCGCACCTTCCTCCTCGATCAGGACATCGTCTATGCGGGTGGCGGCAACACCGTGAACCTGCTGGCGGTCTGGCGCGCGCACGGCGTGGACCGGCTGCTGGGCGAGGCATACGACCGCGGAACCCTCCTGTGCGGTATCAGCGCCGGTGCCAACTGCTGGGCCGAAGGTTCACACACCGACTCCTTCGGGCCGCTCACCTCTCTGCCGGACGGATTGGGCCTGTTGTCCGGTTCGGTCTGCCCGCACTACGACAGCGAACCGGGCCGCCGTTCCTCGTATCGAACGGCCGTGGCCACCGGTGCGCTTCCTGCCGGGTGGGCGCTGGAGGACGGTGTGGGTGTCCTGTTCACGGACGGTGTCCTGACGGAGGCGGTGACCCGCAGGCCGTCTGCCCGCCTCTGTCAGGTGACACTGGACGGCACCGGTCGAGCGGCGGAACGGGCCGTGGCATGTCGCCGGCTCGACGAGGCAGGGTGACCTTGTCGCGGGTCTGGGGCGGCCTCTCGGCCGGAAGAGGTCAGGGCGTCGTCACCGGGCACGCACCTCGGGGTGCCCGGTGACGGCAGGCGCGGATCTCAGAGGGAGGGGAGGGCTGCGGACACCTCGGGCCACGGGGTGCGGGCGGCCACCAGCGGGCGAAGGGCGCGCAGCGGCTTGGTCATGTTGACCCCCACGGCCGCGCAGACCTGTCCCTTGGCCCCGCACAGCGCGGTGAACCGGCGCTCGGCCAGGCCGCCGTCCACCACACGGAACTCATCGGCGCCCCTGGTCTGCCCATGGACCTGGATCTTCAGGTCGTACTGGTCCGACCAGACATAGGGCACGGTGGTGAACGCGGTGGCCGCGTCGCGGCCCGCCAGCAGGTTGCGGGCCACGGCGAGTCCCTGTTCACCCGCATTGGTGCGGTGCTCGACGCGCAGCCGCTGCCCGGTCGCCCCGTCCGGCCAGGAGGCGACGTCACCTGCTGCCCAGACGCCGTTTCCGGCGTACAGCATGGCGTCGCACTCCACGCCGTCACCGGTCGGCAGCCCGCTGTCCGCGAGCCACTCCACGTTGGGACGCGCCCCGATGCCGACCAGCAGGGCATCGGCTTCGAGTGTCCGGCCGTCGGCCAGCCGTACCCCGGTGGCCCGGCCGTCCTGGGTCAGCACCGCTTCGACCAGGGAACCGGTCACCAGCCGCACCCCGTGCTCGGCGTGCACCTCCGCGAGCATGCCGCCGACGTCCGTGCCCAGGGCCGTACCCATCGGTACCGCGGTGTCGGTGACCAGGGTGACCTCGCAGCCGGCCTGCCCGGCCACCGCGGCCGCCTCGGCACCGATGAAGCCGCCGCCGACGATGACCAGACGCCGGCCGGCGCCCAGGGCCGCACGCAGGTCCAGGGCGTCGCGCAGCGTGCGCAGCACATGCACGCCCTCGCACGTCTCGGTGCCCGGCAGACGGCGCGCGCGGACCCCGGTGGCCACGACCGCCTGGTCGTAGCCGACCCGCTCGCCGCCGGCCAGCACGACCTGGCGCCGCCCGGTGTCCAGTGCCACCGCCCGCTGCCCGAGCCGCAGGTCCAGGTCGAGCGCCGCCAGCGCCTCGGGCGAGCGCAGTCGGAGCCGTTCGGGCTCCCAGGTTCCGGAGAGCAACTGCTTGGACAGCGGCGGGCGGTCGTAGGGAACATCGGCCTCCTCACCGATGAGCGTCAGCCGGCCGGTGAAGCCCAGCCTGCGCAGCCCTTCCACGGTGGCCACTCCGGCGGCCGAGGCACCGACGACGACCACCCGTGCCGTTCCGGTCAACTCACACCTCCCTGTCGGGCGCCGGGCGGCCGGCGGCCCGCCCGCCCGGGAGCGTCCTGCCGCGGCCGGCCCCGGGCCGGCTCCCTCCGCGTCGCGCCGTGCGCTCGGCGTCGATCGACATATGTGCCCTGCCTTTCTGATGTGTTCGCCGGTTCACCGGTCGTACGGGGGCCATCGGCCGGCGGGACGGGTGCCCCGCGCCTGGCCGGGCGTGCGCGGGACCGGCCCACGTGGACGGGTGTCAGCCGCCCGCGCTCACCGGCCGATCCCGTCGGCGCGCGCTGCAGGCGCTGCTCACCAGGCGACGGGCAGCTCGTGGACGCCGTAGACGGCCATGTCGTCGCGGAACGGGATCTCCGAGAGCGAACGGTCCAGTCGGAGTCCCGGGAAACGGCGGAGCAGGGCGGGGTAGGCGATCTGCAGTTCCAGTCGCGCGAGGTTCTGGCCGAGGCACTGGTGCGGGCCGGAACCGAAGGCGAGGTGCCGCCTGGCCTGGCGGTCGACGTCGAGCCGGTCGGGATCCTCGAAGATCTCCGGGTCCCGGTTGGCGACGTCGGTGGCAAGGATCACCCCCTCGCCGGCGTGGATGGTGTGCCCGTCCAGCTCGATGTCGGCCAGGGCCACACGCCGCCGTCCCGAGTGCACGATGGTCAGATAGCGCAGCAGTTCCTCCACCGCTCCGGCCACCCGGTCCGGGCCCGCGTCCCGGACGGCGGCGAGCTGGTCGGGTTGCTGCAACAGGGCGCAGGTGCCCAGCGCGATCATGTTGGCCGTCGTCTCGTGACCCGCGACCAGCAGCAGCCGTGCCTGCTTGGCGCACTCGTCGCGGTCGCTGATGCCGGTGCGCAGGTACTGCACGGCGATCCGGCTGAGCAGGTCGGTGCCGGGGTTCTTCTCCTTCGCCTCCACCAGGTCGCCGAGATAGTCGACCATCTCCTGCGAGGCGGCCAGGGCCGCTTCCGGACTGCTACGGGTGTCGATCATGACGGCGCTGGCCCGCTGGAAGAATTCGTGGTCCTCGTAGGGGACGCCGAGCAGTTCGCAGATGACCAGTGACGGGAGCGGCAGCGCGAACGCCTGGACCAGGTCGGCCGGCGGTCCGGCTTCCTCCATCGCGTCCAGCAGTTCGGCGACGATCGCCTCGATGCGCGGCCGCAGGGCCGCTACGCGCTTGACCGAGAAGTCGCCGGTGAACCGTCGGCGCTGTGCGCTGTGTTCGGGCTCGTCCATGGTCAGGAACGTCCGGTTGTGCAGGCGGGTGGCCTCCGCGGCGGGGCTGATGCTCGGATAGCCGGAGTTGCGGTTGTCGGCGCTGATCCGCTGGTCGCGCAGGAGCGCGACCTGGTCCGCGTGCCGGGTCACCAGCCAGACTGTCGCACCGTTCCACAGGCTGGTGCGGGAGACCGGTTCCTCCTCCAGCAGTCGTGACCTGTTGGGGGGCGGGTCGAAGGGGCAGCCTGCCGCGCGGCGTTCGGCGTAGGTGTGGGCGGCGGTGGGCGTCTCGGTCATGTGATTCCCTCCTTGATGTGGCGACGAGCGGTTGCTCGCGGCGAACGACTCGACGACGAGCGGTGTTCAGCGCCTCCTGGCAGGTGTCAGGACAGCGTGATCGCGGCCGCGGGGCAGACCTGGGCCGCCTCCTCGACGGCCTCCTGCATCCCGTCGGCCGGCTCGGTCTGCAGGAGCACCACGACTCCGTCCTCGTCCCGCTGGTCGAAGACCTGCGGGGCGACCAGCACGCACTGGCCTGCTGCGCAGCACTTCTCACCGTCCACGGCGACCTTCACGGCGATCCCCTCCAAATCGATGCACTATGCATTACTTAACGAAAGTAACTCGACGCCGGGGACGTTACAACCACGCAGCCCGGCCCGGCACCGGGCGTTTCCGGACATCCGCCGGCGAGGACCGAGAGCGAATGTTTCCGGACATTCGCAAAGCGGCAAAAAGCGGCAACCGGGAGTGACGCCGCGCCTGGCCGGCAGGCGGTGGAGCGCCGGTCGGTACCGGCGCTCCACCGCCCCTTCTCCCCCGGGCGGGCCCGGGTCGGCGGTGCCGGTCGCGGGGCGCCGGGACCGGCCCCGGGACCACCGATACCGAAGGCCGGGCGCCGAACCGGGCGCCGTACGGCATCATCTGAACGTGGAGCCCTCGAAAACCACCGACACGACGCCTCTCGACGACCTGTACGCCGCACTGGCCACACTGGCGTACACGATGACCGGAAATCGTGCTCACGCCCGGCTGCGCCGCCAGGCCGGCGTTCCGGTCGACCGGGCGTCCCTGGCCGTACTGCGGGTGCTGGCGGCCTCACCGTCGCCGCTGCGTCTGGGCGAACTCGCCGACGCGCTCATGGTGAAGGCCCCGCACATCACCAGGGAGGTCCGCAGGCTGGAGGAACAGGGCCTGGTCGCCACCGTCCGTGAGCCGGGCGACCAGCGTGCCCGGCTCGCGGAGGCCACCGCGGAAGGCCGAGAAGCAGTCGTCCGCATCCAGGCGGCGGGCGAGCAGTGGCTCGCCGAGGCGCTGACGGACTTCTCCGGGGCGGAACTGCGCAGCGCGGCGGCTGTGATCGGCACCATCGCCGAGTACTTCCACACCTCCTAGGCGCTCGCCCGTACCGACCGCCCCCGGGCCACCCCGTCGGCCGTCGGCTTACCACCCCTGCGCTGTTGACGGATCACGGTCGGCAGCAGCCGCCGGTGGGCGTGCACGGCGCGGGCCGGACTCCGCTGCGGGACGTCCGCTGCGTCGTCCTGCCCGGGCCCGCAGGATGATGGGGGAAACAGCCGGTTCGACGGCATCCGCTTCACCGACGGCCACGCCCCGCGCAGGGAGGTCTCGCACATGTTGTTCCGGCAGCTGGAGTACTTCGTGGCGGTGGCCCGGGAGAAACACTTCGCGCGGGCCGCCGAGGCCTGCTACGTGTCGCAGCCCGCGCTGTCGGCGGCCATCGCCAAGCTGGAGCGGGAACTGAACGTCACGCTGATCAACCGTGGCCACAACTACCAGGGCCTGACCCCGGAAGGGGAGCGGCTGGTGGTCTGGGCCAAGCGGATCCTCGCCGAGCACGACGCGTTCAAGGCAGAGGTGGCCGCCGTCCAGTCGGGGGTCACGGGGACGCTGCGGCTGGGCACCGAACCCACCTCGTCGACCACCGTGGCCCTGCCCGTGGCCGCCTTCTGCGCCGCGCATCCGCTGGCCAAGGTGCAGATCCGTTCCCGGCTGCCGACCACCGACCTGGCCCGGCTGCTGCGGGAGTTCGAGCTGGACGCGGCGATCGGGCCGTTCCCGCCCGAGGAACGGGAAGGGCTGCTGACCGTGCCGCTGTACGAGGAGCGCTATGTGCTGCTGGCTCCCGAGGACCGGTTGAAACCCGACATCCGCACGATGACCTGGGCGGAGGCGGCGCAGTTGCCGCTCGCGCTGCTCACGGAGGACATGAAGATCCGCCAGGTCATCGACAGTGCGCTGGCGAGCAGCGGGGTGGAGGTCGCCGCCCAGGTGGAGACGGACTCGGTCGCCTCCTTGTACGCGCATGTGGGCGGTGGGGACTGGGCGAGCATCGTGCCGCACACCTGGCTGCGCGCGATGCCGGTGACCGGCCGGGCGCGGGCCGTGCGGCTGGTCGAGCCGGAGACCAGCGCGGAGGTCCAGGTGGGGATCAACGCGGCGGCCCCCGGGTCCCCGATCGCCCGGGCGTTCGTGGACGTGGCGACCCGTCTGTCGCTCGACGACTTCTTCGACCGGCCGCTGACCGGCGAGGACCGTCTCGGGTGACTCGGGCGGGCGCGGAGTCGGCACACGTACAGGGACATGTGGACCGGGACATGTGTCAGTCCGGGTACCGGTCCACCAGCGACCGGCGGTCCAGTCCGCCCTTGGGAGTGTGCGGGAGGCCGGCGACGACCTGGAGCCGTTCGGGTATCTCGAAGGGGGCCAGCCGGTCACGGCAGTGGTCCAGGATCCGGTCCGGCTCGGTGTTCTGGCCCTCGCCCAGTACGACGGCGGCACCGACCCGCTGGCCGTACGTGGCGTCGGCGACGGGGAACACGGCCGCTTCGACGACACCCGGGCACCCGGCGAGAACGTCCTCGACGCGCTCCGGCGAGATCTTCTCACCGCCGCGGTTGATGAGGTTCTTGATGCGCCCGGTGAGGTACACACAGCCGTCCGGATCGAGCAGGCCCAGGTCGCCGGTGCGGAACCAGCCGTCGGCGAAGCTGTGCGCGGTCTCGGCGGGGTCGGCCAGGTAGCCACGCGCGACGGGCGGACCGCTCACCCACACCTCCCCCGGCTCGCCGGACGGACACGGTCGCCCGTCCGTGTCGACGATGCGCAGGTCCACCTCGGTCGCCGTGCCGACGGATCCGCGCCCGCGGTGCCCGTGCCGCGGCAGTGGCTCACTGGTCGTCTGGTGCGTGGACTCGGTCATTCCGTACGCGCTCAGCACCGGCACGCCGAGCAGGTCCTCCAGCGCCCGGGCGGTGGCCGCGGGGAGCGGGGCGCTGCAACTGCGCACGAACCTCAGCGGCTGGGTCTGCCGGCCCGGATACTCCTGGGCCGCCCGCGCCAGCAGGATCTGGTGGATGGTCGGCACCGCCGTGTACCAGGTGGCGCCCGCGGCCCGCATGTCGTCCCAGAACGTGTGGGCCGAGAACCGGCCGTGCGCGGGCAGCAGGACCCGTCCTCCGCTCGCGAGGGAGGACAGGAGCGCGGCGAACAGCCCGTGGCCGTGGAACAGCGGCATCACCGCCACCGTCCCGTCGGCCGGGTCCAGCTCGTAGGTCGTACAGACGCCGGTCACGCCGGCGACCACGTTGGCGTGGGTGAGCGGGACCATCTTCGCCCGGTCGGTGGTTCCGGCGGTGAACAGGACGAGGGTGTCGTGGCAGGTGAGCTCCCCGGCCGCGCCGGCGCCGCGCGGCGCCGGCCGCGCGGCGGCGTCCAGGGTCACCGTGGCGGTCCCGGACGGCAGGACCCGGACGCGCACCGGCCAGGCGGGCACCCTTGTCCCCGGCGGGCCGTCGGGGGCGGCGGGACCGGTGAGGAGCGCCCGCGCGCCCAGCGCGGCCAGCCGCGCGGCCTTCTCGGGCGCGGGGAGCGCCGGATCCAGCGGGCTGGTCACCAGCCCGGCCCGCGCGGCGCCCAGCAGGGCGACGACGAATTCGACGGTGTTGGCGCAGACCAGACCCACCGGGTCCCCGGGCCGCAGATCCGTGTCGGCGAGCCGCGCCGCCATGTCGGCGGCCAGGCCGTCGAGCACGGCGTAGGACAACCGCACGTGGTCGGCGGTGACGATCAGCGCCGGTGTGCCCGGCCGGTCCCGGACGGATCCGGCGATCAGATCGGTCAGCCCGGTGACCGCAGGGGGCCGGTAGCGGGTCCGGGTCGTCGTAGCTGCGGATGCCGTGGCGGACGAGGCCATGGCCATCACCTCCTGGCTCCCGGTCACGGGCGCTGTCGCGGTGGGCCGTGAGGCCACGTCCGCGCCGTCGGGACCCGATCTCCGCTCAAAGGACACGTTCTGCTGCCGAGCGTGCGTCACGCAGGCCCGCGGGTCCAATACGCAGGGGTGAACGCCTGACACACGGCGCTTATCGATCCAGCGTGGCCGGGGTGTGCGGAGGGCTCCGGGCGCTTTGACAGCTCTCGCTTATCAACCGGTCACCCACGGGTCTTGGACACGGCCGCATGACCTACCGAACAGTGGAGCAAAACGCACCAAACCAGCGCATGAGGTGTCAGCCCCGCATCCGATGAGGAGTCCCGTCATGGCCACCGCCCCCGCACCGCACACCCCGCAGCTCTCCAGCCGTGCCCCGGAACTGCTCACCGACGGCAACCACCTGATCGTGGACGCGCTCCTGCGCAACGACGTCAAGACCATCTACGGGGTGGTCGGCATCCCGGTCACGGACCTCGCCCGGCTCGCCCAGGCGTCGGGTATCCGGTTCATCGGCTTCCGGCACGAGAGCGACGCCGGGCATGCCGCGGCGGCGGCCGGATTCCTGACCGGAAAGCCGGGCGTGTGCCTGACGGTCTCCGGCCCGGGGTTCCTCAACGGGCTCGTCGCGCTCGCCAACGCCACCACCAACTGCTTCCCGGTGGTGCAGATCTCCGGGTCCAGCGTGCGCGGCATCATCGACCTGCGCCGCGGCGACTACGAGGAGCTCGACCAGTTGGCCACGGCCCAGCCGTTGGTCAAGGCGGCGTACCGGATCGACCGGGCCGAGGACATCGGACGCGGGCTGGCCCGCGCGATCCGTACGGCGGTCTCCGGTCGTCCCGGAGGGGTGTATCTCGACCTTCCGGCCGCGGTGCTCGGTGAGGTCATCGACACGCGGCAGGGGGCCGCGTCACTCCCCCGGATCGTCGACCCTGCGCCGCGCCAGCTCCCGCCGGTCAGCGCCGTGGACCGCGCGATCGATCTGCTCGCGGGCGCCGAACGGCCACTGGTGGTCCTCGGCAAGGGCGCCGCGTACGCGCAAGGGGACGACGCGATCCGGGAATTCGTCGAGCGCAACGGCCTGCCGTTCCTGCCGATGTCGATGGCCAAGGGCCTGCTTCCCGACGACCACCCGCAGTCGGTGGCCACCGCCCGGTCGCTCGCCCTGCGGGAGGCCGACGTCGTCCTGCTCGTCGGCGCACGCCTGAACTGGCTGCTCGGGCACGGCGAACCGCCGCAGTGGAGCCCGGACGCCCAGTTCATCCAGATCGACATCGATCCCACCGAACTGGACGGCAACCAGCCCATCGCCGCCCCTCTCGTCGGAGACGCGGCCTCGGTGATGGAACTGCTGGTCGAGCGGACCAAGCCGGGTCAGATCACGGTCCCGGAGGCATGGCGGACACAACTCGCGGCACGCTCGGCGCAGAACGTCGCCAAGATGTCCGACCGCATCGAGGCGGCCCGGACCGCGCACCCGATGAAGTTCCTGGGCGCGCTGCAGGCGATCCGCGGGGTGCTGAGGGACCACCCCCGCGCCTACGTCGTCAACGAGGGCGCCAACGCGCTCGACATCGCCCGCAACGTGCTCGACATGCAGGTGCCGCGCCACCGGCTGGACTGCGGCACCTGGGGGATCATGGGCATCGGCATGGGATACGCCATCGCCGCGGCAGTCGAGACCGGCGATCCGGTCGTGGCCGTCGAGGGTGACAGCGCCTTCGGCTTCAGCGGCATGGAGCTGGAGACCGTCTGCCGCTACGGCCTGCCCATCGTCACCGTCGTCCTCAACAACAGCGGTGTCTACCGCGGCGACGACGTCTCCGCCACCGCGGATCCCGCTCCCACCTCGCTGCGGGCCCAGTACCACCTGATGATCGACGCCTTCGGCGGCCGGGGCTACCGGGCGACGACCCCCGCGGAGGTCTCCCGCGCGCTGCGCGAAGCCCTCGTGTCCGGCCGGCCGGCCCTCATCGACTGCGTGATCGACCCCACGGACGGCACCGAGAGCGGCCACCTGACCAGTCTGAACCCCAAGGGAATCGACAACACGGCCCGGCCGGCGGCCTGACACCAGGCACTACGGCACACCCCGCCGACCACTGCACCAGAAAGGAAAACCGTCATGACCGAACTGCCGCTGACCGGAATCAAGGTGATCGACTTCACCGGAGTGCAAGCCGGCCCGGCCTGCACCCAGATGCTCGCCTGGTTCGGCGCCGACGTCCTGAAGGTCGAGCGCATCACGGGCGGCGATGTGACCCGTCACCAGCTGCGCGACATACCCGACGTGGACGCGCTGTACTTCACCATGCTGAACAGCAACAAGCGCTCCCTGGCCATCAACACCCGTACGCCGCAGGGGAAGGAGGTCATGGAGAAGCTGATCCGCGAGGCCGACGTGCTGGTGGAGAACTTCGCGCCGGGCGCCATGGACCGCATGGGCCTGCCCTGGGAGCACATCCACGAACTCAACCCCCGCCTGATCTTCGGCTCGGTCAAGGGGTTCAACGAGGACTCGCCGTGGAACGACCTCAAGGTCTACGAGAACGTGGCCCAGTGCGCCGGCGGAGCCGCCTCCACCACCGGCTTCTGGGACGGCCCGCCGACCGTCAGCGCGGCCGCGCTCGGTGACAGCAACACCGGCATGCACCTGCTGATCGGTGTCCTCACCGCGCTCCTCGCCCGCGCCCGGACCGGCGAAGGCCAGAAGGTGTCGGTGTCGATGCAGGACGCCGTCCTCAACCTGCTGCGGGTCAAGCTCCGTGACCAGCAGCGCCTCGCCCACGTCGGTTTCCTGGACGAGTATCCGCAGTACCCGAACGGCGAGTTCGGCGACACCGTCCCGCGCGGCGGCAACGCCGGCGGCGGCGGTCAGCCCGGCTGGGTCCTGAAGTGCAAGGGGTGGGAGACCGACCCCAACGCGTACATCTACTTCACCGTCCAGGAGCAGAACTGGACGCGGACCGCCGAGATCATCGGCCACCCCGACTGGGCCGACGACCCGCAGTACAGCACCCCGGAGGCCCGTCAGCTGCGGATCTTCGACATCTTCGCGGAGATCGAGAAGTGGCTGGCCGACAAGACCAAGTACGAGGCGGTCGACATCCTGCGCAAGGCGGAGGTGCCCTGCGCTCCCGTGCTCAGCATGAAGGAGATCGCCGAGGACCCCGCGCTGCGCAAGAGCGGCTCGGTCGTGGAGGTGGAGCAGAAGGAGCGCGGCACCTACCTGACGGTCGGCAGCCCGGTCAGGTTCTCCGGTTTCACCCCCGACATCAAGGGCGCCCCGCTGCTCGGCGAGCACACGGACGAGGTCCTGGTGGCCCTCGGCTACGACGCGGACACCATCGCCGCCATGCACACCGACCAGGTGGTCGCGTGAACCCGCCCGAGCCGCACGCGCTCGGCGGGACCGGGGGCCCGGCGCTCGGTCCGGTCCCCCCGTCCGGCAGGCGCCGTCCGGCGGGCCCGCCGGACGGCCGGATCAGCGGCCGGACGGAGGCCGGCGCGGGCAGGGCGTCGCCCAGTCCGGCTCGCGGGACGCAGTGACGCAGTGACGCAGTAGGGCAGTAGGGTCCGTCGGGGAGGGAACAAGTGGCAGGTATGCGAGTTCTGTTGCTGGACGCCGCACCCGGCAGGCTGCTCGACCGGGAGCTGGAGCGTCTGCTCGGCCACGGGCTGGCGGTCACGCTGAACCTTCGGAGGGTGGCCGACCCGGCTGCCGCGCGGGCGGCCTGGGACGGCCGGGTGGACTTCACCGATTTCGACGCCTTCGACGAACCGGCCCTGATCGCGCAGACCGTCCGGGGCGGGCTCGGACACCACGCGGTCAAGTCGCGTGCGGGCGTTCCGCTGCGGGCCGTATTCCTCGCCGCGGCGACCGACCCCGCCCTGGCCAACCGGCTCCGCGTCGTGGGCCGGGCCGGAGCGGGCACCGACCATGTCGAGCTGGCGGCCGCCGCCCGGCACGACGTGGCCGTCACGCACACCCCGGGCTCCAACGCGCAGGCGGTCGCGGAGTTCGCCCTGGCGCAGTTGCTCGCCCTGGTCCGCGGCCTTCCGGCCCACCACGAGGCCGCACACCAAGGCCGCTGGAGCACACCGTCGCCCGCGGTGGAACTGGCCGAACTGACCCTGGGCATCGTCGGGCTGGGCCGGACCGGCATGGCGCTGGCCGACCGGGCGAGAGCGCTGGGCATGCCGGTGCAGGGGCTGGCACGCCGACCGCACGAGACCTCCCTGCCCCTGGCATCGTCGCTCGACGCCCTGCTGGCCACGAGCGACGTCGTCTCCCTGCACGTTCCCCTGACGCCGCACACCCGGGGCATGATCGGTCGTACGGAGTTGGCGAAGATGCGACCGGGATCGGTCCTGCTGAACACCGCCCGGGGCGGGATCGTCGACGAACAGGCGCTGGCCGACGCGCTGCGCGATCCGGCGCACCCGCTCGCCGCGGCGGCGGTCGACACCTTCGTCCACGAGCACGCCGCCTTCGCCTCGCCGCTGCGCGGTGTGCCGAACGCCCTGTTGACCCCGCATGTCGCCGGCATGACGCGCGGCGCCATGGCAGCCGCCGCGATCCGCTGCGCCGACCACATCGCGGCCCTCCTCGGCGGCCGCCCGGACGGGGTGCCCGTGGTGACTGTCTGACCGGACCCCGGTGACCTTCCGGCCCGCACCGGCGGGATCGGTCCCATCCCCGCCGGACCGGCGCGGACGGGACACTCGGCGGGTGGCGTCAGCCGAGGACGCGCCGCAGCCGGTCGCAGATCCGCTCGACCTCCGCGGCCTCGGGAAAACACCCTGCCTCGCCCATGGCGGTCTGCAACGCGGGACCGAAGGCATCGAACCGGGCCAGGTGTTCGCTCCCGACGGGCTGTACGACGAAGTGGATGTGGCCGGGGACCCCACCGGCATGCGACCACAGGCACACGTACACCTGCTCGGGAGCCGTCACCTCGGTGACGGCGGCACTCACCCGTTGCAGCAGCGGCCCCAGTTCGGCGGACTCCTGCGCGGTCAACTCGGCGACGTGGACGACGTGCCGGGCCGGCTTGACCACGACGGTGCCCGGGCCCAGCGGCCCGACACAGTGCTCGACCACCCAGAACCGGGTGCGCAGCACGTTTCCGCCGGGCAGCGGCACCCTGCCCGCCATGAGGTCACAGGCCAGGCACCCATCGTTCTCGGCGACGTCCCCACCCACCGCTGCTCCCTGTTCCCGGACGGCCGTGCTTCCCGTCGGGCGGGAAATCGGCGCCGCGTCCGTGGTCTACTGCCGGTCATGCCCTTGCTGTTGCTGGACCTGGACAACACCCTGGTCGACCGGGATGCCGCCTTCCGTGGCGCCGTCGCCGACTTCTTCGCCGAGCACAGGCTGCCCGTCTCCGACCTCCCCTGGGTGATGGCCGTCGACGCCAGCGGTTATACCGCACGTCCCGACGTCGCCGCAGCCCTCATCGGCCGATACGGCGGCACGGTGCCCGCCGCCGCCGTCCGAACCCTCCTCGACACCGGCGCCGCCGCTCGTGTCGTCCTGGCCGATTCCACCCGCCGAGCGCTGGGCGAGGCCGAGGCCGGCGGCTGGACCTGCGTCATCGTCACCAACGGCCGGACCGCGCAGCAGGAAAGGAAGATCCGCAACACGGGACTGGACACCTTGGTCCACGGATGGGTCGTCTCCGAGAGCGTCGGCCACAAGAAGCCGGCACCCGAGATCTTTCACGCGGCGGCCGAAGTGGCGGGGCGTCCCCTGCCCGGTGCGTGGATCATCGGTGACTCACCGCACGCCGACATCGCGGGTGCCGACGCGCTCGGCCTGCGCAGCGTATGGGTGTCGGACGGCAGTGCCTGGCCCCGGCAGCCCTTCGCACCCACCCATGTCGCCCACGACGTCGCCTCGGCGATCCGGCACGTCCTCGGGAGCCCGTGACCGGCCGCGGCCCCGCCGTGCGGGCGCCGCAGGACCGGCGGGAGGGGGCCC
The DNA here is from genome assembly GCF_042871185.1 of Streptomyces sp. NPDC006012. Taxonomy (NCBI): domain Bacteria; kingdom Bacillati; phylum Actinomycetota; class Actinomycetes; order Kitasatosporales; family Streptomycetaceae; genus Streptomyces; species Streptomyces sp. NPDC006012. Next base: position 30,792 of record NZ_JBIAIE010000036.1, read on the forward strand.
GGCTCCGGCCCGTCCGCACGTCGCGGACGGGTCACGGACACCACCCGTCCTCGCGGGCCCGCGGCCCGTCGACCACTGCTGCGCTGCTCCGCGTGCCCCCGCCTCGGTGTTTCCCGGCGCCCGGCAACCGCTGGGTTCGGCACGGGCGCGCTCGCGCAGGACAGAGGACAATGGGGTGCACCGGACCGGGTGAGGTGACAACATGCCCGCATGGCATCTGCGTGACTACCACGACGACGATCTCGACCAGGCCGTCCAGATCTGGGACCAGAGCCGCCGTGCAGGTGAGGACCGGGTGTTCCCGGTCTCCGAGGTGATGGCCGCGGCGAAGACCAGCCAGACGGCGGTGGTCGCGGAGGTCGGCGACGAGCTGGTGGGCCTGGCCGTGGCGCAGCCGCACGACAAGCGGGCGTGGATCCTCCTGGTGGCGCTCGCCGCCCGCTGGCGCGAACGAGGAATCGGCAGTGCGCTCCTCGCCGAGTTGGAACGGCGCCTGAGGGCGCTGGGCGTCCGCCATGTCGGCGCCCTGCTGCCCGCCCACGCGGCCGGGTCGAAGGCACTGGAGAACTCCGGCTACCAGTCCCGCGACGACCTGATCTACTACGAGAAGCTCGAACCGCCCGGCACCGCCAATTCCGACGTCATCGCGGCGCTGGGCGGCCGTATGCTGCCCGCGGGCCTCTGGAACGCCATGGCGGGGATGGAACGCGAGAAACAGGTCGTCGAGCGCCGTGTCGTGCTCCCGCTGACCGAGCCGGCGCTGGCCGACCGCTACGGTGTCGTGCCGCCCAAGGCCGTCATCCTGTTCGGGCCGCCCGGCACCGGTAAGACCAGCTTCGCCAAGGCGGTGGCCTCGCGGCTCGGCTGGCCGTTCGTGGAACTGTTCCCGTCCCGCCTCGCGGCCGACACGAGCGAGGGACTCGCCGCGGCACTGCGGGAGGTCTTCGCGGACCTGGCGGAACTGGACTCGGTGCTTCTCTTCATCGACGAGGTCGAGGAGATCGCCGGCGTGCGGTCCGGGAAGGCGGTGGATCCGGGGCACGGGGTCACCAATGAACTGCTCAAACTCATCCCCGTCTTCCGCGAGCACGACGAACGGCTGCTGGTCTGCACCACCAACTCGGTGCGTTCTCTCGACCCGGCCTTCCTGCGGCCGGGCCGGTTCGACTACGTCATCCCGATCGGCCCGCCGGACCGCACCGCGCGGGCGGCCATCTGGAACCGCTATCTGGGCGCGTCCGGTGGCACGGTGGACGTGCCCCGGCTAGTCGAGGCCAGCGAACTGTTCACGCCCGCGGACATCGAATTCGCCGCCCGCAAGGGCGCGCAGGCCGCGTTCGAGCGCGAGGTCATCGATCCCCAGGGCCGCCCGGCCACCACCGAGGACTACCTGACCGCCATCGCCGACACCCGGCCGACACTCACCGGGCGGGCGGTGCAGGAGTTCACCGAGGACATCGAGCAGTACAGCCGCCTCTGACACCGGCCGTCGCCCGCGCCGGGCGGGCGGCAGCGCCCGCCCCGCAGGCGGCGGTGCTGACGTCGGCCCAGTAGTGGCGTCAGGGCTCGCGGCCCGCGTCCACGGCCGAGGACCGGCCGTCCCCCAGGCCGACGAGTTCTGCGCTGTCGTCCGGTCCGGCACCGACCAGCGGAATCAGCTGGTCGTCGGCGGATCACGGAGGTCCTCCAAGATCCGAGCAGGGCGGTATTGAGGGGATTCGCGTGGTCACACCCCCCGACTTCATCTACGGTATTCCATGGATTCATGGAGGACTAAATGGCGGAGACCACCACAAACACCTCAAAGGCCCGGCTGTACGACGCGTTCGCCGTCAGCGGCAAGGCGCTGGCCAGCGGAAAGCGCCTGGAGCTGCTCGATCTGCTGGCGCAGGGCGAGCGGACCGTGGACTCCCTCGCCAGGGCTGCCGGACTGAACCTGACGACCACGTCGGCGCACCTGCAGACACTCAAGCAGGCCGGGTTCGTCGCGACCCGCCGGGCGGGCGCGCGGATCCACTACCAGCTCGTCGGCGACGATGTGGCCCGCTTGTTCGCGCTGCTGCGCAAGGTCGCCGAGAACCGCCAGGCCGCGGTGCCGGCGGCTCTCGGCACCTACCTCGGCGAGGACGGGGCGCGGGAGGTCACCCGTGAGGAACTGCGCGCCCGCGTCGCGACAGGGGACGTGGTGGTACTGGACGTGCGGCCGGTCGAGGAGTACATGTCCGGACACATCCCCGGCGCCGTCTGCATTCCGGTCGACCAGTTGGCCGACCGCATCGACGAACTTCCCGAGGACACGGAGATCGTCGTGTACTGCCGCGGCGAATACTCCGTCCTCGCCTACGACGCGGTCCGGCTGCTGACCTGGCGCGGGCGGCACGCGATCCGGCTCGACGCCGGCATGCTGGAATGGCGCCTGGCCCAACTGCCCGTCGATGCGGCGGAGTTGTCGTGACCGCTGTGGCCGGAACGCTCCCGCCGCCCCATCCCGCACTGACCGACGGACCGGTCTACCTGGACTACAACGCCACCACCCCGGTGGATCCACGGGTGGCCGAGGCGATGACACCGTACCTGACCGCCTTCTTCGGCAACCCCTCCAGCAGCCACGCCTACGGTGCCGAACCGGGCCGGGCGCTCGCCGAGGCGCGCGAGCGGGTGGCCGCCCTGATCGGCGCCCGGACCCCGGAGATCGTCTTCACGGCCTCGGGCTCGGAGGCGAATCTGCTCGCCCTGCGCGGCGCGGTGCTGGCCGCCGGCCGCACCCGGCCGCATGTCATCACGCAGGCCACGGAGCACCCGGCCGTACTGGAGACGGCCCGGGCCCTGGAGCGGCTGCACGGCGCACGCGTGACGGTACTGCCGGTCGACGGCACGGGCCTGGTCGATCCGGCCACACTGGCCGCCGCGCTCACCGGCGCGACGGTGCTGGTGTCGGTGATGGCGGCCAACAACGAGACCGGTGCTCTCCAGCCGGTCACGGAACTGGCCGCCCTCGCCCGCGAACGCGGCGTGCTGTTCCACTGCGATGCCGCCCAGGCCGCCGGGAAACTGCGCCTCGACGTGCGGCGGCTGGGTGTCGATCTGCTCACCGTGGTCGGGCACAAGATGTACGCGCCCAAGGCTACGGCCGCCCTGTACGTACGCGAAGGGGTGCGGCTGGAGCCGGTGGTCTACGGCGGCGGTCAGGAGCGCGGTCTGCGCGCCGGCACCGAGAACGTCGCCCTGGCCGTCGCCCTGGGCACCGCGGCGCGGCTCGCCGCGGATGAGTTGGCCGGCAGCGGAGGTGCGCGCGTCGCCGCGCTGCGCGACCGCCTCCAGCGGCGGCTGGCCGAGGGGCTGCCCGGCCGCGTCCGGCTCAACGGACCGGCGGCGGCTCGCCTGCCGAACACACTCAATGTCAGCATCGACGGCGCTGTGGGGCATGAGCTCCTCAGTGCCTGCCCGCAGATCGCGGCCTCGACCGGTTCGGCCTGCCACCGCGGCAGCCACCAGCCGTCGCCCGTACTGACGGCCATGGGCCTGCCCGCCGAACGGGCACTGGGGGCGCTGCGACTGTCACTGGGCCGCTGGAGTCACGAGCGGGACGTCGAGACCGCGGCCGCCGCTCTGATCCGTGCGGCCGCAGCACACCACTGACCGCACGGACCGCCCGCACACCGCCTCACGGCCCCTTGGATGCCGTGCGGCGGGGGGCCGTGCCGGCTGACGAGGCCGACGAAGCGCTATGGCCGCCTCGCCACCGTCGCCGGGACTAGGCCCCGGCCCGTCCGGACACACCGGCCGATCGGGCGTCAGCACCCTGCCGGCCACGGCGGGTTCGGCTGTCGCCGAGGCCCGGAGATGCGCACCGCGTCGGGGCCGGATCTCGGCCGAGCGCTGCCTGATACCCGCCGCACGGGGTCCAACCGTCAGCCAGGCACTCAACGATGCGTGCCGACCCGGGTTCAGCTGTCGGCGAGGCTCTCCATGATGCGGGCCGCCTCGGCGAGTGTCCGGCGTTCGGCGGGCGACAGGTGCCGCTCGATCGCCCTTTCGAGCCACGCCTCGCGCACAGCGGGGATGGCGGCGAGGAGTTCACGGCCCGCCTCCGGGACCGAGATGAGCGTCTTGCGCCCGTCGTCGGGGTCGGGTCCGCGGACGACCAGTCCTTCGCGGACCAGGGCCGCGACCGTCTCGGCCATCGACTGCGGCCGGACGTGCTCGGCCGCGGCGAGCGCGCTGGCCGTCGTGGGCCCTTCGCCGTCGACACGGCTGAGGGTGGTGATCCGCGACCAGGTCCAGCGCCTGTCGGTGGCCGCGGACTCGGTCCGCAGTCGCGCTCGCAGCCGGACCACGCGTGAGGAAGTAGGCGAGCCACGTCGCGGGGCAGCGGGGCTGTCATGGGCGGGCACTCTATGTCCCACCTCGGGAGATTGCCGGCCAGCCTGTATTACTCGACAGCCTTCCTGTACAGCCCACCTGCGTATCGCGCGCCGGGTGGGACAGCACACGCGCAGCGGCATCCGCCGGCGAGCAGTCGGCAGGTGCGGTCCTGACGCCGCCCGGGCCCGCCGGACGCGAGACCCCTCGGCCCCGGCGGCCGACGGGACGGCCGACCCGGCACAGCGCGGATCGCCTTGGGGGGCGGCCCCGCTTCGGCCGTCGAACGGCCGACGGACCGCCGACGGACCGTGCACCTGGTCGCCTTGATCCTCGTCGGCGTCAGGACGCCCAGGCCCTCACCGGCGCTCGACGAGAGGGGACCAAACCGCTGGCAACGGCCGACGATCGGCACGTCAGGTCCGGTCTGCCCCGTCACTCTCACCGTTCCCGCTGCTCGGCACCGCTCCCACCACCCGCACCGCTTCCACGCGACAGCACCCGTGTTCTGTCGACAGCTTCGACCGGCGCCTGCCGCATGTTCCTGCCGGTTTCGTGCCCAGCGAACGGCGGGCGGGGCCGCCAGGCCCGTCAGGGCGAACATGACGCCGACGACGTACCAGCCGGAGCGGTCCCAGGTTATGCAGAGAGCATCCTCGGTCGCCGCATCCGCCCGGCCGCCGGTCGCCCTTCCCCGGACCCGGGGAAGGGCCCGGATCCCGCGCAACCGTCCGGGGCAAGCGCCGTTATGCCGTGCATGAAGATCCGTACACGAACCGGACTGTTGCTGGGCTGCGGCCTCGCCGTGGCCGGCGCCGCCCTCGCCCCCGTGGTCGTGGCCGCCGACGCTCCCACGGCGGCCCGGGACGCCTATGTCGAGACCACGTTGCTGTTCGGGACCGAACGGCCCGACGGTGGCGCGGCGGTGACCGAATCGGAGTTCCAGCGATTCCTCGACACTCAGGTCACGCCGCGCTTCCCGGACGGGCTGACCGTGGACCAGGCCCGCGGGCAGTACCGGGACCGGCACGGCGTGATCGAGAAGGAACGCTCCTACCAGGTGATCGTCCTCTACCCGGCGGACGCCGCGGCGTCCGCCGGCCCGAAGCTGGAACGCATCCGACAGCTGTACGCGGCGCGCTTCCAGCAGGAGTCGGTCGGCCGTGTGGACGAGGACGTCCATGCCTCTTTCGAGTGACGGCGTCCGGAGTTGACCGCCGGCTTCCGGCTCGGCGTCACGCGCGGCCGGGCAGCCTGGGCAGACGCCGTCCGGGAGCGGTGGGGCGGGCCCGCTCCGTTCGGATGAGCCGGACGGTCACCCCCTCGGCCGATTGTGCCGATTAGTCCATCAAGCGGACTGCACCGGCGGTGAAAACCGGTCGGTGCGGTCCGCCCGTGCTTCCATCGCACCAGGAGGCATGCGACATGGCTGACGAGCGACCACGAGAGTCCCGTTCCCGACTTCCCGCGTCCCGGTACCCGGTGCCGGGCGCGGTCGTCCCGGCACCGGGTCCGACCCGGGTGCCGGCCGGCACGGACACCGACAGCCGCCACGCGTCCCGCCGAATCCGGTGCCCCCTCGTCCCCGTACACCGTCCCGCCCGGCGCTGCCTCGGCCGCCGGGGAAAACGCCACCGGCGACCCCTCCCGTGCCCGTAGCCACCGTTGACGACCGGGTCGGCGCACGACCGCACCAGCGTCGAGGCGAGCGCGTCGCAGCGCACCGGCGCGGGGCGGGCAGCCTCCGTCTCTTCTCCGTCCGCTCGCTGCTCCTGGGCCGCAGGCGGCGCCTGTGGCCCGCCGCGGCCCTCCCCCAGGCCGTGGACATCACCAACGTCGTACCACTTTTGAGGAGCTTCCCCGATGACCGGGAACGATGAGACACCCACCTGCCCGTTCGACTACAGCGAAGCCCTGGACTTCGACCCCGAACTCGCGAAGCTGATGGATCGCGCCGCACCCGTGCGGATCCGGCTTCCCTACGGCGACGGCGACGCCTGGCTGATCACCGGGTTCGACGGTGTCAAGCAGGTCACCACCGACCAGCGTTTCAGCCGGGCGGGCATCGTCGGCCGCGACTACCCCCGGATGACGCCGGAGCCCATCATCTCGCCCGAGTCGATCAACGTGATGGACCCGCCGCAGAGCAGCCGGGTCCGCCACCTCGCCTCTCAGGCCTTCACGCCGCAGCAGGTGGAGAAGATGCGGCCCCGGATCGTCCGGCTCGCGGATCTCCTCCTGGACGACATGGAGCGCCAGGGGCCGCCGGCCGACCTGGCCAAGCACCTTTCCGACCCGCTCCCCCAGCACACCGTGCTGGACCTCCTCGGCATCGAACGGGCCGAATGGCCCCGGATCCAGAAGTCCGTGCACCAACTGCTCGTCGTGGGCGAGGGCAACAAGGAGGCCGCCGCCAACGCCAAGGCCGAGCTGACGTCCTACTTCGCCGAACTCGTCAGGCAGCGCCGGGTGACACCCGACACGGACATCATCAGCCTGATGGCCGCGGCGCGGGAGGAGGGCGAGGAGCAGCTCGACGACAGGGAACTGGCGGTCATGACCCTGGTCCTGGCGCTCAGCGGCCAGGACACGGCCACCTGCCAGATCAGCGACATCACCTATCTGCTGCTGACCCGCCCGGAACTCATGGAACACATCAGGAGTCGGCCCGAGAAGCTGACCGACACCCTGAACGAGCTGCTCCGCTACATTCCGTTCCGCAAGGGCGTCGGAATCCCCAGGGTGGCACTCGAAGACGTGGAGCTGGACGGCGCGCAGATCCGCGCGGGCGACTACGTCCACGTGTCGTACCTGACGGCCAACCGCGAGGCGGAGCGCTACCCCAAGCCGCACGAGATCGACGTCGAGCGGCCCAACGCGCCGCACATGACGTTCGGCTGGGGCGGGCACCGGTGCATCGCGATGCCGCTGGCGATGGCGGAGCTCGAAGTGGCCATCGGGCGGCTCGTCGAACGTTTCCCCCGGCTGCGGCTCGCGGTGTCGCCGGAAGAGGTGCAGTGGGACAAGGCCACGATCAGGCGGTTCCCGCTGGAACTGCCGGTGACCTGGTAGGAGAGCCGTCCCGACCGCGGTGAACCCGGCCGGGTCGCGCACGGGAATCCAGCGGCTGCCGCTCCGCGGGCGGGACGTGTCCCGCCCGCGGAGCGCGGCGGCCGGAGCCGACTACCAGCGACCTGCTTCGAACCTGGCCTCGTCCGGGCTGTCCGTGGGCCATGCGGGCACCGTCGCCGCCACCACCCGCAGTCCCTCCTCGCCCGCGCGGAACTGGAACGTCGTACCGAGCGGGATGGTCAGGCAGACCCCCGGTTCCAGCGCCGTCACCTCCTCACGGCCGTCCTGGCTGCGCCACATCTCCCCCGCGCCCGAGGTGACGAACCAGATCTCCTGCACGGTGGCGTGCGACACCGCCTTCGCGATCTCGCCGGGGGCGAGTTCGAACTGGGCGAAGCTCGCCGTCCCGGGCAGCACGCACAGCGGCCGTACCCTCGAACCGTCCGGCGCGGTGACCTCGGGAGCCTGATCGAGCCGTAGCGTCGTGAAGCGTTCGGTCATGACGCCCAGGATAAGGACCCCGGCGGCGGGCCAGTACCGTGACCGCATGCAACTCACCGGCGAGATAACCGCTGACCGGCCCCTGTTCGTCCTCGCGGTCAAGGAAGAGGCCCAGCACCTCGACACGTCAGTGCCCGTCCTGCTGACCGGTATGGGCAAGGTCAATGCCGCGACGGCACTCAGCGCGGCGCTCGCCCGCGGCCCGCTGCCGTCCGAGGTCGTCAACCTCGGTACCGCGGGCGCCCTGCGCTCCGGCTGGACCGGAACCCATGTCATCGGGACGGTCATCCAACACGACCTGGACAGCCGCGTCCTGCACACCCTCACCGGCGAGAGCTACGGAACTCCCCTGACGGTGGGCGACCCGGACGGCCCCACCCTGGCCACGGGTGACTCGTTCATCGACGACGAGCACGCCCGGGCCCGCCTTGCGGCGCAGGCATCCCTGGTCGACATGGAAGGGTACGCGCTCGCGGCGGCCGCGCACCGGGCCGGTGTACGGCTGCGCATCGTCAAGCACGTCAGCGACGACGCCGGCGAGGGGGCCGCCAGGACCTGGCGGGAAACCGTCGCGGAGTGCGCCCGCGCCCTCGCGGACTGGGCCGCCCACAACATCCCCGCCTACGACCGGGCGCACCCGACCGCCTAGGCGCGGCGGTGTGCCGCGCGCGGCCTACGGCGTGGAGTGGGAGGTGGCCGAGGACGAGGGGTTCCGCCGGGTGGTCGGGCACGGCCGGGCCGTCGCCGTACCCGAACTCGCCCACGCGGCGCATCGGCACCTTCGACCACCGGGGCACCCGCCTCACTTTCGCCGACGGCGCGACCAAGGGCTCCCTGGAGGGGGATGCCACCCGGCCGGGCAGCCCGTTCAAGCCGTCCTTCTACGAACTGACCCTCGACCCGGGCCTGTTCACCGCCGGCGAGAACACCCTGACCCTGACCAGGACGGCGGGTTCCTGGATCTCCTTCGACGCGCTGGGGCCGTTCCAGACGTCCTGACCCGCTTCGGCTCCGCGCGCCCGGGCAGCCCCCGGGTGCGCTCCGGCCCGGGACGGCAGCGGCCGGACGGCGTTCCGTTCCGCCCCCGCTGCGGGCCGGAACGCCGCTCCGGCCGTCCTGGCCGGGCGGCCCGTGCGCCGCTTGACCTTGTCGCAGCGACAACGTTTCTACTGGTGTCATGCGAATCGGAGAGCTCGCCGACCTCGTCGGCGTCACCACCCGCGCGGTGCGGCACTACCACCGCATCGGACTGCTGCCGGAGCCGTCGCGGCAGCCCAACGGGTACCGCGAGTACTCTCTGCGCGACGCCGTCGAACTGGCGCGCGTCCGTCGGCTGACCGAGCTGGGCCTGAGCCTGGACGAGGTCAGGAACGTCCTCGCGGACGACGCGGGCCGGGACCTCATCGAGATCCTGGCCGAGCTGGACGCCGACCTGGCCCGTCAGGAGGAGGCGATCCGGCAGCGCCGGGCCCGCCTCGGACAGCTGCTGGAACAGGCCGAGCGGACCGGACGGCTGCCCGCCGACGCCCCCGTCTCCCCCGAACTCACCGCCCTCTTCGACGTCATGGCCCGCGCCTCCGCGCAGGTCCCCGGGCCGGAGCCGCTGTCGGCCGCCAGGGAGCGGGAGCTGCTCGCCCTGCTGGAGACCGCTTCGCCGGACATCGACCGGGGCTGGTTCGACGCGTTGGTGCACAGCCTCAGCGCCGACCCGGACGCCATGCGGCGTGCCTACGCCGTCTATGCCCTGCTGGACGAGCTGGCCGGGGCCGCCGAGGACGACCCGCGGGTGGCGCAGGCCGCCCGGGCCATCGCCGACGCCGTTCCCGACGAGGCGGTACGGGCCATGCGCCTCCCCGACGACGGCCTGGCCGGGACCGGCGGCTTCGTCCACGCCTTCTTCGCCGACTTCGCTCCCGCCCAGACCGCGGCGCTGCGCCTCGGGATCGAACTGCTGCGGGAGCGTGCCGGATGAGGACGCTGAGGAGGGTGGTGCGCTGGTCCGTCGCCGCGCTCGTGCCCGGGGAAGCGGTGCTCGTCCTGTGCGTGGCCGGCGGGGTGCGGATATCCCCGGCCGTCCGCCTGACGGTGGAGTCGACGGCGCTCGCCCTGCTGACGGCGACGGCCGCGCTGCTCTGGCTCGACCACCGCCGGCACCGCCGGGACGGTCTCGGCCGGCGCTCCGCCTTCCACGCCGCGATCGGCGACACGGTCCCGGTGGCGGTGCGCAAGCTGACCGCGCACGAGGTCTTCCTCTGCACCAGTTTCCTGCGCTGGGTGTTCCGGCGCGGCCCACACGGTGTGCGCGAGGGCGATCTGCCCGTCCCCTATGCCGCGGGCCAGACGGCGATGATGTACGGCTTCTTCTTCGTCTGCGTCGTCGAGACCGTGGCCCTCGCTCTCCTCATCCCGTGGCCGATGGTGCACGCCGTCACGCTCGTACTGGACGTCTGGGGCTGCTACTTCGTCGTCGCCCTGCACGCGTCCTGTGTGGTGCGTCCGCATGTGATCGGGGCCGACGGCCGGCTGCGGCTGCGCTACGGCGCGCTGCTGGACATCCGGATCCCGGCCGACCGTATTGCTTCCGTCCGGCTGGACCGGAGGTTCCCGCAGAGCAGGCCGGGTGCCGTGGACGAGAACGGTGTCGCGGAGCTGGCCGTGGGCGGGCAGACGACGATCACCGTCGAACTGACCGAGCCGGTGCGGTACGTGCGTGCCCTGGGCAGGCCCGCCACGGCCCGCGCCGTCCGCTTCTACGCCGACGACTCCGGGCCCGCCGTGGCCGCCCTGAGGGCGGGCGGCCCGGCGGCCGACGCGGTCCCGGCGGCCGACGGCGGCAGGCCGGACGCCTGAGGGACGGGCGGCACCGGCCTGGTGCCGGTGGGGGTGCGGCCCCGGCCTGCTGACGCGGTCGGGGCCCGGGACTTCCGGCGTGAGCGGTCGGGATCAGGTGGGACGATCGGCGACACGCTCCGGTCCGGCGGGGTGTGACACGGTGGTCACGTCGTTTCCTCCTGGTCGGATGCGAGGAGTGCGGTCCGGGTGACCGCCGTCCGTGCCGGGCCGGCGGCCGGCACGGGATCCGCGACGGCGATGTGCTCGACGAGTTGTTCCAGGCGGCCGGACCGGCGGTACAGGGCACGCTGGCGGTCGGCGGCGCCGCCCTCGGTGGCGAGCCGGTCGAGCCAGGCGTCGACCAGCACCCGGTCGCCGGCGTCCGGGAGGTAGGGCCGGAGCAGGCGACGCGCTGTCGCGATCTGCTGCATGACTGGAGCCACCGCGGCCCCGGTGCCGCCGATCAGGTCGAGCAGGTCTCCGGTGACCCCGGTACGCGCCGCCTGCCAGCAGGCGGCGACAAGTGCCTCCTGCTCCACCCGTGGTGGGAGAACTCCGTTCTGGACGGCGGCACGGGCACGGCGGACCACGGCCCGGACCAGCAGCGCGTAGGCCACCGTCTCCGCCGTGGTCGGCAGGACGTCCGCGATCCGGATCTCGACGGTCGGCACATGGCGTGACGGGCGGGCGTACCAGTAGACCATCGCCGGGTCCAGGGCCGCGCCGCTGGCCACGAGGGTCTGCACCACCTCCTCGTAGTGTTCGGCGGAGCGCAGCAGGGGAGGCGGTCCCGCCGTGGGCCAGCTGCGCCACAGCACGGTGCGCCAGCTCGCGTATCCGGTGTCGGTACCGTTCCAGAAGGGCGAGTTGGCGGTCATCGCGAGCAGCAGCGGCAGCCAGGGACGCAGGTGGTTCACGACGGCGACGGCCGTGCCCAGATCCGGAATTCCTACATGCACATGACAGGAACACACTCCTTGGTCCCGCACCAGCGGTCCGAACCGCTGCCGGATGCGCTGGTAGCGCGGCTGCTCGCGCAGGGACGGGACGTCCGGCGGATCGTCCTCGGCCGCCGGGCCCGTACGCCCGATCGGCGACGTGCCCGAGGCGAGCAGCAGACAGTCCCACTCCTCCGCCGCCTGTGCCGCACTCTCGCGCAACCGCACCAGCTCCGTGCGGAGCTGGGGCGCGGTGGTGCACACACCGCTGACCGTCTCCACCATCGCCTGAGATATCTCCGGCACCAGCTGTCCGGCCCCCAGCCGCCTCCGCCCGGCCGCCAGTACCTGGCTGCCGCGGCCCACGGGCCGGTACGCCTTCCGGTCGAGGAGCAGGAACTCCTCCTCGACGCCGAGTGTGACCGACTCGCGTAAATCCCCTGGTCCCGAGCTGTCCACCCAGCCTCCCCATCGTCGGCACATGGTGCGGTCAGCACCAGGTGGTATGCATTGGTGACTCAGTGCTACCCGCGGCGAGGACACCTCACGACTGTTTGTTCGAGGTGACTCCGGCGGGCGCCGGTGCGTGGTCGGCGGGGACGGCCGGGTGGCGCCGGGCCCTCAGGCGCTGATCGCCACCCGGTCCCAGAGCCAGTAGAGGCTGACGATCACGATGGGTGCCGTCAGGGCCGGCAGGACCCAGCGGTGGACCGGTGAGCGGCGCACCAGCACCAGCAGCGGGAACACCACCGCGATGATGCCCAACTGCACCGCCTCGATGCCGACGTTGAAGCTGAGCAGCGACAGCAGCAGCTCCCAGGACCAGCGTTCGTCGATGCCGAGCGACCCCGCGAAGCCCAGACCGTGGACGAGACCGAATACGAAGACGGTGGGCAGTCGCCAGCGTGCGTTGTCCGTACGGTCACGCCGCAGGAAGCCCGTGATGGCGACGACGGCGATGGACGCGGCGATCACCGGCTCCACCACTGCCACGGGCACGTCGACGACGCCGCACGCGGCCAGCAGGAACGTGATGCTGTGCGCGGCGGTGAACGCGGTCGCGGTCAGCGCGATGTCGCGCAGGCTGCGGGCGCCGATGAGCAGCGAGAGCAGGAACAGGACGTGGTCCAGTCCGAACAGCAGGTGTTCGGTGCCGAGCAGGAAGAACTCCCAGATCTGATGGGATTCCTGACCACCTGTCACAGCGGCGGTGACGGAGGGGTCGGACACGGTCAGGACCTGCGAGCCGCGTGCGCCGTCGAGGTCGTAGTGGACGATGGTCCGCGTGCTGTGCACGAAGCTCTCCGCGTCCGGGAACAGCGCGCTGGAGACGGTGACCGGACCGGTGGCGCCGGGCGGGCAGGTGTAGGCGAGGGCGAGCACGGCGTAGGGCCGGTCGCCGCGGGTGCGGATGTCCGCGTCGCCCTCGGTGCGGGCGGTGCAGGCCCTCTCGTCGCGGGTGACGGCGAAGCGCCCGGTGACGTACGCGGACACGGCGTCCGCGTTCCGTTCGAGCTGGCGCAACTGCTCGGCGCGGCCCTTGGCGTCGTACGCCTCGGCGTACAGCCAGGCCGACTTCATCAGCAGGTCGTACTCAAGGTCGAGGGTCGCCACGGGGCGGGCCGCGGTACCGGTGACCTCGGCGTAGGCGGTGGAGGTGGCGTCGTGCGCGGCGGCGGGGGCCGCCTGCACCAGGCCGGCGCCGAGCAGTGCGGCCAGCGCGGCGAGGGCGATGAGCAGGGCGCGGTGGGGCCGGCCGGGGCGGGGCCCGGGTGTGTGGGCGCGGGCGGGGGCGGGAGGTGTCGCAGGCATGGCGGGCTCGGTTCTCGTGGCTGGTGATGGCGACGGTGGCCGTGGTCGTGATCCGGGTGGGCGGGACGGCGCGGGCCCGCCGCCCCGGACCGCGCGGGTCCGGGGCGGCGGGCGGCGGGCGCCGGAGGCCGGAGGTGATCGGCCGGCCGGGCCGGCGGTCAGCCGGCCGGTGCGGGTTCCCGGGCCGGGGCGAACCACTCGTAATAGGGCGTGTCCGCGTTCCACTTGCCCGGTTGACCCTGGGCGTCCTTCGTCACGAAGACGCTCGGCTCGGAGGCGGTGACACCGCCGCCGGTGGAGCGGGCCGTGACGAACCACGCGTGGGTGGAGCCGGGCTTGAGGTCATGCCACGTCACCGAGGCGACCTCACCGGACGTGACCTTCGTCCGGCCCACGGTGCCGACCGGGTTGTACAGCGCGACCGAGTCGGTCGCAAAGGTCGTCTTGCGGCTCTTGAGGTCGATCGGCAGCACCATGTTGTCCTCGGTGCCGTCGTACCGGTGGTCGGTGTCGTACTCGGTGGCGCCGAACTCGTCGAGCAGCGGCGAGTACGTGTCGACGGTCAGCTCGGACCGGGCCACGTTGAACTGCAGCATCCGGAAGAAGCTCGCGCCGAACTGCAGCCGGTCGTCGGGCTTGTACCCGCCGATCTCGGTGAGCCCGAGCCGGTCCGCGGACACCGTGTAGAACTGGTAGTCCGCGAGGAGTTCCACCACGTCGTGGCTGACCTCGCCGACCTTCGGCTTCACGTTGGTGCCCACGCCGTGCTCGTGGCCGGCGAGGATCAGGAACACGTTCGGGTTGTCCTGGACCACCGTCTTGTACAGCATCGAGCCGTCGGGCGCGGAGAACGGGGCGCCGCGGCCGTCGGGGTTGGAGCTGGGCGCCAGATAGTCGTGCGAGAGCAGGATGCCGTTGCGGTCGGGGAAGCGCTTGAAGATCGAGTCGGCCCACTCGGCCTCCTCACGCGTCACGCCGTACGACAGACCTACCACGACGAAGTCCTGGCCGCCGGCCGAGAACAGGTCGTAGTGGTTCTGGTTGTCGCCCGGCCGCCAGGGGCCGCCGTAGTCGGCGTGCTCCCAGCCCTGGGACAGCGCCTGGTAACGGTCGGGGCCGTAGTACCGGTTGTAGATGGCGCCCGGACCGTTCTCGGTGCCCGACTGGTTGTCGTGGTTGCCCGCGATCACACCGTTCGGGACGCCCGCGTCGTCCAGGATCTTCTGCTGCTTCGAGGACAGCTCCAGCTCACCGACGACCTGCTTCTGGGTGGCCTCGTCGGCGGGCTTGCGGATGTTGTTCTCGATGATGTCACCGGTGTGGGCGACGTAGGCGATCTTCCGCTTGTGCTTGTTGTCGACGATCCAGCGGGAGACGTCCCCGTACGCCTTCTCCCAGACCGCGCGCTCCTCGGGAGTCTCCTGCTCGACCGCGCCCTCGGAGAGGTACTGCGTGTCGGTGTAGTGGACGATCGAGAAGTCGTACGAGCCGGGGTCGGCGAACGAGTTGGGGTCACCGGCGTCGATGTCGTCGGCGAACGGGTCCTCGCCCGTCACCATGACGTGGACCTGCTGACGGTCCACGTACGCGCGGTCCAGTACGGCGGTCAGCACCGTGTTGCCTTCCGGGGTGCCCCGGGCGCTGTTGACGACGTCCCACCGGTCGGAGTTGTTGTTCCACACCCGCAGCGAGGCGAGGCGCTCGGGGTCGATGACGCCTTCCCAGCGCAGCACCGGCTCGTCGACGTGGCCCTTCACCTGGACGTCGAACCGCTGGAAGCTGATGTCGTCGGAGGAGGGAGCGGCGAGCGTCCGCCCGTCGGCGGGCGCGAGCCCGGCGGCCTTGATCTTCTTCTCGCCCTTGACCTTCAGGGTGGTCGGGACGGCGGTGGCCGTGCCCTGGTAGACCTGGCCCGGGGTGAGGATCTCGGCCTCGGAGAACGTGGCGGTCACCTCGCCGCCGTCGGGCTCGGCCACCTTCGCGGACAGCTTGACGTTCCGGCCGACGTCGGTCGTGCCGGAGGCGGGGGTGAGCTGTGCGGGGGTGTCCGGGATGCCGGCGGAGGTGAACTTCACCTCGCGGGCGGCCGTGTTGCCCAGCGCGTCGGTGGCGGTCACCGCGAGGGTGTGCGCTCCGGCGGACAGGCCGCGCCCGATCTCGGCACCGGCCTTGACCGCCTTGCCGTCGAGCTTGATGCCGGGGCCGTCCACCACGCCGGAGGCGTCCTTCATCTGCACGCCGAGCACGACCGAAGCGGTGATCCGCTGGCCGGCCCGTGGGGTGCTGCTCGCGACCTCGGGCGCCGAGTTGTCGGTGACCAGGACGCGGGTGGCGGTCTTGCCGGACTTCGACGTGGCGGCCAGCGTGTGCTGCCCGTCCTTGATCTTCGCGGTGTCGAGGTCGGCGCGGACGCCCTGGGCCGGGCCGTCGACGTAGAACTCCAGGTCGACTTCGGTCAGCGGGTTGACGTTGTCACCGCAGTTGCCGTCGCCGAAGCTGTAGGAGCCCTTGACCATCCGGCCCTCGGCGGTGCCGCCCAGGGGCGTCAGCGTGATGCCGGAGAGCGCGAAGTCGTCCCGGTTGGCGCCGCAGGAGGTGGTGGTAGTGCCGGTGACGACGTCGACGGTGTTCCAGCCGGGCACCAGCCACTCGTTGGGGAAGGTCAGGTCGACGTGCCGGCTGACGTAGTCGGCGTCCAGCACGAGCTTCTGGCCGTTGATCCGGACGTAGTTCTGGTAGCGGGCCTCGATGGAGTTGCTGCCCACCGTGAAGCCGAGGGTGGCATTGCCGGTGCCGAGCGTGTCGGTGACGGCGACGGCCGGGGCGTCGATCGTGTAGTGCAGGTCCACCTCGGACAGCCGGTCGGTGGCGCTGCCGCAGCTGCCGTCGCCCATCGCGTAGGAGGACGCGATGTCCTTGCCGGTGACGGTGGCGCCGTCCAGGGCCAGGCCCAGACCGGAGATGTCGAAGTCGTCGCGGTTGTTGCCGCAGCTCTCCTTGTACGGGCCGGCGACCACCTTGATGGTGTTGTCACCGGGCACCAGGTACCGCGCCGGTATCGCGATGTCCACCCGCTGGCTGACCCAGGTGCCGCCCAGGTCGATCCGCTTGCCGTTGACCAGCAGGTAGCTGTCGTACTTGTCGTCGAGCGAGTCGGCGCCGACGTCGAAGGAGAAGGTGGCCGCGCCGTTGCCCAGCTGGGGAACGGAGGCGGGCTTGCCGCCGTCCACGGTCAGCGCGGACACCGTGCCGTCGGCGCCCGCCGGGAAGTTGGCGAACACCGACTGCCCGCCCTTGACCAGCGTGCCGTCCTTGGGCAGCAGCCGCGGGGCGCCGGCCGGGGCGTTGTTGACGGTGATCTTGTTGGTCACCGTCTTGCGCGAGGTGGTGGTCGCGGTGATGGTGTGGTCGCCGCCTGCGAGCTTCGTGGTGTCCAGGTCGCTCTGCAGCCCGGTGGTGCCCTGCGGGTCGCCGAGGACGAAGAAGCTGAGGGTCGCGTCCTTCAGCAGGGAGCTGTTGGAGCCGCAGCTGCCGTCGCCGAAGGAGTACGTGTACTCGTTCTCCTCGCCGTCCGCGACTTCGCCGAGCAGGGTCAGCTGGATGTCCGACAGCACGAAATCGTCGTGGTTGGTGCCGCACGAGCTGTCGACGGAGCCGGCGAAGAACTGGATCTTGTTCTCGCCCTTGACCAGGTGCTCGTTGGGGATCTCGATGGTGCCGCGCTCGTTGACGAGGTCACCGATGTCCGCCCGGTACCCGCCGTTGACGAGTACGTAGTTGTGGTAGCGGGCCTCGGTCGAGTTGGAGCCGACGTCGAAGCTCAGCCGGGATGCCCCGACCGTCTTCTTGGCGTCGATCGCCTGTCCGTCGACCGCGAGCTTCGTCACGGAGTCGCCGGCCAGGGCCGGCGTGGCCGCGACCTTCTGGGTGCCCTCCACATACGTCCCGTCGCCCGGGGCGAGGGTGGGCAGGGCCGTCGCGCTCGGGCTCGACGCGTTCTTCTTCTCCGAGGTGCGCTCGTCCCCGTCGGTGTCGGCGTACGCCACCGTCAGGTTTCCGCCCAGCAGGACGAGCGCGGTCAGGGCGGCACCCGCGAGCCGCTGTCTGCCGGACCCTCTGTCCCGCCATCTTCGCCGTTGTGTTGGCCGCATCTGCAGCCGTCCTTCCTCATCGATCGTTAATCGAAGGGCAAACCACGAACAAAATCGGGCATGCCCATGGCGGATCTTGGGCACCTCAGGTGAACACCGATGAGTCATCTGTGAACCATCAGCCGAATGATCTTCCGACAGGCGGCACCGCACCGCACCGAGCGGTATGAGGACCTGACGGTCCGGCACGGCGGAACGGCAGGACCGCGGGCCGCGAATGCCGCCCTTAGGGGTCCGACCCCGACAACTCGGGGGCTCGTCAGGCAATTCACTCGGGGCCGTGCCGGGGTCGGCCCTCTCCTTGCAGATGATCCGTGCGGCGGCGCGGGACCCGAGGATGGCGTCACCGCCCGAACGCCGATCTTCGCAAGGAGCCCCCATGCGTCCGCACAGCCGCAGAGCCGTCCTCACCGCCTCCCTCGCCGTGGCGGCGGGCGCACTCACGCGCCCGGCCGTCGCCGCGCCCGGCGCCACCGCGCCCACGGTGGGGGCACCCGACGCGAAGGCGCTGAACGCCGCTCTCGCCGGACTGCCCACGACCGACGCGACCGCCGCCCTGGTCCGGGTCGGCGGCACCGGCGGCAGTTGGCGGGGCAGCGCGGGCGTCCATGACCTGCCGAGCGGCCGGGCGGCCGGCCCGGACGCCCTGTTCCGGGCCGGTTCGACCACGAAGGTGGTGACGGCGGCGGCGGTGCTGCGACTCGCGGCCCAGGACACGGTCGATCTGGACGCACCGGTCCAGCGCTACCTTCCCGCCCTGCTCGGCCCGGCGTTCGAACCCGTCTCCGTCCGCCGGTTGCTGAACCACACCAGCGGCATCCGGGCGGGTGACGGCTGGGGCGATGACTTCGAGGACCAGTACCCGCACCGCTTCGAGACCTTGCCCCCGGCCCAGGTGGTGGCGTCGGCGGCGGCGAAGGGTCCGGAGTTCGCCCCGGGCGAGCGGCAGCACTACCTGAACATCAACTACACGGTCCTCGGGATGCTGGTCGAGAAGGTGACGGGCACCTCGTACGCCTCAGCGGTCGCCTGGCTGGTGCTGCGCCCGGCCGGGATGCGCCACACCTGCTTCCCGGGCACCGACCCACGCATCCACGGCCCGCACAACCACGGCTATCAGCTGGTACGGAACGCCGACGGAACCACCCGGTTCGTGGACGTGACGGACTGGAACCAGGCGGACCGCTTCGCGGCGGGCGACATGATCTCGACGACGGGGGATCTGGAGCGGCTGATCACGGCGCTGTTCCGGGGCCGGATCGTCCCGCGACCGCAACTGCGGGAGATGTTCACGCTTCCGCCGGGCATCACCGACGCCACCTACAGCGCCGGGCTCCAGCGGTTCGCGTACGGGGACACGGTCTACTGGCTCAAGTCCGGTTCCCGCTACGGCTACAGCACGGCGATCGCCGCCACCCGCGACCTGCGCCGCACGCTGGTCTACTCCGTCAACTCCACCGATGCGAAGGGCACGCCGATGAACCCCGTCGCCGAACGCATCGCCATGGCCGCGCTCAAGCCGTAGCCAGTGCGCCGGGCGGGGCCGCGGGCGACCAACCACCGGTGTCGGAGAACTCCGCCCCACACCGCAGGCGCTCCGACAGCCACGCCGGCCGACCCCGCACATGGTGGACACGGCCCGGGCCCGCACCCCGCGGCGCTACTTCACTTCCGAGGCGGCACGGATCTGGCTGGCACACCTCGCGCGGGGCCCCTTCCTCGCGACGGTGACGTTCTACGTCGTCGTCGCCCAGGCATGATGCAGGCGGGCCCCTGCGGCCGTCACCCGGCGTACCGCACCGGACCGTAGGGCCACCGGGCCGGTGCCTACTTTCCGGTGCCGACGGGGTCGACGGTGATGCCGGAGCCGGAGCCGGCGGTCACCGGGAGGTTGATACCGACGGGCAGGGTGTAGGAGTGGGTCTCGTTGGGCGGGGTGATGACGAGGCTGGTGAAGGACACGCCGGTGCCGCCCGAGTCGTTCGGCTGGTAGTGCAGGGAGAACCGGGTCTCCTCGCCGGGCTTGATACTGGCCTTCGGCGCGGCGAGCTTGCTCCGGTCGGCGCTGACGGTGCCGTCCTTGCCCTTGAGGTCGACGCCGGGGAAACCCTGGAGGGCGCAGGTGGCGGAGCCGGTGTTCTTGAGCTTGACGATGACGGTGCCTTCCGCCATGCCGCCGGAGACGCTGAAGCCGAGCTGCGAGGTCTGGCAGGCGCCGGAGGCACCACCCGCGACCGCGCCGCCGTTGACGGCTTCGTCACCCGTGGACGCGTCGGCGGAGCCCTGCGTACCGGAGTTCTGGGAGGCGGAGTTCCCTGCGGAGGGGGAATCGCTCGTACCGGCGGACTCGCTGTCGCCGCCCTGGCAGGCGGTGAGCGAAAGGCCCGCGGCTACGGCGATGGCGAGGAGGGAGAGCTTCTGGGCGCGCATGATTGCCTTTCAGGCGTTCCCGCTCGCTTTGCAGGAGCGAGCGGCGATAATGGCTTGCTGATCAACTAGACCACCCATGCGCTTGAAGAGTTCCGATCAACATCGCATCAACATCGCATCGGCATGGCATCGGCATCGCTCCAATACATTCCGGTTACACCTGGCCTCCCGGGCCCCGGGCAACGCCCTGGAGCCCGGCCGCCAGGTCCGGATCGCGGGGCCACCACCTGCGCGCGACGGCAGCGGCCCCGAACCGGTACCCGGACCGGGCGGCCGGTCCGGGTGCCTGATGCCGAACGCCCCCCGGTGCCGACGCTAGTCGGCAAGCACCTGGCTGAACTGTCCGACCCGGTAGTCCCCGGCGGGCTGCCGGACCATGACATTCAGCCGGTTGAAGGAGTTGATCAGAGCGATCAGGGAGACCAGAGCGGTGAGCTGCTCCTCGTCGTAGTGCTTGGCGGCGTTCGCCCAGACCTCGTCCGAGACGCCCGCCGAGTCCGCGATACGGGTGCCCTGCTCGGTCAGCTCCAGCGCGGCGCGCTCGGCCTCGGTGAAGACCGTGGCCTCCCGCCAGGCCGCGACCATGTTGAGCCGCACCGCGGGCTCACCGGCCGCGGCCGCCTCCTTGGTGTGCATGTCGAGGCAGAAACCGCATCCGTTGATCTGGCTCGCACGGATCTTCACCAGTTCCTGCGTCGCCGAGGGCAGCGACGTGTCCTCCAGCGCCCTGCCCGCCGCGCTGAAGTGCTTCAGGATCTTGGCCACGGTCGGGTTGGCCAGAAGGTTCAAACGGGCTTCCATCGTGTGCTCCTGTGTCGTTGTCGATACCTGCACACGGAGGACGGACGGAACCGGCCCGTTGTGACATGGGCCGGTGTGATCTAGGTCTCGGATGACACCTGCCAATACCCCGATCGCGCCGTTCCAGGCACCCAAATCCCCAGACCGCCACTTTCTGTTCAATGTGTCGTTGATGTGACTGCATAGTTTCAGCCACCATGAACACAGCTGACCAGCACACTGACGGGCTCACCCGGCGCGGTCTCATCGTCGGCGCCGTCGCCGCCTCGCTCGTCGCCTCCGGCGGTGTCGCGACCGCGAGCCCCGCTCTCCAGGGCGGAGCGAGACCGGCCGGGAGCGGCGGTACCGCTCCCGGCGAGCAGGCCCGCGGCAATCTCGACTTCTCCGCCCCGCGGTACCAGACGGCCGTCCCCGGCGAGTCCGTCGAGGTGGACCGGATCGACCGCCCCGTGGCCCCGGGTATCGTCCTGACCACCTTCAACACCTTCGGCCGCAGCGGCTGGACCCGGGTGCACGTACTCAACGCCGACCTGGGCGACCGGTCGGTCGGCGTCGACCTCGTCGCCGCCAAGGTGAGCGACACCCGTCCGCTCGCCGCCGCCGCCGACGCGCAGCATTCGGTCGCCGCCGTCAACGGTGACTTCTTCGACATCACCGAGACCAATGCGGCCATCGGACCGGAGGTCCAGAACGGCCAGTTGCGCAAGGGAACGAATCAGCACTCCACCGTCGTCATGATCGGCGCCGACCGGGTGGCCCGGCTCGCCGACTTCATGCTCTCCGGCACCGTCACGGTCGCCGGTACGAAACGGACGCTGGCCGCCCTCAACTCCGCCGGCGTGCCCGCCGACGGCATCACCGTGTTCACCGCGCAGTGGGGGCCGGGCAAGCGCACGCTCATCTCGGGGTCGGGCCCCTACACCGAACTCGTCGTCGTGGACGGCAAGATCACCTCGGTGGGCAACGCGCTGACCGACACGCCGGTACCGGACAACGGTCTGATCGTCCTCGGCCGCGGTGCCGCCGCCGCGCAACTCGCCGGCGCCCGTCAGGGTGACTCCGTCACCGTGGCGTTCGAGCCGAAGACCGACAGCCCGTCGGCGCCGCAGATGGCGCTCGGCAGCAACGCGGTGCTCGTCCGTGGCGGCACGGCGATCACCTTCCCCCCCAACGAAGGCAGCGACGCGCTCAAGCCGCGTACGGCCATCGGCTGGCTGAACGGCGGACGCCGCCTGCTGCTCGTCGCGATCGACGGATCGGCCCAGTTCTCCGCCGGGCTCAGCTTCAACGACACGGCCAAGCTGCTGGTGCGGCTCGGCGCCACCGAGGCGTTCATGCTCGACGGCGGCGGGTCCACCGAGATGGTCGCCCGACGCGCCGGCGACAGCGCGGTGAGCGTCGTCAACACCCCCTCGGACGGCGCCGAGCGGCCGGTACCCAACGGCGTCGGCCTGTTCGGCCCGAAGGGCTCCGGCATGCTGCGCGGACTCGACGTACGCCCGGTGGCCGACCGGGTGGTGCCCGGGCTCACCCTGAACGTCGCCGTCAACGGCTACGACGAGACGTGGTCGCCCGTGTCGGTCGACCGGCACCCGGTCACCTGGACGGCCCGCCCGAGCTCACTGGGCCGGGCGAACGACGGTGTCTTCCGGGCGAAGAAGCCCGGCACGGGCACGCTGCGCGCCCAGTCAGGCCACGCCCGGGGCGAGAGCGAACTGCGCGTCGTCGGCGAACTGCACCGGCTGGCCTTCGCCCAGCGGGCGGTCACGATCGAGCCCGGCGCGACGATCGCCGTCGACCTCGTCGGTTACGACGCCGACGGGTTCGACGCCCCGGTGTCGGCCCACGACGTGACGCTCGACTTCGACAAGGCCGTGATCAGCGTGACCGCCCGCGACGACGGGCGTCTCGGCATCACCGCGGCCGCGGACCCGGCCGCCAAGGCCGCGGTCGTCACGGCCACCGTGGGATCGGTGGCGGCGAAGCTCGCGGTGACCGTGGGTCTGAGCGCCTCGTCGCTGGCCGAGTTCGAGCCGGGCGAGAACTGGACCGCGATCTCCGCCCAGGGCACCGCATCGGTCGACATCGTGCCGGCGACGGACCGGCCCGGCGCGGCCGCGGACAACCACGCCCTGCGCCTCACCTACGACTTCACCGGCAAGCCCAGCACCTCCGCGGCCTATGTGGTGGCGTCCGCGCCGATCACCCTGCCCGTCGGCACCAAGAAGCTGTCGCTGTGGGTCAACGGTGACGGCCGGGGTCACTGGCTGCGCGCCATGCTGCGCTCGCAGGGCACCACCAATGTGCCGTTCACCTTCACCACCACCGTGGACTGGACGGGCTGGCGGCAGGTCGTCGGCGACCTCCCCACCGGCTTCTCGGATCCGGTCACCCTGCTGCGCCTCTACATCGCCGAGACGTCGCAGACCAACAAGAACGCCGGGCAGCTGACGTTCGACGCGCTCGCCGCCCAGGTCGGGCAGCAGCCCGACACCACCGAGGCACCGCAGCCGGACCCGTACGTGATCGAGCAGGGCGGTATCCCGCACGGCCGGTGGACGTTCGCGGTCCTGTCCGATCTGCATGTCAGCGCCGCGGCGGGACCCGACTCCTTCTCGGCCCGGCAGGCGGCTCTCGCGCTGGACCAGGCCGTCGCCGACAAGCCCGACTTCATCCTCATCAACGGCGACTTCGTGGACAACAACGGCACCGCGGACTTCGACCTCGCCAAGAAGCTGCTGAGCGAGCACGTGCCGAGCGGGCTGCCGGTCTACTGGTCCCCGGGCAACCACGAGGCCGGGCTGTCGGCCACCGGGGGGCTCGACGCCTTCCTGGCCGCGACGGGCCGGCCGAACAAGCAGGTCTTCGACCACAAGGGCACCCGCTTCATCGTGCTGGACTCGCACACCGGCGACATGCGCACGTCCGACTGGGACCAGGTGCCGTTGCTGCAGTCGGAGTTGGCGAAGGCGGCGAAGGACCGGTCGGTCACGGGCGTGGTCCTCTCCTTCCACCACCCGCTGCACGACCCGTCCGGTGCCGAGGCGTCGCAACTGTCCGACCGATTGCAGGCCGACCTCATCAAGCGCTGGCTCGCGGACTTCCGGGAAACCTCGGGGAAGCCGATCGCCCTGTTCACCGGTCATGCCCACACCGCGTCGGTCACCCGCTCCGACGGCGTGCTCGAAGTCACCACTCCGGCCGTGGGCAAGACGCCCTACAGCTCACCCGACCAGGGCGGGTTCTTCGGCTGGATGCACGTCGGTGTCGATCCGCGCCCCGCCCGGATCAAGGCCGGACAGCCCAGCCCGGAGACCCGGGACTGGCTCCAGGCCGAGAGCCGGCCGCTGATCGACGGGATCACGCTGTCGGCGCCCACACAGATCCCGGTGGGTTCCCGGGCGGCGGTCTCCGCGACCGCCGCCACCAGTGAGTTCGGCCTCACCTTCCCGTTGCGCTACCCGGCCAGCGTCACCTGGGGCGGTGACTCGGGGCTCGTGGTGGCCCGGTCCGCGTCCGAGGTCCGCACGGCCACGCGCAGCCCGAAGACCCGTGCCGTGCTGGATCTGACGTCCGGCACGCTCATCGCCGTACGCCCCGGGAAGGTCACCGTGACGGTGACGTCGGGCGGGTTGACCGACACCGCGACCGTCGACCTCGTCTCGTAACAAGCAGGATCCCGCCGCTCATGGCCGGCCCCGTCGGCCGGCCGTGAGCGGCGCGGCGGACCTTGTGCCACACCGGCGGACGCGTACACCCGGGAAAGCCCCGGAGTCCTGGCGTCCGCCGCAGTCGCCGCAGTCGCCGCAGTCGCCGCAGTCGCCGCAGTCGCCGCAGTCGCCGCAGTCGCCGTTACAGCGTGCGCCCCATCCGGTCCGCGACCAGTTTCACGAAGCGGGCCGGTTCCTTGGGGTGTCCGCCCTCGGCGAGCACCGCCAGCCCGTGCAGCAGTTCCGCGGTGTCCGTCAGCTCCGAACGGTCCGCGCTCGCCTCGTACGCCTGGTTGAGGCCCCGCACCAGCGGGTGGCCGGGGTTGAGTTCCAGGATGCGCTTACTCGTGGGCACCTCCTGCCCCATGGCGCGGTACATGTTCTCCAGCGCGGGGGTGAGGTCGTCGGCGTCGGAGACGACACAGGCCGGGGAGACCGTCAGCCGCGACGAGAGGCGTACGTCCTTGACGTCCTCGGCCAACTGCTCCTTCATCCAGCCGAGCAGTCCGGCGTACTCCTCGCTCCGCTTCTCCTTCTCCTCGTCCGTCCCCTCGTCGGTGTCGGTCCCGAGGTCGATCTCGCCCTTGGCGACCGACCGCAGCCGCTTGCCCTGGAACTCGCCGACGGCGTCCACCCACACCTCGTCGACCGGGTCGGTGAGCAGCAGCACCTCGACGCCCTTGGCACGGAACGCCTCCATGTGGGGGGAGTTCTCGATGTTCTGCCGGGACTCGCCGGTGATGAAATAGATGTCGTCCTGGCCGTCCTTCATCCGCTCCGCGTACTCCTGGAGCGTGGTCGGCTCCCCCTCGCCGTGGGTGCCCTCGAAGGACGCCACGGCCAGGATGGCGTCGCGGTTGTCGGAGTCGGTGATCAGCCCTTCCTTGAGGACCGCTCCGAACTCCTGCCAGAAGGTGGCGTAGCGCTCCGCGTCGGCCGCCCTCATGTCCTTGATCGCGGACAGCACCTTCTTCGTCAGCCGCCGCTGGATCATCATGATGTGGCGGTCCTGCTGGAGGATCTCGCGGGAGACGTTGAGCGAAAGGTCCTGCGCGTCGACCACGCCCTTGACGAACCGCAGGTAGGGCGGCAGCAGCGCCTCGCAGTCGTCCATGATCAGGACGCGCTTGACGTAGAGCTGCAGGCCGCGCTGGTGGTTCTGGGTGAACAGGTCGTGCGGGGCGTGCTCCGGCAGGAACAGCAGGGCCTGGTACTCGAAGGTGCCCTCGGCCTGGAGCCGGACGGTCTCCAGCGGGGCACGCCAGTCGTGGCTGATGTGCTTGTACAGCTCGTGGTACTCGTCGTCGGAGACCTCGTCACGCGAGCGCGCCCACAGGGCCTTCATCGAGTTCAGGGTCTCGGGGCCGGCCGCGGGCTCGTCGCCCTCGCCCTTCTCCGGAACCATCCGGATGGGCCAGGTGATGAAGTCCGAGTACCGCTTCACGATCTCCCTGATCTTCCAGGGAGCGGTGTAGTCGTGGAGCTGGTTCTCGGGGTCGGCCGGCTTGAGGTAGAGGGTGACGGCGGTGCCCTGCGGGGCCTCGTCGACGGCCTCCAGGGTGTAGGTGCCCTCGCCGCGGGAGCTCCAGCGGGTGCCCTGGCTCTCGCCGGCCCGGCGGGTCACCAGGGTCATCTCGTCGGCCGCCATGAAGCCGGAGTAGAAACCGACGCCGAACTGGCCGATGAGCCCCTCGGCGCCACCCGTGTCCTTGGCCTCCCGCAGTTCCCGGAGGAATTCGGCGGTCCCCGAGTTGGCGATGGTACCGATGAGGCGCCCGACCTCGTCGTACGACATGCCGATGCCGTTGTCGCGCACGGTGAGCGTGCGGGCTTCCTTGTCGACCTCGATCTCGATGTGCAGATCGGAGGTGTCCGCGTCAGGTGCGTCGTCGCGCAGCGCCGCCAGACGCAGCTTGTCCAGCGCGTCGGAGGCGTTGGAGACGAGTTCGCGCAGGAAGACGTCCTTGTGCGAGTAGACCGAGTGGATCATCAGCTGGAGCAGCTGACGGGCCTCTACCTGGTACTCATACGTTTCGGTCGGCATGTTCGGTGTATCCCTCGCAGGTCCCACTGGCCGGATCTGGTGAGCATCACTGTAAAGCACCAAGTCAACGCACAGCCGCCGTTGTTCGTCGAACGGAGCGCCCCTCTTGCCGTGGGGCGGGTGAATGTTCCATGCTCTGCGCCTGCGGCTGCCCGCCGTCCACCGTCCGCCGCGTCTCCGGGACTCGTATGAACCCCACCGATAGCCCGGGCCCGCCCGCCGGGCCCGGTCCGGACCTGCCCGGAGCACCGGGCGGCGGGCCGGGCGCGAGGCCGGGGCTGTCCCGCACGGTACGGATCGGCTACGGGCTCGGTTCCCTGGCGACCGGCACCTTCGGCACCGTTCCGGGGCTGATCCTGCTCTACTACCTGACCGACGTGCTGGCCGTCACGCCGGTGGTGGCCGGGGCGGCGGTCTTCCTGCCCAAGGCGTGGGACGTCGTGGTCAATCCGCTGGTGGGGGCGGCGGCCGACCGCAGCCGGGCACAGGGCGGGTCCCGCCGGCCGTTCCTGCTGGCCGGCGCGCTCACCCTGCCGCCGCTGTTCGCGCTGATCTTCGCCGCTCCCCCGCTGCACGGCGCGGGCGCCGCCGCATACGTCGCCGTGCTGTTCCTGCTGGCGGCGACCGCGTACGCGGTGTTCCAGGTGCCGTATGTGACGCTGCCCGCGGAGATGACCGAGGACCCGGTCGAACGTGGCCGGCTGCTGGGCTGGCGCGTCGGCTTCCTCGGTGTGGCCATCCTGCTGTCGGGGGCGTTGGCCCCCGCCATCGCGCACGCCGGGGAGGATTCCCGGGCCGGCTACCGGACGATGGGCGTGGTGGTCGCCGTACTCCTCGCCGCCGGGATGCTGGGGGCCTGGCGCGGTACCCGGCACGCCCCGGTCGGCGTGCGCAGCGCGGCGGAAGGGTCGCTGCGCGCACAGTTCGCCGCCGTCCGTGGCAACCGCGCCTTCGCGGCCCTGGCCGGGATGTGGACGGCCCAGGCACTCGCGGTCGGCACGATGCTCGCCGGTGTCCAGTACTTCGCCACGTACACCATCGGCCAGGCGGGCGCCGTCACACCGCTGTTCGCCTGCATGATCGGCCCTCTCGTGCTGGTGATGCCGCTGTGGAACCGGCTCGCCCGCGCCCGGGGCACCGAGTGGGCCCAAGGGTGCGCCTCGCTGCTGTTCACGGCCGGCGCCGCGGCGTTGTTCCTGGCCCGGTACACGCACGCCGCCGTCGGGTACGCGGCGGCCGCGCTGGTCGGTGTCGCCTACGCGGGCCTTCAGTTACTGCCGCTGACCATGCTGGCGCACACGCTGTCCGCCGACGCCGCGCGCACCGGGCGGCGCCGTGCCGCGACCTTCACCGGGCTGTGGACGTCGGCCGAGACGCTGGCGCTGGCGCTGGGACCCGCGGTGTTCGCGCTGGTGCTGGCGGTCACCGGGTTCCGCTCGTCCGACGCCGACGAGGAAGTGGCCCAGCCGGCCGCGGCCGTCACCGGAATCGCCGTCGGGACGAGTGTGCTGCCCGCGCTCGTCTCCCTCGCCGCGCTCCTGCTGCTCGGCCGCTACCGGCGGGAGTCCGCCGCCCCGGCCGCCGCCCTCACCCGCGCACAGAGAGAGAAGGACCGTGCCCCCTGACTCCGCCACCGCGACCACCGTTCCCGCACTGCCCGCCGGCCGCCCGGCCGGCGAGTTGCTGGCCGAACTGCGCGAACTGCGCGCCGGTGACGCCCCGACCCGCGGCGGCCGGACGTTCGCCTATGTCTACGACGCCGGGCTGCCCGCTCTGGACGAGCTGGCCACGGCCGCGTACGGCGTCTTCGCCACGGTCAACGGCCTGGACCCGACGGTCTTCCCGAGCGTGGCCCGGCTGGAGAACGATGTGGTGGGTGCGGTGGCCGCGGTGCTGGGGGCGCCCGGCGTCCAGGGCAGTTTCACCAGCGGCGGCACCGAGTCGATCCTGCTGGCCGTGAAGACCGCCCGCGATCACGCCCGGGCCGTGCGCGGGGTGACCCGGCCACAGCTGGTGCTGCCCTCGACCGCGCACGCGGCCTTCCACAAGGCGGCCCACTATCTGGGCCTGGAGACGGTGGTGGTCCCGGTCGACCCGGTGACGTTCCGCGCGGTCGCACCGGCCATGGCGGACGCCGTCACCGAACGGACCGCGCTGGTGGTCGCGTCGGCTCCGTCGTACGCGCACGGCGTGCTGGATCCGGTCGCCGAGATCGCGGCGGCCGCCGCCGAACGGGGCGTGCTGTGCCATGTCGACGCCTGCATCGGGGGCTGGTACCTGCCGTTCCTCGCCCGGACGGGCCGCCCGGTCGAACCGTTCGGCCTCACGGTCGCGGGCGTGACCTCGGTCTCGGTGGACCTGCACAAGTACGGCTACGCCGACAAGGGGGCGTCCGTCGTGCTGTACCGGGACGGCGAACTGCGCCGCCACCAGTACTTCGCGCACGCCGACTGGCCCGGTTACCCGGTGGTGAACCCGACGGTGCAGGGCACCAAGCCGGGCGGGCTGCTGGCGCAGGCGTGGGCGGTGCTGCACCACCTCGGCGACGCCGGATACACCGCGCTGGCCAGCCGCATCGCGCGGGCCGCCGAGGAGTTGCTGCCCGGGCTGCGGGCCACGGACGGTGTCCGGGTGCTCGGTGAACCGGCGGGCAGTCTGGTCGCGTTCACCGTGACGGACCCGGCCGGCGTCCCCGACCTGGGCCTGGTGCTCCAGGTGGCGGACGAGATGCGGGAGCGCGGCTGGTATCTCCAGCCGCAGCTCTCCCACGCCGGACTGCCGCCGAACCTGCATCTGACCCTGACCCCGGCGACCGGCGACCGGGTGGCGGCGTTGCTGTCGGATCTCGCCGGGTCGGTCGCGGCGGCCCGGGCGAGCGAGCCGGTGGCCGTGGATCCCGCGGTGGCCGAACTCGCCGCGTCGCTCGACCCGGACACGCTCACGCCCGAGGACGTGGCGGGCTTCCTGGCCTTCGCGGGGCTGGGCGACGGGCAGGGCCTGCCGTCACGGACGGCGCCGGTGCTGGTCCTGCTGGACGCGCTGCCGCCGCGGCTCAAGGAGCGCCTGCTGACGGAGTTCATCGGTTCGCTGTTCCGTATCTGACGCCCCGTGAACTGACGGCCCGTGGACGTGGCAGGGCTGCGGCGGTCAGGTGCCGGCGCCGTCCCGGCGCGCGACGACGAGGGCCATGTCGTCGTTGCGCCGCCCTCCGGTGTACTTCTTGAGGTCGTCGGCGATCCGCCGGGCCAGCGAGCCGGGTTCCTCGTCCGCCCAGGCCGCGACGCGCGCGCAGAGCGGGTAGAAGATCCCCTTGTCGTCGCGGGCCTCGCTCACGCCGTCCGTGTACAGCACCAGCCGGTCGCCGCGGACGAACGGATACGTCACGCAGACGTACGAGGAGGCGGACATGTCGCCGAGGCCGAGCGGCGGCGCGGGCTCGGGCACCGCCAGCGGCCCAGGGGCCAAACCGTGCAGCAGCAGCGGTGGCGGATGCCCGCAGTTGATCAGGCGCAGCACCGGTTCGTCGTCCGGGACGTCCACGATCACGGCGGTCACGAAGCGTTCGTCCACGTCCTCCTCGGTCGGCGTGAACTCCGCGAGGCCCCAGGAGACGGCGTCCTCCATGTAGGCGACCAGTTGCGGGAGGGAGACGTCGAGGTGGGCCGCGGCGCGGAAGGCGCCCAGCACGATCGCCGTGTCGTTGATCGAGGACAGCCCCTTGCCGCGGACGTCGCCGATGAGCAGCCGGGTGGAGTGGGCGGAGCGGGCCACCGCGTAGAGGTCCCCGCCGACGCGGGCGTCGGCCTCGGCGCTGCGGTACACGGAGGCGAGGGACACCGGGCCGGACCGCTCCGGAAGCGGGCGCAGCACGACGCGCTGTGCCGCGTCCGACACCGAGCGCACCCGGACCAGTTCCCCCTCCCGTCTGACGCGCAGGCAGGTGAGGGCGACGAGGAAGGCGCAGAGCCCGGCCAGGGCGGCGATCTCGACGAGGACGCTCTCCGTCGCCAGGGTGTGCCGCTCCAGTCCCGCGGTGGTCAGCGCCATCACCGCCAGGCCGCTGACCAGCAAGGTGGCCGGCGGGCCGGCGCCCACGGCGGTGGCGGCGCAGACGACGACCAGCAGATGGGCGATGTGGATGTCCGGCGGCAGGAACACGTCGGCCACCGGGATGGCGAGGATCGCCAGTACAGGGCCGAGCAACCACCATGAGACTGTCACTGCCCGACGCCGGGGCCGCACGACCCTATTCGACGTATTGCATATGGTTTCAGCCGTCATACAGTCTCCTGTACTTTTTGCACCTTCCCTCCCTAGCACACGGCCCTCCGCCCCGTCATCCCCCGTTATGTTCTTCGCGGTCCTGCAAGAGGGCCGCTGGCCTCCGGGCCCGGCATGACTGTGTCCCCCTGTCGAAGGCATGACCTGGGGGGT
>NZ_JBIAIE010000037.1:0-59955 GCF_042871185.1 Streptomyces sp. NPDC006012
AGCGCCGGCTTCGGCCAGACCATCCGCTCCATCAACGGCTCCCTCGAATGCGACGGCAAGAACCCGGCCCAGGTCCAAAGCCGCATCGACGCCTATCAGCGCTTCGCCCAGATCCTCGGCGTCAGCCCCGGCGGCAACCTCTCCTGCTGACCGGCGCCGC
This sequence comes from Streptomyces sp. NPDC006012, assembly GCF_042871185.1. Taxonomy (NCBI): domain Bacteria; kingdom Bacillati; phylum Actinomycetota; class Actinomycetes; order Kitasatosporales; family Streptomycetaceae; genus Streptomyces; species Streptomyces sp. NPDC006012. Next base: position 161 of record NZ_JBIAIE010000037.1, read on the forward strand.
GCCCCACGAGTGAGGAATCCCGTGCGCAATCTTTCGTCCCCCACCAGGAAGGGACCGCAGTCGCCACCCCGCCCCGGGCGGGTCCGGCGGCTGTGGTCCGCACTCGCGGCCACGACCGGCGCGCTCGCGCTGGTCGTGGCGCTCCCGGGCAACGCCGGCGCGGACGTGCTGCAACTGCTCCCGCAGAACGCCGACGGTCTGGAGCAGACCTTCTCCCCGGCCTACGACTACGACGGTGACGGCTGCTACGCCACCGCGGCCATCGGCGCCGACGGCACCATCAACCCCGGTCTGAAGCTGGGCGGCGACGTCAACGGGCACTGCCACGACTACGCGCAACTGGCCAACGCCAACACCTACTCACGCGAGAAGTGCAACAACGGCTGGTGCGCCGTCATGTACGCCAGCTACTTCGAGAAGGACCAGGCGACGCTGGGCCCCGCGGCCATCGGGCACACCCACGACTGGGAGCACGTCGTGGTGTGGATCAGCGACAACGAGATCCAGTACGTGTCGGTGTCGCAGCACAGCGGCTACCAGGTGGCGGACCGCTCGGCGGTGCGTTTCGACGGCACCCATCCGAAGATCGTGTACCACAAGGACGGCGCGTCGACCCACTGCTTCCGGTTCGCGGGCGCCAATGACGATCCGCCGGAGAACGCGACCGGTGGCTGGTTCTTCCCGCGCCTCGTCGGCTGGAACGGTTATCCGGCCGGCTTCCGCGACAAGCTCATGAGCGCGGACTTCGGCGACGCGACGATCAAGATCAAGGACGGTGACTTCGCCTACGCCCTGGCGCACTCGATGCCCGCCGGCCTCCCCTTCGATCCCAACGCCTGACGGGCGAGGCCGAAGGCCCGCTGCGCCCGGCGAGTCACGCCTTGGCGGCCCGCCGCACCGCGCGGCGGGCCTTCGGCGCTCACGGACAGGATCAGCCGGCCGGCCGCAGATCGGTGATCTTGAGGGTCCTGAGGTCGGACCGTACGTCGATCTTCGTGACCTGGGCGCCGGGGCCGTCGCTCCAGGTCAGGGTCACCCGGTTCGTCGCATGACCGGCGCCCGAGCCGGTGTACGCGACCTTCCACTTCACCGGCACGTTCTGGGCGAACAGGATGCCGTCCGCGTGCTCCTTCGCCTCGTACGCCTCGACCTTCCTGCGGGCGTCCGCGCTCAGATAGAAGGCGCGCAGCGCCTTGGCGTCGGCGCCCGCCGCGGAGTCCTCGCCGTCCCAGACGGAGTCGATGTACGCACCGTAGAAATCGGCCACCCGCTGGGTGGCGCTGCGCGGGTCGCCCTGGGCGGCCGGCACGGACGCGGCCCGGCTGCCGGAGTGGGCGGTGCCGGCGCCGGCCAGGGCCGGAGCGACGGCGGTGAGGGTGAGCGCCGCGGTGACCGTGGCGGCGGTGAGCAGGGCCCTGCGGATTCGGACGGACATGTCGTCGTTCCCCCGATTCGGTTGCGGCCGGTGCGGTCCCGGCCGTCGACGGATCGTAAGACCCCGTTCCACCCATGAAGGTTCCGATACGTCACGGAAAACTCCATGTGATCCGAAATGGGTAAAGAGTTGCGCCGAACTCCGGTCTCCAGTTGTCCGTTCCGATCGGATCAGGTCACTGGTGGGCTCCGCCCTCGACCAGCCGGGTGAGGTTCGCCAGCGACATCCGGGTGCCCAGCTCGTTGTCCTCGCGGGGAATGACGTCGGGCAGGCCCTCGTGCGCCATCACCACGTCCGTGGCGCCGTCCGCCTCGGTGAGCACGGTCGTCATCGTCATCGTGCCGCACATGGCTTCGTCGTCCGTCTCGAACTCGATCTCTTCGACGACCAGTTCGTCCGGCACGAGACGGAGGAAACGGCCGTGATAGGTGTCCGTGTGCTCGCCGGACTTCCCCGGCCTGCGCGGATCGGCGTAGGTGAGCGACACCCGAAACTGGCCGCCCTCCCGGGCGTCGAACGTGTGCACGACGGCGGTCATGCCGTCCGGCGCGCGCCAGACGGCGACCGCGGCCGGGTCGAGAAGCGCGCGGTAGACGGCGGCACGGGGCGCCCGGACGCGGCCGGAGACTCGGGTGGCATACATGCCGTCAAGCTACCGCTCCGCACTGACAGCCCGGGCCGGACCGCGGTGCCGGGGCCCGGTTGTCAGACGAGGTGGGCGAAGACCACCAGGTTCTCCGTGTAGTCCGCGGCCCCGCGGTCGTAGTCCCCGGCGCAGGTGATCAGGCGTGCCTCCGCACGGGGTACGTCCGCGTACACGCGGCGGTCGGGGAAGTCGTTCTTCTCGAACGTCTCGGAGCTGTCGACCACGAAGTCGGCATCCTTCCCGTCCGCCCGCCGCACGGTGAACCGGTCCCCCTGGCTCAGCTCGTCCAGGCCGGCGAAGACGGCGGCGGAGGTCTTGGTGTCCACGTGCCCGGCGATGATCGCGGTACCGGTCTCGCCGGGGGTGACGCCCTTGCCGTACCAGCCGACGAGGTTCACGTCGTCGGCGGGCGGCGGCTGCAGTTGCCCCGCTGCGCTCAGCGACAGTTCGGTGAACGGGGCGTCGACGCCGATCTTCGGGATGAGCAGTCGCGTCGGCCGGGACCGGGGAAGCTGCTTTCCGGCCGGACGGGTGAGGGACGCGGCGCCTCCGGCCTGTGCCGGGCCGGCGGCGGTGTCGTGGGTCTTCCCGCCGATCAGGCCGACGACGACGAGGACGACCGCGACACCCCACATCATCATGCGTTCGCCGGAGGGCGGTCCCTGCTGGGCGGGGGTCGGGGACGACTCAGGAGCTGCCATCGGACACCACCTCACTCGGGCACGGCAGCGCAGTGGTCACGGCGCGCGGGCGGCCGGCCGCCCGCGCGGAGCGCCCGGCGGCCGCGGCCCGTGGATCGCCGTCGCGGGTCAGGACGCCGACCCGCCAGCGTGCTTGCGGCGCAGCGCGTAGACACCGGTGCCGAGAAAAGCCACCACGGCCAGACCGCCGGCGGTCACGCCCGGGTCGGCGAGCCCGCCGCCACCGGTGTGCATGCCGCCGCTGGGCCGGCCCTCCTCGTTGTTCCAGGAGTCCTTGTTGCGTTCGGTGTCGGAGCCCTTCTCCTTGTTCGAGCTCTTGTCGGAGTTGTTGTTCCGGTAGGTCTCGGGGTCGAACCTGCTGGTGTCGCTGCTGTCCGAGGTCCAGTCGCTGCTCGTGATCGCTGTCAGCGCACCGCCACCGGTGTGCACCCCACCGTGGGGCCGTTCCCTCCCGCCTTCGTCACCGTGCCCCTTCGCCTGCGCGAGCGCACCACCACCGGTGTGCATCCCGCCCCGCGGCCGGTCGCTCCCGCTGTCGTCACCGTGGCCCTTCGCCAGCGCGAGCGCACCACCACCCGTGTGCATCCCGCCCCGCGGCCGGTCGCTCCCGCTGTCGTCACCACGCCCGTTCAGCCCGGTGAGCGCACCGCCACCCGTGTGCACTCCGCCCCGCGGCTCGTTGTGCCTGCTGTCGTCACCTTGTCCCTTGTTGTACGAAGAATCGTCACGGTTTCCTTGGTCGCTTCCCGAGGCATGGGCGCCAGGGGCGGCGAACGCGAGGGCGGCCGAGGCGGCCGCCGTGGCCAGGATCATGCGGGCAGAACGCATCTGGGAGTCCTTCCGCCGTGGCGCGGGCAGCCGACACGCATCAGCTGAGATCACCCGGCTCCGACATGAACCACCGTCAGCCACACCCTCTGCCCGCACCATCCGGGCCGCCCAGCCGGGTTACCATCGCACCCCACCCGGACCACTGTGTCCCGTTCCGGGGCACAGTGCGGATATGACCTCACACGGCAGCGACACGCTGGCCCACGGCCGCGTGGCGACCAGACTCCCCGCGCAGGATCTGGAGCGCGCACGGCGCTTCTACTCCGAGAAGCTCGGTCTGGAGCCCGTCGACGAACGGCCCGGCGGGCTGCTGTACCGGTGCGCGTCCGGGGAATTCCAGCTGTTCCGGTCCGCCGGGGCCGCGCCGGGAACGTTCACCCAGATGTCGTGGCAGGTCGACGACATCGAGACGGTCGTATCGGAACTGCGGCGGCGCGGTGTGGTGTTCGAGGAGTTCGAGCTGGCCGCGGTGTACGGAGGCGGCCGGACCGAGGACGGGATCGCCGAGGTCGAGGGGCACTTCCGGAGCACCGGCGCCCGCGGCGACCGCGGCGCCTGGTTCCGCGACAGCGAGGGGAACATGCTGGGCATCGGCCAACCGGCCTACTGACCCCGGCCCGGATCCCTGCCGCCGCCCGGATCGGTGTCGTCGGCTCACCCGACCGGGTTCCGTATCGGCTCACCCGGCCGAGTCCCGTCCGCTTGCCCTGGCTCCCGCGCCGGCGGCCGGTTCCGCTCAGTCCGCCAGGCCTGCCGCGACGGTCGCGCCCAGTTCCCAGCACGCCTCGATGTCGGCCTTGGCCGGCTCACCCGTCACGGTCACGGCCTCGGCCGCACGGCGCCAGCCGAGACCGGTGGTGATCGACTCCATCCCGCGCACCGCACCGGTGACGTCGTTCCCGCCGTGCACGTAGTAGCCGAAGGGCCGGCCGCGGGTCTCGTCCAGGCAGGGGTAGTAGATCTGGTCGAAGAAGTGCTTGAGGGCGCCGGACAGGTAACCGAGGTTCGCCGGGGTGCCGAGCAGATAGCCGTCCGCGGCCAGCACATCGCTGACGGTCGCCGACAGCGCGGCCCGCCGTACCACCGCCACCCCCTCGATCTCCGGTGTCGTGGCACCTGCCACGACGGCCTCGAACATCGCCTGGCAGTTGGGTGACGGGGTGTGATGCACGATCAGCAAGGTAGCCACACCCCGCACCCTGCCGTGGCGGGACTCTCCCGCGCAAACGGCGCCGCACCGGCCCTCGGCACGACGGCCTCGTCGCCCGGCCCGCGCCGAGGACGGCCGCCGTCCGCGCCGGTCGGACCGCGGTCGGCAGGCCCATCGGCAAGACATAAGATCAGGTTATGGCGTCATAGATCGGACCCGCGTACTAACTTAGGTCTGCCTTAGCTTAGGCTTCCCGTTCGAGTCGCCTGTCATCACTCGAAGGGAATACCTGATCATGCCGCGCCCCCTGCGGGTAGCCATAGTCGGAGCCGGCCCGGCCGGGATCTACGCCGCCGACGCCCTGCTCAAATCCGAGGCGGCGGCCGAACCCGGCGTCTCCGTCGACCTCTACGAGCGGATGCCCGCCCCCTTCGGTCTGATCCGCTACGGCGTCGCCCCCGACCACCCGCGCATCAAAGGCATCGTCACGGCACTGCACCAGGTGCTCGACAAGCCGCAGGTCCGGCTGTTCGGCAACGTCGACTACCCGAGGGACATCGGCCTCGACGACCTGCGCGCCTTCTACGACGCCGTGATCTTCTCCACCGGCGCGATGGCCGACCGCGACCTGCGGATCCCGGGCATCGACCTGGACGGCTCGTACGGTGCCGCCGACTTCGTCTCCTGGTACGACGGCCACCCGGACGTCCCGCGCACCTGGCCGCTGGAGGCCGAGAAGGTGGCCGTGCTCGGTGTCGGCAACGTCGCACTCGACGTGGCCCGCATCCTGGCGAAGACGGCGGACGAGCTGCTGCCGACCGAGATCCCGCCGAACGTGTACGCCGGCCTGAAGGCCAACAAGGCCCTGGAGATCCACGTCTTCGGCCGGCGCGGACCGGCCCAGGCCAAGTTCAGCCCGATGGAGCTGCGCGAGCTGGACCACTCCCCCAACGTCGAGGTCGTCGTCGATCCCGAGGACATCGACTACGACGCGGGGTCGATCGAGACCCGGCGCGGCAACAAGCAGGCGGACATGGTCGCCAAGACGCTGGAGAACTGGGCCATCCGCGATGCCGGCGACCGGCCGCACAAGCTGTTCCTGCACCTCTTCGAGGCACCGGTCGAGATCCTCGGCGCGGACGGCAAGGTCACCGGCCTGCGCACCGAGCGCACCGCCCTGGACGGCACCGGCAACGTCAAGGGCACCGGGACCTTCAAGGACTGGGACGTCACCGCGGTCTACCGGGCCGTCGGCTACCTGTCCGAGAAGCTGCCCAAGCTGCCGTGGGACATCGGGTCCGGCACGGTTCCGGACGCGGGCGGCCGGGTCATCGAGGAGAGCGGCGCGCACCTGCAGTCGACGTACGTCACCGGCTGGATCCGGCGCGGCCCGGTCGGTCTGATCGGCCACACCAAGGGCGACGCGAACGAGACGGTGTCCAACCTCCTGGACGACCACGCGAACGGCCGCCTGCACACGCCGGACGCGCCGGCGCCGGAGGCCGTCGATGCCTTCCTCACCGAGCGGAACGTCCGCTTCACCACCTGGGACGGCTGGTACCGCCTCGACGCCGCGGAGAAGGCGCTGGGCGAGCCCCAGGGCCGGGAACGCGTGAAGATCGTCGAGCGCGAGGACATGCTCCGGGAGAGCGGGGCGTAGCACCCGGCACCGGACGGAAGGGGCCATCGCCGTGGGCCCCTTCCGTCCGGCGGCCGTCAGCCGCCCAGGCCGGCCCGGGCCGCGAAGGGCCCGTCGGCGGCGAAGACCCGTGCCGCGAAGCGTTCGGCCATCCGGCGGTGGGTGGCGGCGTCCGGGTGCAGTCCGTCGGGGAGCGGCAGTTCGCCGCTGTCGGACTCGCCGTAGAGGTCGAGGCCGTCGAGGTAGTACAGGTTCGGGTCGCCGGCCGCCCGCTGGGCCACGATCCGGGCCAGTTCGTCGCGGATGGCCGTCAGGGTCAGTTTGCCCGCGGCGCGCTCCGCCGGATCGCCCGCGGCCCGGAAGCTCAGCCGGCCCTCGCTGAGGGCGCCGTGGTCCGGGAGGCTGGGGCCGGGTGTGTCCTCGTGCATGGGACAGAGGATGGGCGAGACGACCAGCAGCGGTGTGGTGGGGTGGCCCTCCCGGACGGTGTCGAGGAAGCCGTGCACGGCCGGGCCGAAGGCCCGCAGCCGCATCAGGTCGGTGTTGACGAGGTTGATGCCCAGCTTGAGGCTGATCAGGTCGGCCGGGGTGTCCCGCAGGGCGCGGGCGTGAAGGGGTCGAGCAGCGCGCTGCCGCCCAGGCCCAGGTTGATCAGCTCCACACCGCCGTGCGCGGCGGCCAGCGCGGGCCAGGTGGTGGTGGGGCTCGCGGCGTCGGAGCCGTGACTGATCGAACTGCCGTGGTGCAGCCAGATCCGGCGGCCGTGGTCCGCTGCGGGCTCGACGGGGGCGTCGGTGCGCAGGGCGACGAGTTCGGTGGTCTCGTTGTGCGGCAGCCAGATCTCTATGTCCTTGGCGCCCTCGGGCAGCCCGGTGAACACGGCGGTACCGACCGGGCCGGCGCGGAATTCCGTGCTGCCGGTGGTCAGGTCGACGGTCAGGGTGTCGCCGCCGGACACGGTGGTCTGCCCTGCCGGGCTGCCGTCGACGAGCAGGTCGTAGAGCCCGTCGGGCCGGGGCGGGGCACCGGTGAAGACGCGTTTGGTGGGCACCGTGTCCAGGGCGATCGCGGTGGCCCGGGTGCGGAACACCACCCGTACGCCGGAGGGCTGGGACTCCGCCATGGCGAGCTGGGGGTCGGCGCACTGGGCGCGGGCCCGGGCGGGCAGCCGGTGGGGCAGCAGCCCGCGTTCCGTGCGCTCCAGGTCGAGGGCGCCGCGCAGCAGCTGAGCGGTCAGGGGGGTGGTGATCCAGTCGTTGTCGGGGGTGCGCATGTTCCAGCCTGTTGATCGGAGTCGTCGGGTACGTGGCGGGGGTGCCCCGGTGCGGAGCCGGAGCCGCCGCCGGGTCCGCACCCGGAGGGGTCAAGGGGCGGGCCAGTTCCGCAGCAGCGCGTCGAGGGCGTCCAGGACGCGCCTCCAGGTCTCCTCGGTGTCGGGGGCGCTGTGGCTGAATCCGCCGCCGAGCTCCAGGCTCACGTAGCCGTGGAAGACGCTGCCCAGCAGCCGGACGGCATGGGTCTGGTCCGGTTCGGTCAGGTCGTAGCCGCGCAGCAGGGCGCGGGTCATCTGGGCGTGCCGGACGCCCGCGCTGGCGGCGGCTGTCTCCGAGTCGAGCCGGAGTTGGGCCGCGGCGTAGCGGCCGGGGTGTGCCCGGGCGTAGTCGCGGTAGACGTCGGCGAGGGCGGTCAGGGCGTCCTTGCCCGCCCGGCCGGCCAGGGCCTCGGCGGCCCGGTCGGCGAGTTCCTCCAGGGCGAGCAGGGCAATACGGGTCTTGAGGTCCTGGGAACTCTTCACATGCGAGTACAGGCTCGCGGCCTTGACGTCGAAGCGCCGGGCGAGCGCCGAGACGGTCACCTGGTCGAAGCCGACCTCGTCGGCCAGTTCCGCTCCCGCCCGGGTCAGTCGTTCCGGGGTCAGTCCCGCACGTGCCATAACCATCCTCCCATTCTCCGAGACAGATTATGCATTTGCCTAAACCATTTAGGCAAATTAGCGTGACCTCTATGAAGCCGTTGACCGAGCAAGAGATCCGTTCCGCGTTCGTGAACTGCACCAAGGGCGAGGCGAAGCGCCTGTCCGTCCCGCGTGATCTGGCCGACCGGCCCTGGGACGACCTGGACTTCCTCGGCTGGCGTGACCCGCAGGCACCCGACCGCGCCTACCTCGTCACCAGCTCGGACGGCAGCCCCAGGGCCCTCGCGCTGCGCACCGCGAACGCCGCGTCCCGGCAGCCGCGGCGGAGCATGTGCTCGATGTGCCTGACGACCCACACCGGCGGCGTGTCCCTGATGGTGGCGGCACGGGCGGGGCGGCGCGGACAGCAGGGCGACTCGGTGGGCGCCTACATCTGCAGCGATCTCGCCTGCTCGCTGTACGTACGCGGCAAGAAGGACGCGAGCACCGGCGGGCGGCTTGAGGAATCGCTCACCCTGGAGGAGAAGATCCGGCGGACGGTGACGAACCTGGACGCGTTCCTCGCCAAGGTGACGGCGTGAACGGAGCCCGCCCCGAAGCGGATGGCGGGCGGGCCCCGTTCGACACCGTTCCCGTGCGCCGGACGGTTCACCGGGACGGGTGAACCGGGCCCGGGTGCGGTGCATCGCGCACACCCCGGGTGCGGCGGACACCGCCCACGCACGGGACGACAGTCGCCCCTCCCGCGCAGCGGCCCGTGCACCAGTCTCGTTCCTCCTGCCCAGGGCCCCGCGACCGACCGCGGCCCGGCGGAGACACGATGCTCGGGAGAGCCGTCGCCCGCCCGTGGCCCGGGCCGCCGCGAAGGGCCGTCGCCCGCTTCCGGCTGCGCCGACCCGGCGGCCGGGCGGCGAACCGAAACGGTGATACTGGATGGCGCACGCCGACTCCACCGTAGATGGGCCCATGTCGAACTCCGCCAGCGACCGCTCCACGATCCCCAGCACGGTGTGGCAGGCCCGCGGCCGCCACGTCGACACCTCCCCGCAGGACGCCGTCAGGCGCACCCTGCGCCGGCACCGGGACGGTGAAGTCCTCGACGACTTCGCCGAACCCCCTCTCCCCGAGGGCGCGATCGGGCAGGTGTTCGAGGCGCGTTGGCGGGTCGACGGCGACGTACCGGTGCGGGCCCGTCTGACACTCGTCCCCCCGGACGCGCGGACGGACGGGCGTACGGACGGACGGGAGTGGCGGATCACGGCGGAGGCGGAACGGCCGTGGGAGGACCACTGGCCGTCCCCGGCCACGATGTTCTGGCCCGACACGGACGACGCCGCCTGGGACCACCACCACGCCGTCGCCGGGCTGCGGCTGCGCACCGTCAACCCCGTCCCCGCGGACGACAAGGCCATGCGCCGCGTCCTGCGGGACGCCGTACGCGGTTCCTGGTCCGTCCAACTGGTGGTGCACGAGGCCATGACACCGGACGAGCAGGGCAGACGGCCGCTGGCCCGGCTGCTGCCCCTGGGGCTGCGCCACCGCGTGCTGGAGCACCGTGCCGCGCCGCACCAACTGCGCGCCGTCAACTGGGCGTTGCGCGACCTCGGCGTGGAACTGCCGCGCGGCGGAGCGGTGATCCTGCCCCCGCACCCTGCCCCGGACGGTTACGACGGAGGCGGGTACGCGGCGCGCAGCGTCTTCCTCGACGGCACGGAACCCGCCGAACTCGTCGACGCGCTGCGGCGCTTCACCGCTCTGCCGAAACCGTCGCCGGAGGGCGCCGCGGAAGCGCTGGCCGACCTCCGCGAGAACTGGACCCTGGTCACTCTGGAGGAGGAACTGGCCCGGGAACGCGAGCTGGTGGCGATGTACGCGGAGGCGCTGGAGGCGATGACCAGGTCCCGCGACCTGTACCGGGAGGCCGCCGAGAAGGCCCACGAGGCGCTGGCCGCCTACCGCGCCGCGCCCGCGTTGCCGGCCGAGCGGCGCGAGCCGGCCCCGCCCGCTGCTCAGTCCCCGCTGCATCAGTTCACGCGGACGTTCGCGCGGCTGAAGGCCGGGTCCAGGGGACTCCGCGCCCCTGGCGGGGCGGGCGCCGGACGGGACGGAGACGGACCCGGGGAGAGACCCGGGGAAGGGAACCCGCCGTCCTGACCAGCCGACCGGGCGCCATGTCCGCCGCCCGACCGGGAAGAGAACAAAGTACGGCAGGCCGGGAAAAGCCGCGGCAGGCTGCAGCGGGGCCAGGACAGGGACGGCAGACCGACGGGAGTTTTCATGGACACGACCACGACAGTGATCCTGATCGCCGCCGTGCTCGCGGCCGCCGTGCTCGCCCTGGCCCTGGTGCTGCTGATCCGGCTGGTCCGCGCCCGGCAGACGCTCCGGCGAGCCGGGCTGCCCACCGGACCGCGGTGGATCTTCTGGGGTGCCGTCCTCTACCTGGTCCTGCCGACCGACCTGCTGCCCGACCCGGTGTACCTGGACGACATCGGCGTGCTGCTGCTCGCCCTGCGCAGTCTGCGCGCCGGGGCGACGCTGCCGACGGACCGCACACGGTCCTGAATCCTGCCGGCCCGCACACCCCCGCCGGCCCCGGTCAGCCGGACCGCAACGTCTGCGAGGGCAGCTCACCGAAGCGGGCCCGGTACTTCTGCGCGAACCGGCCCAGATGCCCGAAGCCCCACCGGTAGGCCACCTCGCTCACGGTCGTCGCGTCCGGATCGGCGGCACGCAGTTCGGCGCGGGCCTTCTCCATGCGGACGTCCCGCAGGTAGGCCATGGGCGAGCTGCCGACCTGCCGGCGGAACACCTCCTGGAGCCAGCGCACGCTCACACCGGCGAGGTCGGCGAGTTCCGTGGTCGTGTACGGGTGTTCCGGGCGGGCCTGAACAGCGTCCACGACCCGTTTGACCGGGCGCGCGTAGCCCTGCGGGGCGGGCCGGTCGAGAACGTCCCGGTAAGGGTGGTCGGCGGCCAGCAGCAGGCCCGTCAGCAGGGCATCCCGTATCCGGGCCGCCAGCAGCGGGCGGCGCAGCATCCCGTGCTCGTCGCCCATCTCCGCGACGGTCAGCGCGACGAGCCGGCTCCATGCGCGGCCGGGTCCGGCGGTCAGGTCCATGGTGGGCGCGAGCCGCAGCGTGGGCCGGACGGCGTCCCGGGTGAGGCTCTCCAGATGCCGGACGAGGGCGGCGGGCTCGACCTTCACCGCGTACAGCCGGCACTCGCGGCTCCAGCGTTCCAGGGTGGTCCTGCCGTCGGGCTGGAACACCCCCGCCCGCTCGGAGGTAGCCAGCGACAGGTCGTGGGCGCCCTGCCGCCACAGCAGGTGACCGGCGAGGGGCAGATCCACGTGGTAGGCGCCCAGTTCCTCGAAACGCATGCGGACGTCGGCGCCGCAGCGCAGTTCACCCACGGTGAGCGGGCCCAGGCGGGCCATGTCGAAGTCCGCGTCCAGGGACTGCCTCGGGTCCAGGAGGTCGATGAAGGTCGAGTAGAACATGCGACCGATCGCGGTGCGCGCCTCGTCGAGGTCCGCCGTCCGCACGGCGAGATGCACGCCTGCCGGATCCGTGGGTTCCGGGAACTCAGCGATCTCCGCCACGGGACGGCCCCTCCTCTGCTCGGTCCGGACCTGCCGGGCTGCCAAGGGTAGGCGTCCCCCTGCCCCGCCTACCGGGGTACTCCTGGCCAAAACCGGCCGCCGCACACCACCTGACCAGCGCTCCACGACGCGTTGCCAGCGCCGGACGTCCACCGGGCCGCCCGGGTGGCGGACCGGTACGCGGACCGGCACGCGGGCGTGGCAGGGCTGTTCCCCGGACGGCCTAGCAACCTGCCGGACCTTCCGCGCCGGGCGCCGAGGGGCGCACGCCCCTGCGGGCCCCGTCCGCCCGCGACACGCGCCCGCTGCCGCGGGCCGACGCGGCGGCGTCCGTGCGCAGGCATCCGCCCGAGGACGGATCAACGGTCGTCACCTCGGGTGACGCGTCTCGCCTCCTACGGCCGGGCAGTGTAGACATGGGCACATGGTCCGCCTGCACGGCCGGCCCCCTCCACGGCCGCTCCATCCTCCCGGCAACCCGCACGCACCACTGGTGCCGCGGGAGCAGGGCGCGAACGGACCGCGCCACGCCGGCAGCCGGCTGCGGTCGGCGCTGGGCGGGAGCAGCTTCGCCGCGCAGGTGTTCGTCTGCCAGGTGGTGATCGTGCTGCTCCTGGTCCTGTCGGCAGTGGCGGCGCAACTGCTCCAGGTGCGGCACGACAGCACCATGGAGGCCCGCAACCGCTCCCTGGCCGTCGCCCAGACGTTCGCCAACGCGCCGGGCATCGTGGAAGGGCTGCGCAGCCCGGATCCGACCGCCGTCCTGCAACCGAGGGCGGATGCCGCCCGCAAGGCGGCCGGCGTCGATTTCATCGTCGTGATGAACCGCGACGGGACCCGCTACACGCATCCCCAGTCGGGCCTCATCGGCGAGAAGTTCGTCGGGAACTTCGGCCCCGCGTTGTCCGGGCACGTCGTCACCGAGGAGATCAACGGCACCACCGGCCCGGTGGTGCAGGCCGTGGTGCCCGTGGAGGCGGCCGACGGGTCCGTGGTGGGCGCGGTGTCGTCCGGCATCACGACCGCGCACATCGTGGGGCTGGCCGACCAGCAGATGCCGCTCCTGCTGTCCTCCGCCGCCGCCGCGCTCGCCGTGTCCACGGCGGGTACGGCGCTGGTGAGCCGGCGGCTGCGGCGGCAGACCCGGGGCTTCGGCCCGAACGAGATGACGCGGATGTACGAGCACCACGACGCGGTGCTGCACGCGGTCCGTGAGGGTGTGCTCATCGTGGGCGGCGACGGCCGGCTGCTGCTCGCCAACGACGAGGCGAGACGGCTCCTGGACCTGCCCGTGGACGCGGAGTGCCGACCTGTGCTGGAACTGGGCCTGGACGCGGACACCGCCGCCCTGATCGCCTCGGGGCGGCACGCCACCGACGAGGTGCACCTCGTCAAGGACCGGCTGCTCGCGATCAACCAGCGGCCCACGAACCTGCACGGCGGTCCGATGGGCAGCGTCACCACACTGCGCGACTCCACGGAGCTGCGCGCCCTGTCCGGCCGGGCGGAGACGGCCCGCGAACGCCTCGACATGCTGTACGACGCCGGGGTCGGCATCGGCACCAGCCTGGACGTGACCCGCACGGCCGAGGAGCTGGCGGAGCTGGCCGTCCCCCGGTTCGCCGACTTCGTCACCGTGGACCTGTACGAATCCGTCCTCAGCGGTGAGGAGCCGCAGCCCACTGTCGCGCTGTGCCGGGTGGCCGGCAACGGCGTCCGGCGCGGTGCTCCGCTCTACCCGGTGGGCGAGCGCATCCGCTTCGTACCCAGCTCGCCCCAGGGCCGCAGCCTCGCCACCGGCCAGTCCGTGGTCGAACCGCTGCTCAGCGAGGCGACGGGCTGGCACACCCAGGACGTCAAGCGGACCGCCCAGGTGATGGAGTACGGCATCCACTCGCTGGTCACGGTGCCGCTGCGGGCGGGCAGCCTGGTCCTGGGCCTGGCCAACTTCTGGCGCTCGCGCAAGCCCGAGCCGTTCGACGAGGAGGACCTGGCCCTCGCCGAGGAACTGGTCGCGCGCGCCGCGGTGTCCATCGACAACGCCCGCCGCTACACCCGCGAGCACAGCATGGCGGTCACGCTCCAGCGCAGCCTGCTGCCGCGCACGCTGCCCGAGCAGGGCGCGCTGGAGGTCGCCTACCGTTATCTGCCGGCCCAGTCCGGGGTGGGCGGCGACTGGTTCGACGTCCTGCCGCTGTCCGGCGCCCGGGTGGCGCTGGTGGTCGGGGACGTGGTCGGGCACGGGCTGCACGCCGCGGCCACGATGGGCAGGCTGCGCACGGCGGTGCACAACTTCGCCGCCCTGGACCTGCCGCCGGACGAACTCCTCGTTCTGCTGGACGAGTTGGTGAGCCGCATCGACCAGGACGAGACACCTGCCGACCGCGGCACGGTGATCACCGGCGCGACCTGTCTGTACGCGATCTACGATCCGGTCTCCCGCCGCTGCGCCCTCGCCCGGGCGGGACATCCGCCGGCCGCCCTGATCCGGCCGGACGGGACCGTCGAGTTCCCGGACGTCCCGGCCGGGCCCCCGCTCGGCCTCGGCGGTCTGCCGTTCGAGACGGCCGATCTGGAGCTGCCGGAGGGCAGCCGTCTGGTGCTGTACACCGACGGGCTGGTCGAGGACCGGGACCGGGACATCGACGTCGGCCTCGACCTGCTGCGGACCGCACTGGAGGAGGCCGGCGACTCACCCGAGGAGACCTGCCGGGCGGTCCTCGACCGGTTGCCGGCCCGGCCCAGCGACGACGTCGCCCTGATCGTCGCACGCACCCGCGCGCTCGGCCCGGACCAGGTCGCCGACTGGCGGGTGCCGTCCGACCCGGCGGCCGTCTCGGAGGTCCGGGCCGCGGTGATCAGGCAGTTGTCGCAGTGGGGGCTGGGGGAGCTGACCTTCGCCACGGAGCTGATCCTGAGTGAGCTGGTCACCAACGCGATCCGCTACGGCCGTGCCCCGGTGAGTGTGCGGCTGCTCCGCGACAACAGCCTGATCTGCGAGGTCTTCGACAGCAGCACGACCTCGCCGCACCTCAGGTACGCCGCGAGCACGGACGAGGGCGGCCGGGGCCTGTTCCTCGTCGCCCAGCTCGCCGTCCGCTGGGGCACCCGGTACACCCCCTCCGGGAAGGTCATCTGGGCGGAGCAGTCGCTGTCGGCCCCGCTGTGACATCTCCGCGGCGGCCGGTCGGCGGGCCGGTCAGCCGAGGGCGCGGTCCAGGTTGAAGGCGGCACTGATCAGCGAGAAGTGGGTGAACGCCTGCGGGAAGTTGCCCTGCTGCTCCCCGGTGCGGCCGATTTCCTCCGCGTACAGGCCCAGGTGGTTCGCGTAGGTCAGCATCTTCTCGAACGCCAGCCGGGCCTCCTCCAGCCGTCCGGCGCGCACCAGCGCCTCGACGTACCAGAAGGAGCAGATCGAGAACGTGCCCTCGTCGCCGCGCAGTCCGTCCGGGCTGGCCTGCGGGTCGTAGCGGTAGACCAGGGAGTCGGAGACCAGGTCCTCCCCCAGGGCGTCGAGGGTGGACAGCCACTTAGGGTCGGTGGGCGCGATGAACTTGGCCAGCGGCATCATCAGCAGGGAGGCGTCGAGGACGTCGCCGTCCTCGTACTGGACGAAGGCGCCGCGCGCCGACGACCAGCCGCGGTCCATGATCCGCCGGTAGATCGTGTCGCGGCTCTGCCGCCACTGGGGCAGGTTGGCGGGGAGTCCGCGCCGGTTGGCGAGCCGGATGGCGCGCTCGATGGCCACCCAGCACATCAGCCGCGAGTACAGGAAGTTCTTGCGGCCGCCGCGGGTCTCCCACACTCCCTCGTCCGGCTGGTCCCAGTTCTCGCAGACCCAGTCCACCAGATGGCACACGTCGTCCCACTGGGCACTGGAGATGGGCTGGGCCCACTTGTCGTAGAGGTAGACCGAGTCGATCAGGGCACCGTAGATGTCGAGCTGGAGCTGGTCGGCGGCGGCGTTGCCGACCCGGACCGGGGCGGAGCCGAGGTGTCCCTCCAGGTGGGGCAGTTCGCGTTCGGGCAGCTCGGTGCGCCCGTCGATGCCGTACATGATCTGCAGCGGTCCGGAGCCGCCGCCGTCACCGACGCTGATGTGGGTGGTCAGGAACCGCATGAACGCCTCGGCCTCGCCGGCGAAGCCCAGTCGCAGCAGCGCGTAGACGCAGAAGGCGGCGTCGCGGACCCAGACGTAGCGGTAGTCCCAGTTGCGTTCGCCGCCGATCTGCTCAGGCAGGCTGGTGGTCGCGGCCGCGACGATGGCCCCGGTCGGTGCGTAGGTGAGCAGCTTGAGGGTGAGCGCCGAGCGGTGCACCTGCTCCCGCCACCGCCCGCGGTACTGGGACTGGTGCAGCCAGCGGCGCCAGTACGCGACGGTGGCGGCGAACTCGTGCTCGGCCTCGGCGCGGGCGCAGCCGCGCGGCAGCACGGCGTCCCCGACCCGGTCGAGGGCGAACACCGCGGCCTCGCCCTCGACGAGCTTGAAGTCGGCGCGGACGTCCACGCCGTCGCTCTCCAGCGTCACGGTGGAGGTGAGGCTCAGGGAGAGATCGGGCGAGGCGAACAGGGCCGTGTCGCCCTGTACGCGCAGGGTGTGCGGGGTCGCGCCGTAGTCGAAGCGCGGAGCCACCCGGACCCGGAACGGAATCGTGCCGCGGACGCACAGGACGCGCCGGATCAGGCGGTGCCGGTCGCCCTCGGCAGTGGCGGTGGGGTCCCCGGCGACCGGCATGAAGTCCTGGACCTCGCCCACCCCGTCCTCGGTGAAGAAGCGGGTGATCAGCACGTTGGTGTCGGGGAAGTAGAACTGCTTGGTCCGGGCCGGTACGGCGGCGGCCAGCTCGAAGGCTCCGCCGCGCTCGGCGTCCAGGATCGCCGCGAAGACGCTGGGCGCGTCGAAGGAGGGGCAGCAGTACCAGTCGATCGTGCCGTTCGTGCCCACCAGGGCCACGGTCTGCAGGTCGCCGATCAGTCCGTGCTCGGCGATCGGCAGATACCTGGCGTCGCCGGGCAGGTCCCGGTGGTATGGCATCGCGGACATATCGGCAGCCTCCCGGGGACAGGCGTGCGGGCTGCTACCAGCTTAGGAGCGAAAGTTCCGGTCCGGCACGGCCGCGAGGCCGGCCCGGGCGCGTCCCCCTTCCGGATGCACTCGGCGCCCCGGCGGTGAATCGTGAGAGTGTGCCGCGGCCTCGCGGCACGGGTACCGATGCGGCCACACGGACCGGAGGAGACACCATGTCGACGTCAGAACCCGAGTCATCCCGGTCGCCCGACGATCGCTGCACCCCGGACGCCCTGCTGCACTCGGCCCCCAGCGCCGGTGTCGGGCCGGAGGACCTGGTCCTCGCGGCGGGCAGGGACATCACCCCGGCCAATCTCGAATGGGCACGCCGGAAGCTGGACTCGGAGGGCCCGGCCGCCGTGGAGAAGCTGCTCCCCTGAGTGCCCGGCCCGCGAGGCCGTGCCGGGGCGTGGCGCGCGGCACCCGGGCGGGGCGGACCGCTCGCCGCTCGCCATGACCGCCGCGGAAGCCGACGCGGGCGGTGATCGTTTCGGGTGCGCCCTTCCGGAGGGTGCTCCCGGGCTGCCACACTCCGGTGGGTGCCCGACTTCGACATGCTCGTCATCGGATCCGGACCCGGCGGTCAGAAGGCCGCCATCGCCGCGGCCAAGCTCGGCCGCCGGGTCGCCGTCGTAGACCGCCCCGACATGGTCGGCGGGGTCTCCATCCACACCGGCACCATCCCCTCCAAGACGCTGCGCGAGGCGGTGCTGTACCTGACCGGCCTCACCCAGCGGGACCTGTACGGACAGAGCTACCGGCTGAAAGAGGACATCACGGTCGCGGATCTGACCGCGCGTACCGAGCACGTGGTCGGCCGGGAGGTCGACGTCATCCGCAGCCAGCTGTCCCGCAACCACGTCTCCCTGTTCGCCGGGACCGGACGGTTCGTCGACCCGCACACCGTGTCGCTGCGCGAAGCGACCGGACACGAACGGCTGTTGAGCGCCGAGCACATCGTGATCTCCACCGGCACCCGCCCGGCGCGGCCGGACAGCGTCGAGTTCGACGGACGCACGATCATGGACTCGGACAACGTGCTGTCGCTGGAACGGGTCCCGCGGTCCATGGTGATCGTCGGCGCCGGCGTCATCGGCATGGAGTACGCCAGCATGTTCGCGGCGCTGGGCAGCAAGGTGACGGTCGTCGAACGGCGGCCGGGCATGCTCGACATGTGCGACGTCGAGGTCGTCGAGTCGCTCAAGTACCACCTGCGGGACCTGGCCGTCACGTTCCGGTTCGGGGAGACCGTCGCCGCCGTCGAACGGCATCCCCGTGGCACGCTGACCGTCCTGGAGAGCGGCAAGAAGATCCCCGCCGACACGGTGATGTACTCCGCGGGCCGGCAGGGCCTCACCGACGAACTCGACCTGGACAAGGCGGGCCTGAGCACCGACCGGCGCGGCCGGATCACGGTGGACGAGCACTACCGCACCGCGGTGGAGCACATATACGCCGTCGGTGACGTCATCGGTTTCCCCGCGCTGGCCGCGACCTCGATGGAACAGGGCCGGACGGCGGCCTACCACGCCTTCGCGGAGCCCGTGGGGCGCATGCACAGCCTGCAGCCGATCGGGATCTACACCATTCCGGAGATCAGCTTCGTCGGCCGCAGCGAGGACCAGCTCACCGAGGAACGGGTGCCGTTCGAGGTCGGTGTGGCCCGCTACCGGGAACTGGCCCGGGGGCAGATCATCGGCGACTCGCACGGCATGCTGAAGCTGCTGGTCTCCCCCGAGGACCGCACGCTGCTCGGTGTGCACTGCTTCGGCACGGGCGCCACCGAGCTGATCCACATCGGCCAGTCCGTGATGGGCTGCGGCGGGACGGTCGACTATCTCGTCGACGCCGTCTTCAACTACCCGACGCTCGCCGAGTCGTACAAGGTCGCCGCCCTCGACGCCACCAACAAGCTGCGGCAGGTGGACCGGCTGGCGGACTGAGTGCCCGCCAACGGCGTTCGCCCCGGCGGAAGTCGGGCCGTCGGGGGAAGCGTGAGATTTCCCGCTGATCAATCTTGAAAGGGTGAAGGGCACCGCTATCATCACACCCACACTCGGTGTAACCGTACGCCGACGCAGTGCTTATCGGTGCCCACCACCCCCTTTCCTCCTTCGGCCTGCCTCCGACCCCGAGGCCACCCCTCTCCGGGTCGCGGGCGGGTCCCCCACCCCCCACACCGCACAGTGCTCCGGCCGGGCAGCCCGGGCGCCGTGCACAACCGGAAAGCAGCGCAACCATGAGCAACAACAGGGGCAGAGGACTGCAGGCCAATGCCCTCGGTACGTTCGACACCGTGGTCATGGCCGTCGCCGGCAGCGCACCGGCGTACTCGCTGGCCGCGACCACCGCCGTGCTGGTCGGTGCGGTGGGCCTGGCGAGCCCGGCGGCACTGCTGTACTGCGCGATCCCGATGCTGGGCATCGCCGTGGCCTTCGCCCGGCTGAACCGGATCGACGTGAACGCGGGCGCGAGCTATTCGTGGGTGGGCCGCACGCTGCACCCGGCCCTGGGCTTCGTCAGCGGCTGGGCGCTGGTGGTCTCGGCGACCATCTTCATGGTGGCCGGTTCACTGCCCGCAGGCGCGATGACGCTCGCCCTGTTCGACGAACGGCTCGCCGGCGACACCGCGCTGGCCACGGTGGTCGGTGCCGGGTGGTTCCTGGTCATGCTGGGTGTCGTGCTGGGCGGCGCCCGGATCACCGTACGGGCCCAGTTGCTGATGTCCGGCGTGGAACTCGCCCTGCTGACGCCGTTCGCCGTGCTGGCCGTCCTCCACACCGGCAACGCCCGCCCGTTCGACTGGTCCTGGCTGGGCTCCGGCCGGTTCGACGGGTTGTCCGGCTTCGCGGCGGGCGCGCTGATCGCCGCCTTCTACTACTGGGGCTGGGACGTCACCAGCAACCTGAGCGAGGAGACCCGCAACAGCCGGCGGACGACCGGACTCGCCGGCCTGATCGGTCTGGGTGTGGTGTTCCTGCTGTTCGAGGTGTTCACCATCGCCGCGAACGTCGTCCTGTCCGCGCAGCAGATCACCCGGAACGCGGCGAACGTCCTGGCCGTGCTCGGCGAGGAGATCTGGCCCGGCTGGGGCGGCAGGCTGCTGGTCGTCGCGGTGCTGCTGTCCACCGTCGCCACGCTGGAGACGACGCTCATCCAGGTCACCCGGTCGCTGTTCGCGATGGGCCGCGACCGGACCATGCCGTCCGCGCTGGGCCGGGTGCACCGCACCTGGAACACCCCGTGGGTGGCGATCACCGCCGTCGGTGCGGTGGCCCTCGCGATGCTCGTCGCCGCCAACGCCCTCGGCACGGTCGGTGAGATCCTCTCCGACGCGATCTCCGCGATCGGTCTGCAGATCGCCGTGTACTACGGTCTCGCGGGACTCGCCGCGGTCGTCGCCTACCGCAAGCTCCTGTTCACCTCGGTGCGCCATCTGGTGCTGGGCGGGCTGTGGCCCCTGTTCGGTGCCCTGTTCATGTTCTGGATCTTCGTCGAGTCGCTGGACGAGCTGAGCGGTGCGGCCGTCGCCATCGGCATCGGCGGCCTGGCCGTCGGGCTGCTGCCGATGCTCTGGTACTGGCGCAAGGGCAGTGACTACTACCGGCCGGCCAGGCTGGACGCCACACGCACGGTCGAGGCGGGGTACGTCCTGGACGACCGCACGGTCGCGCGGTCCCACGTCCACGAGGGCCTCCCCACCGACTTCTGAGGGAAGAGCCCGATGGCGCGAGACCGGTTCACACCCGAATTCGATCCCGACTGCGGGGACGCGCTCCTCACCTCCGCCCGCCAGGACATCGTGATCGGCCGCTGGCAGGGGCTCCGCGACCTGCTGCGGGCCACCGGTGGCGACTGGCCGTCGCGGGGGCACCGGATGCGGCTGCTGGCGGAGTCCTGTGCGGGCAGTACGACGGTGGAGTCCTGGCTGGCCGCCGAGCCGCACAGCGCCGACGCGCTGGTGCTGCGGGCGGCGACGGAGACGGCCCGGGCCTTCATCCTGGCCGTCGCGGCGGGCCGGGGGGTGCCGATCGACCGGGCGCGGATCGACGCCGCCGTACTGGCCTGCCTGCGGGCCACCGAGGCGTGGCCCGCGGACCCGACGCCCTGGGTCTCGCTGATCTCGGTGGCCCGGCTGTATCCGACCGGGGTGCGGCGGCGGGAACTGGCGCGCTGGTGGGACGAGTTGCACCGGCGCGACCCGTACAGCGTGGAGGGCCACCTCCAGGTGCTGCACTACTACTCGGCGCGCTGGCACGGCACCCACGGCCTCATGTACGACTTCGCCCGGGACGCGGCCGGGGTCGCCCCGCCCGGCTGCGCGCTGCCGGTGCTGGTGCAGTACGCCCGGGTCGAGGAGTTCCGCTACGCCCAGGACGCCGCCCAGGACCGGCGGTCCGCGGTCGGCCTGGGCCAGCACTGGAACCACGACGGCGCCGTCGGCGATGTGCGCCGCACCTGGCAGCGGTGGCTCGTGGGCCGCGGCGGCGGCATGGTTCCGGCCGAGCTGCGCGACCTGAACCACCTCGCCCATGCGGCGTGCCACGCGGGCAGCACGGACATCGCCGCCGCGCTCCTGCGCATGCTGGGCCGCCGCGCCACCCGCACCCCGTGGTCGTACACCGGCGACCCGGCGAAGCAACTGCTGCGGTGGCGCCGGGAACTGGGCCTGCGGGGATGACGGCGGACGGCCCTCAGCAGAGTTGCCCACGCCCGGAAGAGGCATGGGGCCCGACCGGACGGCCCTGACCGCGGCCGCGGCCTGCACCGTGCGTCACGGACCCTCGGGCGGAGCGCCCTGCGTGAGGTGGGCCGACCACTTCTCCTCGATGCGGCCGAGCCGCCAGACCAGCAGGGCGAGCACCCAGGGGACGACGAACAGGACCGCGATGAGGATGCCGAGCATGTTGAGGTCGAGGCCGCCGACCCAGTCCCAGAACGGGCCGTGCAGGTGGAGCCGGTCGGCGAGGAGCCCGAGGAGTTCGGCCGTGCCGATGAGCAGCGCGACGGCGACGGACAGACCGGTGACCGTGAGGTTGTAGTAGACCTTGCGGACCGGCTGCGAGAACGCCCATCCGTAGGCGAAGTTCATGAACGAGCCGTCGATCGTGTCGAACAGCGACATGCCCGCCGCGAACAGCACGGGCAGGCAGAGGATGGCGTACCAGGGCAGACCGGAGGCGGCGCCGGATCCGGCGAGCACCAGCAGCGCCACCTCCGTCGCCGTGTCGAAGCCGAGGCCGAACAGCAGGCCCAGCGGGTACATCTGCCAGGGCTTGGTGATCGACCCGGTGACACGGCCGAGGAAGCGGTTCATGAAGCCCCGGGCGGCCAGTTGCTCCTCCAGGGCGGCTTCGTCGAAGCGGCCGGAACGCATCCCTCGGAAGACCTTCCCGATGCCGACCAGCACGACCAGGTTGATCGCGGCGATGACGTACAGGAACGTGCCGGAGACCGTCGTGCCGATCAGTCCCGTCATCTCGTGAAGCCGGGAGTCGTCGTCGCGGACCGGACCGGCCAGTGTCCGCACGCCGAGGGAGAGCAGCAGGGCCAGCCCCAAGACGACGCTGGAGTGCCCGAGGGAGAACCAGAAGCCGACCGACAGCGGGCGCCGGCCCTCGCCCATCAGCTTGCGGGTGGTGTTGTCGATGGCCGCGATGTGGTCGGCGTCGAAGGCGTGCCGCATGCCGAGCGTGTACGCGGTCACGCCGATGCCGATGCCGAAGGTCTTGGTGCCGAGGCTGTAGTGATGGGGCGCGACGAGGGCCACCAGCGTGAACCAGCCGACCGCGTGCAGCCCGATGACGGCGGCGGCCATCGCGCCGGCCCCGGCCCACTCCTGCCGCGTCAGGGAACCCCGGACGCGCTGCCGGACCGAGGGCTTCGCCCCGGACCGGGCGGAGAGGCGGGGAGTGGTGCCGGGGGCGGCCGTCATCGGGAGGTTTCTTGCATCGGGTCGTGCGTGCGTACGCGACTGCCGTCGGCAGCCATTCACCAACCTTACGTACTTGCAAAATTGTGCAGTAAAGGGCGCGGCAGGCATTGGCCACGGGAGGGGAAAGTCAGGCCGCCAGCAGCCCCCGGCCCAGCCAGTCCCGGGAGTCCTTGACGCCGGGCAGCGCGAAGAAGTAGCCACCACCGGTCGGCGAGATGTAGTCGACCAGGGGTTCGTCGATCAGCCGGGTCTGGGTGGCCTCGAACTGCCGCCTGACGTCCTGCTGGTAGCTGCAGAAGACCAGGCCCATGTCGAGGTTGCCGACGCCGTCGACGCCCCGGTCGTAGTTGTAGCTGCGGCGCAGGATGCGGGTGTCGTCGCTGTCCGGGGTGCGCGGGTTGGCCAGCCGGATGTGCGCGTCGAGCGGAATCGCCGTGCCGTGCGGGTCCTTGGCGTACTGCGGTGTGTCGCTCTCCATGGCACCGTCCAGCGGGGCGCCGGTGTCCTTGCGGCGGCCGATCATCTTCTCCTGCTCGGTGAGCGAGACCCGGTCCCAGAACTCCACCAGCATCCGGATGATCCGGACCACCTGGTAGCTGCCGCCGGCCGCCCACTCCGGTTCGCCCTGTCCCGCGCCGACCCAGACGAGGCGGTCGGTCTCGCGGGCCGAGGTGACGTCCGGGTTGGCTATGCCGTCCTTGAAGCCGAGCAGGTTGCGCTGGGCGCCGGTGGGGCGTGGCACGTTCTGGAAGCCGTCGACGCGCCACTTGACCTGCATGGCCCCGCGGGTGTGCCGGGCGATGTCGCGCAGCGCGTGCAGCACCGTGTCCTGGCGGTCGGCGCACAGTTGCAGCGACAGGTCGCCGTGGCACTCGGCGGCGTTCAGGTGGTCGTTCGGGAACGTCTTCATCGGCGTGAGCCGGCCCGGCCTGGCCTTCGCCAGTCCGTAGCGGTCGTCGAAGAGGGAGGAGCCCACGCCCACGGTGACGGTGAGTGCGTCGGTGGGGACCTCGGGTCCCAGGATTCCGTTGTCCGAGGGCGGAGCGCCGACGCCGAGGTCGTCGGGGGCACCGCCGGCGGTCAGGAACCGGGCCCGCTCGGTGAGGGTGCGCAGCAGATCGGTGAGGCCCTTGCGGTCGTCGGCGATCACGTCGAAGGAGACGAAGGCCGCAGCGGCGGGCGCGGGGGTGACAATGCCCGCCTGGTGGGCGCCGTGGAAGGGCACCTTGGTGGCGCCTGCGGCGCCGTCCGCGGCCTGCGCCTGTCCGGCCCCGCTCTGGCTCAGCGCGAAACCGCCGCCGGCCAGGGCCGCGCCCGCTGCCCCGGCACCGAGGGCGGTGCGCACGAAGGTGCGGCGACCGTGGCCGGCGGGGCAGCCGCTCTGCGGGGCGGGCGTATCGGCGGACGGCATGGGGGTGTTCCCTTCGGAGCGGGGGGTGTGATCGAGGGCAAGAGGGCGGTCCGGGGCTGCGGTCCGGTCCGCAGCCGGGGAGCGGTCCGGGGTGGCGGTCCGGTCCGCAGCCGGGGAGCGGTCCGGGGTGGCGGTCCGGTCCGCAGCCGCGGGATGGTGCGGGGTGGCCGGCCGGTGCGGGGGGCGTGCGTCGGGCGGGTGCCCGTGCGGCTGCTCGGTGGTCATCAGGCGGCCTTCCGGATCTCCAGCAGGTCCGGGATCGGCGCCAGGTCCTCCAGGAGCTGGCCGGTGGCGCCGTCGAGACGGGCCCGGGCCGTCGCGTCGAGCTGTGCGACGGGCGTCCACCGCGCGTCCTGGTGGGCCGCGTCCAGGAGCTGCTGGACGCGGGCGATGTCCGCGTCGACCGTGGGCGGCAGCTTCGGTGACCGGCTGGTCAGCAGCGGCCGGAGCAGGGTGAGCAGTTCCCGGGTGCCGTCGAGATCGGCGTCCGCGGTGGCGAGGTTGGTGCCGCTGCCCTCGTCGGTGTCACCGGTCAGTTCGAACTGAAGGGTGTTCTCCAGGATCTCGTGGGCGCGCAGCGGCAGGTCGCCGGGGTCGAAGTCCTGGGCGGGGAACGCCGTGCGGAGGCCCGCGACGGCGTCGGCGAGCCGCCGGGCGGGCCCTGTGAGCTGGTCGGCGGACTCCCCGTGCCACAGCCCGTACTCGATCCGGTGGAAGCCGGTGAAGTCCTTGTCCTGCACGCCGCCCGCCAGACCGTCGGCCCGGCCGTCGATCCGCTGGGCGTACTCGGCGAAGGTGCCGTAGGCGGCGCCGAGGGAGGAGTAGGTGAGGTGTGCGGTCAGCCAGTCGGCACGGGCCCGGTCGAGGTCGCCGCGCGCGATGTCGTCGTTGAGGGTGCCGGTCTGCGTGCCCAGCGTGGCCAGGCCCTGGTTGACGTACTGCCGGTATGCCTTCAGGGGCGCGGCGAGGTCGCTCTCCGCGACCGGTACGACCGCCTTGGCCGCTCCGCCGCCGCCGACACGGACCGGTCGGGAGGTGACCGCCCGGCCGGCGCTCGGCACGCAGCGCCAGGCGTACGTGCCGCCCGCGACCGTGGCGACCAGGGCGCGGGTGGTGCCGGGGGCCAGGCCCTCGATCTCGCCGTAGACCGCATGGGAGGCCGGGTCGATGAGGTACACCTCGGAGGTCTTGCTGCCGGTGTTGTGCATCTGGAAGGTCTGCCGGCCGGGTTTCGGCGCGACGAAGCCCTTGCCGCACTCGGTCTCGGAGACGGCGACGGTCTGGGCGCCGGCCGGCTTGGGACGGGCGAGGGCGACGACCAGGCCCGCGACGACCACGGGTACGGCGACGACGGCGACCGGGATCACCCAGGCCGGCCTGCGACGGGCGGCCACCGGCTGCCGCGTGGGCTCCTGGTCGGGACCGGCGGGTACGGTGCGCTCGGGTGCGGCCGGCTCGGGTGTGACCCGCTCCGGAGTGGCCGGCTTGGGTGCGTTGGCGCGTACGCCGCGTACGCCGCGTACGAACAGGGTCATCACGACGGCGAGGTAGACCACGTAGGCGGCCGTCTGGAGCCAGGTCATGGTGGGCGTCAGGTTGAACACGCCCTGCACCAGGGTGCTGTACCAGGCGCCGGCGTCGATGCTGCCGCCGAGGTCCACGGCGTATGCCGTGCTCCCGGGCAGGACGCCGCCCTCCTGGAGGTCGCGCAGACCGTAGCCGAGGACACCGGCCGCGATGACGATGAGGACGACGCCGGTGGCGGTGAAGAACCTCGTCAGGTTGATCTTCAGAACCCGTCGGTACAGACCCCAGCACAGGCCCGACGCCAGGACCAGGCCGATGCCTGCACCGGTCAGCGGCCCGGCCGACTCACCGGCGGCCTGGGCGGTGGTCCACAGGAACAGGGCCGTCTCCAGCCCCTCGCGGCCCACCGCGAGGAAGGAGGTGACGACCAGCATGCCCGCGCCCATGGCGAGCGCACCGGTGACCTTCTCCTTGATCTCGCCCGAGAGGCTGCGGGCGGAGCGGCGCATCCAGAACACCATGGCGGTGACGAACGCGACGGCGATCACGCTGAGGGTGCCGCCGAACGCCTCCTGGGCGGTCGCGGAGAGCGACGCGGCGGTGAACGTGAGGACGGCGCCGAAGCTCATCGCCAGCGCGACGGCCGCGAGGACGCCGGTCCACACCTGGGGCAATCGCGACCTGGCGTCCGCCCGAACCAGGGTGGCGACCAAAATGGAGACGATGAGTCCGGCTTCGAGCCCTTCCCTCAGTCCGATCAGGAAACTGGGAAACGCGTCGTCCCACATGCCCTGCAACCCCTTCCCTGGTTAGCGAAGGCATGCCTTACCTTCGCCGACCATGATGACTACACACATGTAGTCATCAGGTCACGAACCGGCAATGGAGCGGCAAAAGCCCGGAACGCGGAACGCGCGCCGATCGTCTACAGTGCAGTAGACCGTCTACAGATATGTAGTCATCGAAAGGGTGCGCCGATGATCCCTCCCCCACACCTGTCGTCGCAGCTCGCCGTCAACGTGCTGGATGCCCACTCGCTGCTGGCCGCCTTCGGCGTGCTGGGCGTCGGTGTGGTCCTCTTCGCCGAGACGGGGCTGCTGATCGGCTTCTTCCTGCCCGGCGATTCACTGCTGTTCACGGCGGGCCTGCTGTGCACCGGCACGGCCGACCGGGGTCTGCGGCTGTCCCTGGTGCCGCTGCTCGCCGCCGCCGTGGTGGGGGCGCTGGCCGGCTCGCAGTGCGGCTATCTGCTGGGCCGCAAGGCAGGCCGCACCCTGCTCGCGCGCAGCCGCTCGGCGCGATTGCAGGAGGGCGCACAGCGCGCCGAGGAACTGCTCGACCGCTACGGCCACGCGAAGGCGATCGTGCTCGCCCGGTTCGTACCCGTCGTGCGTACGGTGCTCAATCCGATGGCCGGGGCACTCGGCGTGCCCGCCCGGACGTTCACGGTGTGGCAGGTGATCGGCGGCCTGGTGTGGAGCGTCGGGCTGACGCTCGCGGGGTATGCGCTGGGCTCCTCCGTCCCGAACGTCGACAAGTACCTGCTGCCGGTGATCGCGGTGATCGTGGTCCTGTCACTGATCCCGCTCGTCGCCGAGGTGCTGCGCTCGCGCAGGGCCGCGAAGGAGTCTCAATGACCGAGTCAAGCCGCTTGCGCGACCGGATCGGAGGTGAAGATCCGGTTGTCGCGCAGGAGGGCCCACAGGACGCTGACCCGGCGGCGGGCCAGCGCGATGACCGCCTGGACGTGTTTGCAGCCCTCAGCGCGCTTTGTGAGGTAGAAGTCCCGGTTGGGGCCGTCCTTGATGATGCTGGTCTGGGCGGACAGGTAGAACACCCGGCGCAGGCGGCGACTGTACCGTTTGGGCCGGTGCAGGTTGCCGGTGCGGCGACCGGAGTCGCGGGGGACGGGCACGAGCCCGGCTGCCGAGGCGAGGTGGCCGGCGTCGGCGTAGGCCGTCAGATCGCCTGCGGCCACGATGAGCTCGGCGCCGAGTATCGGGCCGATACCGGGCAGAGACTCGATGATCTCGGCCTGCGCGTGGGCGTGGAAGGTGGCGCGGATCTGCGTGTCGATGCGCTTGAGCCGGTCGTCCAGGGCCAGGATCTGTGCGGCCAGGTCGGCGACGATCGCGGCGGCGACGTCCTCGCCGGGCAGGACAGTGTGCTGGGCCTCGGCCGCCTCCAGCGCGGTGGCGGCCACCGCGTCGGCGCCTCGGACGCTGCGGTTGGCCAGCCAGGCGGTCAGGCGGGCCCGGCCGCGGCGGCGGATGGCGGCCGGGGTCTGGTAGTCGGTCAGCCGGACCAGGGCGCCCTTGTGGGCGGAGTCGTCGAAGGCCCGCTCCAGGGCGGGGAAGATGCCGGTCAGTACATCGCGGAGGCGGTTGATCATCCGGACCCGATCGGCGACCAGGTCGGAGCGGTGGGCGGTCAGCAGTGCGAGGTCGGCGGCGAGCTGGGCGGGCACGGCGATCGTGGTGAAGTCCCGGCGGTGGCGGGCGGTTTCGGCGATGACATAGGCGTCGCGGGCGTCCGTCTTGGCCTCGCCCCGGTAGGCGCCGGACATGCGGTTGACGGTCCGTCCGGGCACGTAGACAGCCTGCTGGCCGTGGGCCGCGAGCAGGGCCAGCAGCAGCGCGGAGGACGTTCCGGAGATGTCCACCGCCCAGTGGACTTCGTCGGCGAGGTCGAGGATCGCGCCGAGGGCGGTCAGAATCGCCGTCTCGTCGTTGTCGATCTTCTTCGACCACAGCGTGGCGCCGGTCTCGTCGACCACGGCCGCCCAGTGATGCCCCTTCCCGGCGTCAACACCTGCCCAGACACGGGCACTTGGCTCGCACACTCGCGCCTCCTCGAACCAGCCGTCATCCCGTTGGCCCGAGGAACACCCCGCCGTCGTCTCCGTAAACAGCGACCGCACATGGCGCGCACATCTCAATCAGCAGCCAGGGCGCCCCGGAGAGCCGGACGGCCACTCCTTGGGAGCCACTGAAGGCAAGACCCGATAAGCCACATCCGGCCCTCCTGGGCCGTCTAACACCTTACGGAGACCGATGATCCTCGCACTCACAGGTCCGGCGGTGGACGGTGCGGCGTACACGGACGTGGTGGGCTGGACGCACCACACACCCGGCTGGTTCAACAGCGCGGTGACGGTGTGGTCGGACTACGGCCTGGCCGCCTTCGCGGTGCTGATGGCGGTCGGCTGGTGGCGCGCGCGTCGTGAGGGAGCGACGGCGGCCATGACGGCGCTGGCCGTTCCGGTGACCGTGCTGGTGGCGTTCGCCGTGGACACCGGGCTCAAGTCACTGGTGGCGGAGAACCGGCCGTGTCAGAGCCTGCGGGTCAGCACGCTCGAAGCGTGTCCGGCGCCGGGCGACTGGTCGTTCCCGAGCAATCACGCGGCGATAGCGGCCGCCGCGGCGGTGGCCCTCTGCTTCGTCTCCGGACGGCTGGGCGCCATCGCCGCAGTGGCGGCGGTCGCCATGGGTGTCTCCCGCGTGTGGATAGGGGTGCACTATCCGCATGACGTCCTCGCGGGGATGGTGGCCGGCGCACTCGTCGCGCTCGTGTCGATGACGGTGCTGCGGCGATGGCCGAGAGGACTCGCCGGGCGGCTGTCGACGACCTGGCTGCGCCCGCTCCTGGTCTCATGAACCGCAAGGGCATCACGGAACTCGCCGGCAGTGCCTGCCTCGGCGCCTGGGCCGCATTCGGTGTGCTGACGCTGATCGTGGTCGGCGGCCACGGCGCTCCGCGGTTCCTGGACGACGGCCTGCTGCACTGGTCCCTCGGTCACCGTCCGGCCGTGGCGGTCGCCGTGGCCCGCGGACTGACCGCCACCGGCACGGGCGTGGTGCCGTATGCGCTGGTCCTGGCGGCCGCACTCATCGCGGGGCGCACCGCGCGGCAGCGGCTGGCGGCCGCACTGCTCGGCGCGGCCTGCCTCGGCGCGGGGCAGGCCGCGCGCTACGGCGTCATGGAACTGGTCGCGCGGGCCCGCCCGCCGCGGTCCGACTGGCTGACCCACGCCTCGGGCTGGTCCTATCCCTCGGGCCACAGCACCACGGCGGCCCTCACCGCCGGACTGCTGATCCTCGCGATCTGCCTGCGCGCGCCACGCGGCAGAACTCCGCTGTGCCTCGCCGCCGGCTGCTGGGGCGTGGCGGTCGGGCTGACCCGGGTCCATCTGGGCGTGCACTGGTTCACCGATGTGCTCGGCGGCTGGCTGTTCACCGTCGGCTGGCTCGGCGCCTGTCTGTGCGCGACGGCCTGGTGGCTCCCTGCTCGGCTCATCACGATCACCCCGAGCGGCGCGGCAGACACGGTCGGCACGACCGGAACGAGCGCCACGAACGACACGACCAGCACGGACGACACGACCGGGACGACCGGAACGACCGAGGCGGCCGGAGCGCCGGGCACAGCCGGCTCAGTGAACACGACGGATGCGGCGCAAGCGCCGGCGGAGGAACATGCGGCCCAAGATCCTGGTCGTCGAGGACGATCACGCCCTGCGTGACGTCCTGCGGCGCGGCCTGCACGACGAAGACTTCGACACGGTGACCGCCGGGGACGGCGCCATGGCATTGCGGCTGGCGACGCCCGAGGTGGCCGCGGCGGTGCTGGACGTCGGGCTGCCCGACGCGGACGGCCGGGACGTGTGCCAGGCGATGCGCGCGGGCGGATTCCTCGCTCCTGTCATCTTCCTGACGGCGCGGCACGGTCTGACGGACCGGTTGTCGGGGTTCTCCGCGGGCGGCGACGACTACCTGGCCAAACCTTTCCACCTCAGCGAACTCGCGGCCCGGCTGCGGGCCGTGCTCAAGCGCTGCGCTCCTCAGGCCGCGGTCCCGCAGGGCTCCGCCGCGCCGGGCGGTCTGGTCCTGGACCCCCTGCGGTACGGCGCAACCGTGGACGGCACCCGGGTCGCGCTCACCCCGACGGAGTTCCGGCTGCTCGCGGCGCTCGTCGCCGCGAGCGGCGAGATCGTGCGCCGCCGCGAACTGGTCAGGGCGGGCTGGCCGGAAGGGGCGCGGGTCAGTGACAACACCCTCGACCAGTACCTGACCCGGCTGCGACGCAAGCTGCGGGCGGCGGGCAGTGGGCTGACGGTCGGCACCGCGCGCGGGATCGGCCACCGGCTCGTATGAGGATCCCGTTCCGGTGGGCGCCGCGCACCCTGCGTGGCCGGCTGTCGCTGATCGCGCTGACGACGGCCGCGCTGCTGATGGTGATCCTCACCGTGGCCTTCAACACCGTGGCCAGGCACCGTCTCCAGCACGAGGCGGACGACGAGCTGCGCACCCGGGCGGCGGCCGTCGCCGGCACCGTCGAGGTCCGCGGCGGCACGGTACGGGTCCTGGAGACCGCCAACGACGCGCCGCTGGACACCAATGTGTGGATCTACGCGGGCCCTCGGCTGCTCGAACGCCCGCCGTCCGCGGCCCGCTACGGTGCCCTCACCCGGGCGGCCGGGGCGCTGGCCCGCGACGGCCGGAGCTGTGCGACCGTGGACGGGCCCGATCCGGTCCGGCTCTGCGCCCAACCGGTCCCCGGCGCCGGCGCGGACACCGCCACGGTCGTCACGGCGCTGGACCTGTCCCCGTACCGCAGTTCCGCCGAGACACTGCTGCTGGGCTCCTTCGCCCTGGACGGCCTCATGCTCGCCTGCACCTACGGTCTGACCCGGCTGGCGGTCGGCCGGGCGCTGCGGCCGGTGCGCACGATGACGGACCAGGCGGCGCAGTGGAGCGCCACGGCCTCCGACGAGCGGTTCGGCGGTGTCGGACGTCCGGCCGAACTCGCCGGGCTCGGCGCCTCGTTGGATGCCCTGCTCGACCGCATACGGGCGGTGTTGCGGCACGAGCGGCAGCTCACCGGGGAGTTGTCGCACGAGTTGCGGACGCCGCTGAGCCGGATCGTCGCCGAGCTGGACTGGTGGCGTGCCCGGCCGCGGTCGCAGGCCGAGACCCGGGCCGCCCACGACGTGATCGCCGAGGCGGCCCAGTCGATGCGCACCATCTGCGACACCCTGCTCGACGAGGCCCGCGACGGCCTCGGCCCGGCCCCCGGCACGGCCGATGTGCTGCCCGCGCTGCACCGGCTGACCGCGGCCCTGGACCCACCCGGCGGGATTCGGGTCACGGTCACCGGTCCTGACCTGCAGATGCCGGCCGGGGTGCAGTCCGCGCTGCTGGAGCGGATCGTCAGCCCGCTCGTCGCCAACGCGCTGCGCTATGCCCGCTGCGACGTCACGGTCACCGCCCGTCCGGCGGCGGGCGCGGTGTGCGTCGAGGTCACGGACGACGGTCCGGGCGTTCCGGAGTCGTTCACGGACCGTCTCTTCCAGCCGGGCCGGCGCGCGGATCCCTCGGACGGGCACGGCGGAGCGGGCCTCGGGCTGCCGCTCGCCCGGCGCCTGGCCCGCTCCGCCGGCGGTGAGGTGTCCTTCGACCCGGGGCACGCCCCGGGGGCGCGTTTCGTGGTGACGCTGCCCGCCGGATAGGGACGGCTACGCGGACGGACGCACGGCCCGCTCCTCGGCGACGTCCTTGCGGGTCACCGTGAGGTACCCGACCAGGCCCAGGATGACCGCGAGGAACAGCACACTGGTCACCACGGTGCCCAGGCCCAGACCGCCGTCGCCGGTCGGCTGCGAGAGGTAGTCGCCGACGGAGGCCCCGAGCGGGCGGGTGAGGATGTAGGCGATCCAGAAGCTCAGTACGACGTCGAGGCCGAGCGCGAAGTGGGCGACACCGACCGCCGCGATGGCGAGGGCGAACAGCACGGCGGACAGCCAGTAGCCGAGGTTCATGCGCTCGGCCACCAGGTCGCCGGCCGCGGTGCCGAGGGCGAAGGTGAACAGCACGGCGAGCCAGTAGAAGGCCTCGCGGGCACCGGTGTCGATGCTGTGGATCGACAGGGTCCGCTCGCGGCGGTACCAGACGGTGAAGGAGACCGCGAGGAGGACCGCGAACACCGTGGTGCTCGTCGTCAGCGGCACGCCGATGTTGTCGGTGAGGTTGTCACTGATCAGTGTGCCGACGACGCTGATCAGGGCGACGGCCGTCCAGTACACGCCGGCCCGGTAGGCCCGGGTGCGGAACTGCACGACCAGGACGACCGCGAGCAGCGCGCTCATCAGCGCCGACACGCCGGTCAGGCCGAGGCCCGCCTTCTCGTTGAGCAGGTCGGCCGCGGTCTCGCCGACGGTGGTGCACAGCACCTTGATCACCCAGAAGTAGACGGTGACTTCGGGCACCTTGTTCCAGCGTCGGCGGCCGGGTGCCGCATCCGCGGTGTGGGTCGCCGGGATCGGGGAGGTCTCTGATGTCATGGGGCCCGACGGTGGCACCGGGCGCCTGAACGCATCCTGACCGCGGACCGCACGGCGCCGGTCGCCGTCCGGTGTGCTGCCGCCGGTCAGCCGGCCGGTCCGCCGTGGAGGAACTCCGCGGGCCATGACAGCAGGGACCGCCGCCTCTACGCTGGCCGGTGTGCGCATACCCGCGGTATCACCCGAGCCCCGCCGTTTCCGCGTCCTCGTCGTCGAGGACGACGACACGATCGGCCGGCATCTGGAGACCGGGCTGCGTGCCAACGACTACGCGCCGACCTGGAGCCGAACCGGCTCGGGCGCGCTGGCCGAGGCCGAACGGGCGCCGTACGACGCGCTGCTGCTGGACCTGGAACTGCCGGACCTGGACGGCCTCGACGTTGCCCGGAGGATGCGGGACCGGTTCCCCCATCTGCTGATCGTCGTACTCACGGCCCGCACCGACGACATCGGCGTGATCACCGGGCTGGAGGCGGGGGCGGACGACCATCTGGCCAAGCCGTTCACGCTCAGCGTGCTGCTGGACCGGCTGCGGGCGCACCTGCGGCCCCGGTACGTCGCGGCCCCGCTGGACGAGCCGGTGCGACTGGGCGACCTGGTCCTCGACGTGCCGGCCCGGAACTGCACCCTGGACGACGCCGAAGTCCCGCTGCGGCCGGAGGAGTTCGACCTGCTGGCGCTGCTCGCCCGGTACTCGGACACGGCCGTGTCCCGAAAGACGCTGATGGCGCGGGTGTGGGACGAGAACCGGTCCGGCTCGACGAAGACCCTCGACGCCACCGTGGCGAGTCTGCGCCGCCGGCTGACCGACGCGGCCGAGTCCGTGCCGCGTACGGTGCGGCTGCCCCGGATCACCGCCCTGCGGGGGCACGGCTACCGGCTCGAAACCGATCCGGCGTAGGCGCCTCGCCCGAGCCGGCGCGCGGGCCGAAGCCCGAAGGCGTCAGCCTGAAGCTCAAGGACCGAAGCCCTACGTCGGAGGACCCGAAGGCGCAGCGGCTCAAAGACCCGGCGGCGCCCCAGGCCCAGGCGGCCGTTCCCGGCCGCCCACGCCCACACGGCGCTTCCCGGCATCTCAGGGCGCGACGCCGGGCCCGTCCGGACGGCTGCGGCGCTGCTCCACCACGTTGCGGCTGAGCCCTTCCGTCTCGGCCTCGGGCAGTCGCTCGAAACCGTCCGCGGTGATGACCGAGACCACGGGAAAGATCCGTCGGTTGATGTCGGGGCCGCCGGTGGCGGAGTCGTCGTCGGCAGCGTCGTACAGCGCCTGGAGGGCCGCGAGGGCCGCTTCCCGGCGGGGCATGCCCGGGCGGAAGAGTTTCTTCAGCGCGCCACGGGCGTACGGGGAGCCGGAGCCCTCGGCGTGGAAGCCGGACTTCTCGTAGCGGCCGCCGGCCACGTCGAAGCTGAAGATGCGGCCCCGTCCGCCGCCGGGCGCGGACCGGTCGTAGCCGGCGAGCAGGGGGACGACCGCGAGGCCCTGCATGGCCTGGCCGAGGTTCTGCCGGATCAGGCCGGCCAGCCGGGTCGCCTTGGCGCCCACGGTCATGGGGATGCCCTCCACCTTTTCGAAGTGGGCCAGCTCGACCTGGTAGAGCTTGACCATGTCCAGCGCAAGACCGACGGTGCCCGCGAAGGCCACCGCCGTGTGGTCGTCCGCGGGATGGACCTTCTCCAGGTCGCGCTGGGCGATGAGGTTGCCCATGGTGGCCCGGCGGTCGCCGGCGATCAGGACGCCGTCGCGGTAGACGAGGGCGAGGATCGTGGTGCCGTGCGGGAACCGGTCGGACCCGGCCCGTACCCCGTCCGGGAAGGGGCGGCGCGTCGGCAGCAGGTCAGGCCGGTGTGCGGCGAGGAACTCGGTGAAGGACGCGGTGCCGGGGGTGAAGAATTCCGCCCCCAGTCGCCCGCCGGTGTCCTCTCCTGTCATGGCATTCCCCCTTCGTCGTCGGCAACGGGGTTCCTACCTGATGCGGACGCGCGGGAAACTCCGGTCCGCTCACAGGGCCTTGCGCCGCATCAGCACGCCGAGCACCAGCAGCCCCGGAACCAGCGGCAGCCACACGGTCAGCAGGCGGTAGCCGAGGACGGCGGAGGCCGCCGTGGCGCCCGGGGCTCCGTCGGCGGTGAGGGCGAAGGCGAGCGCGGCGTCCAGGGAGCCGATGCCTCCCGGTGTGGGCAGCAGGGCGGCGGCGCTGCTCGCGGCGAGGTACAGCAGCGCCACCCGCAACGGGGGCAGCGGCAGTCCGACCGCCTGGCAGACGGCGATCAGCACCAGGGCGTGCGCCGTGGCGAAGGCCAGGGAGCCGCCCCACAGGGCGGCCGCGCGGGGCGGGTTGGTGTGCACGGCGCGGATGTCGGCGAGCACCGTCCGCAGGGCCCCTCGGCACCGGGGCCACAGCCGGGAGCGCAGCAGCACGGCCAGCAGGACCAGGGCGGCCGGCGCGACGGCGAGCACGACCGGGGAGATCCGCGGCAGGCGCAGCAGCCCCGGACAGGCGAGGGTGAGTGCCGCGATGAGCGCGCCGCGGGCCGCGCCGCCCGCGGTGGCCTTGACCGCGATGGCGCTGGCGGCGCGTCCGGCCGGGAGCCCGCAGCGCATCAGGAAGCGGAGGTTGACGGCGCCCGCGCCCAGCCCTGCGGGCAGTACGTGGTTGGCGGCGGAAGCGGCGAACTGCGTGGCGACCAGTCGGCCGCCGGGCAGCCTGCGCGGGACCGCGCCCTGCTGGGCGAGCGCCGAGCACGCCCAGGTGGCGATCGCCGCCGTGGCTCCCACCAGCAGCCAGCCGTGGTCGGCGACGGCCAGCCGCACGGCGCCGGTCCGGACCGTCGGCCAGTGCCGCCGCGCCAGGTAGGAGGCGACCGTCAGGACGGCGAGGGAGCCGGCGGTGTGCCAGTAGGCACGCCGTCGGCCGACGGCGGGGGCGAGGTCCGCCGGGGCCGTCATGAGCCGGCCGCCGGAACGACGTAGTACAGGCGCAGCCCGCCGGCGGACGTGGACGGCCAGGAGCGGGCGTACGCGGGTGGCAGGCCGCCGGCCGTGACGAGTGCGGCCACCGGGGTGCTGCGCGCGGTCCGTTCGATGTCGGCCTGCGTCGAGTTGGCGTTGTGGCCCGAGGTCGCGGCGGAGGAGCAGCCGGCGTAGAAGGCGATCGGGATGGCGTCGTGCCCGGTGAGCAGACAGGGCCGGCGGACGCCCAGGCGGTGCAGTTCGGCCGCGGTGCGGGACCAGTCGCGGTGGGCGGCCGTGGTACGGCCGACCGTGTTCTCCAGGACGGCGAGTTGCACCGCGAGGTGGGCGGCCACTCCGATCGCGACCAGGGTCGCGACGAGCGACCGCCGGGCCGGCGCGGTCGCGGTCACCAGGTGGACGAGGGCTACGGCCACCGGAAGGGCGAGCAGGGCGTAGGCGGGCAGCAGGAAGCGGGGCGCCGCGTATCCGATCATGAACAGATAGGGGAAGGCGGCGGTCGCCGCGCAGGCCAATGGCAGCGCGGTGGGGGCGCCGCGCCGGGCCCGGACGGCGAGGGCCAGGCCGTACAGGGCGAGCACGGGGAGCACGAACCACCACACCGTGACCACCGGGTGGGGCATCGCTCCGGTGCACGGCCGGCACAGGGCCCGTCCGCCCAGGCTGCGCAGTTGGTCGGTGACGGCGAAGTGCCAGCCGAGGCCGCCCTGGATCGCCGAGCCGTCGGACAGCCGGCGCGCCAGGCCGCCGTAGCTCACGTACGCCTCGGCCACCCACTCGGCGGCGCCCGCGGCGAGGCCCGCCATAAGTGCGACGAGCGGGCGCCAGTGGCGGCGACCGAGTGCCAGGGCGAGCAGCGGCAGGCTCGTCCAGACCGCGTCGGTGGGCCGCATCCAGGCCATCAGCGCGGCGCCCGCGGCCAGTCCCCACAGTGCGGCCCGGTCGGCCCGGCCGGCGCGGGCGCGCAGGAAGCAGGCGACAGCGGCGAGCGCGCCGACGGCGACCCAGTAGTTGGGCATGGCCTGCGGGCCGTAGAAGAGTGTCACCCAGAGCGAGGCGAACAGGGCGCCCGCCAGGGCCAGGACGCGCACCGGGAAGAGTCCTCGCCAGGCGCGCAGCGCCAGGAACAGGGCGAGTCCGGAGAGTACGGCGAGGTAGCAGCGCAGCAGGGGCGTGGAGGAGGACCAGGAGGTCACGGGTGCGACGAGCAGCGAGATGCCGCGGGCGCGGGGAGCGCTGAAAAAGGCGGCGGGGGCGTGGCCGCTGACCTGGCTCACGTACACGGTCTCGTCCCAGCCGAGGCCCATTCCGGGGCGTACGAGGACGAGTTGGGCGAGGGTGAAGGCGGCCGCCACGAGGGCGAGGGGGCCTTGGGCGCGGGCGGCGCCGGCGGCGGATCCGGGCCGGCGGCGGTCGCGGCCCGTCCCGGCGAGTGTGACGTTCGCGCTGCCGGCCATCATCCACCCCTCCACCCCTACATCGTGTAGGGTTTCCGACACCCTACAGGCTGTAGTACCGAGGGTGGGAGCCGAAGACAAACACGATCAAACTAACCCGCATCAGGCAGCCGTCCGCGGCGGACACGGCGGACCTGCCGGTGGCACTACGCGCTGTAAGGTTGGGGGCATGGCTGGCACGGGTTCCCGCGACAGGACGGAACGGCGCAGCGCCGGGGAGTTGGAGAGCGAGGTGCTGGCCGCACTCTGGGCCACCGAACGGCCGCTGACGCCCGCCGAGATCCAGGCGGAGCTGGACGGCGGGCTCGCCTACAACACGGTCCACACCATCCTCAAACGACTGTACGACAAAGGGCTCGTGCTCCGGGACGCCGACGGGCGGCGCGGCGCGTACCGGCCGGTGAAGAACGCCGCCGAGCTGACCGCCGAGGCGATGCACGAAGCCCTGGACCGCGGCCCGGACCCCATTGCCGCCCTCCAGCAGTTCGTGTCCGGACTGAGCGCCGAGGAGGAACGGGCACTGCGCCACCTGCTGGGCGGGGGCACCGCATGAGGGTCGACGTGTACACGCCGCTGCTGCTGTCGCTGCTGCTGCCCGTCATCAGTCCGGTGATCGGGCGCCGGGTGGCCCCGGCGCTGGCCGCACGCGTGCTGGTCGCCGCGGCCGTGCTCACCGCCGCGGCCACCACCTGGTCCCTGGCCCTGCTGGCCGCCACGCTGGTCGGCAGCGCGCCCTCGGTGATCGCGGAGGCCAGAGAGGACGGGCACCGGCTGGCCGACCCGGTGCCGGAGACCGTCGGGATCGCGGCGTGTGCGGCGCTGGCCGTCGTCGCCTGGCGGGTGCACCGCGCCGTACGGGCCGAGCGCGCCACCCGGCGGGCCCTGCGGCAGCTGTGCCGGGGGCATCCGGCGGACACCGAACTGATCGTCGCCGCCTCCCCGGCGCCGCGGGCGTTCGCCATCCCCGGGCGACCGGGACGGATCCTGGTCACCTCGGCGATGCTGGGCGCCCTCGAACCGGCCGAGCGCCGGGTGCTGCTCGCCCACGAACGCGCCCATCTCGCCCACCGCCACGGCGCGTTGGTGACGGCGGTCACGCTCGCCGCCGCGGCCGATCCGCTGCTCGTCCCGACCCTGCGGGCCGTCGTCTTCCTGGTGGAGCGCTGGGCCGACGAACAGGCCGCGACCGCGGTCGGGGACCGGACGGCCACCGCCCGCGCGCTGGCGCGGGCGGCGCTCACCGCCTGCCGCAGCCGGCCGCGGCACGCCCTCGGCTTCACGGACCGGTCCGTCACCCGCCGCGTCGCCGCCCTGCAGACGACCCCGCCCCCGCGTCTGTGGTCCCTCGCGCTCGCCGTCCTCGCCCTCGGCGCCCTGTCGGCGGCCTGCGCCGCCGACGCCACGGACGACCTCTACGCACTGCTGGCGAGCGTGCTGTTCTGAGGAAGCCCCGGCAGGCGACCGGCTCTCCCCCGCTGGGACCGGGCGCCGCCGGGTGACGCACGTCCGCGGACGTCCTCGCCGTCAGGCCCGGTCCGGGCGGCGGTGCCGCGGCTGGGTGGAGGCCGGACGCGGTCCGAGCGGCGGGACCGCACGGATCACGGGTTCGTCGGCGCTCACGGAAAGCGGCTCCCCGTGGTGGTGGAGCGCGAGCGACGGGCCGTCCAGCAGCGTGTAGCTCACCTTGTCCGCGCGGATCTCCACCCGCAGCGTGCTGCCGCGATACGCCAGGTTGAAGGCGAGCCGGCTGATCCGCTCCGGCAGCCGCGGGGTGAACCGCAGCGTGGCCTCGCGCCGGCGCAGGCCGCCGAAGCCCGCCACGAGCGCCATCCAGGTACCGGCCAGCGACGCGATGTGCAGTCCGTCCCGGGTGTTGTGCTCCAGGTCCGCCAGGTCCATCAGGGCGGCCTCGGCGGCGTAGTCGTGGGCCAGCTCCAGATGGCCCGCCTGGGCGGCGATGACGGCCTGGCAGCACGCCGACAGCGAGGAGTCCCGCACGGTGAGCGCCTCGTAGTAGGCGAAGTTGCGTGCGACGTGCTCCTCGTCGAAGAACTCGCCGCAGGTGTACATGGCCAGCACCAGGTCGGCCTGTTTGACCACCTGCTTGCGGTAGAGGTCGAAGTACGGGAAGTGCAGGAGCAGCGGGTACTGGTCGGGCCGGGTGCGCTCGAAGTCCCAGCGCCGGTGCCGGGTGAAGCCCGCGTGCTGTTCGTGCACGCCGAGTTCGCGGTTGTAGGGAACGTGCATGGCCTCCGCCGCGTCCCGCCAGGCCGCGCTCTCCTGCGCGCCGACGCCGAGCCAGTCCGCCTCCCGCGGGTGGCGTGCGACGGCGGCGGCGGCCAGCAGGTTCTCCCGGGCCATCAGGTTGGTGTACGTGTTGTCGTCGACGATCGCGCTGTACTCCGTCCGGGCCGGTCACGCCGTCGAGGTGGAAGGCGCCGTGCGGGTCATGGTGACCCAGGGAGCGCCACAGCCGGGCAGTCTCGACCAGCAGTTCGACCCCGACCTCGCGCTCGAACCGCTCGTCCCCCGTGGCCGCCGTGTAGCGCAGCGCGGCGACCGCGATCCCGGCGTTCACATGGAAGGCCGCGGTGCCGGCCGGCCAGTATGCCGAGCCTTCCGAGCCGGCGATGGTGCGCCAGGGGAACGCGGCTCCGTCCAGGCCCAGTTGGGCCGCCCGCTCGCGGGCGGCGGGCAGGGTGTCGTGCCGCCAGCGCAGCGCCTGGGCGACCGCCTCGGGCGCGGTGCAGATGAGTACGGGCAGCACGAACATCTCCGTGTCCCAGAACGCGTGCCCGTCGTAGCCGGACCCGGTGAGCCCCTTGGCCGGTATGGCCCGCCGCTCGGCACGGGCCCCGACCTGGAGCACGTGGAACAGAGCGAAGCGGACGGCCTGCTGGATCTCCTCGTCGCCGTCCACCTCGACGTCCGCGCGCGCCCAGAAC
Organism: Streptomyces sp. NPDC006012; assembly: GCF_042871185.1. Taxonomy (NCBI): domain Bacteria; kingdom Bacillati; phylum Actinomycetota; class Actinomycetes; order Kitasatosporales; family Streptomycetaceae; genus Streptomyces; species Streptomyces sp. NPDC006012. Next base: position 40,735 of record NZ_JBIAIE010000037.1, read on the forward strand.
TCGTCCAGACAGGCACGCTGTCCGGCCAGCAGGCCGGACCAGCCGTCGTGTGCGGCGGAGGCGAGGGCTGCGTCCACCTGGTCGCTCACCGCGGGCCGGGAGCGGGTCCCGGACCAGCCGTGGGCGACCAGCTTCTCCACCCGCAGCCGCCGGCCCGGCTCCAGTACGGAGGTGATCGTCAGCCGGGCCATGTCGGCGCCGCTCTCGCTGCTGGAATTCGTGCACGCCGTTGAGATAGCTGCCGAGCAGCCCGTGCGGTTCGCCCTCGTCGAGGTTGCCGCGCCAGCCGACGTGCCCGTTGGACAGGGCGAACACCGACTCGCTCTGCGCCAGGACGTCGAGGCCGAGGTCCGTCTCGCGTACGGTCCACGGCTCGACGGCGTACGAACGGTGAGTGATCATTCCGCGCCCCCCAGCTCCGCCAGATCCGCGACGACCACGTCGGCGCCGTGCGCGTACAGCGCGTCGGCGTGTCCGACCCGGTCGACACCCACGACATACCCGAAATGGCCGCTGCGTCCCGCGTCCATGCCGGCCAGGGCGTCCTCGAAGACGGCGGCCTGGCCGGGCCGTACGCCGAGATCGGCGGCGGCGGCCAGGAAGGTGTCGGGGTGCGGCTTGCCCGGCAGCCGGCGCTCCGCGGCGACCACCCCGTCGATCCGGACGTCGAACAGGTGCTCGGCGCGGATGGAGCGCAGCACGTCGCGTGTGTTGGCGCTGGAGGAGACGATCGCGGTGCGCAGCCCACGCGCCCGAGCGGCCTCGACATAGCGCAGGGTGCCCGGGTACGGCTCGACGCCCTCGGTGCGGATCTTCGCCACGAGCAGGAGGTTCTTGCGGTTGCCGAGGCCGTGCACGGTGGCGGCGTCGGGTGGATCGTCGGGCCGGCCCTCCGGCAGGCCGATGCCGCGTGCGGCGAGGAAGGTCCGCACGCCGTCGGCCCTGGGGCGGCCGTCGACGTACTCGGCGTAGTCGGCCGCGGCGTCGAACGGACGGAAGTTCTCGCCGTCCCGGTCCCGCAGGAAGGCGTCGAACGTCTCCTTCCACGCGGCGGCGTGGACGACGGCGGTCTTGGTGACGACGCCGTCCAGGTCGAAGAGGCAGGCGACGATGGGGGCGGGCAGACCGAGCTGTGTCATGGCAGCACTCTTCCCCACGCAGTGCACCCCAGAGGTGCCGTACGCCACACCGGCGCTCCGGGCGCCGGGCCCGCCTCGAACGCCGACGAGGTGGCGCCAGCCCTCGTCGGGGTTGCCGTAGCCCCGCGGGTCGGCCGCGAGGGCGAACGCCGCCTGCTCCTGGGTGAGTTCGCTGCGCGCATCGAAGCCGTCGACGCCCATCGTCAGCGCGGGATGACTCAGCCGCAGCGCGCCCGCGGACGTCACCTCGCCTTGCGCCACGCGCCGCACCCGGTCGCCGTCGTCCGCCGCGTACGGCAGCCCGGCCAGCAGACGGGGGTCACCGGCCAGCCGTTCCACGGCGACCACCGTCCACAGGCTCGTACCGTCCGTGGCGTACAGGGACCGCACGTGGCGGAGAACCTGGTCGGGGCCGACCACCGGCTTGCTGACCAGCTTGGCCGTCAGCGGGGCGGCGTGCGCGTCCCGCACCCGGACCTCCCCCATGGGCCGGCACAGCAGGAAGCCGTCGACCACCGGGCCGAAGCCGTGCCGGCGGTCGACCGCGGCGGGCAGGTATTAGGTCCCCGCGGCCTCGATCAGCGACGGGGTCATCCGGTCGTCGAAGGCCACCGAGACCGTGCCCGCGCGCAGTTGGTGCCGCACCGGCCCGGCCGACGGGGTGCGGTGCCAGCGTGAGGTGTCCTGGATCTGCCACACCAGCATCCACGCGAAGTGCCCGTCGAGCCCGCCGTCGGGTCGCACCGCATACCGGCCCCAGCGGGTGTCACCCCGGTAACGACCCAGGTCGGAACCGATACGGCCGCTGAAGTAACGCAGGCCGAGCACCGATTCGAATCCGGAGTGCTGTTCGCTGTAACGCGGGCCGCCGGTGTCGTAGCCGCCGCCCGGCAGGCGCGCGTCGATGTAGCGGGCCAGCGTGTCGCCGTCCTCGGCGAAGACCGCCTCACCGCTGACCCGGTGCGCCTGGGCGAGGAAGGAGAGGGAGATCGGGCCGTAGTTGTTGTCGTAGGCGCCGCCGTGTTCCGGGGGCAGGAGCGCGCCACGGTCCCTGATCCGGTGGGCCCGGATCCGCTCGGTGTACAGGGCGAGGGCGCGGGAGCGCACTGCTTCGGCCCGAGCGGGCGGCAGGTGACGGGCGAGCGTCAGCCCGCCGACGACGCAGCCGATGGCCTGGTTGCCGGCCTCCTGCGGGTTGAAGAAGGTCGCCTCCGTCAACCACCGCCAGTAGCCGTGCGCCACCTCGGTGAGCGCGGCGCGACGGGCGTCGTCCAGGAGCCCGTCGGCGAGGTCCAGGACGTCGACCGCCTGGAGCAGCGCCCACACGGTGCTCGGCCAGTCGCCGATGGGGTGCCCGCCCGGCTCCAGGACATAACGGGCGTACGGCAGACCGGAGCCCCTGACCCGCAGATTGGGGTATCCGGGGTTGTCCTCGGTGTACACCCGCTCGCGCAGATGGAAGGCGAGGCTGCGGCGCACGGCCTCCGGCAGCCGCGGATCCCGGCCGCGCTGCCAGGCCAGGGCCAGCAGGGAGGTCACACCGAGGCAGGTGTCGCCGATGTCCAGGTGCGCCCCTGGGTGCTCCAGGCCGCCCTCATGGGTGAGCCGGGCCAGGGCCTGTTCGGCGACGTCGGCGAGGACGGCGTCGTACGCCTGCGGGGTGTCCGGCAGATCGTGCAACGGGCGGCGCTGGTACGGGAGAAGCCCGGGTTCCGACCCTCCGTCCGGGTGACGGCCGGGCCTGCCGTCGGCTCTTTCCCCGCCTGAGCGAACACGCGAACACGCGAACACGCAAACACGCGGACGCGGCGGCGGTCGGACCGTGCCGGTCCTCGCCCCGCACCCGGGATGCCCCACCCGTTCCACCACGAGGTGAACTGCGACCGACCGCGGGCCGTACCCGTGCATACCGGAGAGGGCCTGCCCGTGCGATGTACGGCGCGGTGCCGTCCGCCGGCGGAAGGGCGCGGTGGGAAGTACCGAAAGACCCGGCCCTCGCCGCGCCCGGCGGTCCCGGCTCCACGGCACCCGTGGCCATCGGGCCCCGACCAGCGAGGGGCCGGTGGCCGGACCGATCGACGGCAGCCGCCCGGCCGACGCGGACGATTCTTCGCCGACGGTCCTCCGCAGCCTGCACAACCCCAGGTCACCGCGGCCGGTGAGCTATGTTGAGTCTTCGTGGGAGACAGAGAAGGCACCTCGGTGCCATCGGTGCAGCAGGCACGCGCGCAGGCGTCCGCGATCACCGCGGGCAGGACCGTGCCGGACGCGGAAGCCGCACCGGCCTCCCGGCTCAGGGAGCTGTTCGACGGACGCGGGCTGTCCCCCGGGCAGCGGCGCATCGCCCAGTACCTCATCGAGCACAACGCCGAGGCCGCCGTCCTGTCGATCACCGAGCTCGCCGAGCGGGTGGGGGTGAGCCAGCCCTCGGTGACCCGCTTCGCCACCGCCGTGGGCTTCAGCGGCTACCCCGCGCTGCGGGAGCGGCTGCGGTCGATCGCGCTGGGCGCCATCCCCGGCGGTGCGGGCGCGGCCGAGGAGAACCGCGGCAACGAACTCCAGGCGGCCGTCGACGCCGAGATCGCGAACCTGGAGAACCTGCGGCGGGACTTCGCCGACCCCGACCGGGTGATCCGGCTGGGCCGCGAACTGTCCCGCTCGTCCCCGCTGACCGTCCTGGGCCTGCGTATCTCCGTGTCGCTCGCCGAGTACTTCGCCTACGCCGCCCGGCGCATCCACCCCGACGTACGGCTGGTGACCCGAGGCGGGAGCGTGGCCTACGACGCGCTGCTGCAGTCGCACGAGGCGGGCGGCACCTGGATCCTGGCGTTCGCCATGCCGCGGCACGCGCAGGAGACCCTCACCGCGATCCGGGTGGCGCGGGGCGCCGGGCTGCGGGTCGCCCTGGTCACGGATCTGGCGCTCGGGCCGCTGGCCGACGAGGCCGACGTCACCTTCGCCACCGGCACCGGCTCCCGGCTGGTCTTCGACTCCTACGCAGCACCCGGCCTGCTGTCCGCCGCGCTGCTGCAGGCCATGACCGACGCCGATCCCGAACGCACCCAGGCCCGCCTGGAGGAGTACGAACAGGTCGCCGAGCAGCACCAGTTCTTCCTGAAGGGCTGACCCCCGGCACGGTCCGGTACGGGCCGCCACGGCGTGCGTGTCCGGTACCGGGACCATTCACCACAGAAGCCGCATGAATGTTTTCATGCGGCTTGCCAAGACGACGGCATATATAAATACTGCTCACGGAACGCATCCGGTTCACTCCAGATGGGTTCCACACCCCAGGACGCATCTCTCGCACCGCCCCCGAGAAAGCCGGACCGCCATGCGCACGCCGCCGCCCGCTCGCCGCGCCGGCGTCCGGCGTCCGGGGCTCCTCGACGAGCGTCCCGAGCCGCCGCCTCCTACCCGTGTCGGCACCCGGGGTGCTCGGCAGGGCCCCGCCCGCGCGGCGGCCCGCGGCGGCCCCGGTCATCCCCTAGGCCGGGGCCGCCCGAACCCGTCGGCCCACCCCCGCACGACACCGCACCCGGAAGCGACGACCATGCCCCTGACCACCACGCGCAACAGTCCGGACTGGCCCTGCCAGGTCAAGCTGCCGGGCAGCTACGACTGGGAACGCTCCGCGGCCAGGTGGCTGCGCGAACTGGTACCGGCCCGCTACGCCGGCTACCCGGCGCTGATCCGGCACCCGGTGCTGCTGGCCCGGCACGCGCAGATCCAGGTCCACCACGAGATCCGGGTGGCCCGCACGGCACTGCAGACCGCCCGGACGGAACTGCCGTTGCTGGGCCTGCCCGAATCGGTCATCGAGCACTCCATCAAGCTGTACGCGGCCGAGATCCGTCAGCTCCAGCACATCGCCCGCAGCGTCCGCGCGGTCACCGAGGCCCTGGTGGGGCACGGCACCGCACGCTGACCCCCGCCGACCCCCTACGGCAAGCACCGGAGAGCACTCGGTTCCCGCCAAGATTGCACTGAGTGCCAGGACGGTCGGTGCGATGCTACGTTCGCGTCCATGAGCACCAGCAGCACGGCGTCCGCCGCGAAGCCGCCGATGCGGGACGCCCTGGTCGCGGCGGCCTTCCAGCTGTTCCTGGAGCGCGGCTACGAACGGACCACCGTCGACGACATCGTGACGCTCGCGGGGGTCGGACGGCGTTCGTTCTTCCGCTACTTCCCCTCCAAGGAGGACGTGGTCTTCCCCGACCACGAGCGCTGTCTGGCCGAGATGACCGCCTTCCTCGCCGAGCGCGGCACGGAGCACGAGCCGGTGCGCCGGGTGTGCGACGCGGCCCGGCTGGTGGTGCGCATGTACGCCGAGAACCCGCCCTTCTCCGTGCAGCGTTACCGGCTCACCAAGCAGGTGCCGGGACTGCGCGCGTACGAACTGTCCGTGGTGTGGCGCTACGAGCGTGCGCTGGCCGAGTATCTGCGCGGACGCTTCGCCGGGCAGTCCGACGGGACGCTGCGGGCCGACGTCATCGCGGCCGCGGTGGTCGCGGCGCACAACAACGCCCTGCGCTCCTGGCTGCGTTCGGGCGGCCGGACCGACGCCGACGCGGCCGTCGACCATGCGCTGGGCCACGTGCAGTCCGCCTTCGCCTGCCCGGCCGCGCCCGGCGCCGGGCAGGAACTCCCGGGTGCGCAGGGGGGGTTCCCGCGGGCCGGGCACCCGGAGGACGTGATCGTCCTGGTGTCCCGGCGCGACGCGCCGCTGTGGCGGGTGGTGCAGCAACTGGAATCGGCACGCGGGCGGGACTGACGGCTCCCGCTTCCCGGAGATTCGGGGTACCGAGTACCTATACGATTGACACTGAGTGCCATATCCTGCTCGGCGTGCACGGTGGCACGGCGCACCGCGCACAGGCGCGCCCGGCCACTGCTGGGTACGCGGGTTTCCGGCCGAGCGCAGGGAGTTGACCAGCGTGAACCACTTCTCAGGACCTGCCGCCCAGGCGGGGGCCGGCAGTGCGACGGGCGTCCTCGACTCCATGGCCGCGGGCTTCAGCGACGCGCTCCTGTTCCAGCGCTGCACCTGGTGCGGCACCGCCATGTACCACCGGCTGCTGTGCCCGGTGTGCCAGGGCGGCGAACTCGTCACGGAGCGCAGCGCGGGGATCGGCACGGTCCGCCACGCCTCGGTGCTGCACCGCAACACTCCCGTCGCGCGCAATGTGTCCCTGATCGAGATGGCCGAGGGCTTCGTCCTGCGGGGCCGGGTCATGGGTCCGCCCGTGGCCGTGCACACCGGGGACCGCGTCCGGCTGTCGACGGCCAAGGATCCGGTGCGCGGCGAGCCGGTGTTCCAACTGCTCGACGAACCGCCGTACCGGACCTGGCACTGACGCCTGCCGGCCACCCGCCGCATCCCGGCGGAGCGGGACCGCACCGCACGGCGGATCGGCGGCACCACTCGGCCACTTGGGGTTGATCCCTCCCCGAGGGCGGTTACGCTTGGTGACGCACCCGGCACCGGTGACCCGGGGTGTCCGACGCATTGTGCACGGACGATCCGCGCGAATCACCTCAGTTCGCCTCCAAAGGGAGATCATTCGTGACCAGCCCCAGCAGTTCGCCCGGCTACGGGAACATACGACCCGACCGCAGCGGCCAGGCCGAGGCGTTCGATGCCATCGGCGGGCGGTACGACAAGGTCTTCCCGCACAAGGAGGGACAGGTCGCCGCCACCGAGTGGCTGGTCGACTCGCTGCGGCCCGACGCCCGGGTGCTGGACCTGGGATGCGGTACCGGAGTGCCCACCGCGCGTCGGCTGGCGGACGCGGGATTCGAGGTGGTGGGCGTGGATCTGTCGAGCACGATGGTCGGCCTGGCCCGGGCGAACGTGCCCGCCGCCCGGTTCCATCAACTGGACATGGCGGACCTCTACCCGGGCGGATCCCACGACCTGGGCCGGTTCGACGCGGTCACGGCGTTCTTCACGCTGATCATGCTGCCGCGCGCGGAGATCCCGTTCGCGCTGCGGGCCGTCAGCCGGCTGCTGGTCCCGGGGGGTCTGTTCGCCCTGTCGATGGTCGAGGCCGACGTCGACGATTTCGCGATCCCGTTCATCGGCACCACGGTCCGGGTCTCCGGCTATCTGCGGGACGAACTGTGCGAGGTGGTCGAGGAGGCGGGCTTCGAGATCGTCGGCGAGTCCTTCGCCGCGTACGCGCCGGCTTCCGCGGACACCAAACCGGAGGAACAGATCTTCCTGCGCTGCAGACGGAAGCAGGAGCACTGACGCGATCGGCCGCGCTCAGCCGGGGTCCGGCTGGAGGAGCCGACGCCGCACCGGGGAAGCCCCCCGGCCGCGGCGCTCAGGCCGCCTGCGACGGCTGCGGGGCTGCGGCGGCCCACTCCAGGACGAGCCGCTGGTACTCCGCGCGCTGCTCGACGCTCAGTGTCCCGCCCGACCGCAGCCACAGGGCCCGGATCTCCTCGTTGACCTCCGCGGCCGATCGCTCGGAGGCGGCTTCAACTGTGGTGGACATGATGTGAAGCATATGCCAGCCGAGGTGAAGACCAGGTGAGTAAGCACGACCGATAATGGATATATCGGACCGTGTTACTCATCACGTCAGGCTGCGACCGGTCACGGGAAGTCACTCCCCTTTCGGCCACCGGTCGGTGAGCCTTCCTCAGGAACCGCATCAGGGCACCGCCCGGCCGGGTCAGTCCTCGGCGGCGCCCAGCACCAGGACCTGGATCGCCAGCACGGCCGCCCCACGCGCCCAGTCGTGGAAGTCGGACACCTTGGTCTCCAGGGCGACGGGCGCGGCCAGCGGATGGCGGTGCGCCCGGAGGGTCTCCCACACCCTCGCTCCGGCCACGTCCATCAGCCCGACACCCTCCCCGGCGAGCACGATCTTCTGCGGCATCACGAGGTTGGCGATCTGCCCGACCAGCGTGCCCAGCGCCCGTGCCGCCTCGTCGAGCACCCGGACGGACATCGGCTCACCCTCCGCGGCGCGCGCGAGGATCTCCTCGTACGTGGCGTCCTGGCCGGTGGCGGCCCGGATCTGGTACCGGATGCTGGGGATGGTGAGCAACGACACGGCACTGCCACGCTCGCCGCCCGGGGTCAGCGGCCCGTTGGGGTCGATGATCCAGTGGTGCCCGAAGCCCCGGTTCTCCTCCGCGTACCGCACGCGCCTGCCGCCGAGGACCAGGCCGTAGCCGAAACCGGCCCCGATGGTCAGGACGACGAAGCGGTCCAGGCCGCGGCCGGCGCCGAACCAGGTCTCCGCCTCGACCAGGGCCGCGAAGTCGTTCTCCACGACCACCGGCAACCCGGTGCGCGCGCCGACCAGTTCGGCCAGCGGCACGTCCCGCCACTTCAGGAAGGGCGACTCACCGACCACGGCACGGTCCTGCACGAGTCCGCCCACCCCGATGCCGATGCCCGCGAGCGTGGGGAAACGGGCGGCCAGTTCGGCGGTCATGCGAGCGAGCAGATCGACGGCCTCACCGGGGTCGTGCGTGGTGAGCGGGCGGTCGAGGCGGGCGACGATGTCGCTCCTGAGGCTGATGACGACGCCGTACACCATGTCTTCGGTGATCTTGAAGCCGAGGAAGGACCGGGATTCGGCGACGACGTCCAGCGGCTGTGAGGGGCGCCCCTGCCGCGCCTCGCCGGGGGTGCCGGCCTCCGGGACCTCGACGAGCAGCCCGGACTCGATCAGCGGCTTGGTCAGCCGGGTGAGGCTGCCCGCGGAGAGGTCCAGTCGCCGGGCCAGGTCGGCGCGCGACAGCGGACCCTGGACCAGCACCTCGATGGCCACGGAGCGCTCCCCGGGGCTGAGCGGCAGCCAGCTGGCGGCGGCAGCTGCGGCAGTCATGGAGATCCAACTCCCCGATGTATCTTTCGGAACAGAAGTAAGACACCCACTCTAGAGCGCGCCAGGCCCGGGAGCACGGCTTGTCCAGGGGGTCTTGACGAATTGATTATTTCGAGTCGAAAGTAAGTACCCGAGGAAGACCACCACCCGGATGACATGCGTCCGCGGCCACTGAAGGGCACCCATTTCATGACGTTCTCCCTCGGCATCGTCGGCGCCGGACAGTTCTCCGGCCAGTTCGCCACCCTGTTCCAGGCCCACCCCGGTGTCGGCGACGTGTACGTCACCGATCTGCTGCCCGAGCGGGCCGAACAGCTGGCGGCGGCCCAGTCCCTCGCGGGTACCTTCCCGTCGTACGAGGCCATGCTGGAGTCGGAGGCCGTCGACGCGGTCGCCGTCTTCACCCAGCGCTGGACCCACGGCCCGCTGGTCCTCCAGGGCCTGGCCGCCGGCAAGCACGTGTACTCGGCGGTTCCCATGGCGATCACCACCGAGGAGATCGCCGCGATCATCGAGGCGGTCAGAACGACCGGGCTCACCTACATGATGGGCGAGACGAGCCAGTACAACCCGGCGACCGTGCACGCCCGCAACCAGATCGCCGGAGGCGCCTTCGGGCGGATCTTCTATGCCGAGGGCGACTACGTCCACGACATGGACCTCGGCTTCTACGACGCCTACCGCTACAGCGGCGGCGAGGACTGGAAGGCGACCGCCAGCTATCCCCCGCTGCTGTACCCGACGCACTCGGTGGGCGGTGTGCTCGGCGCCTGGCAGACGCACGCGGTGAGCGTGTCGGCCCTCGGGGTCGTCGACGGGCGCGGGGACGGCGTCTTCGACCGTTCGGTCAGCCAGTTCGACAACGACGTCTCCAACGCGACGGCGTTGTTCGAGGTGGCGGGCGGCGGCTCGTTCCGCACGAACGAGTTCCGGCGGGTCGGCTACCCGTCACACATCCGCGAGTCCCGGTTCCGGTTCTTCGGCACGGAGGCGAGCATGGAGCAGCTCGCCACGGTGGCCTTCTGGCAGGACAAGGGCGGGGTGACCGACATCAGCGAACTGCTGGAGCCCAAGCCCACCCTGTCCCCCGACGACCCGTCGCTCCAGCACATCGCGCCCGAGCTGCGGGCCGCGTTCACCTCCGGCTCGGCGCCGGTGCACGACCGGGCCCGGCTGCCGCGGGAGTTCGACCACCTGCACAACGGGCACGAGGGCAGCCACCACTTCCTGGTCGACGACTTCGTGACCGCGGTGAACACCCGCACCCTGCCGTCCGTGAACGCCTGGGTGGCGGCCCGCTACACCCTGCCGGGGATCATCGCGCACGAGTCCGCGCGGCAGGGCGGGGTCCGGCTGCAGATCCCCGACTTCGGGGACGCGCCGGAGAGCTGAGCACCCGGCCGGGTGCCTGGGCGGCGCGCTCAGGTGCCCGGCTTGCGGCCGTACACGAAGACGTCGTCGCCCTTCTTCAGCAGCGACCAGTACTTCTTGGCGTTCGTCGCGGTCATGTTGACGCAGCCGTGCGAGCCCGGCGGGTTCCACATGCTGAGGCCGACCGAGTGGAACGCCTGGCCGCCGTCGAAGAACTGGCTGTAGGGCATCGGCACGTCGTAGATCGACGAGACGTGGTCGATGTCCCGCCAGTAGATCTTCTTCAGGCCGGTGCGGGTCTCGTACCCGTTGCGTCCGGTGCGCACCGGGACCGGCCCGTACACCAGCTTCTTGCCGTCCTGGATCCAGCTCAGCTGAAGCGTGAGGTTCACACAGGCGATGCGGCCCTTGTTCACCGGGCACTTGCCGGCCTTGTTCGGGTTCTTCCCGACAGCCTTCTGCTTGTTCATGAGGTCCATCACGCCCCAGGTCACGGGACCGGCGTAGCCGATGTTGGGCGTGATGCCGTGCTTGTTCTGGAAGGCCCGGACGGCCCTGCAGTCGGCGGCGGACTGCTTCCCGTCGACCGGACGGCCGAGGAACTTCTCCACCTGCTTCTGGTAGGGCCCGGCCGTCGTGGTGCAACTCGCCGCCTGGGCCGGTGCGGCACCGAGCGCGAGCGTGAGCGGCGCCACAAGCCCCGTGATACCCAGCGCGATGGCGCTTCGCCTGCCTATGTCCCCCATGTAGGGCCCCTTCTCACTCGGGCGTCCGCGACGGTCACGGCCCCGGAAACCTAGACGGGCGAGCCGTCGCTTCGGTTGCGACAGTGCTCAATTCGTGACCAAAGGGTGAAGATCCGCTCCGCGGGCGTTCCTTCCGCTCAGCCGTCGGCGCCGCGCAGGGCCGTGTGGAAGCCGGTGTTGACCGCGGTGAGTCCGCCGTCCACACGGAGCGCGGTGCCGGTGATCCAGGCGGCGTCGCGGGAGGCGAGGAAGGCGACGGCGGCGGCGATGTCCTCGGGTTCGCCGACCCGGCCGAGGGGGTAGAGCCCGCGGACCGCGTCGAGTTCGGCCTCCCGCCCCGCCCAGGCCGAGGTGCGCACCGTCCCGGGCGCCACCAGGTTGACCCGGACCCCGCGCGGCGCCGCATGTCCGGCGAGGGTGCGGGTCAGGGAGTCGAGTCCGGCCTTGGCCGCGCTGTAGGCGTGGTTGCCGAAGTCCTGGACGCCGTTGACGGAGCCGATGAGGACGATCGCGCCCCGGCCGGAGGCGGCGAGATGCGGGAGCGCGGCCCGGCAGCAGCGGTAGCCGCCGGTGAGGGTGACGTCGAGGTCGCGGGCCCAGGCCTCGTCCGGGTCGTCCTCGAAACGGGGGACATCGGGGGTGCAGTGCGCGGCACAGCTCACGAGGACGTCGAGCGAGCCGAGGACGGCGACGGTACGGGCGACGGCGGCCTCGACGGAGGCCCGGTCGGACACGTCGCAGGCGAACGCCTCGGCCGCCAGTCCCTGTCGGCGCAGCCCGCCCGCGGCCCGCTCCGCCGCGGGCAGGTCATGGTCGGTCACCAGGACCCGCGCGCCCTCGTCGGCGAGCCGGCGGGCGACGGCCGCGCCGATGCCGCGGGCCGCGCCGGTGATGAGAACTCCGTGTCCTGCGAAGCGCTTGGGTTCGGTCATGGCAAGGACCGTACGGGCGCCGCGAGCGGCGCAACAGGCCACGGCGCGGCTCGCCGTGCCGGATGGCGGGCGGGCATGTCCGCCCTCCGGCAGCAGTTCCCCGCCCTTCTCGGAGTCGTGATCGGCGCCCTCGGTGCGTACCTCGCGGTCGTCCGCGGCGACCGGGCGCGGGCGGGGGACGCGCTGGGCGGACCGGCGCGTTCCCGAGACCTGGCAGACCGGGCCGGCCCGGCGGCCCGGGCCGGCCCGGCGGCCCGGGCCGGCCCGGCGGCAGGCCGCCGTGCGGGTTGCCGGCCCGGCAGCGGGCCGCCCGTGCGGGTTGCTACCCGGCCGTACGGCTGGATCTGCAACCGCCTCCCGCCCGCCCGGCGGGCCGGCCGCTGCCGCGCTCGTAGGTCACCGGTAGCCGGTCACGTCCGCCGGCCGGCCGGCGTCCTGCACCTCGACGAGATACCGCCAGGCGTCGGGGCGGCTGCCGTCCAGGTCCGTGAAGCCGTACACCTGGGCGAGGCCGCCGCTGGACAGGGACTGCCCGTTCCAGCGGGCCACGTCGGGATCGGCGGCCAGCGCGGCCACGGCCCGGCCGACGTAGCGCGGGCTCTCCGAGATGGCGAAGTGGGGCACCTGGTCCAGCGCGGCCCGCCAGTCCTCCTCGCGGACGCCGAAGTGGTCGAGCATGATCTCCGAGCGCATCCAGCCGGGGGTCAGCGCGACCGCGGTGGCGCCGCGCGGGCCCAGCTCGTGGCCGAGCGCGAAGCCCATGCGCAGGACGGACGCCTTCGCGAGGTCGTAGAAGAAGGAGACCCGGTAGGTGTCGCGGTTGTAGTCGGCCGTGCCGTCGGTGATCTCCACGGCGAGACCGCCGGGGTGGCGCAGCAGCAGCGGCAGGGCGAAATGGCTGGTGATGGCGTGGGTCTCCACGGCGAGCCGGAGCAGGCGCAGCCCTTTGTCGAGGTCGTGTTCCCAGACCGGGCTCTCCCAGTCGAACAGGTGCTCGCCGCCCCAGATGTCGTTCACCAGGACGTCGAGCCGGCCCTGCTCGTCGGCGATGCGGTCCACGAGGGCGCGGACGGCGGGCGCGTCGAGATGGTCGACGGCGACGGCGATGCCCCGGCCGCCGGCCGCGGTGACCAGGTCGGCGGTGTCCTCGACGGTCTCGGGGCGGTCGTACTCCGAGCGGCGGGTGCGCGTGCTGCGGCCGGTGGCGTAGACGGTGGCGCCGGCCGCGCCGAGTTCCACCGCGATTCCGCGGCCCGCGCCCCTGGTCGCGCCCGCGACCAGCGCAACCTTGCCCGTCAGCGGTCCTGACATGTCCGGCCTCCCGTGTCCGTACGATGGTGTCGCCGGTCAGACTGTCGGGAAAGCCAGACACCTCCTGTCACCTTTCCTGGCGCGGTCCGTGATCTTCTTCCCCGCAGCCCGCCGTCCTCACCTGCGCAGTCTGTCGTCGAGTTCCCGGGAGTCGGCCAGGAACCACAGCTGGCTGCCCTGGTTCGACTCGTACACGAAGTCCCGCAGGGCGGTGCTCTCGGCGAGGTGCCGGGAGATGTCGCCGATGACGGCCAGCCGCAGCCGGTAGGTGGCGAACTTCTGCACGACCGCGCCCGCGACGCCGGACCACAGCCGGAAGAACTCGTCCGGGATCCGCTCCACGGGGACCGTGACCCACTGTGCCTCCCGGCCGAGCGCGTCTCCGACGAGATCAAGCGCCGCGCTCTCACCGTCGAGGAGCGGACCGTCGGGGGCACAGTTGAGGACGCGTACGTCGTGCAGGTTCACCAGCGTGTTCGAGGACATGGCAGGTGATCGTACGGGCGGCGCCGCCCGTACTCCCGCGGATTTACCGGCTCAGTGGCCGCGGGCGATCCATTCCTCCAGGTGCGGGGCCTCGGCGCCGATGGTGGTGCTGTCGCCGTGGCCGGTGAGGACCTTGGTCCCGGGCGGGAGGGTGAGGAGGCGCTCACGGATCGAGGCGATGATCGTCGGGAAGTGGGAGTAGGAGCGCCCGGTGGCACCGGGGCCGCCCTGGAAAAGGGTGTCGCCGGTGAAGACCACGGCCGGTCCGGGGTCGTGCAGGCAGACCGCGCCGGGCGAGTGGCCGGGGGTGTGCAGGACGGTCAGATCGGCGCCGGCGGACTCCAGTACCTGGCCGTCGGCGAGGTACTCGTCGGGATCCCGGTCGGGGTGGGTCTGCTTCCACAGCGGCAGGTCGTCGGGGTGCAGCCAGATCGTGGCGCCGGTGAGGTCGGCGAGGGCGGGGGCGGCGTCGATGTGGTCGTTGTGGGCGTGGGTGCACACGATGGCGGTCAGCCGCCGGTCGCCCACCGCCTCGGCGATGGCGCGGGCGTCGTGGGCGGCGTCGATGACGATCGCTTCGTGGTCGTCGCCGATGATCCACACGTTGTTGTCGACCTCCCAGGTGCCACCGTCGAGGGTGAACAGGCCCGAGGTGACGAGGCGTTCGATGCGCGCCGCCATCACAGCATCACCACCGAGCGCAGCACGTCGCCACTGTGCATCCGCTCGAACGCCTTCTCCACCTCGTCGAGCCCGACGGTCTCGGACACGAACGCGCCCAGGTCCAGGCGGCCCTGCAGATGCAGGTCGATCAGCATGGGGAAGTCCCGGGAGGGCAGGCAGTCGCCGTACCAGGAGGACTTGAGCGCGCCGCCGCGGCCGAAGACGTCCAGCAGCGGCAGTTCGAGCTTCATCTCGGGGGTGGGCACGCCGACGAGGACGACCGTGCCGGCCAGGTCGCGGGCGTAGAACGCCTGCCGGTAGGTCGCCGGGAGGCCCACCGCGTCGATGACTACGTCGGCACCGAAGCCTCCGGTCAGTTCCCGGATGGCCTCGACCGGGTCGGTCTCCCGGGAGTTGACGGTGTGCGTGGCGCCCAGGGCACGGGCCTTGTCCAGCTTGCGGTCCTCGACGTCGACGGCGATGATCTTCGCCGCGCCCGCCAGCCGCGCCCCGGCGACGGCCGCGTCGCCGACGCCGCCGCAGCCGATGACGGCCACGGAGTCGCCGCGGCCGACGTTGCCGGTGTTGAGGGCGGCACCGATGCCGGCCATCACACCGCAGCCCAGCAGCCCGGCGACGGCGGGCGAGACGGCCGGATCGACTTTGGTGCACTGTCCGGCCGCGACCAGGGTCTTCTCGGCGAAGGCCCCGATGCCCAGGGCCGTGGAGAGTTCGGTGCCGTCGGTGAGAGTCATCTTCTGCTTCGCGTTGTGAGTGTCGAAGCAGTACCAGGGACGACCGCGCAGACAGGCCCGGCAACTGCCGCACACGGCCCGCCAGTTGAGAATCACGAAGTCACCCGGAGCGACATCCGTGACACCGTCGCCGACCGATTCCACCACGCCCGCCGCCTCATGGCCGAGCAGGAAGGGGAAATCGTCGGTGATACCACCCTGCTTGTAATGCAGATCCGTGTGACACACCCCGCACGCCTGGACACGGACGACCGCCTCACCCGGACCGGGGTCCGGCACCACGATCGTCTCGACCCGCACCGGCTGGTCCTTCCCCGGTGCGATCACGCCGCGTACTTCCTGCGCCATGGCCTGGCCCCTTCCGTCGATGTGCCTGTGTGCCGACCCTACGCGTGATCCGATCGGTAGCGGGACGGAGCACCACGGCGGCGGCGGACCTTTCCGCGTGGACACCCTGATGGGCCGACGAAAGCTACGCGAGCGACAGGAACAGCTTCTCCAGACGGGCCCGCATCTGCTCGGCCGTCCCGCTGTCCGCCCCGTCCTGCCCGTCGGCCAGCACCTGCTGGAGTCCGGTCGCGATGATCGCGAAGCCGGCCCGGTCCAGCGCGCGCGAGGCCGCGGCCAGCTGGGTGACCACGTCCTCGCAGTCGCGGCCCTCCTCGATCATCCTGACCACGCCCGATATCTGCCCCTGCGCCCGGCGCAACCGGTTGAGCACCGACGTCAGTTCGTCACCTTCGAACCGCAGCTCCACGAGCGCCCCTCCACTCCCTGTATACCCTCTGGGGTATTCTACCGGCCGCCCGTTCCCATGGTCCGGGACAGCCGTGAGGGCCGCCCGTTTCCGGACGGCCCTCGGTGTCGGCGGGCGGGGTGCGGCGGTTCAGTACTCGACGGCGGGCAGCAGCCCGGTCACGGGAGCGGCCAGGTCGGTGAGCTGGTGCAGTTCCCCGAGGTCGTGCAGTCGGTTCAGCCCCTGCATCTGCTCGGAGACCCGCGGGAGACCGGCCCGGTGCTCCGCGGGGATGTCGCTCATGGCGAGCGAGTCGAGCGTGGCCATCGGGCTGATCTTCCCGGTTTCCTGGGCGCTCGCGGGAGCCGCGCTCGCCAGCGGTGCGGCGAGGCCGGTGACGCCCGCGGCGAGACCGACGGCGGCGACGATGCGTCGTGTTGAGATCATGCCCTCAGCAACGGGACCGGCGCCCCGGCGGACACGGGCGCCCGGCCCCGCTCACCCGTGAGGCGGAGCGACCTGGCTGCGCTTGCCGAGGCCGCCGGGGCGGAGGAGCCTCGAAGTGGGGACGCGCACGCCCCGCTCCACCCGGGCCCGCGGCCCCTCGAAGGAGGTCACCATGGGTACCGCGACAGGCTCCTTCACCGCCGAGACCCTGCGCAGGGGCGTCGAGGGGAACACCGGAAACACGCTGCTGTCGCTGTACGCGGACGACGCGGAGATCCGCATCGTCGACCGCGACACCCAGCCGAGCCACCCCAGGGTCCTGCGTGGCCGGCCCCAGATCGCGCAACTGCTCGACGACGTCTACCGACGCGACATGACGCACAAGCTGGATCAGTGTGTCGTGCAGGGCGACCACGCCGCGTACAGCGAGTCCTGCGAGTACGGGGACGGTGTCCGGGTCCTCACCGAGTCCATGATCACGCTGCGTGACGGCAAGATCGCCGAACAGATCATGATCCAGGCATGGGACGAGTAGCGAAACGGATCGCGCGGGTCCAGGTCACCTCCCGGCTGACCTGGACCGCCCGTCTGACCTGGACGTTCTCGGCCCGTGCGGCGCTCGGCCGGGCCCGTCACCGGCGGCCCGGCGGGCACCGGCCGGCGGTCGCCGCGGCCCGGCCGGTGACCGCCGGGCTGCTGCGGACGGCGCTACGGGCGGCTTGCCGCCGCCGGTGCGCTCCGGCATCGCCGACGCCCCGCACCCGGCGGGCCCGCCCACGCTGAGCGGTGCCCCGGCCCGGCCGGCGGGCGGGCGGGCAAGCCGTGGTCGTGGACCGCGGCGCGATCCCGGGCGAGGGCGTGATCAGCGCATCCAGGCGCTGTACTCCATGACGTCGCCGGCCACGACGCCGTACTCCGGCTGGTCCGCGCTGAACGTGGTCTCGGTCCCGCGCACGGCTCCGGTGGCCGGGTCCAGGACCAGCATCCGGCGGGTGCCGGCCGTGTCGTGGACGTACGCCTGGCCGGGCCGCCCGAGCCGGTCCGTGACCTGCCCGACCGGCCGCAGGCCGGGGGTGTCGGCGAGGAGCCGCACGAGCGCCGCCGACTCGCGCGCCCCGAGGGTCCAGTGGTCCAGCAACTCGTCGACGGCGTCCAGGAGTCGGGGCATGGTCAGCGAGTCGGTGTGGATCGTCTCGGCGAGGTAGGCGCGCAGCTGTCCAAGTCCGTGCGGGGGTGGCGCCTGGGGCGGGGCGTCGCTCCAACTCGGCGGGTAGGTGCGGCGGCTGAGGACATGGCCGTCGGCGACCTGGTGCGGTGATCCGTCCTCGTCCGTGAGGACGGGACGGCCCGGGTGCCGGGGATCGGTCGCCACGACGATCTCCGTGCGGCTGTCGTCGGAGTGCCAGCGCACGATGCGTTCCTCGGGCAGGGTGACCGGCGGCCTGTCGTCGCTCATGCCGAGGCTCCAGGACTGCACGTGCGTGCCCTTGCGCAGTTCCGGGGAGCCGTCCGCCTCGGCCGCCGCGGCGGCGAGGGCGGCGAGCCGGTCCAGGGGTACGACGGTGGAGTGGGGGCGTACGGTGAGCGGGCGGGGCGCGGCGACGGCGGGGGTGGTGCCCGTACCGCCGAGCAGCACGGCCAGAGCCGTCACGAGGACGACGGCGCAGGCCGCGAGGCCCCAGGCCAGCCGGGTGTACCGGTGGTGGCCGGGGTGCGGGGCGTGCAGCAGCCGGTTCAGTGCGCGCTCGGCGTGCGGGGCGAGCGGGCCGTCTCCGGTGAGCGGGTCGTCAGCGGGCACCGGGTTGGCGCGGCGCAGGAGGTCGAGTTCGTCAGCCATGGCCGTCGTCCTTCGAAAGGGCCGCGTCTACGGCGGGTGCGGGGCGCGGCGCCGGCCGCCGGGCGCCCGCGGCGGATGCCGGGCCGGCAGGCACGGCCGGTGCCGGACCGGCAGAGGCGGCGGACCGTGCCTGTGCCGAATCGGCAGAGACGGCCGGCGCCGGGTCAACGGACACGACCGGTCCCGGACCGGCGAAGGCGGCCGGGCGGATGCGGTCGATCTCGGCTCTCAGCCGACGTCGCGCCCGGTGCAGGCGCATCGCGGCGGCCCGGGTGCCGCAGCCGAGGGCGACGCCGATCTCGTCGGTGCCCAGTTCCTCCCATGCCGCCAGGCGCAGCACTTCCTGGTCGGCCCGGGAGAGCCGGGCCAGTGCCTCGTGCACCCAGGCGCCGGGGGTCTCCGTGTCGGGGCTGTCCACGATGTGCCGCCGGTGCGCGGTGTCGTCGTTGCCGAGCCGGGCGAGCAGCCGCCGCCTGCGTCCCCAGCCGCGCACCGTGTTCGCCAGGCAATTGCGTGCCACCCCGTACAGCCAGGGAAGCGGCACGGGCGGCAGTTCGGCCCGGCGGCGCCAGGCCACCGTGAACACCTCCGCCACCACTTCCTCCACCGCGTCGGCCCGCCCCGCCAGTCGCCGTGCGACGTAGCGGGTGACCGCCCAGTAGTGCTCGCGATAGGCAGCGGCGAAGATCTCGTCGTTGCTCATGCCCGCTTGGTGTCCGGCAGCGGCCGGATCGTCACACCCCTTCGCCGTGATTCTCGTCGCGTCCTTCGAGTGTGACGTGCGGGGTTCGTGCGGACACAGGCGGGGCGTGACAAGCATCGACATCAGGATCCTCGACCGCAGGATCATCAGGTGGCTGACGACCACCGACCACAAGACGATCGGCACGCTGTATCTCACGACGTCGTTCGCGTTCTTCCTGATCGGCGGCGTGATGGCGCTGCTGA
>NZ_JBIAIE010000038.1:0-58820 GCF_042871185.1 Streptomyces sp. NPDC006012
GGCCGTAGCCCCCCCCCCGGGGGGGGGGGGGGGGGGTAATGGTTGGGCGGGCCGGGTATCCGGGGGGCCCCCCCCGGCCCCCCCCCCCGGGGCCCCCCCCCCCCGGCGGGCGGGGGGGCGCCCCCCCCACGGCCGTCGGGGGGTCACCCACACGCCGACAAAGGACTCATCCTTATGGAATATCGCCATCTCGGCCGTAGCGGCCTCGTCATCAGCGAGATCGCGTACGGAAACTGGCTCACGCACGGTTCGCAGGTGGAGGCCGAGCAGGCCACCGCATGTGTGCGTGCCGCACTTGAGGTGGGCATCACCACTTTCGACACCGCCGACGTCTACGCCGGTACGCGCGCGGAGGCGGTGCTGGGCGATGCGCTCAAGGACGAGCGCCGCGAGGGACTGGAGATCTTCACCAAGGTCTACTGGCCCACCGGACCCGGCCGCAACGACCGGGGGCTGTCCCGCAAGCACATCATGGAGTCGATCACGGGCTCGCTGCGCCGCCTGCAGACCGACTACGTCGACCTGTACCAGGCCCACCGGTACGACGTGGCCACGCCGCTGGAGGAGACGATGGAGGCGTTCGCCGATGTCGTCCGCTCCGGCAAGGCCCTTTACATCGGAGTCTCCGAGTGGCCCGCGGAGCAGATCCGGCGCGCTCACGCCCTGGCGCGCGAGCTGCACATCCCCCTGGTCTCCAACCAGCCCCAGTACCACGCCCTGTGGCGGGTGATCGAGGGTGAGGTCGTGCCCACCTGTGAGGAACTGGGCATGGGCCAAGTGGTGTTCTCGCCGATCGCGCAGGGCGTGCTGACGGGCAAGTACGAGCCCGGCCGGCAGCCCCCGCAGGGGTCGCGTGCCACCGACGAGAAGGGCGGCGCCGACACGATCGCGCGCTGGCTGAGCGACGAGGTGCTGGAGGCCGTCCAGCAGCTCAAGCCGCTGGCCGCCGAGGCCGGGCTCTCGCCGGCGCAGCTCGCGGTGGCCTGGGTGCTGCAGAACTCCAATGTCTCCGCCGCCATCGTCGGCGCCTCGCGCCCGGAGCAGGTCGTGGAGAACGCCAAGGCGTCCGGTGTGGTCCTGGAGAAGGATCTGATGGCCCGGATGGAGGAGATCCTCGCGCCCGTCGCCGTCACCGACCCCAAGCGGGTGCACCACAACGTGCCGGTGCGCACCGTCTGAGCGGTCTGCCCGTCCCCCGCGGGGCGCCTCCGTACAGCTCGGCGGCGCCCCGCAGACGTGTCTTCCTCATGGATTCCCAGCCGTGGGGGCAGGGCCGCGTGCCGCGGTCCTGCCCCCGGTGCCGCTCAAGGCGAGTCGGGCCGGTGGCCGGTCACCTCAGGCCGAAGGCCCGGGTGATGGCCTGCGTGACGCTGTTGCCCTGGGTGTCCCGGGCGGCGGTGCGCAGGGTCACGAAGCGGGCGCCGGCCGGGGCGTTCAGCCGGGTCCGCCAGCCCTCCGCGGTGTGCTGCAGCGCCGCGGGGTGCCAGGTGGCGCCGTCGTCGTACGACACGTCCAGGTTCACCTTGTCGATCGCCTGCGAACCCGGCCCTCCGGAGAGGTGGGAGGGGGTGACCAGCAGGGCGGTCCCGCGCCCGGCCTTGCCCGCGTCGTCCATGCCGTGGACCGTGTAGTCGAGTTGGATCAGCGCGGGACAGCTCTGGGTGCCGGCGGCCGGCCGGCCGGAGGTGAAGGCCCACTCGGTACGGGTGGCGGTCGAGTAGCCCGTGCTCCGGGAGTTCTCGGACACCAGGCGGTAGGGCAGGTCCTCGGCGGACAGGCCCCATACGTACATGGTGCCGGAGTCCTGTTTCGCGACCAGGGTGTCGCCCTGGTAGAGCGTGAGCGCGTTGTGCAGATCAGGGCCGCTGCCCACGCCGATGTGTCCGGCGCCTGAGTCGCTCCAGCCGGCCACCTTGAGCTGGAACTGGTCGTCGAAGCGCAGCGGCCGGTAGGTGTCACCCATGCGCGGTCGCTGGATGGGGCCGAAGTACTCCAGGCCGGACCGGGTGCCGGCCGGGTAGTGCTTGGAGCGGTCGTTGATGACCGTCAGTTGCCCGGCGATGCCGGCGCCCTCGCGCCACTCGGCACCGGCGGACACCCAGTCGGTGCGGTCGCCCTGGACGGGAGTGCTCAGCGGGATGCCGACCACCCGGCCCTGCCACACGTCACCGCGGTACTCCCGGCCGTTTCCGGGCGCGTTGTTGCGGAAGGAGACGTCGACCCGGGCCAGGTCGCCGGGCCGCGGCCGGTAGGTGGGGTCCTTGGGGATCGTCGGGGCGTGGTGGACGATGTCGTACAGGTACTCGGCCGTCGGGTGGGACTGCACGCGCAGCCACGTCGCCCGCTGCTGGATCTGGGCGATGAGGTTCTCGCCCTCGTCCGCGGTGACCGTGGCCAGGGTGACCGCCGGCGGGGGAGGCGCCTGCGCGCTCCAGATGTCCTGGGTCCAGGGCTGCAGCCGTCCCGCGCCGTCGTTGACGACGACCAGCAGGGCCGCACCCGCGGCGGCCGCCGCGTCGGCCTGCTGCTGGATGTCGACGGTGTCGTTGCGGCGTACGACGACGGCCTTGCCCCGCGCGTCGAGCCCCTGGTAGGCGCCGCTGCCGCCGTCACCGGCGTAGACGGTCTGGTAGCGATGACCGCCCCTGCCGATGGGGGTGCGTCCGGGCTGGACCAGGAGGTCGTCGAAGGCGCGGGTGTCGGAGGCGAGGGTCAGGGCCGGTTGCGCCAGGCGCCAACTGGTCCCGAACTCGAAGGTTCCCTGGGCGACCGGCTCGTCGTGGGGGAGCGCCCAGACGCTGTCGTACGAGTCCGGCGGCAGCCAGGACGCATTGACGAAGTGCGTGGCGTCGAAGGTGCGGGCGACGTCGACGCGGCTGGTCAGCGGTGTGGTCTCCCGCGGGGTGTCGACCTTGACCTGTTCGGCCTTCGTGGCGTCCAGGTCCACCATGACGTCCTTGTCGAGGACCACTTCGGGCGCGGTGAGCAGGGCGAAACCCGTGGAGCGGGGCCCATGGGTGCCCTCCACATCGGCGGACAGCCACACCGTGTAATTGCCGGGCGTCAGGGTCAGCCTGGCGGTGCCGTTCGCGTCGGTGACCATCGACTCGACGGTGTTCCCGTCGGTCACCATCACCCGGCCGCCGCTCAGCGGCCTGCCGCGGCGGTCCTTGGCCGCGACGGTCAGGTCGTAGTGCTCGAAGTCCTTGTAGGCGCCGATGACCGTGTGCGTCACCGTCGTCCCCGCGTCGTCCGTGGCGAGGATCTGCCCGGACACCGACGCACCGGTCTGCACGGTGTCGAAACTGGTGGTCAGGGTCACGTCGGCGGTGCCGTTCGCGGGGACGGTGACGGCCGGCGCGGACAGCGAGAACACCTCGGGGGAGGTGCCCGCGCTCGGCTTCACGGACAGGTGGAGGGTGACCGGGCTGCCGCCGGTGTTGGTGTAGGTCACCTTCTTCTGGTACGTCTCGCCGGGCGGCGCGGAGAAGCTCCGGTAGCCCCCGTGGACGCTTCCGGTGGCGAACACGGTGTTCCGTATCGCGGCCGCGATGTCCAGGCGACCGCTGCCGGCCTCGTAGGGGGTGTACTTCGGAGTCGGCGCGGTGGTGCTGACCAGGGCGTCCTTCAGCTGTTGCCCGGTCCAGCCGGGGTGCGCCTCGGCGAGCAGCGCGGCAGCCCCGGCGACATGCGGGGTGGCCATCGAAGTCCCGCTCATCGTCTGGTAGTAGCCGCTGCCCTCGGACACGTACTGGGAGCGGGCCGCCAGCACGTCGACACCCGGAGCGGTCAGCTCTGGTTTGAGGCCGCCGTCGCCCGGGCGCGGTCCGGTGCTGGAGAAGTCGGCGAGCGTGTCGGAGCCGTCGACCGCGCCCACCGACAGCGCTGCGTCGGCGACGCTGGGCGCGGACACGGTGTGGGGGCCGTAGTTGCCCGCGGCGACGGCGAAAAGCGCACCGGTCTCGTGGCTGAGCGTGTCGACCGCCTGGCTCAGCGGGTCGCTGCCGTCGCCGGGGCCGGAGCCGAGGCTCATGTTGATGATCTTGGCGCGCTGGTCGAGGGCGGCCCACTCCATGCCCGCCAGGACCCAGGAATCCTGGCCCTGCCCCTGGGCGTCGAGGATCTTGCCCACGTGCAGGCGGGCCCCTGGTGCGACGCCCTTCTCCTTGCCGTCACAGGCGGCACCGGTGCCCGCGATGGTGGAGGCGACATGGGTGCCGTGTCCGAAGCGGTCCTCGATGTCCTCGCCCGGGACGAAGCTGGCGCTCGCGCTGATCCGGTCGGTCAGATCGGGGTGCCCGGTGTCGATGCCGGTGTCCAGCACCGCCACGTCCACGCCCTGACCGGTGTCGCCGCCCGCCCACACCTCGGGTGCGCCGATCTGCGCGGTGGTGTCGGCCAGATCAGCCTTGACCTTGCCGTCCAGCCAGATCTTGGCGATTCCGGCGCCGAGCCGCGGCTGGGTCGCGGTGGCCCGCGCGGTGCCCGCGGTGAGGGAGGACCAGAAGCCGGCGGCCTGCGCGCGCGACTCCGTCACGGCCGCACCGTTGATGCTGCGCAGCGTGCGGGTCCTGGTCGTGCCCTGCGGCAGCACCCGGGAGGCGAGCGAGCGAGCCGAAGCGTCGCCGTAGGAGACGATCAGCGGCAACTTGTCCGTGTGCGCGTCGTCGTAGCCGTCCGCCAGCAGTCGGGTGACGTCGAACAGGCCCCGGTCCAGTTGTCCCGAGGACACATACGGCAGCGCGGAGGCCGGGTAGACATAGGTGTCCTTGCCGACCGTACTGGTGAAGAACTCGACGTCCTGCCCGCGTGGGTCCTGCAGGGAGCGGGTGACCGTACCGTCGGCTGCGGTGGTCACGGTCACCTTGTCACCGGTGATCAACGTGACGGTCCGCGCTGCAGGCCGGGCCGCGGTGGAGTCGGCGGCGGCGACGGCCCGGGGCGTAGGGGCGGCGCTGGACGGCGTACCCGGCAGGGCCAGGAGCACCGCCGCTGTCATGGACGACGCGATCAACATCGTTCTTCGGGTGGGTCTTTGCAACAAGACGGCCCTCTCAGGTGGTCGGCGCGGGAAACGAACCCCTCACGATTGAGGAAGATCGGCGACCAATCTGAAGAGGTTGTCGGGTGTCCCGTCTCATTAGATCTTGCAGGGGCGAGGCCGTTGACCTGCGGGGTGACAGGTTCAACCGCGACGTACTGGGGGCAGCGACGAGGCATCGCGAAGACGCGTGGGCGGTGCGGTTGGCGCGTCTCATGGATCATGACGAGGGTGATGCCGTCTGAGCAGGACCTTGTCAGGTTGGCGAGACGCTTGACGGCCGGTTTCGCATTGAAGATGGCAGTTTCCTGATCGGAAGCCGCAGTAATGGACGTGCTCAGGAAGAGGGGCGCCGCTGACGATCCTGAAGCTCACCGCGGGCGGTCGACCAAACGATCTCGAACTCGTCGGCCGACAACGACTGCGGTTCGTGCCCTTCCCACTCGGAGATGGGCGGCTCCGCGGTCAGACCGTAGACGCTCTCGTATTCAGCTGACCGACCGTCTCTTTGGGCTTCTTGCCACTCGGCCAGCGAGGCAGCGGTCAGAGCCCTGTTTCCGGGCTCCTGCACCTCGACTTGCCGGATCACGTAACCATCGGCGTCCAGCTCGAAGTAGAACCAGACGTCTTCCTCGTCCCAGAAGCAGCGAACCCAGGTCGTCACGGGTTCACCGCGTCGAAGGGCTCGTCGTGCCAGCGCCAGCCGGCGGTGCCGTCGTCGTGGATGTGCAGCATGAACTCGGTGACCGGGCCGCCGTCGGGAAACGTCATGGTGAGCGCACTGCGGATCTGGGTGTAGCAGGCGTCGGCCCGCTCCCAGTCCTCCTCGTCGGCGGCCCGCTCTTGCTCACTGAAGAGGGGACGGAACTCTTCAAAACCAGGAAGTGTCTCGACTTCAACGTGTGTCCAGGGCATATCGGCGCCGGTCACGGTCAGCCGGGCAATCTCCTGATCTCCGTGGTGGAGCCGCCAGATACTGCCGGTGGTCAGGTTCGGGTTGGTCATGTCCCCCATGATGACGATCGCCACTGACAGGCGGGGAGTGAGATCACCGCCCCTTCCCGATCGTGGCGACGACCATCTCATGCAGCGGAAGCTGATGAGGTGCGATGTTGAGTCGCTGTGCTGCTTCGGCCGGCAGTTGGGGACGGTCTCGCCAGCGTGGCGAGGCCAACAGGCCGCTGAGAACAATGGTTTCGGGGTGGATGGCCAGCTCGATCCGGGCGTCGGAGGGACGGTGGGGATCACCGAACGGGTCCTCGCCCAGCACGTGGAGGCGGCAGTTCCATCTCTGCCGAAGCGCCTCACCACTGCTCTCGCTGGTGAACCACCTGGTCAGGCGATCGCGGGCGTCGATGTAGGCCAGCGCGGTGGAGGGATGTGCGCCTCGGCGGACGATCCGGTGGTGCTGGAGATTGGCTCGCAGGATCTCGGGCAGCCGTGTCAGGTCATGCTGTTCATCGCCGAGGAGCCAGCGGTGGTGACGGTGGCAGACGCCTTCATGGTGTGGAGTGCTGCGGACGACGAGGCCGTGGATGTGCCGACGGGCCATGCAGAGGCGGCAGGCCGGGCGGCGCCGTGGCTCGATGACCTCTTCGGTGGCGGACCGTAGGTGCCGGAGCGGGTCGCCGATCGTGCCGAGCGGCGGCATCGCGTGGATCAGACAGGACGGGCTCCGGCCGGTCAGTGCGGCCAGCTGTCCCAGTGCGTCTGGGGTCCAGTAGCCGACTCGGTTGTCGACTCGGCGGTGCTGGCGCGACGGACCGACCAGGGACGAGAGGTAGCCGATGGTGAGGTGGTTGGCGTCGGCGAGGCGGTTCAGGTAGGAGCCGATGGTCTCGTGGTGGACGGGCGGCGGCGCGAGGGGCAGGGCCCGCGGCCGGGTGGTCACGCGACGTGTTTCGTGCCACCGCTCCGGCGGCGGCGACGTGCGCGGGGGATGTTCTGCTGTTCGGCGCTCTCGTCCAGGTCGACCCGCTCCAGCGAGGCTTTGGTGATCTTCTCGCTGCCGTCGAGGAGGGCGTCCAGGGCGGCTTCGCGGACGAGGTGGGACAGGCTGCCGATCATTCCGCCGGTGCGGTCGTGCAGGTAGGAGCTCAGGTCCAGCAAGGTCCCCGGCTGGTGGGCCCGCAGCCGCAGGGACTCCTCCAAAGTTGCCACGAGGGAACGCCAGGAGCCGCGCTGTTCCTCGGTCTTGTGGCGGAACGGGCTGGTGGGAATGAGCGTGTAGCGGCTGGCGATCTGTCCGCCGCGGCGTCCGGCGAACAGCCCGGTGCCCTCGACATCGACGCCGGCCAGGACGAACGTCGCGGGGATGCGCTCGGACAGGTACTTGATCTGGTCGGATGCCTCGGCGCCCACCCGCGTACCGATGTCGAGATTGTGCAGCTCGTCGATGAGCACGAGACGGCAGCCGAGGGTGCAGAGCAGATCGCAGACCTTGTTGGTCACTTCGACCTGGCTGAACCGTGAGGGCAGCGGCAGGCCGATGAACCGGGCGAACTCGATGGCCAGCATCTTCGGGGTGGCCGCGGGAGGGACGGTGACGTAGACGACCGGCAGCGAGTCCGGCAGGATCTCGCCGCGGCGGCGTCCCAGCTGTTCGTAGTTCTTGCCGAGTTGGGTGATGGCGGTGGTCTTTCCGGTCCCGGCGGGGCCCGAGACGATCAGTCCGCGGCGGGCGGAGTGCTGGTGCCGGTTGAGCAGGATGCGCTTGCGGCCGGTCGCGGTGACATGACGGATCGTCGGGGTGGAGACGATGACGAGTTGCGCGTGATAGTCCTCCAGGGCCTGGTCGTAGGTCGTTCGTTCCGCCTCGGTGAGCCGCTGCAGGGCTGCGGGCGCCAGGATGTCTGGCGGGGTGGTGGCCTCCGTGGTGAAGGCGGTCCAGCCCTCCTTGGTCGTCAGCGGGTGGTCGACTTCTTCCGGATCGAGGAAGTGCGTCATCAGCGGCTCCCGTCGGTGAAGGCATCGAACACACCGAACGGGATGACCTGGGCGACCTCGCCCTCGCTGTCTGGTTCCCCGCCCGTCTCCGGCTCGGGTTCGCGCCGTGCCTGCGGCAGCGCGGGGACGGCCGTTGCCGCCTTGGTGCGGGCGGCGATGCGCCGGTCGGGCCCGTTCCCGGCGCGGGTCAGCAGGTCGTCGATGACGACGGCGACGGCGTCCTCGTCGGTGTCGTCGGTGCCCTTGGCCGCCAGCACGGCTCGGGCATGGCGCCAGGTGAAATCGGCGAACGGCGCGGAGACCGTGCCCAGCCGGGTCCAGGGAACGGTGATCCAGCCTCCGGCCCGGGTGTCGCGTACCCAGACATGTGACAGGTCGTAGGGGTCGTAATGGACCTCCCAGAGGTTGCCTTTGGTGTCCACTCCGGATGGCTGGCGCCGGTAGGAGCCCAACTCCCGGCAGTCGTAGGTGCGGTAGTCGAGCGTGATGCCGTAGTCGTTGATCTTTCGCCACTCGACGGGCAGCAACTCGATGTAGTCGTCCCCGCGGAGGCAGACCGGCAGGTAGCCGGTGCGGGAGACCAGCATGGCGTAGACCTCGTTCGGCGAGAGGGCCTTGCCCGGCAGGAACGGACTGCGCAGAGCGTCATGCGGTCGGGTCTGCCACCGGGCGACAACCCACTCGTGGAAGAGATCGGCGAGTTCCGCGATCGTCCAGACCGCCTGGACGTCGCGGCCGCGCCGGGTGGTGTCGGAGCCGATATATCCGGCGACGTGCTGGCAGAACAGCGTGTTGATCGACTCAAAAGTCCGCTCCACGACTCCCTTGTCCGTCGGCGTGGCCGGCCGTGCGGGCTGGATGGACATGCCCAGGGAACGGCAGGCCGCGACGAACGTTTCCGAGACGAAGACCTTGCCCCGATCCACGATGATCGTGTCTGGGACGATCACCGGACGTGCCGCGGCGTGCTCCAGGCGGGCGTCGACGCTCATCAACCGGGCGTACGGGATCAGTGAGGCCGACATCCGCAGGGCGTCCGACCAGCCGGGTCGCATCGGTTCGGGCACCAGCATCCGAGCCAGCAGCAGCGCAGCGTCCACGGCCTTGGTCCCGGCCGGCCGCAGGATCGCCGCGCAGATGGTGCGGGAGGCGACATCCACCGCGATCGTCAGCTCGACCCGCCCGGTCACGCCGTCGTCGAGAACGGCCGGCACGTCCAGCGGGGTGGTGTCGATCTGCACTACCTCGCCGGGCCGGGCGGCCAGCGTCGGGGTGAACGGAGCCTCCGGCCTCCCGGCCAGAGAACGCCGGGTCGTGGCGGCCCCGAAGCTGTGACGCCCCTCGGAAAGCGACTTGAGCAGTCGGAAGTACGTTGCCCGCGACGGCAGCGGGACCGTGCCCTTCCCGTGCCGTTCGGCGACCAGCTTCTCGGCCTGCCGGATCACTCGGGTGCGGGTCCCCGTCGATGAGTCTTCCTGCGCGGTCAGGACCTCCAGCACTGCCTCGACCAGGCGCTCGTCCACCCGGCCGGTGCCCAATGCCATGGACAGCCTGGTGGCTCGCCGGTCCACCAGGCCCCAGAGTCCCTCATCCCGCCACTTCGACCTCAGCCGGAACAGCGTCCGTTCCGACACCTCGTTGCCTGCCGCTGTCAGCTCGGCTGCTTTGGCCACGAGGCGTTCGTTCACGGTTCGCCACTGCGGGTCGTACTCCGGCCTGGGAACAGTCCCCTTCGGCGCGTCGGGAGGGAGGCCGGTCTCCACCTCGATCAGATGCTTCTCGAAGAACCGGGCCTTGCGCAGGGCCACTTCAGGCACGGTGTCCAGCAGGCCGAAGGGCGGAAGTCCCGGCGTGGTCGCCGTCGCGTCGAGCAGCTCGAATCCCTCCGAGGCCATCAGGTGAGCGAACATCACCATGCTCGCGGTGCTGTGCTCGTCGACCAGGCGGACGGTCGTGCCCGACAGACCCACCACCGTGTGGACCCGGTCCTCGAACCGGACACGGTCGCCCACCCGCAGCACCCCCTTGGGCCGCTCGTGCTCGGTCATCAGCCCTCCACCCGGCTCACCAACGAGTGATCACCCAAGGGGCGCGACAGGTCCGTCGTCAGCCGCCCACACCACAGCAGATGAAAGACGACCGGCAGCACCAGGACCGGATCACCGACGTGCGAGGCATGGCCCACCAGCAGTCCGGGAACGGCGAAGGCAGCCTCGACCGCCTCCTCCAACCCGGCCTGGGCGAACCGGGGATGACGAAACCCTGCAAGCCACCGCAGGTTCGCCACCCGCACCCGGTCGATCTCGCCCACGAGCCGGAAATCCCAGCCCACGGCCTCGCATGCAATCTGCGTACCGGCGAACTTGGCCAGGTCCCGCGGCTTGCGCCGCCCCTCCGGCCGGCAGTCCACCACCACGGCCGATCCGTCGGCCCGACGGGCGAAGTAGTCCGGCGCATGCGACTGCCGCAACCCGTCCGGCGACGTCCAGGACAGCCAGAACGGCTGCGACGCGAACCACGTGACACGCGGGTCGAAGTCCATCGAGATCGCGTGATCCCGCTCCAGCCAGGACTCGAACCCCACATGCCGCAGCATCGTGGCCGCCCAGTACAAGCCCGGAAAGTTCCTCTGCCCCCGGTACGACGGGAAGTCCCGTACCGGATCGGCCTCCTCGAAGGCCAGCTCCGTCACGTCCGCCAGCGAACCGCGTACCTCGACCCCGCCCTGAACCCAGGCCACCTCGAAATCAGCTGCCCTGCCCCTGCCGCTCGGCGGCTCCCCCTGATCATCCACACCAGGACGATGTCCACTGGAATGAGACAAGCCACCCGTAGCGAGACAAGAGCCACCCCAAAGCGGGACACCGTCTCACTCAAACCTGTCCCCGCCCCGTACACCGCACGGTCCGCACACAAATCAGCGCGACAAACCCCGCTTCGCTGAGACCGGACATCGGGGGTGCGTCAAGTCTCGGTGATGTCAAGATCCTTGAGGGGCCGCCATACGGTGACCAGCACTGACTGATCACTGCCAACTTGGCGTGTCCCTGTTAAGTCGATCATCTCGGGTCGTGGGCGAACAGTCCGATGGTGGGCAGGCACCTGCGCCGCCTGCGCCCTGCCGCCGGCGGTGTGCGGACTGTTCAACCCGGCGGTCGCCGGCGCCGCGACGGCGTTCTCGTCGTGTTCGTCGCCAGGAACAGCCTGTCGCGGCTGCGCCGCTTGCGTGTGTTCGTCATCGGGAACAGCCCGTCGCGGCTGCGCCGTCTCCGTGCCGCCACTGAACACACGGTTCAACGGAGGGGAGGGACCGTGCGGTTCGCCCCGCCGTTGCTTGAGCGGGTCCGCCCGGCGGTGAGCGGGTCCGCCTCACGACCGCAGCTGCCGCCGGCCGGCGGTCGCGGGCCCCGGACGGCGAGGCGAGGACCTCGACGGCGGGCGGGCCGTCCGTCCGTGTCCACGCCGCCGGTCCCGGCCAGCGGATGCCGGTCCCGGCCAGCGGGTGCCGGTCCCGGCCGGTGCGTGCCGGTCCCGGCCACGGAGGGCCGGCGCGCGAGGAACACCGCTCATTCCCGGGCGTGGAAGGCGCCGCGACGCCTGCTGCCGTTGCCGAACCCGTGGGCTCCCGAGGGGGAGCGGGGATCGCCGGACGTACTGCAGGACGACATGAGATTTCCCCCGAGTGGTGTGGCGGTCCCCTCGCACGGGGTGGGCCCGTGCGGCGGATGAGGCCAGTGGTGCGGCGCCGGGATGCCGACCCACTTATACCCATACCCCCTAGGGGAAACAACCTCCTGGTGGGACGGCGGCCGGAGCCGGCCCCGCCGCCGCGCCGTCCTGGGGATCACGGGGCGGCCAGGTGCCTGCAGTTCGCGCCCGTCGCGCCTGCCTGATGGCGGCGGTTCCAGCGCGGGATTTCCACACAAGTGACACGCGCGCCTCCGCTATTACCCTTCCGCTGGAACCGTGATCTTCGTGTTTGTCCCCATTGACAAGAGCTACCCCCGTAGGGTTTTCTCTCCACGGTCGCAACAGAGCACACGTCGGTGCCAGTTGATCACCAGTCACAGCAACGCGCGTCATCCGCACCAGCCGGGACCCCGGAATGGCAGACGGACTTCTGATCGTGCCGGGGTTCTCAAACTCGCCGACGAACGTGGCGTTCGGTTGAAGATGGGGGACGGCAAACCATGGAGACAGCGATGATGCATGTACCGATCGCGTCCGGATACCGCAGCGTATGACCGCATCGCCGCACCGTTCCAGTGCGGCCGATGACCTCGCTCACTCGATTTCCTAGGGCCGACCGGGCCCATTTCCGCGTGGCCGCTCGACGCTTCCGCCCGAACTCACCGGAGCGATGAGCCAAGCCGCTCGTTCCTTTCGATTCCCGCAATCAATTGTTGTCGGATTCATACTCGGCGACTCGACCTGCTGCCCGATCGCATTCGGGGTCGGCGCAATTCTCAGCGTGCATTTCGGCATGCCTTCACGCGCGCTGACAGATAGTCGGCGTTCTCCGCACCCGCACTGGACGAGAGGACACATGGACACCATCGGAAAGCCGCTCGTACACGATCGCTTTGCCGCCGTGGCGGCCGCTCGGCGCGACGCGACGGCGGTCGAACACGACGGCCGCCGGATCGGCTACGCCGAACTCGACAGACGGGCCGACCAACTCGCTCACCACCTGCGGACGCTCGGGGCCGGACGCGGCTCGGTGGTCATGGTCCACCTGGAACGTTCGATCGACCTCGTCGTGTCGTTCCTCGCGACGCTCAAAGCAGGGGCGGCCTACCTGCCCGTGGAACCAGGTCTCCCCGACGACCGGCTCGC
This sequence comes from Streptomyces sp. NPDC006012, assembly GCF_042871185.1. NCBI lineage: Bacteria > Bacillati > Actinomycetota > Actinomycetes > Kitasatosporales > Streptomycetaceae > Streptomyces > Streptomyces sp. NPDC006012. The sequence continues at coordinate 12,824 of NZ_JBIAIE010000038.1, forward strand.
GGTCTACGTCAAGGAGACGGGCTGCGCGGTAGCCGTCACGCGCTCCGGCAACGAGGACCGGTTCGCCGGACTCTCGGTGGCGACCCTCCGCGTGGACGCCGGCCTCACCGCGGAATTACCCACCGGCCCGCCCTCGACCGGCGTCGCGGCGTCGGACACCGCGTACATCATCTACACCTCCGGTTCCTCGGGCTCCCCGAAGGCCGTGCAGGTCAGCCACGCCTCCCTCGGCTACTTGTGCCGGAGCGTGAACGAACGGTACGGCGTCGGACCGGACGACCGGGTCCTCCAGTTCGCCGCGCTGTCCTTCGACACCTCCATCGAGCAGATCCTCAACACGCTGCTCAACGGCGCGACCCTCGTCCTGCCCGAGTACAACTGGGCGCCGAGCGAACTGCCCGGGCGGCTCGTCTCGCTCGGCGTGACGGTCATGGACCTGACCCCGCCCTACTGGCGTGCCTTCCTCGCCGAACTGGCCCGCACCCCGGCGGACCTGCCGGTGCGGCTCACCATCGTGGGCGGCAGCGCGGTGCACGCCGAGGACTGCCGGACCGCCCTGCGGCTGATGCCCGGCTCCCGGCTGGTCAACGCCTACGGGCTGACCGAGACGACGATCACGTCGTGCACCATGGAGATCACCCCGGCGGTACTGCCGGACCAGGGTCCCGCGCCCGTCGGACGCCCGCTGCCGCAGACCGTCGCACACGTGCTGGACGAGGACCTGACCCCCGTCCCGCCGGGGCGGCACGGCGAGATCTACCTCGGCGGTCCCGGCGTCGCCCAGGGCTACCTCGGCGACCAGGCCCGCAGCGGACAGCGATTTCGCACCCTGCCCGGGGCGGCGGCGGGCGCCGGACCCGTGTACCGCACCGGTGACCTCGGCGGCTGGACGGCCGGCGGGGACCTCGAAGTCGTCGGACGGGCCGACCGGCAGATCAAGATCCGGGGATTCCGCATCGAGCCGGCCGAGATCGAGGCGGCCCTGTCGGCGCACGACCTCATCGACGACGCCGCGGTGACGGCCTTCAGCCACAAGGGCGAAGCCCAGATCGCCGCCTACTTCACCGCGCGGCACACACCCCACCGGCTCGATCCGGGCGAGCTGCGCGCCTTCGCCACTCGCCACCTGCCCGCCTACATGATCCCGGCCAGGTTCGTGCAACTGGACGAGATGCCGGTGACGGCGCACGGCAAGATCGACCTCGCCGCCCTGCCCGACCCGTCGCGGCTCCCGGCGTCCGGTCCGACGGCCGACGACGGGACAGCCACCGCGAGTCTGGTCGAGCGCGCCGTGGCCGGCCTGTGGTGCCAGGTGCTCGACGTGGACTCGGTCGAACCCGGCGACAACTTCTTCGACCTCGGCGGGAACTCGATCCTCGCGGCCGAACTCCTGGCGAAGGCCAGAGCCTCGCTCGGCATCCTGATCACCCAGGTGCGTCCCCTGATCCGCCTCCTCCTCGACGACGCGACCCTGCGCAGCTTCGCCGCCGCGGTCGAATCGGCCCGAGCCGGCACCCTCAGCGCGGACACCGCGGCCCAGGCCGACTTCGACGCCGACACCACCGTCGGCGTACCGATCCGGCCACGGCCCACGGACGAGACGTCCTGGGCGGACCCCTCCCACGTCCTGCTCACCGGAGCCAGCGGCTTCCTGGGCAGCTACCTGCTGCGGGAACTGCTGGCGACCACCGGCGCCACCGTGCACTGCCTGGTGCGCGCCCGCGACGCCCGCCACGCGATGGAACGCATCCAGAGCACCGCACGGCGCTACCTGGACGACGACTTGGACGAGTACCGGGCGTCCGGACGGATCTGCGCCGTTCCCGGTGACCTGGATCTGCCGCGGCTCGGACTCTCGGACCAGGATTTCGACCACTACGCCAAGACCGTCGACGTCATCCACCACCCGGGCGGACTGGTCAACTTCATCTATCCGTACTCCCACATGCGCCCCACGAACGTCGAGGGCACCCGGGAGATCATCCGGATGGCCGGACGCTACCGGAACATTCCCATCCACTACGTCTCCACCATGGCCGTGATCTCCGGCTTCGGCACCGCCGGGATCCGGCACGTCACCGAGCAGACACCGCCGGCCCACCCGGACCGGCTCTCCGTCGGCTACGTCGAGAGCAAGTGGGTGGCGGAGCGGCTGCTGCTGAACGCGGCCGAGGAGGGCCTGCCGGTCGCCATCTACCGGGCCGCCGACATCTCCGGCGACCGGGTCAGCGGAGCCTGGAACACGGCGACCGAGATGTGCGCGATGAAGAAGTTCATCGTCGACAGCGGGACGGCGCCCGTCGCCGAACTCCCGCTGGACTACACACCGGTCGACGCCTACGCGGCCGCACTGCTGCACATCGCGTCGAGCCGGCTCCCGGCGGGCGAGGTCTACCACCTGACCAACCCCGGAAAGGCGAACGTCTCCCTCCTCGTCGAGCGGCTGCGCGCACACGGCCACACGATCCGTGAGATCCCCTGGGACCAGTGGATCGACGGCATCGTGAAGACCGCGATCGAGCAGCCCGACCACCCCATGACGCCCTTCGCGCCGCTGTTCATCGACCGGTGCTCCACCGGCGAGATGAGCGTCGCCGAGATGTACCTCGAAACGACCTTTCCCGTCTTCTCCCGCGACAACGTCGAGCACATGCTGCACGGCAGCGGAATCGAGATCCCGCCCGTGGACGGGGACATGCTCGACCGTTACCTCCGGTACCTGACCTCCATCGATTTCCTGTGAGGCGGACGTGTACATCCGAACACCGGCCCGTACCGGCAGCTCATGGGAATCGCTGGACGTCGTCGGCGCTCCCGCCGACGGCCCCGTCGCCTTCGGGGGAGACCTGGGCCCCCGCTCCCTGCTCGCCGCCTACCAGCGGGGCCTGTACCCGTTCCCGGCCGGCACGGCCGAACAGCGCATTGTCAACGAGCTGATGTACGAGGCCCAGGTCGAGGCAGGTCTCGTGAAGGTGATCCCCGGCTGCGACGAACCCTTCTCGATCGCCTGGTGCGCACCGGACCCGCGGCCCGTGATCGGCGTCGGACAGACCCGGTTGCAGCGCAGCCTGCGCCGTCAACTGCGCACCAGGAACGACTGGACGACGACCGCGGACGTCTGCTTCGAGCAGGTGGTCCGCCGGTGTCGCGCGGACCGTAGCGAACACTGGCTCACGGACGACTTGCTGCGAGGTCTGTGCCTGCTGCACGAGCTGGGTCATGCGCACAGCGTCGAGGTCTGGGACGGCGACGAACTGGTCGGCGGTGTCTACGGAGTCCGGATCGGCGCCGTGTTCAGCGCCGATTCCCAGTTCACCCGGAGCAGCGGGGCGGGCAAGACCGCCGTCGCCGACCTGGCCCGGCGCTTCGCCGAGGCCGGCGGACTCGCCGTCGACGTGCAGCGCGACGGTGAGCACGTCCGGCTCCTGGGTGCGCGCCCGATACCCCGGCGGCAGTACATCGGCCTGCTGGCCCAGCGGCCGGAGAGCCGGCCGCTGAACACGGCACGACTGCCCGCCCGCCGCCTCGCCGAGTGACGTCCACGACCGTCCACCACTACGACCGTCCGCGCCCGCCGACCGGAGAGACCCCATGTCCACCACCGCCAGCAGCACCAGCACCGATCTGCGTGTGATCAGCCTCGCCGCCAGACCCGAACTGGAAGAGGCGATGATCACCATGGAATCGTCGTGGCCCGCCTACATCCAGCCCGAACCGCTCCTCGTGGACTGGGCGTTCGACACCCACGCGGCGCACCAGCTCGTCGTGGTCGACGAACAGGACGAGGTCGTCGCCCGGGCCGCCAGCGTGCCCTTCGCCTGGGACGGTGACCCCGACCGCCTGCCGGACGCCGGCTGGGACGCGACACTGCGCCAGTGCCTGTCCGACACCCGGGCCGGCCGGGAACTCACCGCCCTGTGCGCACTGGAGATAGCCGTCGTCCCGGACCGCCGCGCGCAGAACCTGTCCGCGTACACCCTGCGGGCCCTCGCCGACCACGCGCGCGAGCGGGGCTTTTCGCATCTCGTGGTCCCGGTCCGCCCCAGCCGCAAGCACCGGTACCAGGAACTGCCGCTGGCCGACTACCTGGCGCTGACACGGCCCGACGGGCTGCCCGAGGACCCCTGGCTGCGGGTGCACCTGAGGGCCGGCGGCGAGGTCCTGAAGGTGTGCCCGGCGTCCATGACCGTCTCCGGAAGCCTCGCGCAGTGGCGCGAGTGGACCGGGCTTCCCCTGGACACCGACGGCCTCGTGGAACTGCCCGGAGCGCTGACCCCGCTCACGGTGAGCGTCACGCACGACTACGCCGTCTACGTCGAACCGAACGTCTGGGTCAGACACCACCTCACCGGCCGGCCGTCATGACACGGCCGCCCCGAGGACCCCGTACACCGGCCGACTCCGCACACCTGCTGACCGGCACACCTCGACGGACACACCCCGACCGGACACCTCGACCGGCACACCGCTTGGCCCGCACAGAGCGACACCGACGACAAGGAGTACGACCTCCCATGAGCAGCACGCCTCCCCAGGACGTCCTCGCCACCGAGAAGCTGACCCTCCGCGCGGCCCTGATCGAGCGGATCGGCGGATACATGACGGCGCACGCGATCGGTGTGGCCACGGAACTCGGGCTCGCGGACCTGATCGGAACCGGCTCCCGAACCAGCGCGGAACTGGCCACCTCGACCGGCACCCACGAGCCGTCGCTCCGGCGCCTCCTGCGCACACTGGTCGCCGTCGGTATCGCCGAGGAACCCGAGCCGGGGAGCTTCGCCCTGACCGGCATCGGCTCCCAGCTGCGTTCCGACTCCCCTGACTCCCTCCACAACTTCGCCAAGATGTTCTGCCACCCCATCTTCCTCACGTCCTGGCAGAGCCTGCACCACACCGTCAGCACCGGCGAACGCGCCTTCGACCACGTGTACGGGATGGGCGTCTACGACTGGCTGGCCCAGCACGGCGAGACCAGCACCCTGTTCAACGAGGCGATGAGCGAAGAGTCCAGGATCTCCGCCGGGCAGCTCGCCGCGGGATACGACTTCCCCGCGACCGGCACCGTGGTGGACCTCGGCGGCGGTGACGGCACCCTGCTCACCGCGATCCTGTCGGCCCGGCCCGAGCTGCGAGGCATCGTCTTCGACAGCCCGAGCGGCGTGGCCGAGGCAGCCGCCGCCCTCGGCAAGGCCGGCCTCTCGGACCGGTGCGAGGTCCGGGCCGGCGACTTCTTCCAGTCCGTGCCGGGCGAGGGAGACCTCTACATCATCAAGAGTGTCTTCCAGGACTGGGGCGACGACGAGGCACGCGCCATCCTGCGCACCGTACGGGCCCACATGCCCGCGCAGGCCACCCTGCTGATCGTCGGCACGGTGCTGCCGGAGACCGCGGACACCGCCGCGCCCGTCGCCTACTTCACCGACATCAACATGATGGTCATGACCGGCGGCCAGGAGCGCACCGAGGGCGAGTTCCGGGCGCTGCTCGCGGAGACCGGGTTCACCGTGCGGTCGGTCGGGCTGGGGCAGGCCGGGCCGCTGTCGGTCATCCAGGCCGTCCCCGCGGCCACGGCATGACGGCGGAACAGGCGCCGGAGCAGCAGTCCGGCCGGACGACGACCCCCCAGCCGGGTTTCGCCGCCGGTCTGTTCCTCGGCCGGGCGGCGACGGACCTCCTCACCCTTCCCGAGGGCGATCCACGGCGCCTGGAGGAGGCGGAGGAACGGTTCCTGTCGCGGCTGCGCGCCTTCTGCGAGAAGGAGGTGGACAGCGCCGCGATCGAGCGCGACGACCGCATCCCCGACGACGTGGTCGAAGGGCTCAAGGACATCGGCGCGCTGAGCATCAAGATCCCCAGGCGGTACGGAGGGCTCGGGCTGTCCTCCGTCTGCTACCACCGCGCTCTGATGATCACCAGCACGACGCATCCGGCGCTGAGTGAACTGCTCGCCGCCCACCAGGCCATCGGGCTCGCCCAGCCGGTCCTGCTGTTCGGGACCGACGAGCAGAAACGCGAGTTCCTGCCGAGGTGCGTCCGGGAGATCTCCGCCTTCGCGCTCACCGAGGCCGACATCGGCAACGACCCGTACCGGATGCACACCACGGCCGTCCACGACCCGGCCACGGACAGCTACGTGCTCGACGGTGTGAAGATGTGGACCACCAACGGGGTGATCGCCGACCTGCTGGTGGTGATGGCGGTCGTGCCCGCGCCGGGATCCGACGACGGCAGGATGACGGCCTTCGTCGTCGAGTCCGACGCGCCCGGGGTGACGGTCGAGCACCGCAGTTCCTTCCTCGGCCTGCGCGGCCTGGAGAACGGCTGCATTCGCCTGCACCGGGTGGTCGTCCCGGCACGCAACCGGATCGGCGCGGAGGGCGAGGGACTGGCCGTCGCCCTCGGTGCCCAGGACACCGGACGGCTTTCACTGCCCGCGGTGTGCGCCGCCGCGGCGAAGTGGAGCCTGAAGATCGCCCGGCAGTGGAGCGCGGCCCGGGTGCAGTTCGGCCGGCCCATCGGCCGCCACGACGCGGTCGTCGGCAAACTGTCCTTCATCGCCGCCACCGCGTTCGCCCTGGAGGCGATGGTCGAGGTCATCGGCCGGCGCGCACAGCGGGCAGGCACCGACACCCGGCTGGACGCCGAGCTGGCCAAGCTGTTCGCGTCGGAGCAGGCGTGCGTCGTCGCGGACGAACTCCTGCAGATCCGGGGCGGCCGCGGCTACGAGACGGCGGACTCGGCGGTCGGCCGCGGGGAACGCGGGATCCCGGTCGAACAACTCCTGCGCGACACGCGGGCCGGCCGCATCTTCGACGGTTCGAGCGAGGCGCTGCGCGCCTTCCTCGCACACGATCTGATCGACCTGCACCGCTCCGCGGACCCCCAGGAGCCGGTGCCCGACAGCGGCCCCGCGCACGACGGCGACGGCCCATGGGGCGGTCACCGCGCGTTCGTCGAGCGGACCTGCCGGCGGCTGGCCGGCGAACTCGCCCTGGTCGCCGGCGGCCCGGCAGCCGGACTCGACGAACGCCAGCGGTTCCTGGGCAGGATCGTCGACGTCGGCGCCGAGCTGTACGCGATGAGCGCGAGCTGTGTCTACGCCGAGGCCCTCGGCGGGGCCGACTCCGCCCCCGGACGGCTCGCCGACGCCTTCTGCCGGCAGGCCCGGCTGCGGGTCCGACACCTGCTGGACCGGCTGGCAGACAACACCGACGCGGCGGACCGGGAGACCGCGGCCGGTGTGCTGGCGGGCCACCACGTCTGGCTTGAGGACGGGGTGCCGGACCCTTCCACCGACGGGCCGTGGATCGCCCGGCCGGAGCCGGGGCCCGCGACGGGCGCGAACCTGCGGCGGGTCATCCGGCCGGCCGGCACCGGGCGAACCGCCGACGGACCGGTGAGGAGGGCTCGGTGAACACCGTGACGGATGTCCTCGCGGCAGCACGGCAGCGCATCTCGGAGGAAGCCGAACCCAACCGCTTCCTCGACGTCCTGGAGCGCGGCCGGGTGCCCGGGGAACGGCTGCGGCAGCTCGCCGGGGAGCTGTATCACCTCGTGGGCAGCGACCGACGCAGCTTCGCGCTGCTCGCGACCCGCTTCCCCTCCGCTCCGGCGGGAGAGCTGTACGGGGCCATGGCCCAGGGCGAGGTCGAGGCGCTGGGCCTCCTCCTCGACTTCGCGGCCGTGCTGGGCCTGCGGGAGGGAGAACTGCGCGCCTACCAGCCCCAGGCGGCGGCCCAGGCGTATCCACGCCACCTGGCACGATCCGCGCAGCACGGCAGTTGCAGCGATGTCGCCCTCGCCCTGCTGGCGAACGTGGCGGAGTCCGGCGGGACCTACACCCGCGTGGCCGACGCGCTGGTGTCCCGGTACGGCTTCGAGGAACGGGCGCTCGGACATTTCCGCTTCTTCGCCGAGACGCCGCAGTCCCTCCTGGACCAGGCGGCGGCCACGCTGGACCACGGGCTGGCCGGTGGCGACGATCCGGGGGCCGCGCTGCACTGCGCCCTGTCCGTGCACTCGCTGGAGACCGCCTTCTGGAACTGCCTCGCCCGTGACCTCGACCCCGGCTGACCTCGTCGAAGTCCCGGCAGCGGAAGACCGGTTGGCTTGACACCCATACCCCCTACCCCTATTTTTCTACCGCTACCCCAAGGGGGTATGCCCACGCGCGGGCGACCGGCCCCCGGGCACGGCACCGTCGCGGGTCTCGACGAGGAGAGGAGTACCGATGTCCGAGGCTGGAAGCCGGCAACTACGCGCGGGGGGCAAGGAGTGGGCGGCGCTCGGCCTGCTGGTCCTCCCCGCGCTCCTGCTGTTCATGATGTTGACCATCCTGTTCCTGGCCATCCCCTACCTCGCGGCGGATCTGCGGCCCAGCAGCGCGCAGACCCTGTGGATCCTGGACATCTACGGCTTCCTGATGGCCAGCCTGCTGGTGCTGATGGGCACCGTGGCCGACCGCTTCGGGCACCGGAACCTCCTGATGGTCGGGGCCGTGCTGTTCGGGGTGGTCTCGGTGGCGGCCGCCCTCACGGACTCGCCGACGCTGATGATCGTCTGGCGGGCCCTGCTCGGTATCGCCGCCGCCATGCAGATGCCGACCACACTCGGCCTGATCTTCACGATGTTCCAGGACCCGAAGCAACGGGGCGTGGCCATCGGCACCTGGGCGGCGGCCATCTCGGCGGGTGTCGCGCTCGGACCGCTGCTGAGCGGTCTGCTGCTCGAAGTGTTCTCGTGGCGGGCCACCTTCCTGGTCGCCGTTCCGGTCATGGCGGTCGTGGCCATCGGCGCACCGCTGCTGCTGCCCCGCCACCAGGGACCGCGCAACGGCAAGCTCGACCTGGTCAGTGCCCTGCTCATGCTGCTGACGCTGCTGCCGCTGATCTACGGCGTGAAGTCCTTCGCCACCACCGACTCACCGGGGCTCTCGGCACTGTCCATCGCGGTCGGAGTGGTCTTCGGCGCCGGGTTCGTCTTCCGCCAACTGCGCACCGCCGAACCGCTCCTGGACGTCCGCCTCTTCAAGAACCGTACGGTCAGCGGGGCCCTCGGCGTCTTCATCCTCTCGGCCATGGGCCTGGGCGGCGTGTATCTGATGTTCACCCAGTACCTGCAACTGGTGAAGGATCTGTCGCCGCTCAGGACCGGCGTCGCCATTCTTCCGGCGGCTCTCGTCCTGATCGTGGTCGCCATGCGCTCCCCGATCCTCGCCCGCCGGATCCGGCCCGGCAATGTGATCGCCGCGGGCCTGGCCGTGCAGGTGGTCGGCTACATCCTGTTCACCCAGATCGACAGCACGACCGGTCTGCCCTGGGTCATCGCGGGCTTCATCGTCCTGTATCCGGCGGTCTCCCCGTCCATGGCGCTGACCACCGACCTGGTGGTCGGCTCGGTACCGCCGGAGAAGGCGGGCGCGGCCGGCGGTCTGGCCTCGACCGTCAACGATCTCGGCATCTCCCTCGGTGTGGCGATCATCGGCAGCATCGGTGCCGCCACCTACCGCAGCGGCGTCGCCGACAAACTTCCCGGCGCCCTGCCCGACGAGGCGAGGTCGGCCGCCAAGCAGAACCTCGACGGCGCCGTCGCCGCCGCCCAGGACCTGCCCGCCCGCGTCGGCGGTGAGCTGCTGCGGGCGGCCAGGGAGGCGTTCACGACCGGGCTCAACGTCGCCGCCGCCACCGCAGCGGTGATCGCCGCGGTGAGCGCCGTCGTCGCGGCCGTCGCGCTGCGGCACGTACCGCCGACCGGCTCGACCGCACCGGCCGGGCAGGGCGCCGACGCGAGCCCCGCCGAGCCGGTCTCCACCGCGGAGGCCGACTGAATGTCCCCCGCAGTGACAAGACACCGAAACAAGTGATCACAGCCGGACGCGACGGCTGGGCCGGCCCTGCCGCTCCCGCCGCCGCGTCCGGCCCTCATCAGGAGGCACGCAGTGATTCCCTTCAGCGCAACTCCGACCGAGACGATGCAGAGCGAGGGCGGCCGGTGCATGTACGCACAGGTCGAGCACCTGCGCTCGCTGGGACCCGCCGTCCCCGTGCACCTGCCCGATGGGGTGGGAGCGTGGTCGGTGTCCCGTGGAGACGTCGTCAGGAAACTCCTGACGCATCCCGGAGTCTCCCGGAACCTGAAGAAGACCGTGCCCGGTTACCAGCCAGGCTCCGTCCCCTGGCTGTCCCCGTGGGTCGACCTGGACTCCATGGCCACCACGGACGGGCGCGAGCACGCGCGGCTCCGCAAGTTGATCACCCCGGCCTTCACCCCCCGCCGGGTGGAGAAACTGCGCTCCCACATCGAAGCGGACGTGACGATGCTCCTGGACGAGCTGGCCGCACGACCCGCCGACGAGCCGGTCGACCTGCACCAGGAGTTCTCCTACTGCGTGCCGACCCAGGTGATCTGCGACCTCTTCGGCATCCCCGACGACCAGCGGCCCGAAGTGCTGCGCGTGTTCCGCGAGGTGGCCAGGACCGACCTGTCGGAGGAGGAATCGGTCGCCCTCTACGAGGACCTGGTGGCGGCGATGCACCTCCTGATCGCCACCAAGCGGCACACACCGGGGGACGACCTGACCAGCTTCCTGCTCAGCGCGCGCGAGGAGGGCGAAGAGTCGCTGAACGACCACGAACTCGTGTCGACGCTGCTGCTGATGATCGGCGGCGGCAGCCAGACGACCATCAACCTGATCGACCACACCGTCCGCGAACTCCTCGGCCGCCCCGACCAGCTCGCCCTCCTGCGGGCCGACCCGGCTCGCTGGGACGACGCCGTCGAGGAATCCCTGCGCGTGCACTGCCCGGTGATGCACCTGCCCATGCGCTGGGCCGCCGAGGACATCGACCTCGGCGAAGGGGTGGTCATCCGGGCCGGCGACGCCATCCTGATCTGCTATGGCGCCCATGGCCGTGACCCGCAGGTGCACGACGACCCCGTCGCCTTCGACATCGACCGCGCGGACAAGGAACACCTGGCCTTCGGCCTCGGCGCCCACTTCTGCCCCGGCTCGCATCTCGCCCGGCTCGAAGCCCGGATCGCGCTGCCCGCCCTGTTCGACCGGTTCCCGCGGCTGACCCTCGCCGTCGAACCCGAGGACGTACCGCCCGGGCACACCTTCATCGGCAACGACGTCTCGTCGCTGCCCGTGTTCCTGCGGCACGGGTGACCGCCCGCCGCGGAGCGCACGTCGTACGGACCACGCGGCGCCGCGCCGCGGACCGCATGCGGCACGGACCACACGGCGTACCCGCCGCGGCGCCGTGCAGCCACGCCGCAGGACAGCGAAAGGCCACCCACGGAAAGGTCACCCATGGCGATCGAAGAGAGCCTGATCGACCGGACGGCACATCTGCTGAACGAGGCCCGGTATCTGAACCTGGCCACCACCTGGGACGGCACCCCGTGGGTGGCCACCCTGGAGTACGCGTGGTTCCCGGATCCGCTGCACTTCGTCTTCGGCTCGTCCACCGGCGCCCGCCACAGCAGCGACATCCGCTCCCAGCCGCGGGTGGGAGGTTCGCTGTTCGTCAGGGAGGGCGCGGCCGGGGTGGCCGTCTCGTCCGTCGACGGAGCACAGTTCACCGGCCGCTGCGCGGAGATCGCGCCGGAACAACTGGACGCCTACTACGCGCCGTTCTACGAGACGGTGTTCCCCGACGCCCGGCAGCGGACCGAATGGCAATTACCGCCCCGGCTGTTGCAGGCGCCCGCCCCCCACCGCCTCTACCGGATCGACGTCGAGCACTGGTGGCTGATCGACACACGTACCTGGGCCGAGGACCGCGTCGACCGCCGGATCGAACTGCCGCTGGGCGCCGCGACCCAGGCCGGGCTGTCCGCGCGCGGGCAGGTCAGGACGGCGTTCGGCTGACCTGCCCGCCCGGCCCCGGGCGCGGGGAGAGGTTGAACCGGCCGGGCCCGACGACGGGGGTTGAGACGGGCCCGGCCGGATCGCACCCCGCAGGCGGCGGGGAGCGCTTCACCGGACTCCGTCAGGCGGCGCGGCCGGTCAGCTCGTACCCGGCGTCGTCGACGGCCTTGGCGATCAGGGTGTCATCGGGACCCTCCTCGGTGATCACCGTGACCCGGCCGTTGTCGACGTCGACGTCGACGGACAGCACGCTGTCGACCCCGCCGACGGCTTCGGTGACCGCCGCCTTGCAGTGGCTGCACGTCATGCCCGTCACCGCGTAGGTGGTGCTGACGCCGTCGGAGACGGACTCGCCGGTCGCGTCGGAGTGGCAGCTGCCGTCAGGGGTGCAGCAGGACGACATGGGTTTCCTCCCGGAGATGAGCAGAGACTTGGCGGCGTCGCAGTACCCCTAGAGGGTGAGGGTACTGATGGTGACCCTCCAGGTGCGGCGCCCGGTATTAGATATACCCCCTACCCCTATATCGGAGCAAGGTCCCCGGTGCTCCCCCCGACGCTTCGGCACCGGCGGGATCCGCCTCGACCACGGGGCGGCGGGGGCGAGTTCAGCGTCGGCGCCGCCCGTCCGGGCCGCCGGGCAGCCGGTCGGCGGCCTCGCAGCGGGACCGAAGTTTCGCTGCTTCCCGGTCCGTCGCAGCCGTTCACGCGGCGTCCCTTCCGGCGTCGGCCACGGATGGTTCGTACCGGTGGAGGGTATCTTTCAGGGGGGAGCTCGCCGTAGGGGGCGACCCTCGGTGGAGGGAAGGAAAGCTGAGGCATGGCGGGCCAGAAGAAGCACAAGGATGACGTGATGATGCGGCTGCGCCGCATCGAGGGCCAAGTACGCGGGCTGCAACGCCTGGTGGCGGAGGACACCTACTGCATCGACGTCCTCACCCAGGTGTCGGCGGTGACCCGCGCGCTGCAGTCGTTCGCGCTGCAGATGCTCGACGAGCACATGGCCACCTGCGTGAGTGACGCGGTCGCCGAGGGCGGTGCGGAGCGGGAGCAGAAGCTGAAGGAGGCGTCCGACGCCATCGCGCGGCTCGTGCGCTCGTGACCGTCCGGCCGGCGTCGGACAGCCCAGGGGCGCGCGCCCGGATCATGCTCCCGTAGCCGGACTCGACGCCGCCCGCCCTCCCCGGAACCGGCTTGAGCCGGTCGACTGAGGCCGCTCGCCGCCCACGGCCGGTCCCGGCGCCCCGGTGGCCGCCCTTGCCATTTTTGGCGTGTCCATAACCATGGCAGGGTCGGTCGGCACAGTCAGCCCCGGGAGGGCAGATGCGTCCCAGCCCCAGCAGGCGAACCATCCTGGCCGCGACAGCGGCGAGCGGCGCGGCGGTACTGGGTACGACGGGACCGGCCGAGGCCGCCCGACCAGGGGGCGAGGACCGGCGCCCGCCCGCGACGGCCCAGCCCCCGAGGTGAACGCTGCGGCCCTGTGGTCCCTGGCCCAGGCCCCCGGCACACCGCGCGGCGCGAAGATCATCACGTCGGCGCTGACGAACTCCACGGACCTGGTGTGGGCCCGGGGGACCGAGCCGGACCTGGCCGGCTACGAGATCGTCTGGCGCGAGACGACGGACCCCGAGTGGACCCATGTCATTCCGGTCGCGGACGTCACGCGGCACGCAGTGGACCTGTCCAAGGACAACGTGTTCTTCGGGGTGAGAGCGGTGAACAGGGCGGGGCTCAGGAGTCCGGTCGCCTTTCCGCAGCCGTCGGCCGGCTAGGAGTGGCCCGGACGCGCCCAGGGCCACGCGGGCAGGAGACGGGCGGGCTCGTACCGGGCGCGGGCGGCGGTCGGGACGCAAGCCCCGATCGTCGTGCGCTGCCACGCCCCCCCGGCGGAACGCGCCGTACCGGAGTGGCGAGCGCCCCTGCCGGCCGCCCTGTTCAGTGGCCCGCACCGAACCGCAAGCAGTCGTTTGCTACTGCTTCTTTTATTCCAGTCAACCCTTTGTGACATGCCGTGATGATGGTCACCGGAAACGCATTTGCAAATATGAGGCCCCCCTCGGTTACGCTGGCACCTGCCGAACATGAGGACCCCCTCCGGATGAGCCCCAGTAGCTCGGCAGCCGGACGGTCCGGATCTCCCGGATCGCAGATCACAGACACGGCAGCGGCCGCCTGACGGCGGCATCGCGGCACATCATGAGGAGACGAAGATGAACAGGTGGATCAGGCGGGTCTCGGTCGGTCTTGCTTCCGCGGCACTGGCGGGCGGCGCCGTTCTCGGCGCCGGCGGCGCGGCCTCCGCGGCCGTTTCGCAGCCCGTGCGGGCACCCCACGCGCAGCCCGCCCAGCACACCCAGGCCGTGGCGCTGAGGACCGACGAAGGCCGGATCGGCTACTACGGCAACGGTTACGGAATCGGCTGGTCCGGCCAGCACGACTATTCAACGCGCTGGGACGGTCACCGCGCGTACATCTGGGACGGGAACGGGTGGGTCAAGGTCACGCCGTGGCGCGGGGTCGTAGCCACTCAGTGGTACGTGGACCAGTACTCCTGGTACCTGAACCACCGGTGACGGGGATGCAGGCCATCGAGGTCGGCTCGGCGTTGCGCGCGGACGAGACCCAGGAGGGTCGCGTCCGCGCGCCGTCGAGCCACCGCATGCCGGGCCCGCCGCGGAGCCGGGCCGCCGCAATCCTTCCCGGCCGAACGGGAGACGCGTACGCGCAACCGGCGGAGCTGCCCGCGGAAAGCTGAAGAACGCCGTCACCGCCCGACGGCGGTACGGCCTGGGGCCCAGGCGCCCCTTGCAGATGAGGGTCCGGTAGCCGACCACGGCACCGGACCCGTTGTGTGTCTCATGAGCCGTGTCTCACCGTACGTGTCTCACGTCATGTGTCTCATGCATGCCCCGTGTCCCACGACCCGGGCTTCATGCCCTGGGTTTCCTGCCCTGGGTTTCATCACGCGTCGGGCAGGCCCGCCGCGTCGGTCATTCCGCCCCGTGGCAGTCGTGGCACTCCTCTTCGGGGCACTCCAGAGCGACCAGGCTCGACTCGACCTGCCGGCGGGTCAGCGGGGGCTCGGGCAGTTCGTGGGCGCACCCGGCGCGGAAGCCGTCGAGCATCAGATGGAGATGGCGGCGCCACGCGGTGGGGGCGACGGTGTGTGTGGCCTGGATGATCCCGGCCTGCGACCAGATCACGAACGCGATGTCCTGCGGGGTGACGTCACTGCGGAGCGACCCCTGTTCCTGGGCCCTGGCGAAGATCTCGTCGCCCAGTTCCTTCGAGCGCTCGAACATTCCCCTGCCGAGTGCGTGCAGGGGCAGCCGCGACGAGACCAGGTCGTGGAACGCGCGGTCACACGCCTGCAGCTCACACAGCCTCTCCAGGTAGTGGCAGAACCCGGCCCAGGCGTCGTCCATGGTCGCGGCCGACTCGGCGGCGTCGAGCAGTTCCGTGAACTTCGCGGTGAAGAGTTCTTCGACCAGGTCCAGCCGGCTGGGGAAGTGCCGGTAGAGCGTTCCGATCGCGACACCTGCCTCGCGGGCGATGCCTTCCAGGGAAGCGCCCAGACCCTGCTCGGCGAAGCTCTTGCGGGCTGCGGTCAGGATGGCGTCCCTGTTGCGCTGCGCATCACGCCTGAGCGGTCTTGCCGCCGCCCGTGGTGCTGTTCGGGTGGGCTGGGGGCTCATGCGGTGAGCATAACATGAGGGGGCCCTCGAATTTTAGGTGTGACCTCGCTCACGACGCGGAGGCCGGCCTCGGACGCCCTGCTCACCGCGAGGTCCCGCTCATACGTTTGCTCCTCCGGAGGACGACTGCGCGTGTGCACCGGGTCCGGCCGGGACGCGCGGGCGACGACGGCTCGCCGCCAGGGCGGATGCCCGACGGAGACCGTCCACGCGGGCGACGTCCCGCCGGCTGCGCCGTCGCCTGCGGCGACGTTCTGCGGCCACGGCCTGCGGCCACGGCCTGCGGCCGGCCGCTGACCGATCCGTGCCCGTGCGACGGGACCTGGGCGGAGCCGTACACGCTCGGCCCGGTCGTCGACGGTGTACGCCGGCTCAACGACCGGGTCACCGGCCTGCCCCTGAGCGGGCCGGCGGGGGCGCTGCGCCCGGTCTTCCCGGAGCGGGCCGGGCAACTGCCGCCCGCCCCCGAGCTGCTGCCCGACGCGGCGGGTACCCGCGGACCGGCCACGCCGGCCGCGACGGCAGCCCGCCTGCTCCGCCCTGCCCCGGCCGTACGACGCCCTGCCGGCCCGTGAGTCGGCAGCCGGCTGCCGACTCGCCGACGGCGAGCGGGACCGGGCCGTCGGCATGCACCGGGAGGTCTTTGACGGCCTCACCGCCCTCGGCGAGCGGGGGACGCGGACCGGATACGGCACCCCCTCGCGGACGAGGGGGTGCGGATCGGCACCCGGGTGGGCCGGCCCGGTACGGTGACCGGCTCTCGCCGCGCGAACTTGACGTGGTGGGGCTGCTGATGGGGATTGGCCTCCGCGTCCTCCGGCGGGCGGCTGCAACTGGTCGGCGGCGTCACCGCCGGACAGCTGACCAATCAGGCGGTGGAGTACGACCCGGCCACCGACTCCTGGTCGGCGCTGCCGGCGACCGACGCTGGTCTACCGCGGCAGCGGCACCTGCGGGATGTACGTCGTCGGCGGTGCGGACGCCACCGGCGGCCAGGTTACCGGCGTCCAGCAGCCGCCCGGGTACGGCGACTGCGCCGTTTCGGGCGTGGCCGGCTGGCTGTCGGCACCGCACTCCGTCACCGTCGCGCCGGGCGTCACGGTGCAGGTACCGGTCACCCTGGACGCGGCCGAGGCAGGCCCGGCCGGCACCTGCACCAGCGGGCTGACCGCCGTCACCGACTCGCCGCACGCCGTCCCGGCGCCGGCCGCGACGATGAGGGTGACCGGCAGGCACTGACCGCGGACCGGCGCTCGGCCGCCGTACCGGCACCGTCCGACTTGGGCTCCCGGGAATCCACCCAGGAGCCCCGTCGGCACCCCCGTCGGGCCTCGTTGGGTCGGCGACGCCACGGCATTGAACCGCGCTACCGCGGTGGGCAAGCCCCCCGTGCCGGCCCTGAACGCCTGCGCGGCATGTGCGAATGTGACGAGGGCTCAGCCGATCGGCGGTGAATTGAGATAAGTGAATTTCCACACCTGGTTCCAGCGGTTCCATTCCGTGCCCGTTGTGATGCAGTTCCATGTCTGCAGGATCGCCTGCTCACCTGGCTGCCCGGTGGAGGAAGCCGCGTCCAGGCAACGGCCGGTCGAGTGATTCCTGATGATCATGTACGTGATGGGAAAGCACATGCACGGTTCCTGCGGCGGAGTGATCTGCTGGGTGTACCACTCGGACGGTGAGTATCCGGCATCGCAGTAGGGGTCCTGGACGACCGGCGTCCCGTTCTGGGTGCCGCCGCCGAGCGTCAGACACTGACCGGAGTGGCGTGCCTTGATGCGGAAGTACCCGTTCCCGCTGTCGAGCAGTTCGAACTCCTGCGACCAACTGGTGTTGTCAGGCCAGAGAAAGACCCCCTGACCTGGGCTGGTGGAGGCCCACATGACGTCGGCGCGCAGCCCGGTGGACTGATTCACGATCTCCACGAGAGGGGCGGACGCTGCCATCTTCGCGGGGGTGACGCCGGTGAACGGGGCGACCGCCGAGGACGAGGCGTCGTCCCCCTGGGCGGCGGCCGACGGGGCGACCACGAAGCCCGCCAGCACGGCCATCGCCGCGATCAGCGTCGACTTTCTCAGCTTTCTCTTCCGTATGAGCTGCAACCCGTTTCCTTTCTTCGGCGCACGCCGTATTCGCGTCCGCGAAATGCGACGGCGAACAGATGAAATCGGAGCAGTGCCGGATCTGAGCTGGTTGCAGGACAGATCGTTAATAGGCTGCGGGCGCCTCATGTGTCCCTCCCCGGCCGAATTCAAATCCTGGCCGGAATGAGGCTGGAGAACAAGCGCCCAGTTTCGCCACTGCCGCATGCGCAAGAAAGCGCACGCACACTACGCCGCGGCGGCAGGCGACCGGGTCCCGCCGCCGGGCTGCCGTCCGCAGGCGGCCCGGCCTTCGAGGAGGGCGTCACGCGTGTCTTCGCCCTGCGTGAGCACACTCGGTCCTGGCGTCGGCGGTCACGCCCGGTCCTCGGCTGCGGGCCGCCCCGTGCGGCTCACCCGGTCCGGGTCAACTTCGTTCCGATCGACGGTTCCCGCAGCTCCGACTGGAGCGCCACCGGCACCCGCCGCGCGCCCGCGTCGCCGCTCAGAGCCAGCTCACCGACCACCGTCCCGGCCGGCGCCCCGTGGACGAGATCCCTGCCCCCCTTGCGGAGCGTGAGGGTCAGCTTCTGCCCCGGCACCCCGGCCGCCTCCAGGTCTCGCGTCGCCACCACCGGCGTACGTCCGCCGAGACCGTCGTCGACGTGTCCGACGACCTGGCCCTCGCGCACCACGGTCGCCGAGGTGAGCGCCTCCCGGACGGCCGCGATGACTTTTCTGCTGTTGTCCTGAACCAACACAAGGCTGTTCGCGCCGTTGGGGTCCGCACCCGTGACGTGCTGGTCCAGCATCGTGCCCAGGATCAGCCGGTCCTCGCCGCCCACGGACTTGGACGCCGCCCAGGACAGCGTGCCGCCCGCCGCGGTGTTGGAGCCGGTCTTGATGCCCAGGACGCCCAGACCGGCCAGGAGCAGCCGTTCGTTGTTGTTGGTGATCCGCCCGACCCCGGGGATGTCGGCGCCGGCCAGAGCGACGACAGCGCGGAAGGCGTCGGACCTCATGACCGCCTCGGCAAGTCCGAGCTGGTCGACGGCGGTGCTGACGGTTCCCTTGTCCAGACCACTGGGATCGGTGTACGTGGTGTTCTTCATGCCGAGCGACCTGGCGGCCTCGTTCATCTTCCGGACGAACGCGGTCTCGTCCCGGGCGCCCGTGTCCCACCGGGCGAGCAACCGGGCCACGTTGTTGCCCGACGGGATCATCAGCATCCGCAGCATGTCCCGGAGACTGAACGTCTCGCCGACCCGCAGCCCCTCGATGCGCGACTCGTCCTTGGCCCTGCCGTCCTCCACCGCCTGGGCGTCGACGGTGACACGGGGGCCTGACTCGTCCTTCTTGAGCGGGTGCCCGCGGAGAATCACGTAGGCCGTCATGACCTTGGCGACGCTCGCCGTCGGCACCGGCTTCTGCTTCCCGAACGTACCGATGGTCCCCGAGCCCTCGACCATGACCGCGGCCTGTCCCTTCGCGGGCCACGGAACGGTGAAGGGGGCCCCGCCGACGGTGAAGGCCGGCATCCCCGCGCCGAGGGCGAGGACCGGCCGGGGCAGCGGACGGACCAACTGGACGACGACGAGGACGACCAGCACGAGCAGTGCCACCAGCGGCGTCCAGATCGTGAGCCCGCGACGGAGCGCACGTGCCGGGGGCGGTGGTGCCTGCGGGGTGTCGGTGGGGTGTGCGCGCGGGTCGAGTGGGTCGAGCGGCGCGACGGCGGGTTTCGTGTCCTGCGCGGTGGGGGTGTGCTGCGGGCTGTGGGCGTCCTGTTCGGCTGCCGGGGGAGCGGGCGGTTCGACACGTGCGAGGCCGTCGGCCCCGGTCGCCGTCGTCCCGGCGGCTTCGGCCCCGTCCTCCGGGGCCCGCAAGGCGACCGGCCCCGTGTTCTCGGCCGACTCCGAGGCAGCGGCTTCTCCACCGGCCAGTTCTCCGGCCTCTCCGGTTTCTGCGGCTGCTTCGGCCCTTGTGGCTTCTCCGGGGGCGTCGTCGGAGGGTTCCTCGGTGCTCTCGGCCGGGGCCGGGTCGTCGCTGTCGTCCGTTCGGTGTGCCGGCGTGTCGGCGGTGTCGGTGGTGTTGTCCGCCCGTTCGGGCTCGCCCGGCCCGTCCGTCTCCTCGGGCGGCTCCGGCTTCGACATCTGCTCACCGGACGGCCGCTCCTTGGCCTCGGCGGTCAATTCCGTGCTCGGACCGCGTTCCGCGCGGGAGGTGCCCGCCGACGGGTCGTCCTGGTCGAGGACGCCGGTGTCGGGTGTGCGGTCCGCCATCGATGTCTCCTTCGTACGCTCGCGAGACGTGCCGCCGACCGGACGGGCACGTCAGGCGACCCGACGACGGTGCTGGAGTGGGCGCCGGGCGATCCACGGCCTCCGGAAGTCCGGCCGGTCATCGCCACGCGGCGGTCCCGCCAGCCTAACTGATCACCGTTCGAAATCCGGGACGACAACAGCCGGTGGACGGCTGAAAACTGTCGGCGCGTCAGCACCTGACGCGCCACCCGGCCCGGCCGGGCCGTGCGGTTCCCAGAACGACGCCGATATGGTGGCGCGGACCGCGCGTACGACGTCCAGCGGCATCCGGTCGGTGCTCCAGTGAGCCGCCCCAGCCGCCGGTGCGCCTGTCGGCCGTACGGCCGTCGGGACGGGAACGGCAGGGAGACTCCGCAAGGCCGCGGGTCACCCTTGCCCGGTGGGTGCCCGGCGTGGTCTCGTGGAGGGGTCGTGTGATCGGAGGGGTGACGGGTGGAGTCGTCTGCCGGGCGTACCGGTGAGTTGCTGGCCATCAGCGACCTGCACGTGGGATACCGGGAGAACCGGGCGATCGTGGCGGACCTGCGTCCGGCCTCGGACGAGGACTGGCTGATCGTGGCGGGCGACGTCGCGGAGACGGTGGCCGACGTCCGCTGGGCCCTCCAGACGCTCGCGGACCGGTTCCGGCGGGTGCTGTGGGTCCCGGGCAACCACGAGCTGTGGACGCATCCCAAGGACGAGGTCACGCTGCGCGGAGCGGCGCGGTACGAACACCTGGTCGCGCTGTGCCGGGAACTGGGCGTGACCAGCCCGGAGGACCCGTATCCGGTGTGGGAGGGGCCGGGCGGCCCGGTCGCCGTGGCGCCGCTGTTCCTGCTGTACGACTACTCGTTCCTGCCCGCGGGGTGCGCCACCAAGGAGGAGGGGCTCGCCTACGCGCAGCGCACGGGCATCGTGTGCAACGACGAATACCTGCTGCACCCGGATCCGTACCCCAGCCGCGAGGCGTGGTGCCGCGCGCGGGTGGCCGAGACCGAACGCCGCCTGGCGGACATTCCGGATGGGCTGCCGACGGTCCTCGTCAACCACTGGCCGCTGGACCGGCATCCGACAGAGGTCCTGTGGTACCCGGAGTTCGCCATGTGGTGCGGTACCCGGGCGACTGCCGACTGGCACCGCAGGTTCCGGGTCGAGACGATGGTCTACGGACATCTGCACATCCCGCGGACCACCTGGCTGGACGGTGTGCGCTTCGAAGAGGTGTCCGTGGGCTATCCCCGCGAATGGCGCAAACGACCGGGCTCGCCCGGCACGCTGCGTCGCATTCTCCCGATGGAGGTTGGATCCGGTGATCGAGGAGCTGCTCCCGGACACGGTCGTGACCGTGGACATGCTCGGTGACGACGGGATCGAGGAAGCCCCGCTCTTTCCCGAGGAAGCGGCGCTCATGGCCCGGGCCGTGGCCAAGCGGCGCCGTGAGTTCTCCGCCGTGCGCGCCTGTGCCCGGCAGGCCATGGAGAAGCTGGGTGTGCCCGCGCAGCCGATCGTGAGCGGGGAGCGCGGTGCCCCGCAGTGGCCGGACGGTCTGGTCGGCAGCATGACCCACTGCGACGGCTACTGCGGGGCCGCCCTGGCCCGCGCCACCGACCTGGCCTCCCTCGGCATCGATGCCGAGCCGCACGCCCCGCTGCCGGACGGCATCCTGGAATCCGTGTCCCTCCCGCAGGAGGCCCGACGGCTGCGCGAACTGGCCGCGGTCCGGCCCGGGGTGCACTGGGACCGGCTGCTGTTCAGCGCCAAGGAGTCCGTCTACAAGGCGTGGTTCCCGCTCACCCGGCAGTGGCTGGACTTCAGCGAGGCGGACATCGAGATCCTTCCCGAGCCCGGCGGCGGCCCGTACGGGGGCTTCCGGGCGGCACTCCTCGTCCCCGGACCGCTGGTGAACGGCCGCCGGGTCACCGGCTTCGACGGGCGTTGGGCGGTACGGCGGGGCCTGGTGGCCACGTCGGTGACGGTCCCGCACGCCTGAACGGGCGGGGCCCTTCCGTTACGGGGTTCTTCGGTACGGGGCTTTCCGGTACGGGGCATCTCCGATGCCGGCCTTGCAGCACCGGCCTTTCACCACTGCTCCCTCGGCACGCGCGTGCTGACCGGCTCTCCTACAGCTGTCGGCGCGGGCCGTCCGGTACGGCCGTCGGGTGCGGGCCCGTCGGCGTCCCTCAGCCGGACAGCTCGCCGAGGGCCGGCTGTTTGCGCCGCGTGGTGATCAGCATCGCCCACAGGGAGAAGACCAGGGGTATGGCACCCGAAATGATCACCTGGCCGCGGCTGGAGACCAGGCCGTTGGGCGTGCCCAGCAGATAGCCGAGGCCGATGCAGGTCCGGGACAGTGCCTGGTAGCAGGCCCACGCGCTGCCGTGCACCTCGGCGGGCACATGGGTGTGCACCGCGTTGCGCAGCCCGACGTTGCACACGCCGTTGCCGAAGCCGCCGAGCAGGAACAGCGGGAAGATGACCGCGGCCACCGGGACGACGCCCGCGAACAACAGCCCAAGAGAGATACCGAGCACCCCGCCCAGGATGAGCGCGGTGTGCCGGTTCGCCCAGCCCGCGCGTCCCGCGAGCAGCGCGCCGGGGATGCTGCCCAGCGCCCAGGTCGCCAGGAACAGGCCGAAGACGGTGTCGTTGTCGTCGGCGACGTCACGCAGATAGTAGACACCCGCCACGACCTCGATGCTGGTCGCCAGCATCGCCGCGGCCAGCGTGGGCAGCAGCGTGCCGACGACCGGTGCGCGCCGCAGCGCCTGGTAGCCGTCCGAGAGCTTCCTTGCGGGCCGCCGTTCGAGCGTCACGTCGGCGGACTTGGGGAGGGCCAGCGCGGTACACCAGGCCAGGACGAGGAACGAGACGGCGTCGGCGCCGAGCAGCGCGGCGGTGCCCCAGGCAGAGTGCAGCAGGCCCGCCAGCGCCGGCCCGAGCAGCCCCGCGGCCGACAGGCCCGCGGTGAGCAGGCTGTTGGCCCGGCCGGTGTGCTTCTCCCCGGCCACCACGGGCAGGATCTTGAAACCGGCGGCCACCGATGCCACACCGGCGAGCCCGGCCACGGCGATCAGCGCCACCCGCAGGTGGAAGGCGTCGACGGCGGCGGCCACGCCGAGCGTCAACGCCTGGGCGACCAGAGCCCACAGACACACGGACCGTGCACTGATCCGGTCCACCAGGGACCCGATGAGAGGAGCGGCGGCGACCGTGGGCACGAGGTCGGCGAGGAACACCTCCGTCACGCCCCAGGAGATGTCCTTGTCCGCGGCGTCGAGCACCATGCCCAGGGAGGCGAGCGAGTCGCCGACGCGGGAGAAGAGGGTCCCCACGATCAGGATGAGCACGGGGGCCGGGACCAAGGTCATCCGGCGCAGCGCGGCGAACGACGTCTTCCGCGACTTCTGCGTGTCCAATCGATTCCAATCCGTCCGCTTCTGGGTCACCCGTCGACTGCTTACGAACAGATTAGAACTGTACGTTCGTCGGGAGGGCGTCCACCGGCCAACGGTACGCACCACTGTGCGCGGCCTCGACGGCGGGTTGTTTCGGTGAGCGAGTACCATTTTCCCGGCCATGGGCGGCACTTCGCCGGAAGTCCGTATTCCCTCTCCGGAAATGCGTTGAACGCCGGGCAATGCGTACTCGGCGGTGCGTCGCACCCGGCCCGAACTGGATTGACACAACTTGTCTATACCGTCCAGGTGTTGACCTCGCATTTCGGCTGGATGCCGTAATTGCGGGGGTATGCCCCGGTCAAGACGGTGGTCAGGTGCCCGGCCAGGGTAACGGTGTGTCGCTCACCGCGAGTCTGCCGAATCCTGGCAGTCGAATGTCCGGAAAATGTCGAGCCCTGCCCCGAAGGTACTGATCTGAGCCTGGCCTGCGGGCCGTGGCGCACTCGAATTCCCGCACGACCAGGGCGGATCACGGAAGATCGCGGATGATAGTGGAAGATCGCGGCGGAATGGGACCGAACGGGCCGTCGAGCTAAGTCCGGGAGCTTTTGTCGAATTCATCCGGCGCGTTCATCCGGCGCGGCACTTCACGCCGATCTGGATACGGCTCCGGATAAACGGATGCACTCGCCTTGCCGTTCGCCTCGGGGCCGCGCCGGGACGGGCGGCGGCACGTGCGGCCGTCGCCCGCCCCTCCCTGTCCCGTCAGGGGTACGACACCACCGTGGACGGCGTCGTCGAGGTGCCCGAGGTGGGCGACCCGATGTCGTTGATCACGCGCTCGTACTGGCCGTTGCCGCCCAGCGAGACGACGAGCAGGTTGTGGAACTTCACGCCCGAGGTGTTCGGGGCGGCGAAGCCATGGTGTTGCACTATCGTCGGATCGACGTTGTAGTAGCAGTAACTTCCCAGGCCCCAGCCCTCGTGCGCGGTGACGTTGTCACCCACCCGGTAGGCGGCGAAGCCCTTCACCGAGCCGTTCTGGATCGCCGCCTGGTTGGGGGCGTCGTACGCCTTCTCGTTCTGGAAGAAGATCGTCCGGCCCCGCTGCCCGAACCACTGCACGTCGTACTTGTTGAAGTGCTCCACGAACAGACCGGTGGCCAGCACGTCGTCGCCGTTGATGACGACACCGTAGTCGGCCCGGTTGGTGTCCCAGCCGACGCCGGTGCCGTGGTCGGCACGCCACACCCAGGTGTGGTCGACGATGGTGTGCCGGCTGTTGATCACCATGCTGGTGGTCGCCTTGCCCGCGCCGGCGCCGCCGATGCGGACGAACACGTCCTGCACGGTGATCGGGTTGACCGAGTGGTCCCGGGACGCACCGGTCGGTCCGACCTCCAGCAGAGTGGGGGAGTTGACCGGTCCCGCGTCGATCAGGAAGCCGGCGAGGCGCACCCCGTCCACGTCCGCGACCCGCAGCGCGGTGACCCCGTTGTCGGGCACGATCGTGGCGTAACCCAGGCCCAGGACGACGGTGTTGGCGTTGTCGACCTGGAGGGTCTGGTCCACGTGGTAGATACCCGGCGTGAGCAGCAGGTGCAGGCCCTGCGCGAGCGCCTGGTTGAGGGTGGCCGCGCTGTCGCCCGGTTTGGCGACATAGAACTGGGACAGCGCCAGTGATGTGCCCCGCGGGGTGCCGTTGCCCCAGGTGACGCCGCGGGCGTCGGTGCGCTTCTCCGGCAGGAAGACCCGGTACTCGCTGCCGTTCAGGTACAGGAAGGGCTTCTCGCGGGAGACGGGTGTGGTGTTCAGGGTGGTGTACGGCGGATTGGGGAAGGTCTGCGCCGGGGCGCCCTCCACGCCCGAGAACACCATGTTCCACACACCGTTGAGCCAGCCGCCGATCGCGCTGTCGCGGGTGTACCACTGCTGTTGCGAGTACGGGCCGACCTGGCCGTCGATCCGGCTGTCCGCGATGTAGCCGCCGCTCGCCCAGCCGTAGCCGTTGGGCGACAGGTTGAGGCCGCCGCGCACATGCATGCGGCGGAACGGCGCGGCCTGCGCCACGGCCCAGCGGTTGGTGCCGTTGACCGGTACCACGGCCAGGTTCTCCGCCGAACGCCAGAAGTTCTGCGTGGCGTTGCCGTTGAACCAGCCCGCGTCGACCGTGACGTCGCCGTTGATGGTCGTGTCGTCGGGGGACAGGCCGAGGCCCGCGATGGAGGTGTAGAAGCCGATCTGCGCGTTGAGGCCGTTGTAGGTGCCCGGCTTGAACAGCAGGGCGTACCGGCCGGTGCCGAACTGCGCCGTCTCCTGCTGCCGGAACACGTCGTCCAGCCGGGCCTGGATGCCAGGCGTGGACGGGTCGAACACGATGACGTTGGGGCCGAGGTCGCCGCCGCCGGGCAGATCGAGCGGACGCCCGCCGGACGGTTCGGCGGACGCCGGTGCAGGTGTCGCCGACGCGGTGGCCGACAGGCCCGTGACGGTGGTGGCCACAGCTGCTGCGGCGCCGAGTACGGCTCTGCGGCCCATGGAGGGGGGAGTAGGGGGCATGCGCGGCTCTCCTGGTTCAGGAAGTGAACGGTGTGGGGGTCGGGGAGCGCTCTCTCGCGGTTGGATGTTTCATTGGTGTGAACGATGCGTCAAGGGTCGTGACGAGATTCCGACCGATTTTGCTGATCCACCGTCAATTAGCTTTCCCTGCTTTTGAGAAGTGTGCGCGGAGCATCGTTGATCCTTTGTGCCGGATCCCTTGACACCCTCGTGCCACCGCCTCAACACTCCAGCCGTGGGAGAGCGCTCTCCCCCAGTGTTCCCAAGCTCTCTCCGTATACCCCCACAGACCCCCACCTCCCGTACAGGAGCCTTCCATGGCACCGAGACCGAAGACCGTTTCAGGTGCGCTGATCGCGGGTGCCTTACTGCTGACCTCACTCGGCCTCAGCGGTGTCGCGCGGTCGGCCACGGACACCCCCGACGGCCTGCCGGGACACCTCGCGCACGCGGCACGGACGGCCGCACACGTCATGGCTCCGTCGACCGCGTACTCACCCGAAGACCCCGACGGCGAGGGCTACATCCCGGCGAACCCGCCGGTCACCGGCGTCACCCCGTCCGCCGACACCCCGCCGCACCGCTACTTCCACGAGTTCCAGGCCAACTGTTCGGTCAGCCACACCAAGCCGGACGACCCCATCGTCTATCCGCAGCAGCCCGGCAAGTCCCACGACCACACGTTCATGGGCAACACCACGACCGACGCGAACAGCACGACGGCCTCGCTGGACGCGGGCACCACCACCTGCAAGGCACCCGGCGACCGCTCCGGGTACTGGATGCCCACCCTGTACAACGGCGACCAGCCGGTACTGCCGGTCGGCCCGCAGGTCATCTACTACAAGGCCGGCGTCACCGACTACACCAGCGTCCGCCCCTTCCCCAAGGGGCTGCGGTTCGTCGTGGGCAGCCCCATGCAGAGCGCGGACGAGTTCCGGGCCCATCGCGGCTTCGTCGAGGGCTGGGAGTGCGGGGACAGCTACTTCAACGTCGACTTCCCGGCGAACTGCCCCGACCGCGCCGACGTGCAGCTCAACATCCGTTTCCAGGCGCCCAGCTGCTGGGACGCACAGTACCTGGACACCCCCGACCACAAGAGCCACATGGCCTATCCGGTGGTCAAGCCGGGCACCAACGACAACGTATGCCCCGCCGACCACCCGGTCGCCCTGCCGATGGTCGAGTTCAAGATGGCGTTCCCGGTCAACGGGGACCTCTCCCAGGTGAGACTGTCCAGCGGACGGGGCTACTCCTTCCACTACGACTTCTTCAACGCCTGGGACGACGCCACCCTCAAGGCGCTCGTCGACCACTGTGTCGTCGGCGGGCTGCAGTGCGACGCGCGCGGCTACGACGAGACACACCCCGAGGCGGGCGCCGCCCTCGACGAGAACTATGAGCTTCCCTGAGCCGTCACGACGCTCGACAACAACTATCAGCTTCCCTGAGTCGTCGCGGCGCTCGACGAGAACCATGAGCTTCCTGAGCCCTCGCGGCACTCCCTCGAAACGTCACCCGCAGTGTTCCGCGTCCACCGGAGCGACCACATGACCCCGTTACCCCGTACCCACGCGCGCCGGCTGGCGGCGCCCCTCACCGCCGGCATCCTGGCCGTCGGCGCCCTCACCGCCCTGCCCGCGGCCCAGGCACACGCCGCAGGAAGCGTCGTCCGGGTCACCGGGGGCCAGGGCGCCTGGCAGTTGACCGTCGACGGACGGCCGTACCAGGTCAAGGGCCTCACCTGGGGCCCGGCCACCGCCGACGCCGAGGGTTACCTGCCCGACCTCGCCTCCATGGGTGTCAACACCGTCCGCACCTGGGGCACCGACGCCACCAGCAAACCACTGCTCGACTCCGCGGCCGCCCACGGCATCAAGGTCATCGCGGGCTTCTGGCTCCAGCCCGGTGGCGGCCCCGGCAGCGGCGGCTGTGTCAACTACGTCACCGACACCGCCTACAAGACCCAGATGCTCGACGAGTTCCCCAAGTGGGTGCAGACCTACAAGGACCACCCCGGCGTCCTCATGTGGAACGTCGGCAACGAGTCGGTGCTCGGCCTCCAGAACTGCTACAGCGGCGACGAACTGGAGCGCCAGCGCGACGCGTACACGACCTTCGTCAACGATGTCGCGAAGAAGATCCACGGAATCGACCCGAACCACCCGGTCACCTCCACCGACGCCTGGACCGGCGCCTGGCCCTACTACAAGAGGAACGCCCCCGACCTCGACCTGTACGCCGTCAACGCCTACAACGCGGTCTGCGACATCAGATCCACGTGGGAGCAAGGGGGCTACAGCAAGCCGTACATCGTCACCGAGACCGGACC
The DNA here is from genome assembly GCF_042871185.1 of Streptomyces sp. NPDC006012. Lineage (NCBI taxonomy): Bacteria > Bacillati > Actinomycetota > Actinomycetes > Kitasatosporales > Streptomycetaceae > Streptomyces > Streptomyces sp. NPDC006012. Next base: position 41,064 of record NZ_JBIAIE010000038.1, read on the forward strand.
CGCGGGCGAGTGGGAGGTGCCGGACGACGCCAACGGCGTGCCCCTGGAGCCCGCCGACCAGGCCAAGGCTGACGGGTACACCCGTGCCTGGAACTGCGTCACCGGGCACCAGGGCGTCGCGCTCGGCGCCACCATGTTCCACTACGGCACCGAGTACGACTTCGGCGGCATCTGGTTCAACCTGCTGCCCGCGGGCCAGAAGCGGCTGTCGTACTACGCCGTGAAGCGGGCCTACGGCGGTGACACCACGCACGACAACACCCCGCCGGTCGTCTCCGGCCTGACCGTGGAGGGCGACGCGGGCGCGGTGCCGGCGGGCCGTGACCTGACCCTCGCGGTCCGGGCCGCCGACCCGGACGGCGACCCCGTCACCTACGAGGTCCTCGACAACAGCATGTACATCGACCAGAGCAAGAACCTCGCCCCGCTGCCCTTCACCGACTTCGGCGGCGGCCGGCTTCGGACCACCGCACCCGACCGCCCCGGTGTCTGGAAGATCTATGTGAAGGTGACGGACGGCCACGGCAACGTCGGCGTCGAGACCCGCTCGATCAAGGTCGTGCCGCCCCCGGTGGACGGCACCGACGTGGCCCTGCGCAAACCCGCCACCGCCTCCTCGTACCAGGGGAGTTACGGCGACTGCCCGTGCACGCCCGCCAACGCCGTCGACGGCGACCCGGCGACCCGTTGGGCCAGCGACTGGAGCGATCCCCAGTGGATCCAGGTCGACCTCGGCAGCCGCACCTCGTTCCGGCACGTCCAACTGGTCTGGGAGGCCTCCTACGCCAAGGCGTACGCCGTCCAGACCTCCGACGACGGGCAGAACTGGCAGACGGTGCGCGCGGTGACCGACGGCAACGGCGGCGTCGCCGACCTCGACGTCACCGGCACCGGACGCTACGTCCGCGTCAACGGCACGCAACGCGGCACCGGCTGGGGCTACTCGCTGTACCAGTTCGGCGTCTACAACTGACCGCGCGCGACGACCGGGGGTGAGGATGACCGACGAGGAGGAACTCGACCGGCTGGCCCGCAAGCTGACCCTGCCTGCCAAGATCCGGCTGCTGACCGGCGCCACCACCTGGCGCACCGCCGCCGAACCCGCCATCGGGCTGCGCGAACTGGTGCTGTCCGACGGCCCGGCGGGGGTGCGCGGCCAGACCTGGGACGAGCGGCACACGGCGGTGCTGCTGCCCTCGGCCACCGCGCTCGCCGCCACCTGGGACGAACGGCTGGTCGAGGAACTCGGCGGCCTCCTCGCCTCCGAGGCGCGGCGCAAGGCGGTGGACGTGGTCCTCGCCCCCAACCTCAACCTGCACCGCAGCCCCCTCGCGGGCCGCCACTTCGAGTGCTTCTCCGAGGACCCGGAGCTGACCGGCCGCATTGGCGCGGCCCTGGTCCGGGGCATCCAGGCGCACGAAGTGGCGGCCACCGCCAAGCACTACGTGGCCAACGACTCGGAGACCGACCGGCTGAGCGTCGACGTACGCGTCGGTGAGCGGGCCCTGCGGGAGGTCGGCCTCGCGCCCTTCGAGGCCGTCGTGGCGGCCGGCGTCCGGCTGGTCATGGCCGGATACAACCGGCTCGACGGCACCAGCATGACCGCTCATCCGCTGCTGGCCGACCCCCTGAAGACCACGTGGGGCTTCGACGGCGTCGTCGTCTCCGACTGGGGAGCGGCCCGCGGCACACGGGACACCGCGCGCTCGGGGCTCGACCTGGTCATGCCCGGCCCCGGGGGACCGTGGGGGCAGGCGCTGGCCCGGGCGGTGGAGGACGGGCGGGTCCCGGAGTCCGCCGTCGACGACAAGGTACGCCGGCTGCTGCGGCTGGCCGCCCGGTGCGGCGCCCTCGGAGAGCGCCGCCCGGCCCCGCCGCCGCTGCGCTCGCCCCGGACCCGGGCGCTGGCGCGTCGGGCCGTAGCCGCGGGTGCCGTGTTGCTGGCCAACCGGGACGTGCTGCCGCTCGATCCCGGGCGGCTCGCGACGCTGGCCGTCATCGGCGAGCACGCCGCCCGTACCCGGTTCCAGGGCGGTGGCAGCGCGGGTGTCTTCCCGCAGGACGAGGTCTCGGTCCTCGACGGGATCAGGGCCGGACTGCGCGGGCGCGGCCGGGTCGTGCACGTCCCCGGGCCCGTGTCCGGGGGGCCGCCCGCCCCGCTGGACATGACCCTGTGCACCGATCCGCGGTCCGGGGTGCCCGGCGTGCTGCTGCGCGTACTCGACCCGGACGGGCGCGAGCTGTCCGCCGAACGCCGGGAGAGCGGGCGGCAGTTGGAGCCGCCCCTGATCCCCGGGGGGCACACCGTGGAGATCAGCGCGCGGCTGCATCCGCGGGTTTCCGGGCGCTGGACGCTCGGCATCGCCGGCTTCGGCCGGCTCGGTCTCCGCCTCGACGGCCGCACCCTGCTGGACGACACCGTCGTCAAGGACACCGACGACCCCGCGCTCGTCCATGTCCGCCCGCCGGCCCGACAGGTCACCGCCGAACTGGCCGCGGGCAGCGCACCGCACCTGGTGGCACGCCGGGAACTCGCCCCCGGCACCGGCCGGGCCACCGTCGTCGGCGCGGCGCCGCCCGCCCCGGACCCCGCGGTCGCGCTCGCCGACGCGGCCCGCGCGGCCCGCGCCGCCGACGCGGCCGTCGTGGTCGTCGGCACCACCGAGCACGACGAGTACGAGGGCCACGACCGGACCTCGCTCGCCCTGCCCCCGGGGCAGGACGCCCTCGTCCGCGCCGTCGCCCGGGCCAACCCGCGGACGGTGGCCGTCGTCAACAGCGGCGGTCCCGTCGAACTGCCCTGGCGGGACGAGGTCGGCGCGCTGCTGCTGGCCTGGTTCCCCGGGCAGGAGGCGGGCGGCGGACTGGCCGACGTGCTGCTGGGCCGGGCCGAGCCCGGCGGACGGCTCCCCACCACCTGGCCGGCCGCTCTCGCGGACGCCCCCGTCACCCGGACCCAGCCGGTCGCCGGTCGCCTCGCCTACACCGAGGGCCTGCACGTCGGATACCGCGGCTGGCTGCGGCTGCACCGCACCCCGGCCTACTGGTTCGGGCACGGGCTGGGATACACCAGCTGGTCGTACGAGGAGGTCACCGGGCCCGCCGGGGTCCGCGCGGGCGACGCGTTCACCGTGCGGGTCCGGGTGCGCAACACCGGGGCGCGGGCGGGCCGCGAGGTCGTCCAGGTGTATCTGGCCCGGCCGGGGGCGGCGGTGGAGTACCCGGAGCGGTGGCTCGCCGGCTACGCGGCGGTGCGGGCCCGGCCCGGCGAGAGCGTGACCGCCGCGGTGCGGATCGCCGCGCGCGGGCTGCGGCACTGGTCGGTCGAGGCGGGCGGGTGGCGGACCGAGCCGGGTCCGTGCCGGGTGCTGGCGGGCCGCTCCGCGGGCGACCTGCCCCTGGCCCTTGAGGTGGTGATACGGGACCGGGAATGAGGGCCGGCGGGGCCTGGAGAGCGCTCTATGCCCTGGTGGCGCCGGGCCGTTAGGGTGCGGGCATGAACACTAGGGCCCCGACGCTGGAGGACGTGGCCCGGGAGGCCGGCGTCTCCCGGGCGACCGTGTCCCGCGTCGTCAACGGTGTGCGCAACGTGGATCCCGCGATCCAGGAGGTGGTCCGCCGGGCCATCGAGCGGACCGGGTACGCGCCCAACCGGGCCGCCCGCTCGCTGGTGACCCGTCGCGCGGAGACCGTCGCGCTGGTGGTGTCCGGTGCCGGTGACGCCTCGGACGCCACCCAGAACGACTTCGCCGCACGGGTGTTCGCGGACCCCTTCTTCGGACGGGTGGCCGGCGGGGTCGTGGGCTTCCTGCGTCCGCGTTCCATGCATCCGGTGCTGATGTTCGCGGAGTCGGCCGAGGCCCGGCAGGAGGTGCTGACGTATCTGCGGCAGGGGCGGGCCGACGGCGCGCTCGTGGTGTCCACCCATGCCGACGATCCGCTGCCCGCGCTGCTCGCCGAGGCCGGGCTGCCGGCCGTGCTGTTCGCCCGGCCCCCGCGGCCGGTGCCGCTCAGCCATGTGGACCTCGCCCACCGGGACGGCGGACGGCTGGCCGCCGAGCATCTGCTCGCCCGCGGCTGCCGCGAACTGGCCACGATATCCGGCCCGTTGGCGGTGACCGCGAGCCAGGAGCGGCTGGCCGGCTTCCGGGACGCACTGGCCCGGCACGGCCATCCGCACGTGCCGGTCGCCGAAGGCGGCTTCACCCTGGACAGCGGAGTGGTGGCGATGTCCAGCCTGCTGGCCGAACACCCCGGTGTCGACGGGGTGTTCGCCGCCAACGACCTCATGGCGCAGGGTGCCTGCCAGGTGCTGCGCGAGCGGGGGCGCCGGGTCCCCGAGGACGTGGCGGTGGTCGGCTTCGACGACTCCAGTGTCGCGGTCACCTGCCGTCCCCGGCTCACCACCGTCCGCCAGCCCGTCGAGGACATGGCGGCGGCGATGGCCCGGCTGCTCGACGAACACGTCCGCGGCGTCCGCACCGAGGTGACGTCGGTCGTGTTCGAACCCGAGCTGGTGGTACGCCAGTCGGCGTGAGGCCCGACCGGGGACGACGACGGTCCCACGCTCGGCTCACTCGGCGGCGGGGCGGTCCGGGCGGGTCCGCTCAGGGCCGGGGCAGGTGCGCCGGAGCCGGGGGAGCGGCGTTCACGCCAGCCGTCCGTCCAGAGCCGTGCGCCAGGCCGGTGGCGGCGGACGGGGCGGTACGGCCGGGGTGCGACGGCCGCCGCGGGAGAGGAAGGCCGCGAGCGGAGGCGTGGCCGCGCCGACCGTCACCGCGTCCGGGCCGAGGCTGCCCAGCTCGATGCGGACGCGCGCGGCGGGACGGGCCGGCGCCGTGGCGAACAGCCCGACCCGTACCCGGTTCTCCCCGACATCGACCCCGGTCAGCTGCCCGCTGCCGGGCACGACGCGCAGCAGGGTGGGCGGCCGGCCGCCGTCGGAGCCCACGCTCCCGGCCTTCTCCAGCAGCCCGTCGGCGATCAGTTCGGCCACCACGGTGCTGATGGAGCCCGAACTCAGCCCGGTCGCCGGCCCGAGCGCCTGCCTGCTCGTGGGGCCGTCGAAATACAACCGTTGCAGAACGGCGGCCCGGCTCTCCCGCCGCAGGTCACGCACCGTACGACCGCCCCGCACCGCCACCTGGTCTCCTCGCTGTGTGGTCCGTCCGGTCAGATACCTGTGCCCGGTCTCTTGACGACCGTTTCTCTTGAGGTTTAACTCACGTCCTAAATTAAGCCATGAGGGGCTTCGGGAGTCGAACGGGGTGTCGCCTTCCCGCGGGCCGTCCTCAGGCTCACGACTCCCGGAAAGGGACACCAGGAGCCATGCGCAGCATCCGAGCCGCGGCCGTAGGCGCCGTCACCATGTCACTCGCCCTGGCCGCCTCGGCTTGCGGAGGCGGTTCGTCCAGCGGCGGGTCCGACGACTCACCGAAGACGCTCACCTACTGGGCCTCCAACCAGGGCGCCAGCGTCGCGATCGACAAGCAGGTCCTCCAGCCCGAACTCGACAAGTTCGAGAAGCAGTCCGGGATCAAGGTGAAGCTGGAGGTCGTGCCCTGGTCGGACCTGCTCAACCGGATCCTCACCGCGACCACCTCGGGCCAGGGCCCGGACGTCCTCAACATCGGCAACACCTGGAGCGCCTCGCTCCAGGCCACCGGCGCGCTGCTGCCCTGGGACACGAAGAACTTCGGCAGGATCGGCGGCAAGGACCGCTTCGTCGACTCGGCGCTCGGCTCCACCGGAGCGGACGGCAAGGACCCGGCCGCGGTGCCGCTGTACTCGATGGCGTACGCGCTCTACTACAACAAGGAGATCTTCGCCGAGGCCGGCATCGACAAGCCGCCGGCCACCTGGGACGAGCTGATCGCCGACGGCAGGAAGATCCAGGCGAAGGGCAAGTCGGTCCTCGGCGCCGAGGGCGCGAACGTCTCCGAGAACATCCACCACGTCTTCGTCTTCGCCAAGCAGCACGGCGCCGACTTCTTCACCGCCGACGGCAAGCCCGACTTCACCAACGACAAGATCGTCGCCGCGGTGCAGCAGTACGTCGACCTGATGGCCAAGGACAAGGTCATCCCGACCGGTGACGCCGAGTACGCGCAGAACCAGTCCGTGAGCGACTTCGCCAAGGGCAAGCAGGCGATGCTGCTGTGGCAGTCGGCCGCCGCCAACCTCAAGTCCCAGGGCATGAGCGAGGACAAGTACGGCATAGCCCCCGTGCCCGTGCAGTCCGGCGCCCCCGGCACCGGTACCCAGATCAACTCGATGGTCGCCGGCATCAACATCGCCGTCTTCAAGAACAGCCACAACATCGACGGCGCGACCGACTTCGTGAAGTTCATGACCAGCGACGAGGAACAGACGATCCTCAACAAGGCGTACTCCTCCATCCCGCCGGTCAGGAACGCGCAGGGCGACGCCGCCTTCAACACCCCGTCGAACTCCGTGCTGAAGGACACCCTCGCCAAGAGCGCCGCCGCGCTGCCCCAGGTCGCGTCCGAGTCGCAGTTCGAGACGGCGGTCGGCACGGCCGTCAAGGAGCTGTTCGCGTACGCCGCGGGCGGTCGCGCGGTCACCGCCGACTCGGTGAAGGCCGCACTCGAAAAGGCCCAGCAGCAGATGCCGGCGGCCTGAGCACGATGACCGCCGCCACCGTCCCGACGGAGACAGACGGGCGGACCGTGCGCAAGGGCCCTCCCGGGGCGGTGCGCCGCCCGCACCGCCCCGGGCGGATCCGCCGCATCGGACTGCCGTACCTGCTGCTCCTGCCCGCGCTGCTGCTCGAACTCCTGGTCCACCTGGTGCCGATGGTCATCGGCGTCGTGATGAGCTTCAAGGAGCTGACCCAGTTCTACATCCGGGACTGGAGCACCGCCCCCTGGTCCGGTCTCGGCAACTACCGGCTGTCGGTGGACTTCGACGCCCCCGTCGGCAAGGCGCTGCTGCACTCCTTCTTCGTCACCGTCGGCTTCACCCTGCTCTCGGTCGCCCTGTGCTGGCTGATCGGCACCGCCGCCGCGGTCTACATGCAGGACGCCTTCCGCGGCCGGGGGCTGCTGCGGGCGCTGTTCCTGGTGCCGTACGCGCTGCCCGTGTACGCCGCCGTCATCACCTGGGTGTTCATGTTCCAGCACGACAACGGGCTGGTGAACCACGTCCTGCACGACCAACTGCACCTCACCGACGAGCCGTCCTTCTGGCTCATCGGCGACAACAGCTTCTACGCCCTGCTGACCGTCTCGGTGTGGAAGGGCTGGCCGTTCGCCTTCCTCATCGTCATGGCCGGACTGCAGAACATCCCCAAGGATCTGTACGAGGCCGCCGCGCTGGACGGCGCCGGGATGTGGCAGCAGATCCGCCGCATCACCCTGCCGTCGCTGCGCCCGGTCAACCAGGTGCTGGTCCTGGTGCTGTTCCTGTGGACGTTCAACGACTTCAACACGCCGTACGTGCTGTTCGGCAAGGCGGCGCCGCAGGCCGCGGATCTCATCTCGGTCCACATCTACCAGGCGTCTTTCGTCACCTGGAACTTCGGCACCGGCTCCGCGATGTCCGTCCTGCTGCTGCTGTTCCTGCTCGTCGTGACGGGCGTGTACCTCCTGCTCACCTCGCGCGGACGGAGGGCCGCCGATGTCTAGCCCCAGCTCGCCGATGGCCCCGCCGCGCTCGTTCCTGTGGTCGCGGCGGATCTTCCTCACCCTGCTCACCGGCTTCGTCCTGGTGCCGGTGTACGTCATGGTCTCCAGCTCGCTGAAGCCGCTGGCCGACGTCACCGGTAAGTTCCGCTGGCTGCCCAGCGGCCTGACGATCCGCCCGTACATCGACATCTGGTCGACGGTGCCGCTCGCGAAGTACTTCGTGAACTCGCTGGTCGTGGCGGGCTCGGCCACCGTCTGCTCGGTGGTGATCGCGGTGTTCGCCGCGTACGCCGTCAGCCGTTACAGCTTCCGCGGCAAGCGGGTGTTCACGGTGACCGTGCTGTCGACCCAGATGTTCCCGGGCATCCTCTTCCTGCTGCCGCTGTTCCTCATCTACGTCAACATCGGCAATGCCACCGGCATCGCCCTGTTCGGCTCGCGCGGCGGGCTGATCCTGACCTACCTGACCTTCTCGCTGCCGTTCTCCATCTGGATGCTCATCGGGTACTTCGACTCGGTGCCGCGCGACCTGGACGAGGCCGCGCTGGTGGACGGCTGCGGACCGCTCGGCGCGCTGCTGCGGGTCGTCGTGCCGGCCGCGATCCCCGGCATCGTCGCGGTCGCGGTGTACGCCTTCATGACGGCCTGGGGCGAGGTGCTGTTCGCCTCGGTGATGACCAACGAGGCCACCCGCACCCTCGCCGTCGGGCTCCAGGGCTACTCGACGCTCAACGACGTGTACTGGAACCAGATCATGGCGGCCTCGCTCGTTGTCAGCGTGCCCGTGGTGGCCGGCTTCCTGTTGCTGCAGCGCTATCTCGTCGCCGGACTCACGGCGGGAGCCGTCAAGTGACACACCCCTCACCCGGCAACTCCGCCCTTTCTGAAAGGTCTTCCGTGTCCGACCGTATCGACCTCGCCGCGCTTCCGCACGACTTCCTGTGGGGCACGGCCACCGCGGCCTACCAGATCGAGGGAGCCGTCGCCGAGGACGGCCGCAGCCCATCGATCTGGGACACCTTCTCGCACACCCCCGGCAAGATCGACAACGGTGACACCGGCGACGTCGCCTGCGACCACTACCACCGCTGGCGCGAGGACATCGAGCTGATGCGCCGGCTCGGCACCAACGCCTACCGGCTGTCGATCGCCTGGCCGCGCGTGGTGCCCGGCGGCGACGGCCCGGTCAACCCCAAGGGCCTCGCCTTCTACGACGAGCTGATCGACGCCCTGCTGGCGGCGGACATCACCCCGTCCGTCACCCTCTACCACTGGGACCTCCCGCAGGTCCTCCAGGACCGCGGCGGCTGGGCCGAGCGGGAGACCGCCGAGCACTTCGCGGCGTACGCCTCGGCCGTGGCCGCCCGGCTCGGCGACCGCGTGCGCCTGTGGACCACCCTCAACGAGCCCTCCTGCTCGGCCTGGATCGGCCACCTGGAGGGCAAGATGGCACCCGGGCTGACCGACCTGACCGCCGCGGTCCGCGCCTCCTACCACCTGCTCCTCGGCCATGGCCTGGCTGTGCAGGCCATTCGCGCCGCCGCGCCGGACGCCCAGGTCGGCATCGTCAACAACCTCTCCACCGTGCACCCCGCCACCGAACGCCCCGAGGACGAGGCGGCCGCCCGCCGGCAGGACGGCCATGTCAACCGCTGGTGGCTGGACCCGGTCCACGGCCGCGGCTTCCCGGCCGACATGCGCGAGGTGTACGGCGTCGACCTGCCCGAGCACCCCGGGGACCTGGAGACGATCGCGGCCCCGCTGGACTGGCTGGGCCTCAACTACTACTTCCCGGCGTACGTCGCCGACGACCCGGCCGGTCCCGCGCCCCGTGCCCGCTCCGTGCGCCGGCTGGGCGTCCCGCGCACCGGCATGGACTGGGAGATCGACGCGAGCGGCATTGAGACGCTGCTGCTGCGCCTCACCCACGAGTACGGGGCCCGCCGGATCTACGTCACCGAGAACGGCAGCGCCTACCCGGACGTGGTCCGCCCCGACGGCACCGTCGACGACCCCGAGCGCCAGGAGTACCTGATCGAGCACCTCGCGGCCTGCGCCTCCGCGGCCCGCAAGGGCGCCCCGCTGGCCGGCTACTTCGCCTGGTCGCTGCTCGACAACTTCGAGTGGGCATACGGCTACGCCAAGCGCTTCGGCCTGGTCCACGTGGACTACCGCACCCAGGAACGCACCATGAAGGGCACCGGGGACCGGTACGCGGACATCGTCCGACGGCACCGCAGCCGGGCACGCCGGGCCGCCTGAGCCCGGCCCGGACGGTGGGCGCGGGCGCGGGAGCCCGCGCCCACTGCCGGCGTTCGCAGGCCGGTTGCGGCGCCCGGGACAGCGCCGCCCAGGTCGCGAAGGCGTACGCCGGCCCGGTCAGCCCGCCGGGCCCATGCCGAACGCCGTACCCAGCAGGACCAGCAGGAAGAGCTGACCCCTCCCGCTCCCACGGCCGTCTCCCGCTGGACCGGCCGGGCGTCGTACGTGTCGTTCCGGGCCACCGCGCATTCCTCCGGCCGAGTGACAAGTGACAGAGTTGATCACTGTCGCGTACTGTGCGCGGCCTCTGTGCACATCCCGGTACGTGAACGACGTCCCGGCCGTTCAGGAGGATGCCGATGAACCGGTCCGCGCGCGCGTTCTGGCTCCGCTCGCCGGGCCACGGCGAGCTGCGGGACATCACCGTCCCCGAGCCCGCCCGGGGCGAGGTCCTGGTGCGCACGCTCTACTCGGGAGTCAGCCGCGGCACCGAGACCCTGGTGTTCCGCGGCGGGGTCCCAAAGAGCCAGCACGCCGTGCTGCGGGCGCCGTTCCAGGACGGCGAGTTCCCCGGGCCGGTGAAGTACGGCTACCTCAACGTGGGCGTGGTGGAGCAGGGCCCGGACGACCTGACCGGACGCACGGTGTTCTGCCTGTATCCGCACCAGAGCCGCTACGTCGTTCCGGTGAACGCCGTCACCCCCGTGCCGGACACGGTGCCCGCCGGGCGGGCCGTCCTCGCCGGTACCGTGGAGACCGCCGTCAACGCCCTGTGGGACGCCGCGCCTCTCATCGGCGACCGGATCGCGGTGGTCGGCGGCGGCATGGTCGGCTGCTCGGTGGCCGCCCTGCTGGCCCGTTTCCCCGGCGTACGGCTCCAACTCGTCGACTCGGAGCCGGCGCGGGCCGCGACCGCCCGGGCCCTGGGCGTCGACTTCGCCGCGCCCGAGGACGCCCTCGGCGACTGCGACCTGGTCGTCCACGCGAGCGCCGACGCACAGGGCCTGGTCCGCAGTCTCGGCCTGCTCGCCACCGAGGGCACGGTCCTCGAACTGAGCTGGTACGGCGACCGGCGCGTCACCCTGCCGCTCGGCGAGGCGTTCCACTCCCGGCGGCTCACCGTCCGCGCCAGTCAGGTCGGTGCGGTCTCCCCGGCCCGCCGCGCGAGCCGCAGCCACGCCGACCGGATGGCCCTCGCCCTCGACCTGCTCGCCGATCCCGCGCTGGACGCGCTCATCACCGGAGAGAGCGCGTTCGAGGAACTGCCCGAGGTGATGCCGCGGCTCACCACGGGTGAACTCGCGGCCCTGTGCCACCGGGTCCGGTACGCCTGACCCGAGCGGGGCGGGTACGTACTGAACCCGGGGATGCCGCAAGCCGGCGGCTTCGGCCCCTGAAAGGGCGTCACCGCCTGGGCGTTCGGCGCCGCCGGCCCGGGTCTGGACACGGTCGCGCACCGGTCCGGATCCGGCCGGCGGGCGCGGCTCAGTCCACGACCGCATCGTGCACCAGCCGCTTCACCGCCGGGATCACCTTCAGTGTCCGCGGTCGTACCTGGGTCATGAACTGCACGGTGAGGCCGCGGCCGGGGTCGACCCAGAAGGTCGTCGACGCCGCGCCGCTCCAGCCGTAGGTCTCGAGCCGGGCCGGGACCGCAGTGCGGTCCGGGTCGATCACCACGGAGACGCTCAGGCCGAAGCCGAGCCCGGCGTTGCCGGGCTCCTGGTGGGCGGGGGCGCCGAAGGCACGCAGGTCGGCGCCGCCGGGAAGGTGGTTGCGCGTCATCAGCGCCACCGTCTGCGGCCGCAGTAGCCGGACCCCGTCCAACTCCCCACCCCGGCGCAGCAGTTCGGCGAACCGGTGGTAGTCGTACGCCGTGGCCACCATGCCCCCGCTGCCGGACAGGAAACGGGGACGGCCGTGCAGCGGCAGCCCCGGGACCGGCTCGATGCCGCCGTCCTCGGTCTCCCCGTACAACTCGGCCAGCCGTTCGGCCTGTCCGGGCACGATGTGGAACCCGGCGTCCGGCATGCCGAGCGGACCGAAGATCCGCTCGGCGAAGAACGCGTCGAGCGGCTGCCCGGACACCACCTCGACGACCCGGCCCAGCACATTGGAGGCCACCGAGTAGTTCCACTGCGTACCCGGCTCGAACTGGAGCGGCAGTCCGGCGTACACGTCCATCGTCCCGGCGAGATCCGCGCCGGGCGGCACGGACGACTCCAGACCGGCGGTGCGGTAGAGGGCGTCGACGGGATGCGAGTGGTAGAAACCGAAGGTCAGGCCCGCCGTGTGGGTCAGCAGGTGCCGGATCAGGAGGGGGCCGTCCGCCGGGCGGGTGGTGACCCCGGTGCCGGAGCCGCCCACATACACCCGCGGGTTCGCGAAGACCGGCAGATGGCGGTCGAGCGGGTCGTCCAGGGAGAGCCTGACCTCCTCCACCAGGAGCAGCACGGCGAGGGCGGTGACCGGCTTGGTCATCGAGTAGACCCGCCACAGCGTGTCCGCCCCGACCGGCAGCCCGGCGGCCCGGTCGCGATGACCGTACGCCGTGAGATGGGCGATGCGCCCGCCGCGGGCCACGGCCACCAGGCAACCGGGCAGCCGGCCCTCGTCGACGTGGTGGGCGAGGTACTGGTCGAGGCGGTCCAGCGCTTTCGGGTCGAGACCGGCCTCGTCCGGATCGGCTTCCTGTCGCAGCTGTGGCATCGCTCTCCTCCGGTCGGGCGGTACGCGGTGCGGTCCGGCATACCCCGCCCGGACGGCCGCGGACCACGCTGGACCACATCGTGGCGCAGGGAGCGGGGCGGATGCGCCCCTCCGCGCGCGGGTGAGCGACGCGACGCGCCGTCACAGGGGAATGTCCGGGCACGCCCGCCCGGTTGATCCCTGCATGACTGAGGACGCGACACAGGACGCACTGCTGGCACTGCTCTCCGACGGTCACGCCGGAGTGCTGGTCACGCTCAAGCACGACGGCCGCCCCCAGCTGTCGAACGTGAGCCACGCCTACGACCCCGAGGAGCGCGTCATCCGTGTGTCGATCACGGACGACCGCGCCAAGACCCGCAATCTGCGCCGCGACCCGCGGGCGTCGTACCACGTCACCAGCGCCGACCGGTGGGCGTACACGGTCGCCGAGGGCACGGCGGACCTCACCCCGGTGGCCCGGGACCCGCACGACGAGACGGTCGAGGAACTGGTCCGCCTCTACCGCGACGTCCTGGGCGAGCACCCCGACTGGGACGACTTCCGGGCGGCCATGGTCCGTGACCGACGCCTGGTGCTGCGGTTGCGGGTCGAGCGGGCGTACGGGATTCCGCGACGCTGAGCGCCGCACCGGATGCACCGGACGGGGGAGCGCGGGCGCCGCTGCCAGGACGGGCCGCCGGTCCGCCCCGGCGGTGGCGTGCCCGGCCGCCGCGGGTCACCGCGTGCCTGCGTCCCTCAGCGGCGCGCGGTCGGCGCTTCGGCGGCGGCTCTCTCGGTGCGCGCCTCGATCGCCCGTAGCACGGCGACCATGTCCTCGCCGCCGTACCCGTGGGCCACTGTCTCCTCGAACAGGCCGTGGCAGACGTCGAGCAGCGGCGAGGCCAGCCCCGCCGTGCGGGCCGCCGCCGCGATCAGGCGGTTGTTCTTGAGTACGTCCAGGGCCGCCGCCTGTACCGCGAAGTCCCGGTCCTCCAGCTTGGGTGCCTTCATCCGGAAGACCCCGCTGGCCATCGGGCCCGCGTCCAGCACGTCCAGGAACAGCCGCCGGTCCAGGCCCTGCCGTTCGGCGAAGTGGAACGCCTCGGTCAGCCCGGTCACCAGAGTGATGAGGAAGAGGTTCACCGAGAGCTTCATCAGCAGGGCGTGCGGTGCCGGACCGCACACGAACACCTCCTGGCACATCGGCGCCAGCAGCGGCCGTACCTGAGCCACGGCCGCCTCCTCGCCGGCCAGCATGGCCACCAGCCGGCCCTGCTCGGCCGGCACCCGGGAGCCGGAGACCGGCGCCTCGGCATAACGGCCGCCCGCGGCGCGGACGTCGGCCTCCAGCGCCCGTGAGTACTCGGGCGAGGTCGTGCCCATGTGTACGACGACACGCCCGGCGACGCGGGCCGCGAACCGCGGGCCGCCGCGGTCGAGCACCGCGTCGATCGCTGTGTCGTCGGCGAGCATCAGGATCACCACGTCCGACCGTGCGAACACGCCCTCGGGATCCGGGGCCACCTCGGCGCCGGCCGCGCGCAGCGGCTCGGTGCGGCCGGTGCTGCGGTTCCAGACCACGAGCGGGGTGCCCGCCACCGCCAGGCGCAGTGCCATGGGCTGCCCCATCACTCCGAGTCCGATGAATCCGACGTGCACCTGCGGACCGCCCTCCGCCCCCGAACCGACTATGACAGCGGTCATAGTAGCGAATGCTATGACGACGGTCATAGGCTGGCGGCCAGCGAGGCACGGCACGCCGGGAGGTCGACGATGGCGGGTTCCCGGAGGGGACCGCGGGAGCGGATGGTCTTCAGCGCGGCCCAGCTCATCCGGCGCGACGGAGTCACCGCGACGGGCATGCGCGAGGTGGCCGCCCACGCCCAGGCGCCGCGCGGATCGCTCCAGCACTATTTCCCGGGCGGCAAGGAACAGCTCGTCAACGAGGCCGTGGACTGGGCAGGACGGTACGCGGGCAACCGGATCGCGCGCTTCCTGGCCGAGCAGGACCGGCCGACGCCGAGCGGTCTGTTCGCCGCGATGGTGCGGCAGTGGACCGACGAGTACGGCACCAGCGGCTTCGACCGGGGCTGTCCGGTCGCCGCGGCCACCGTGGACTGCGCGGCTGCGGGCACGTCCACCCGTGCCGCGGCCGCCGCCGCGTTCGCGGCCTGGCGGACCCCGCTCGGCGCGGCCCTGGCCGGCCTGGGGGTGCCCGCCGAACGGGCCGCCGCCCTGGCCGGCGTGATGATCAGTGCGTTGGAGGGGGCGATCCTGCTGGCCAGGGCCGAACGCGACGTGGCGCCCCTGACGACCGTGGCCCGGGAACTGGGCCCCTTTCTCGACGCGGCCGTGCGGCCCCCCTCCTGAGACCAGCACCCGTCTGCGCGCCCGGTCGCCCCCGTCATCTTCTTTGCGGTCCTGCAAGAGGGCCGCTGGCCTCCGGGCCCGGTGTGACTGTGTCTCCCTGTCCGAGATGACCTGGCGGGGTGGTGTCGCCGGGACCGGCCCTCAGATCCTGGTCGGACCGGTCGTGACGACGCCCGGTGCCGGGCGGGACCGGCTTCTAGAATGTGCGGTACTGGCCCTACCGTCCGGAGGTCCTGATGACGAGCGGCGGCGTACCGGCAGGACGGAGCGGGGGAGGCCGCGACGCCGCGCGCACCCGGGACGAGATCCTGGACGCGGCGACACAGGAGTTCGCCCGGGCTGGCTACGCCGGTGCCCGGATCGACGAGATCGCCGCCCGTATCCGCACCACGAAGCGGATGATCTACTACTTCTTCGGTGGCAAGGAGCAGCTGTTCACGGTCGTACTGGAGCGGGCGTACGGGATGATCCGCGCGGCCGAGCAGCGGATCGACGTCGAGCACCTCGATCCGGCCGCGGCCATCAGACGGCTGGCCGAGCTGACCTTCGACCACCACGAACAGCACCCGGACCTCATCCGTCTGGTCAGCATCGACCCCGGCCACGGGGCCGGTCGCAGCGCCGCCTCCGCCCGGCCGGTGGCCACCGACCCGCCGGCCCTCGAAGCGATCCGCCGGATCCTGGCGGCGGGCCGGGCACGGGGTGTGTTCCGGGCCGACGCCGATGCCGTCGACGTGTACGCGATGATCAGTGCGTTCTGCTTCCTCCGGGTCGCGGGCCGGCGCGGATACGGAGCGCTGTCCGGCCCGGACCCGGCCGACCCCGCCCAGCGCGAGCGCCACCGTGCCCTGCTCGGCGACATGGTGATCGCCTACCTCACCACGCGGCGGACGACGGACTGATCCGGCGGAACCCGAACGGCGGTGCGGCCTGCCGTGCGCGGCCCCGTCGCGGTCCTGCTCGGTCCCGCCGTCCGGTCGGTCTCCGCGCTGCCCCTGAGCCCCGGCCGGCCCGGCGCGTTTTCGTCTGCCGTCGCCCGGACACACCCGGCATCCGGCACCCGCCCGCACGTCGTCCCTGCCGTTCCGCTGCGGCCCGGGTCACGGTGTGTGACCCGGGCCGGGACGGTCAGGCGGTCCTGTTCCACTCCGCGATCACGGGCCGCCCGTGCTCCAGGGACAGCCGGCTCACCGCGCCGGTGGCCAACTGGAAGAGGCGGCCCTCGGCGGGCGGCAGGCCCAGCCGGCGGGCGGTGAGCACCCGCAGGAAGTGGGCGTGGGCGACGAGCACCACATCGCCGGTGTCCTGGGCGAGGGCGGCCTCGATGCGGGAGAGCACCCGGTCGGCCCGCTGTCCCACCTGCTCGGGCGACTCGCCGGGATGCCCGTCCGGGCCGGGCGGCACGCCGTCCGTCCACAGGTCCCAGTCAGGGCGCGTGCGGTGGATCTCGTCGGTGGTGATGCCCTCGTAGCCGCCGTAGTCCCACTCGTGCAGCTCCGGATCGGGCACCGTCCCGGTCAGGCTCGCGAGTCCGGCGGTGCGGACCGCGCGGTCGGACGGACTGGTGAGGGTGAGCGCGTAGGTCCGGCCCGAGAGGAGCGGAGCGAGGGACTTGGCCTGTTCCTCGCCGTGCCGCGTCAGCGGCAGGTCGGTCCAGCCGGTGTGCTGTCCCGTCAGACTCCACTCCGTCTCACCGTGGCGGACCAGGATGAGGTCCCCCACGGCCGATCAGTCCTTCGCCGACTCGACGGCGTGGCCGCCGAACTGGTTGCGCAGCGCCGCGACCATCTTCATCTGCGGCGAGTCGTCCTGGCGCGACGCGAAGCGCGCGAAGAGGGCGGCGGTGATCGCCGGCAGCGGGACCGCGTTGTCGATGGCGGCCTCGACGGTCCAGCGGCCCTCGCCGGAGTCCTGCGCGAAGCCCTTCAGCTTCTCCAGGTGCTCGTCGTCCTCCAGCGCGTTGACCGCGAGGTCGAGCAGCCAGGAACGGATGACGGTGCCGTCCTGCCAGGAGCGGAACACCTCGCGCACGTTGTCGACCGAGTTGACCTTCTCCAGCAGCTCCCAGCCCTCGGCATAGGCCTGCATCATCGCGTACTCGATGCCGTTGTGGACCATTTTGGAGAAGTGCCCGGCGCCGACCCGGCCCGCGTGGACGTAGCCGTACGGGCCCTCGGGCTTGAGCGCGTCGAAGATCGGCTGCAGCGGCTCGACGTGCTCCTTGTTGCCGCCGACCATCAGGGCGTACCCGTTCTGCAGGCCCCAGACGCCGCCGGAGACGCCCGCGTCGACGAAGCCGATGCCCTTGATGGCGAGCTGGGCGGCGTGCTTCTCGTCGTCGGTCCAGCGGGAGTTGCCGCCGTCGACCACCGTGTCCCCGGGCGACAGCAGGTCGCCCAGTTCGTCGATGACCGACTGGGTGGCGTGCCCGGCCGGGACCATCACCCACACCGTGCGGGGGGCGTCGAGGCCCTCGACCATCTCCGCGAGGGTCTTCACGTCGGAGAGGGCCGGGTCGCGGTCGTAGCCGATGACGGTGTGGCCCGCGCGGCGGATGCGCTCGCGCATGTTGCCGCCCATTTTCCCAAGACCGATGAGTCCGATCTGCATGACAGTTCACACTTCTTTCTGATCGTTCTTGAGCATGCGGTAGGCGGCGACGAGCGCGGTGGTGGACGGGTCGAGACCGGGTACCTCGGTGCCTTCGGTGAGTGCGGGTTCGACGCGTTTGGCGAGGACCTTGCCGAGTTCGACACCCCACTGGTCGAAGGAGTCGATGTTCCAGACG